>JAZQNK010000057.1:0-125482 GCA_045627325.1 Treponemataceae bacterium | reverse complement strand
CATTCATTCTATCAGCTGCTGCACCAGGGCACAGATATTATTCCTTTGCAGTTCATCGGTTTTAAAGACAGCCAGTCTGGTGAAGATGTTGTTGTTGACGGCTCTACAAGCCAGAAAAAACTTTGCGCAAATCTTGCTGCTCAGATTGTTGCATTTGCATGCGGAAAATCTGACGAGAACCCGAATAAAAACTTTCCGGGTGGAAGACCTTCAAGCTTGATTTATGGCAAACAGCTTACACCAAAAGCTTTGGGTGCACTGCTTGCTCATTATGAAAACAAGATTATGTTCCAGGGTTTTGTATGGAACTTGAACAGTTTTGACCAGGAAGGTGTTCAGCTTGGCAAGGTTCTTACTAAAAAAGTTCTTGCAGGTCAGATTGAAGGTGCTTTGAAAGAATATGCTTCAATTTTTGGCATCTAATTGCCTGTAGGCGCTAAATGCCTGAAAACAGCCCCGGCTCTTTTTGCAATTGAAAAGTCCAGGGCTGTTTTTTGTTAAAATCAGCTGAAAAATTGAATGCTTGAAGCAGCTTAAAAAAGCCAGAATAAAACAGAAGGAATATGAAAAATTTATTATCAGACAAAGCAATTGAAATAATTGGTGGCGCAGACGGACCTACGACAATTTATGTTTCTTCCGGGGCAAAGGTGCAGTTTATTATTTTTATAAGTATTTTTGTAATTTTATTTTGCGCTGGTTTTGTTCTTGCCCTGACAAATTTTATAAAAAACCTGAAAAACAAGGCAAAACTGAAGTGCATGATTTACGGCGCAATATCGCTGCTGTTTTTTATGTTCGGTGCAATGGTTGCGGCAAATTTTATAAGCATAAAAATGCAGCAGAAACAAATTGAAAAAGCCTTAAACCAATACAATTATTTAGAAAAACCAGAAGAAATTACAGAATAAACCTGCTGTTTTCAGATACAGCAGCGCAAAGGCATAATGCAGCATTGCAGGTTTTGCTTTTAGAGAATGTTCCAGTATGATGAATCGGATTGAGCAGTATGTGTTCTTTTTTTCTGGCAGATTTCAAAATGCGGAAAAAAACAGCTGCGTAATGTAATATGCTTTTCAGTGGTCTTAAAAATTCTTGCTGAAGTCTGCGGTTAAAAAATGGCGGCTGCAGTTTTGTAAAAGCAAAAATAGAAAGCAAAAAGTTCGGTATAGCTCCAAAACAATTTTTTATGAAAAACAGGTGCTGTTTTCAGAATATAAATATTCTTGGTTGATTCTGAAAAATCTAAAGGATCATAAGATGGATTGTACGCAAATCAAAATTACCAAAATAGTTAACTTATCAGTACTGGTCTTTTTTTTCTGTTTGTTTTCTTGCTGGAATTATTTTTGCAATAAAGGACCAAAGTTTTCTTGAATTTTTTCAGTGTAATTCATGGATCTTTTACTTTATTGGAGACGTGCTTCATCCGCTTGTAAGTATTCTTCTGTATGGGGTTCTTTTATTTTTAATTATAAGATTCAGAGACAGTTTTTTGTTTAAGATAAATATCATTCTGCTGGTTTTTTAATGCATGTTCGTATGCTGTTTTATTATATGTTATTTTGCAGCTTGCAAAAGCTTTAAAAGTTCTGTTTGGAATGCAGCCATAAGAATATGATAATCTTAAAGGAAAAAAAGAAAATAAAAAAATAAAATCTATTGACATTTTTTGCAATATAATGTAGCTTATTACTCGTTCCACATTCCCCGATTGTGTAATGGTAGCACCTCAGATTCTGGTTCTGATTGTGGGGGTTCGAACCCTCCTTGGGGAACTAAAGCTGAGCCTTTAGGTTCAGCTTTTTTTATATATTGGTCCCTTCGTCTATCGGCTAGGACGTGACCCTCTCAAGGTCGAAAGACGGGTTCGATTCCCGTAGGGACCGCTTTTGAATGATGCTTCTGGTGTTCAGAAGCTTTTTTTTATCACTTTTCCTGTTTACTGAAAATCTGCAACCGTATTTTTATCTTTCTGTCATTTCTCAATGTGTTATAGTTTTAAATTGAACTTTATTTTTTATTCAGCCTTGACCTTAAAAAATACCTGCTTTACAATAACTGCATGGAAAAAATGGATTCTTTTGACCGTATGGTACTTGATATGTCACATGCTGAGCGCATGTGTCTTTATGATAAATTATGCGCGTCAATAAGTGCTGAAGACCAGACAATTGCATCTCCTTTAGATCCTCAGGAAAATACTTCTGATTTAGACATTCAAACACAAATGAAGTCAGAATCGGTTGTGGTTAAATTCTGGCTTTTTTTAAAGTCTCTTTTTTCTGGCATTGATATTTCTCATCTTTATAATGATATGGTTATCGGGCGCATTGCCCGTCAAATTGAAAAAACTAATCCTGGACTTCTGCTGTATAAAAAGGGAATGGTGGGTGGTGTTTTTTATGAACAGGTTCGTTCGCTGAAAGATGTCGCTGATTTTTTCAAAGCTTCGATTGATTTGTATGAAGAAGATCCGGGGCGTTTTTATGTTTTTTTAAGTTCGCTTGTCCTGCCGGATTATTATTCATATATTCAACGTGAAATAGATCCTTTTCTTTTGGGTGATGATAAACCGCCGGAACCGGAAACAAGACTTTCTTTAATTCGCCGCATGGAAGAAGTTTTTCAGGAAATAACTTCTGCACAGCGAAGTTCATTTTATCAGACTGTAATTAACATTGACTGGCTGCGTCAGTTTGTGCGTCTGCCTTTTGAAAAAATGCTTGCACGTTTTCTGCCTGCAGCTGGCGGTGGCTATGTTGCACAGCTCAATTTAATCCGCAACGATCTTGCACAGTTTTGCAGGGTGCTCTGCAATGCAAAAAATGTTTCTACAGAAGTCTTGCAGGCTTTGTGTCTTTTTTCTTCTCAAAGTCAGATTGAACAGGAAAAAACTGATGTTGATGCTTTAACTACAGAATATGTGTCACGAAGCATCAATAAAATTGGTGTCATCAAAAAATTCCTGCGGACAATTCCAATTAGAAAACTTGCATGCATTGCTTTTAAATCTGCAACTTGGACTGCTGCACAGCCTGAAGGAGCAGAAGACTGGTTTATTAAATATAAAGCAGAATGGCGCAAGCTTTTTGATGCACGCTGGGCAGAATGGCTCAAATCAAAAAAACGCCAGATTGTTGAGCAGAAGATTTTTACAATGCTCCGCTGCATGAAACTTCCGGAACTTCCGTATAGACCATGGGAAGAATCATGGTGCGAATTGAATTTTCCAAAAAATCAGTCAATGGGATTTCTGTATGCTTTTTATGACACCATTTTTGATGAAATCAGCAAAATGCTGAAAATCCTTGTTGTTGACGGCGATTTTAAACAGCGCGAAAACCGCGTTGAATTTGTGGAAGCTTTCAATGAATTTGTTCATCTTGCTACAGATGTCAGTGCGTTTGCCCAGAAACTGTCTCCTGCTGGAGAATTCGGTCAGTTTTTTGAAAATGCGAAAACTTCAGAAGACCATTCGATAAAAATGCATTCGCGGCTTGAGTCTGCGCTGCAGTCTGCATATTCTGAAGCATCTGGAATTTCAATGCGTTTTACAAAAGCTGTGATTTCTATTACAAACGTGCTTATGGGAGTCGTTTCAGAAAACAGAGTTGGAAAATATGATTCAATCAACAATATTGCAGCAATAGGCGGCAGACAGAATCAGCGTTTCCGGCAGCAGCTTGCAGAAATTCATGATACTTTAAATGATGCGGAAAGCTGCCTTAAAGAACTGGAATTATTCGAAAATCAATGAGCGCACAAAATTTCCCTTTCAGGTTTTCTGCATTAAAATCAGAACCGCTGCTTAAAGACAAAGACGGCACTGTTCTTGCTGTATGTTTTCCTTTTGTGCAGTCTGGCAAAATAATTGAAAAATCTCCTTTGTGCTGTCTGTCGTTGAAAAGTGCAGGTTCAATGCGCTTCCGCTGGAATGAACAAAACGAAACACGCATACAATTTTTTGAAAAGCTTAAAATTTCCTCTGCTGTTGAAAGCAAAAACTGCCTGCACATTCTTGCACCTGAATTGATTCATTCAAAAAAAGTGTTCTGTGTTGACAGTTTTGAAGAATTCAGCAGTTTTGCTCAGTTTTGTTCAACAGGAGATGCTGTTTTAACATCAAACAGGCTGTTTGTGCCATCTGTAACTGTTGCGGACTGTGTGCCGGTTTATTTATATCATCCTCAAAAAGGCGTTTTTGCCATGGTTCATTCTGGCTGGAAAGGCACTGGCATTGTAAAAGAAGTTTTGGCAGAAGCATCTAAAGTTTATGGTGCAGATGCAGAAGGTTTTTGCGCAGTTATCGGTCCGCATATAAAAAGCTGCTGCTATACGGTTGATGCAGAAAGAGCAGATTATTTTAGAAAAAATTTTGGAAACAGCTGTATTGTTTCAGAAGAAGCTGATGAAAAATTTGGTTTTCATCTGTCGCTTGAAGCTGCAAACTTAAAACTGCTGCTTGATGCTGGTGTTCCTGCAGAAAATATTGCATCGGCTTTAGAATGTACGTGCTGTTCAGAACAGCTCGGTTCTCATCGCCGCGAAACTGCCGGTCTTGCAGATTCTGTTCCATTAGAAGAACGTCTCAAAAAATTTACAGTAATGGCAGCGTTTCTGCTGCCAGATGAGATAAAAGATAAAAACTGATGAAAGCGGGCAGGCTTTTATTTGAAGTTTGTGTTGCAAGCTTTTTTATTATTTGCATATTCTTGGTTACTCAAGAATGTACGAAAAAAACAATGTGAAAAGTCAAAGTTTTAGCTTTGGCTGTTATAGGAGAGAAAAATGATAAATACTGTTATTGAACTGCTTCAAAACAGAGAAAAATTCATTAATGAAATTGCAGATGGTGTTGAGATTAAAAGAAAATTGATTAATCTGCTTGTAATAAGTCTGATTGGATTTGCATCCTATGGTTTTATTATGGGGCTGTCAAACAGTTTTGCCCAGTCAATTTCATCATTGATAAAGCTGCCGTTGCTTTATCTTGCAACTACACTTATATGTTTTCCTACGTTTTTTATTTTTTACAGTCTGTTTGGGTCAAAAACAACGTTTCCTAAAAGCCTTACTTATATGCTGACTGCAGTTTGTGTTATGAGCATTATACTTCTTGCATTTGCGCCTGTAACGTTGTTTTTTCTTTTGACAAGCAGAAATTATATCTTCTTTAAGTTGCTTAATGTTCTTTTCTTTTCTGTGTCTGGCATTGTAGGAATAAGTTTTTTCTATAAGATGATTGTGGCAATTGATTTGAAAGAATCTGTTGAAAAACCTTCGCTTGAGGCTGTGAGTACCAGAAATAAAATTCTTCTTTTCTGGATGATTTTATACTCTTTTGTTGGAACGCAGCTTGCATGGACATTGCGTCCGTTCTTTGGTGCGCCAAACATGCCGTTTCAGTTGCTCCGAAAATTAGGCGGCAATTTTTATGTAGATATTTTTCATGCATTCATGCGCCTGTTCTGATTTGCAAATAATTTCAAAAACAAAACTCGCATAACTTGTACAGCTTGTTGACTTGAACCAGTTAAAAAAAATTGTTTCAACTTTTGCTGCGAAGAACACACCAAATAATGTAAATAATCTGCAGTTTTCAAAGGCTGCCGAAAGCTTTTGGCGGTGCCCGGCTATCGGCTGACGCCGATAGCCTTTCGCCGAACCGAACCAAAGTATGTGAAACAGTTAATGTGAAAACCCCGAGTAGGGGTTTGTTCTTTCCCTTATTAGTTCCGGCACTTTCAAGCATTAAAAAACCCTTGTATACAAAAAACTTGCTTTTTGCTATGATGTGCCCATGGCTGATTTAAAACAAGAAAGCCGCGCGCTGATTGCGGCGGCAGTTAATTTACTTAAAAAGACAAAAAATGTTGATTCTCCAGATGTTGCTGCTGAATCTATTACTGCCGAAGTGCCACCAAACCCAGAAATGGGCGATGTTGGTTTCCCAATGTTTCCGTTTGCGCGCGTCCTGCGCATTGCTCCGCCTGTAATTGCACAGGAAGTTGCAAAACTTCTGAATGAAGATGCTGATTTAAAAGCAACAGCAGAAAAAACAGGTGCTTTTGCTGCAGTTGGACCATATGTCAATGTTAAGCTTGTAAAAGGCGATATTGCCCGTGCAACTTTAGAGGCAATTCTTTCTCAGGGCGAATCATATGGTTCTTTTGATGCATCTGGCAAAAAACCGCTTGACGGTCGCCGTGTAATGATTGAATTTTCAAGCCCCAATACAAATAAACCGCTTCATCTTGGACATCTTCGAAACGATGCTTTGGGTGAATCTGTTTCGCGCATCTTAAAAGCAGCCGGTGCAGATGTTTTCAAGGTAAACATCATCAATAACCGCGGTGTTCACATCTGTAAATCAATGCGTGCTTATCAGCTTTTTCATGAAGGTCAGACACCGGAACAGCTTGGCGTAAAGAGCGACAGATTTGTTGGTGACTGTTATGTTGAATTCGAGAAGTACCGCAAGGAAAACGGCGAAAAAGCTGAAAACGAAGCACAGAATATGCTCGTTGAGTGGGAAAAAGGTAATGCTGACATTCATAAATTGTGGAAACAGATGAATGAATGGGCTGTAAACGGCATTATGCAGACTTATAAGCGCACTGGCGTTTCGTTTGATAAATTTTATTACGAAAGTGAAACATATCTTAAAGGAAAAGAGCTCATTCAAAAAGGTCTTTCTGACGGCATTTTCTTTAAAGCCGAAGACGGCTCAGTCCGCATTGATGTTTCTGAAGTTGTCGGAAAAAATAAAGACGGCGAAGACCAGCAGAAAGTTCTGCTCCGCAAAGACGGAACATCTGTTTATATAACACAGGATATCGGAACAGCTGTAAGCCGTCATGGTGACTGGCCGTTTAATCAGCTTGTTTACGTTGTCGGAAACGAGCAGAATTATCACTTTAAGGTTCTGTTCTATATCTTAAAGAAACTTGGCTTTGAATGGTCTGACCAGCTTTATCATCTTTCTTATGGAATGGTAAATCTGCCTGAAGGCAAAATGAAAAGCCGCGAAGGAACTGTCGTTGATGCAGATGATCTTATCAACCAGCTCCGCGACGGTGCACTTGAAGAGATTTCTTCAAAAGGTCGCGAAGATGCTGTAGGTGATGCTGCAGCAGTTGCAGAAAACATTGCACTTGGTGCACTTCATTATTTCCTTTTGCAGGCAACTCCAGCAAAAGACATGATGTTCAATCCGAAAGAATCGCTTTCTTTTAATGGAAATACAGGCCCGTATCTTCAGTATATGGGTGCACGCATCTGTTCAATTCTGCGCAAGACTGAAAGTTCCGGCGTAAAATTAAGCAACAGTGTTGATTTTTCACTTTTGACACATCCTGCAGAATGGGCACTTATCAAGGCTCTCGGTGAATATCCTGAAACTTTGAAACGGGCTGCTGAAAATCTTGATCCTTCAGAGATTGCTGCACTTCTTTATGAAGTTGCAAAGCTTTTCGGTTCGTTTTATCACGACTGTCCGATTCTCGGAATTGACAATGCAGCTTTGACGGAAGCACGTCTTGCTCTTGTCCGCTGTGTAAAAACTGTGCTCGAAAATGGAATGAAACTCATTCTTATTCCATTTTTGGAGGTCATGTAGGGCTTTTGTATTGACGTACTAGCCCAAAATATTGTAATCTGAAGCACTTGCGAAATCTTGCTCGTTTTGCAAGTATTTTCTGTATTTTGGAAAGAATCTCCGGCGCTTCCCCGTTATTGTGCCGGAGTGACGAACTATAACGTTTAGAGGTAGAAATATGTACGCATTGGTTGAGTACAAAGGTAAACAGTATAAGGCTGAAAAAGGCGCTGTGTTGACAGTTGATAAGATCGACGCAGAAGCTGGTTCTACTGTTACAATTGATACAGTTGTTTTTGTAAATAACGACGGAAAAGTTAGTGTTGGTGCTCCTTATGTTGCTGGTGCAAAAGTTACCGTAAAAGTAGAAGATACTTTCAAAGACGACAAAGTACTCGTGTTCAAATACAAGAGTAAGAAGGACTATCACCGCACAATCGGTCATCGTCAGCAGTACACACGCGTAACTGTTGAAGACATCGTTGTTGCCTAATGGTGAAAACTGGTGATAACCGCTGTTCTGTGTAAACGCAGTGACGGTGCTTTTGCAAGTTGCGAAGTGTCTGGTCATGCTGAGTTTGCACCGAAAGGAGCGGATATCGTCTGTGCAGCAGTTTCGACAGTTGTGCGTACGACAGTTGCTGTTCTTCAGTCAACTGATTCAGCAGAACCGCTTGTTACTTGCGATTCTTCGGAACACGGGCAGCTCGCATTCCGTGCTACTGAAATGAGTTCCGCTTTTGTGGAACGCTTGGTGTTTGCGGCAGATTATCTGCAGAAAGGTTTAGAAATTATAGCTGCAGAGTATCCCAAATATCTAAAATTGCGGGTTAAAACAGTTAAATAGCAGTGGAGGCATAAAATGGGACGCAAAAAAGGCGGAAGCGGTGCTAAAAACGGCCGCGATTCAAACCCAAAATATCTTGGTATCAAATCTTATGGCGGAACAGAAGTAACTGCTGGTACAATCATTGTTCGCCAGAGAGGAACAAAAATTCATCCAGGCGTAAATGTTGGCCGTGGTAAAGATGATACTTTGTTTGCAACTGCAGACGGAAAAGTAGTGTTCCATGAACGCAAAGGCAGAAAGCTCGCTTCTGTTGAAGCAAAAGCTAACTAATTTTTTCCATCTTGATGGTGGACTTGTGCGTTTGTTTTAGTTTTGCGATTTCTCGCAGATGATACCCGAATTAGGCATTGCTGTGCTTAGTGCGGGTATTTTTTTTAGGTAGTGTAACGTGATAAAATTTGCAGATGAAGCAATTATTGAAGTTATTTCCGGCAAAGGCGGCAATGGCTGTATTGCATTCAGACGGGAAAAATATGTGCCTCATGGTGGACCTGCCGGCGGCGACGGCGGTCGTGGCGGAGATGTTGTTTTTGTTGTAAAGCGCAATCTGCGCACTTTGGCCCATTTGCGCTATAAGCAGCAGTTTAAGGCACGAAATGGCGGCGACGGAGAAGGCCGCAACCGGTTTGGAAGGGACGGCGAAGATATCGTAATTCCTCTTCCGCCAGGTTCAATTATTAAAGATGCCAAAACAGGCACGGTAATCAGGGAATTTACAACAGAGAGCGAGGACGAAAGATTTGTTTTCCTTGAAGGCGGCAAAGGCGGCTGGGGAAACTGTCATTTTAAAACTTCTACAAATCAGGCGCCGCAATATGCTCACGAAGGAAAACCTGGCGAATCGCGCATGCTTTCTGTTGAGCTGAATATTATGGCAGATATTGGACTTGTAGGTTTTCCAAATGCCGGAAAATCTTCTCTGCTTGATTTTTTTACGAATGCACGTCCAAAAATTGCGCCATATCCTTTTACTACAAAAATTCCAAATCTTGGTGTACTTCATGTTGATAATGAACGTGACATAATCATTGCTGATATTCCGGGAATTATTGAAGGCGCTTCTGAAGGTGCGGGACTTGGTTTCAAATTTCTAAAGCATATTTCAAGAACAGCCGGTCTTGCCTTTATTATTGACTGTTCAGATGATGAATGTTTTGAGGCATTTGAAAAATTAAAGCTTGAGCTTAAGAATTTTTCGAAGGAACTTGCCGGAAAGCCGCGTATTGTTCTCTGCAACAAGCTAGATATAGAAGGTGCTTCAGAACGCTTTGAAAAAATCAGAAAAGAGCTGAAAGGCGAAACTGTCCTTGGCATGTCTGTTTTTGCAAGAAAAGGTATGAACGATGTCAGAAAGGCTGTTATTGCTCTTGTAGATGCAGTTGAAGAAAAGACTGAACAGAAAAAAGCAGAAGCTCCTGCTGCAAAGAGTGCATTTATGGCAGGTCGTTCAGTCTGCGACAGCATGGAAGTTCAGTATCCAGGGCAGGAATAAAAATGAAGCTTGCTGTTTTAGGTGGTTCGTTTAACCCGCCGCACATTGGTCATCTGGCACTTGCAGAAGACGTGCGTATTACGTTTGGTTATGACAAAATTCTTTTTATACCTGTGCACGTGCCGCCGCATAAACAGCTTGCTTCTGGTGCTTCAGACGAAGACCGCCTTAATATGGTTTCGCTTGCAGTTTCAGAAAATCCTTTTTTTGACTTGAGTGATTGTGAAATTAAAAGGGGCGGTGTTTCTTACACGATTGATACGCTGAAAATGCTTAAAAATGTTTATAAAAATGAACTTGAAGGCAAAATCGGTTTTATAATTGGTGATGATCTTGCAGCCGGTTTTTCAAGCTGGCATTGCGCAGAACAGATTCCTGAAGAAGCAGACTTGATCCTTGCCTGCAGAAATTGTTCTGACGTAACAAGGCTCGATTTTCCGTATAAGCATAAAACTATTTTGAATGATGTAATTTCTGTTTCATCGTCTGAAATCAGGCAGAAAATTATACAGGGCAGAAGCTATCGTTATCTTGTTCCAAACAGTGTTTACCGTTATATTAACGAGAGGCATTTGTATGAAAACTGAAAATATAGAGACAGTTCAGACCGATACAGACTGTTTAATAACTGCTGTGCGTCAGTATGCACAGCAGCATGAATCGCAGTATCGTTTTGAGCATTCTGTTAGAACGGCAGAAACATGCGAAAAACTTTGCAGACGGTTCGGTTTAGATGCACGCAAAGGTTATCTTGCAGGCATTGCTCATGATATCTGCAAGGAATTTTCAAAACTGGATCTTGTTTCGCTTGCAATAAAAGACGGCGCAGTTGTTTCGCCGATTGAACGTACAAAGATTTCTCTGCTGCATGGCAGGGCCGCAGCTGTTTTTTTAACAGAACAGTTTGGCATAACCGATGAAGAAATAATAGAAGCTGTAAGAAACCATATTTTTGGCAAAGCCGGCATGGGTGCGCTGGCAAAAGTTCTGTTTGTTGCAGACAAAACGGAACCTGCCCGCGAGCATGTTACAGAAGCTTATTTGAAAAAAATTGAAAATCTTGGGCTTGATGAGCTTGTCGTTTTTGTGCTTTCTGAAAACATAGCTTATCTTACGAAACGCGGTAAAGATGTTGCACCAGCTTCACAAGAGTTTTTAGAATCTCTTGTCGGTTAATTTGACTAAAAGTACTTGTGGGAGGTTTTTTTTGATGGAGTCGCGTCACGAAAAAGGTTATTTATTCATAATTGGCATTCTGATAGTTCTTATTGCACTGGTAGTTGTGCTGTTTTTTGCTTTGCAGACTGATCCGATTGCAAGTGTTCTTGAAAACAACCAGCTTTTAAATGTGCTTTTTGTGCTTCAAAAAGACGGCAGTCCGCTTTTTACAGATGTTTTGATTTATTATCCAGAGTCTGAACGAGGTGCTCTGTTTAACATTCCGGGTGACACGGGCTTGATCATTAAATCACTTGATCGTGTTGACCGTATTGATGCAGTTTATCGCGAAAAAGGCATTGAAGTTTATAAAAAAGAAATAGAAAATCTTACGGGAATCGAAATTCCTTTTACAATAGAGATGAATGTCGATCAATTTTCTGTATTAACAGATTTGCTCGGCGGGCTTAATGTATTTGTGCCTTATCCTATAGATGTTGTAAATGATGATGTTCGGCACATTTTGCCGTCTGGTTCTGTGGATCTTGACGGTGAAAAAATGGTTTCTTATTTGTCTTTTTCGACACCGGATGAACTTGCAGACGATGTTCAGGACCGCATGAAAAATGTTATGGTTGCGTTTCTTCATGCATTGAATAAAAAATCAACATTCGTACTGAATAAAAATGTATTTCCTGTTGTAACACGCTATATGAAAGCGAATATTGATAATAAAGCTCTTTATAAGCTTATTTCGCTTGTTTCTGCGATTGATTCTGAGCGTCTTGTTCCGCAGACAATAAGCGGTAAACGCCGCGAAGTTGACGGCCAGACATTGCTTTTCCCGTCATATGACGGTCAGCTTATTCAGGAAGTATTTAAACAGACAATGATTTCCATTGCTTCAACTGGTGGAAATGCTTATGCCCGTGTTTATGTTCTTGAAATTCAAAACGGAACTTCTCAACAGGGGCTTGCGCGCAACACAGGCAGTCTTTTGCAAAGTTACGGTTATGATGTTTTGTCTACTGTAAATGCAGATCATGATTACGACAAGACTGTTATAATTGATCATATCGGCAATGAAAAAGTCGCAGAATCAATTGCCGGCATTATTCACTGTAAAAACATTGAAACAGAAGATGCCGCAAAAGACAATGCAAATGTTGAAAACGATGATTCGCTTGTTGATTTTACGATTATTCTTGGCCGAGATTTTGATGGCCGTTATGTACGCTGATAAAAAGGTCAGATATTTGTATTGAAATTTGTATTTTTCTGCACTGTTGATGCTTGCAGTGCATTAAATGCGGCGCTGATTTTTTAGCGCCCGGAATACTGCTCAAATTTATCTGTAAGAAGGAAAACATTCTGCTGTTTATGGCGGAATGTGTTGGTTCTGTGAATTGCCGGAAATTCAGTTTCTGGCAATTTTATAAAGGACATCGTCAAAAATTGCAGAAACTGCCGTTTTTGGAGAAGCCCAAAAGTACTGATTAAAAGGCGCATCTTGTGTACTGCTGCCTTTTTGTGGAGAATAGAAAAGATTATGAAAACTATGAAAGAAAAAGCTCTGGAAATTGCTCAGCTTATGGAAGATTATAAAGGTGAAAATGTCAAAGTTATTGATGTTTCTCAGCTTAACAGTTGGACTGATTATTTTGTAATTGTTACGATTAACAGTGCAACGCATTGGAAAGGCCTTTATAAATACATAAAAGATTATGTCAAGGCAGACGATGTGCTTGAAATTCATGTTCCAAACAGAAAAACTCCAGATGGAGATGACTGGAATCTTGTTGATATTGGACCGATTGTAGTTCATCTTATGTCAAAAGAAGCCCGTGAATTCTATGACCTTGAAAAACTCTGGCATGGCGGCGATATTTTAAAATAACCCTGAATTAGAGTTTTAAAACAGCTGCACGAATTTGAAAAATCTAACGGTTTTTATTTGGTTTTACTTGATTTTCTGTTGAAAAATTGAATTTGCGTGGCATTTTTTTTAATTTTTATAAAAATAATATTCTGAAGCCTGTGCATCTGTTTTTTTTGTATGCTTTTGTGCAGGCTTTAAATTTTTAAAACGAAACGACCAATAAATATCTTCTTATAAGAACGGTCAGATGTAATTTTGTTTGTTCAGTCATAAATTTCAGATGCAAAAAAAAGACAGCGTTAAATACGCTGTCTCCTTTGAGAAACTTTTTGACTGAAGTATATGGGCGGTTCCAAAAGCTCAAGCTTTTAGAACCAGCTGAAAACACGATGTTTTAAGTTGTTTAATTTTACGCCTTAAAACTCGCAGGCATTCCTAAAAAACTGTTTTACAGATTTTTAGAGATGCCCGTAATATGACTTTAGTTAAAGTCGTCGTAATCATCAAAATCGTCTTCTTCGTCAAAGAAATCATCATCTTCTTCGTCAAAGCCGTCTAGATCATCGTCGTCATAATCTTCGTCGTCATAATCCTCATCGGCAAAATCATCGTCATCAAATTCGTCTAATGATTCATCTTCATCATCAAAATCATCATCTTCATCGTCATCGTAGGCATCCATAAACAGGTAATCTGCCTCTAGAGTTTCGTCCAATAATTCGCTTTCACTGAGCATTTGAGCATGTCCTTTGATTAATCTTCATATGAAAAACATAGTTTAAGCAGTTGCTTTGTGTCAACTATTTAAACGCAAAAAATTGCGTTTTTTTACGGTATTTATACATTTTCTGCATTTTTTATGAAGTAAAATCATATTTTTGTTTGATGCTGTACTTTTGTCAAAGTAAAAAAATGTGCGTTTTTTTTGAAACAATCATTTTTATGTTTTTTTATAAAAAATCTGCATTTTTCTTTGAAGAAAAGACATTTAAGCATTTGACAAACTCCAAGTTTTTAGTATAATAGCCACGATATGTTGTCTAATGTTTTTGAACTTGCGCCTGCAAAGCTCAATTTGACTTTAAAGGTTCTTCCTAAAAGAGAAGATGGATTTCATAACATAGAAAGCATATTTCAGAAGATTCGTTTATGTGATGAATTGACTGTTTCGCGTTCTGAATCTGCTGGTTTTTCGCTTCGTGTTCAAGGAATGGAGCTGCCAGAGGAAAACACAGTAAAAAAAGCATATACACTTTTTGCTGAGGCTGCAAAGATTCAAACAGGTGTTTCAGTTGATTTGGTCAAGCGCATTCCAAGTGGCGCTGGAATGGGTGGTGGTTCTTCTGATGCAGCTGCTATGCTTCGTGCACTTAATTCTTTGTTTTCAGCAGATGTTTCCCAGACGGAGCTTATAAAAATTGCTGAAAAAATAGGCAGTGATGTTCCGTTTTTTTTATACGGCGACTGTGCTGTTGTAAGTGGACGTGGCGAAGTTGTTCGGCCGTTTGATGGTCGAAGAGATCTATATTTTGTAATAATTTGTCCGGATGTTCATAGCTCAACAAAAGAAGCGTATGCTCTTGTTGATGAGTGGAACATGAATGGTTCAGTTTCAAAAGTGAGTTGGCCTCTGCTTAAGGATCTTGAGGGTATTTATAGAAAACCTGTGGGTGAATGGAACTTTGCAAATAGTTTTACAGAACCGCTGGTTAGTAAATATACTGAGATTCGAGAAGCTTTGGCTGTAGTTACAGCTTCTGGAGCAGATTTCGTTGATATGACGGGATCGGGCTCAACTGTATTCGGGGTCTTTGAGACTCAAGAGAAAGCTCAAGGCGCGTATAACAGGCTTGCTTCGTGTTTTAAGCGTTGCTATTTATGTGATGCATTTTAACGCGAATTGTTCAGATATTGTTATATAAGGAGCAATCAAATGCAAATCACCGAAATCCGTATCAGAAAAGTTGCTTCTGAGGGAAAACTCAAAGCTTACGTGACCGTAACTTTTGATGATTGTTTTGTCGTTCATAACGTAAAAGTTATTGAAGGCAAGACTGGATTATTCATTGCAATGCCAAGTAGAAAGACAAGAACTGGTGACTACAAAGATGTGGCTCATCCAATCAGTCCTGAATTTCGAACTGAATTGCAAGACAAGATTCTAGAAGAGTATGCTAAAGGTAATTTTGAAGAAACCGTAGCATACGAAGATGAGTAGCTGTTTTAGTTTTGAACTTACTGGTTAGGCCAGAAGGTATAAAAAAAATGCACTAGCTGCATTATTGGGATGTCGTCAAGTGGTAAGACAACGGCTTTTGGTGCCGTCATTTCGCAGGTTCGAATCCTGCCATCCCAGTGAATATAAGGAATGTGATTTAGTTCCTGTGTAAAAAATTGTGCAGAGATGCTGGAGAATAAGGAGTTCCTGAAATGGATAATTTAGTTTTGGCTGCAAAAGAGCGCAAAGAAAGCGGAAAAGCCGTTGCAAAGAAGCTTCGCAGTGCAGGTCGCTTGCCTGCTGTTATGTATAATTCTAAAGGCGAAGCAACAATGCTTGATATCGATGAACTTGAATTTACAAAATTGTGGAAAGTTGCAACACCAACAACATTGATTACACTTGATGTTAATGGCAAGAAATCATTGGCTTTTATTAAAGACACTGAATATGATATCAAAGCTGACAAGAATCTTCATGTTGATTTTCATGTTATTGATGAATCAAAAGTACTTAAAGCAACAATCAAAGTACAGGTTTCAGGAAGCCCGATAGGTGTTCGTGAAGGTGGTTTCTTTGAACTTGGTACAAAAGAAATTGTAATCGAATGTCTCCCAAAAGATTTGCCGGTTCGTCTTGTTGTTGATGTTACTGATTTGAAAATGGGTGCATCAATGGCTGTAAAAGACATTAACCTTCCAAAAGGTGTAAAAGTTGTTTCTGACAGCGAAGCAGTTATTGCTCGTGTTCGTAACATTCAGTAATTGACAGAAACTAGTTTTTTACTTTAGTAAGTTTATAAAAGATATTCTGAAGGCTAAAAGTTTTTAGAATATCTTTTTTTTTGTCTTTTAATCGTGCCTTTATATTCGTTGAATAATATGAAATCTGAAACATTTGATATCTTGAAAAAAACATTAGTAAAGAAATGGGCTGAACTTGGCATAAAACGGATAGGTGTCGGTGTTTCGGGTGGTCCTGATTCAATGGTTCTGCTGTCTTTTTTGTGCAGCCTTTGCGAAAAAAATCCGGACAGCGGCATGCAGCTTTTTGTGCTGACAATCGACCATAATATGCGGCAGGGTGGTGTAAGTGCTGCTGATTCAGATTTTGTGCTTAATTGGGTTAAAGCAAAAAAAGCAGAAACACCGTTGCTGAAAATTTCTGCTGAAAAACAGACTTTTGAACCTGGACTTATTGCCGGAACTGCAGAAGAACGTGGGCGCGGCCATGAAGAAGCTGCACGGTTTTTGCGTTACAATGCTTTTGAAAATTTTGCTGAACATTATGATCTGGATGTTTTTTGCACTGCGCACAACCAGAACGATGCGATTGAAACTCTTGTGCAGCGTTTTTTACAGGGCGCGTCTCCATTAAGTTCCGGTGGAATTCTTGAAGAACGCGGCATTTTTTTTCGTCCGTTGCTTAACGTGCAGCGAAAAGAAATTCTTGCATATGCAGAAAAAAACAATGTACCTTTCAGAATTGATGCAACAAACAGCGAAAACGTATATTTCCGGAATAAAATCAGAAATTGTCTTGTGCCTTTTTTGGACGAACATTTTTCTGGCTGGCAGACAGGTGTTCTGCATGGTGCAGAAAAAATGCAGGATTTTGCGCCGGCATTAAGGGCTGCTGCAAGTGCCGTGCAGATCGAAAAAAAAAGCAATACGGAAGTTTCTGTAAATTTGAACGATTTTAAAAATCTTGATACAGGCAGCCGCATTCAGGTTTTATGCAGTGCTTTTTTGTCTGTCGGTGTAAATTGCCGTGTGCCATATGCAGCTTTAAAAGAGTGTGCACTTTCGTTAAAAATGAATGCATACGGCATTTGTGTTAAGTCTGAAGGGCAGAATCTTGTTATAGGTTTAGATATTTCAGAATCTAAAACCGAAGCAAAAAATGTACTTGCACAGAATTCTTGCCTTGAACATGGTTTTTACATGCTGATAACCAGCTGCGGTCATTATGTTTTTCCTCAAGGTTTTCAAATTGATGTAAGCGAACATAAAAATGATGAATCATTTGGACCTTTTGCTTTTCCTTTAGTGATTAGAAACAGACAATCTGCCGATAAGATAAGAAGCGCAGACGGCTCTTTAAAAAAACTTTCAAGAATTTTTTCTGATTGGAAAGTTCCGGAATCGTTACGTGATGACATTCCTGTTGTTGAAACGCAGAATACTGTCTGTGCTGTCATGGCTGCATGGTGCGGCTATAAAGACTGGCTGGTTAATCTGCAAGATGAAAGCCGTGGTGTGTATATTTCTATGAGGAAAATATGAGCGAAATAAGCCCTGATAAAAAAAAACCTTCTCTTCCTAGTTTTCTAGGTCCAATTTTATGCTTTTTATTGATTCTTGCACTTATATGCTGTCTGATATTTGGTTCCATGCAGAAACCAAAAGCTGTAAGCCTGTCTTATTCAGATTTTCTTAATGCAGTCAAAAAAAATCAAGTTGAAGCTGTCGTTATTATTGATAACCAGCATATTTTTGGAACCTACGCAAAGGGAACAAATCTTTACGGAAATTTTTCAACGTTCATTCCATATTCAGATGCAGAGCTTATGCCGCTGCTTAAAGTTTATAATGTCAGCATCAGCGGAAAAAACAGGGAACGTAATTTTTTTAGCTATATTCTTGAAATTCTTCCTCTTGTTTTTATGTTTCTTATGGTCTGGTTTTTGTACAGACAGAATTCAAGACAGAACATGCGGAGCATGCAGTTTGGAAGGAGCCGTGCAAGACATTATGACGGTTCAAAGAAAATATTATTTTCTGATGTTGCAGGACAGGAAGAAGCGAAGCATGAACTTGCGGAAATTGTAGATTTTCTAAAAGCACCGCTTAAATTTATTTCAATGGGTGCCAAAATTCCTACAGGAGTGCTTTTAGTTGGAAGTCCTGGAACAGGAAAAACATTGCTTGCACGTGCAGTTGCAGGCGAAGCCGGTGTAAATTTTCTGCATATTTCCGGAAGTGACTTTGTTGAAATGTTTGTTGGTGTCGGTGCAAGCCGTGTCCGTGATCTTTTTGAGCAGGGCCGACGCCTTTCGCCATGTATAATTTTTATTGATGAAATTGATGCAGTCGGCCGTGCAAGAGGTGCAGGTTTTGGCGGCGGACACGATGAACGTGAACAGACTTTAAACCAGCTGCTCGTTGAAATGGATGGTTTTGAAGGTAAAGATGGAATTATCGTGCTTGCTGCAACAAACCGCCCTGACGTGCTTGATCCTGCATTGCTTAGACCTGGAAGATTTGACCGTCAGGTTGTGGTTTCTCTGCCGGATATAAAAGAGCGCGAAGCAATTCTTGCAGTACATACTAAAAAAATTCAGCTTGACTCAGATGTTGATTTAAGAAAATTTGCGCGTGCAACACCTGGAATGAGCGGTGCAGATCTTGCAAATATGGTAAATGAGGCTGCTCTTTTTGCTGCAAGAAAATCAAAATCGCATGTTGATAACGAAGATTTTGAAGAAGCACGCGATAAAATCCTTATGGGTACAGCACGCAAATCAATGATACTTCCGCAGAAAGAGCGTGCAATGACTGCTTGTCACGAAGCAGGTCATGCTTTGCCATATTATTTCCTCGAAAATGCAACACCGCTTCATAAAGTAACAATTATTCCACGTGGCCGTGCATTGGGACTTACAATCGGTTTGCCTGATGAAGATAAGCATTCGCAGTCAAGAAGTGCTCTTCTTGATGAACTTGTAATAATGTTTGGCGGTTATGCTGCAGAATCTGTTGTTTATAATGACACGACAACTGGAACACAGAACGATATTCAGCAGGCAACAAACCTTGCGCATAGAATGGTTTGCGAATGGGGAATGTCTGAAGAAGTTGGTGCCGTATGCTATGGCCAGGAAGATGAACCGATTTTTATGGGAAAAGAAATTGCCCGCCATAAAGATTATTCAGAAGAAACGGCAAAACGTATTGATGAAGCTGTAAGGCGATTGCTTGATGAAGCAAAAAAACGCGCAGTTGACATTCTTACAATGCACAGAAATGAACTTGATACATTGAGTGCTGCCCTGCTTGAATATGAAACTTTGAGCGATGCAGAAATTCGTGCACTGCTTCACATTGAGCCTGTAAGAGAACGGCCTGATGCAATTCCAGAAACAGGCTTTTTGCTTGACAAGGCAACAAAAGAAAGAAAACAAAAAAGAAAGGCTGCTGCAAAACCTAAGGCAAAAGCCAAAGATAAAGAGAAAGAGCTTCAGAAAGATTTGCTTTTCTCTCAAGAAGATGAATCAGATGATTCAGAAAAGAACGGTAAAAAATAGCCGTAAATGTCTGAAATTAAAAGAAATTTCAGAGTTGTTTATAAAAAAGGCTTTAAAACTGCAAAGTTTATAGCCGCAATAAATGTGATTTTTTAACTTGTGATGTTACGAAAAAAATCGCAGGCATCTTAAAACAATTTTTAGATGCCGGTAATGATTTGAATTAATCAGATTTAAGTTTTTGAGAAAACAAAAAAGTTTTCTTGCAGCTTGTTGTTGATAACAACGGAGGAAGAATATGACGTTAAAACCTGTAAAAATAGCTTATGTTGTTGCTTTATGTATTTTTGTGTTTTTCGCCATTATACCGGTTTCGGCTCAAAAGGCACAGTCAAATAAAAATGCAGAACCGCGTCCGGAAGCAGCAAATCGCCGTACTGCCCTTATTTGTCTTGATCAGAGTAAAGATGCAAAAGCGCAGAATCACTGGTTGGATGTTTTTGAAAAAGCTTCTTTAGGTGTGTCTTATGACAATCATATTCCAGACTTGTGGCTTTTGTGTGCAGAATCTGCTGTTGAGTTGAACCGTCCGAAATTTGAAATAATCTCTTATGTTGCAACAGCTTTAAACGAACCGAATTGGATTCAGGACAGTACTGACAAAGCCCGTCTTCTTTATGCAGATTTACTTTCTGATACTTGTGAGTGGCGTGATTCACTGTCAATTCTTGATACAGAACCAAAATTAATTTCTAATGATGCAGATTTTGTGCGTGCAAAAGATTATTATCGTTCAGGCAACCTTGCAGAAGCCAGAAAAGTTGTGCGCAATGCAAAAACACTTTATCCGGATGACGGCAGGTTTCAGCTTTTGTTTTTGGAACGTGAACGAAGAAATACATCAAGCAGAGAAGTTGCAATTTATGCTGCTTCTTTGCTGAAAACACATACACTTTGGTCTGGGAAATTTCCAGAAATTCTTGTTCAGGCTGCTAATTATTCAACTTCTGATGAAGAAAGAAACAGGCTGTTAAAAGCATATGCAGCACAAGGTCTTGCAGATGAGCAGCATACTGTTCTTTCGCTTAAATATGGAATTATTTCAGATAATACTGCATTTGAACTTATGGTTGGTTTTGCAGAAAAAGGCTTAAATTACGAATATCTTCGTGAATTTGTTTCTTTGCTGAAAGATCCGGAAGTAAAAACAAAAGCAAAAGAGTGGCTCGGCGCTTTTGCCGGTGTGCTTATTTTTGACACAAACCATGACGGCATTACTGATTTGGCTGCAGAATATAAACGTGGTCGTGCTTCATTTATAAGATATGATGCAAATCAAGATGGACTTTCAAGCTGGCAGGCTTTCTGTGATTTTGGTGTGCCTTTCAGTCTTGCACTTTCAGAAAGAAATCTGACAATTGATTATGGTATTTATCCGTCTATGAACCGCGTTTCTGATAATAATTCAGGCGTTGTTTATGAACTTACGGCAGATTCCACAATGTGGACACCTTTGAACATCGTTATGGCTCCGTTTGAAAATCTTGGAATTAAATTTTTTATTCCAAGTCCAAAAGAAAAGGTTGCTCTTCCTCAGGAAAATGTTATCCGTGCATTTGCAAGCAGCATGACGATTGCTACACAGGAAAGAGAAGAAGGAAGCATAAGATTTTCTTTGCTTGATGGTGTGCCACAGACTGCTGTTTATTATCAGAAAAACGTTCCATATGCTTATGGCTTTTTTGAAGATGGCAAACTGCAGTTCCGTACGGTTGACGTTGATGATGATGGTTTCTTTGAACTTACAGAAACATATGAATGCAATCCGTATAAAGTGGGGCAATATTTAAGCACGCTTGAACAGCAGAAACTCTGTAAAGATTTGTTTGGCGCACAAGATTCGCTTATCGGCACTTATCGTACAAGAATGATTCATGACACCAATAAAGACGGTCGTTCAGACTCAACTATTGAATTTCTTGGTGCCGGTGAACGTGTAATTTCATGGGATTTGGAACCAGATGGTGCATGGGATATCCGTTCAATTATTCGTGCTGACAGCCAGATTGACCAGTTTATTCATCCTGTAACAAAAGAAGAAATAACTATAAAAAATTCAAAAGGAATTCCTGTTGCAATTATTTCACCTTTAGGGGAACAGGCTGTCATTCAAGATGAATTTTTTGCAAATCTTTTCTGGATTGAAGAAGCCCAAAGCTATGATATTTCACAGCAATTGATAAATTATTTTAACCTTTCACCTGATCCAGGTGTTTCTATCTTGGATTTAATTGAAGGCAAGAGGTTGCTTGCAGTGCATATCGGTGATTATTATTTTGGGGAAGTTTTTGATGTTGAAAAGAGTGTTGATAAGTAAAATCAGGTGGTTTATTTGTACATGCTGCTTTGTTTTTATGCTGCACAATGTGTGTGCTTCTGGTGCTTCAGAAAACGATAAAAACAAAGCAAAACCTGTCAAGAATCAACCGGTTCCTTATCAAGATGCAGGCAAAAAAAACAGGGATATTGAAAATATAAAAAAACAGATTAATAAAAATCCTGTTGTGGCTTTATGGCTTGCATATCTTTTATACAGCACTTCTCCAGAAGATTCTGATGTTATGAAAATTTGTATGGAAGCACAGAATGCAGCTTTTTCTTTGTTTAATGCATCTGTAGAAAAAGAGGACTGGGCTTCTGCTATGCGTGTTTATAATGCATTGAATGCATGTTCCGTTAAAAAACTTGCAGAAACATCATGGACATTAGAAAAAATTGAAAATAAACTGCTTTCGGCAGTTTCTCTTGATGGTGCAAAATCGCAGACAGTAACAAAGATGTCTCAGTTTATCCGTGGTACAGTGACTGTCTGGGTTGATTTAGGCTTTAAAGTTGAGGGTGGAGCCGGTTATGCAAACAAAGTGCTTGGTTCCGGCTTTTTTATTGATTCACGCGGTTATCTTATTACAAATCATCATGTCATAGAAAATATGGTCAACCCTGAATACGAAGGATATTCTCGGCTTTATATTACACTTGCAGACGACCCTGAACAGCGCATTCCGGCAAAAGTTGTCGGTTATGATAAAATGCTTGATCTGGCATTGATAAAAACAGAAATTACTCCGCCGTATGTTTTTTCACTTGGTTCTTCAGAAGATCTTGATGTCGGCGACAAAATCTATGCAATCGGTTCGCCGGTTGGTCTTGATAAAACTTTGACTTCTGGAATTATTTCTGCAACAGGGCGTCCTCTGCTTGCAACAACAAATGTTCTTCAAATTGATGCAGCAATCAATTCGGGCAACTCTGGCGGACCGCTTATTGCACCAGACGGAAAAGTGCAGGGAATTGTTTTTGCAGGAATGCTCGATTATGAAGGTTTGAATTTTGCCATTCCTGTTGAACATTTGAAAAAGATTTTGCCAAGACTTTATGCCGGTGGAAAAATAAATCATTTATGGATTGGTGCTTACGGTAAAACCAAAAAAGATGATTATTATCAGGATGCAGGACTTGAAGTGCTTTATGTTATGCCGGGAAGCCCAGCTGCAAGATCTGGCATAAAGAGCGGAGATGTTATTACTGCCATTGACGGTGCAAAAATCAAAACGCTTGATGAGTATCAGAATCAGCTTTTGTGCAAATATTCAGATTCGATTATTGCTCTTGAGTGCATAAACAAGAACGGCAATAAAGTAAAGCGTGTTGTATATACGCAAGTTCGCCCTGAATATCCTTCAAATGAAGTGTATCAGCGGGATACGATGGAAAACTATTTTCTGCCGATTTTTGGAATGCAGCTTAAACCTATCAGTGATTCTCTTGGAAAGAAAAATTATTATGTAGATAATGTAATTCCAAACAGCATTGCAGATGAAAATGGTTTTTCTTCTGGCGATAAAATTCAGGTTTCTAAATTTAAAGTTTATGAAAAAGAAGGCTATGTTACAGCTGAAATCTATGCAAAAAAACGAAAGAGCGGTTTTATAGATATTTTTATCGGTTTAGCTAACGAACTAGACAGTCCTGCTTATTTTTAATATCATAGGCAAATGGATTTATCTCTTATTCGAAATTTCTGTATAGTTGCACACATTGATCATGGCAAGTCTACGCTTGCGGATCGTCTTATTCAAAAGGCAAAAATAATTGACGACCGTCAGTTTCAAAACCAGATTCTTGATTCAATGGACATTGAAAGAGAACGCGGTATTACGATAAAAAGTCAGGCTGTTACAATTCCGTATACTGCAAAAGACGGCAAGACTTATGAGCTGAATTTTGTTGACACACCGGGACATGTAGATTTTTCTTATGAAGTTTCGCGTGCTATTGCATCTTGCGAAGGTGCATTGCTTTTAATTGATGCAGCACAGGGCATTGAGTCGCAGACATTGTCAAATATGTATCTTGCACTTGAACACGATCTTGAAATTGTTCCTGTTATTAATAAAATTGATTTGCCGTCTGCCGACATTCCGGCTGTAAAACAGCAGATTGAACATGACCTTGGTTTAGACCCAGAAACAGCAGTGCTTGTTTCTGCAAAACAGGGAACCGGCGTTGACGAGCTTTTTGAAGCAATTGTTACACGCATTCCAGCACCAGAACCAGACGAAACAAAAAAAACTCGTGCATTGATTTTTGACTGCCACTATGATCCATATCGTGGCGTTGTTGTTCATGTGCGTGTTTTTGGCGGTTCTTTAAAAACTGGTCAGACAATCCGTTTTATGAGCAGCGGTTCAGAATATAAAATTGAAGACTGTGGAATTTTCAAAATTAAGCTTGAACCGACAGGAGAAATAAACGAAGGCAGCGTAGGTTATTTTATTGCCGGAATTAAAACAGTTTCTGATGTTCGTGTCGGCGACACAGTTACATCGAGTGATGACCCTGCAGAAGAACCACTTGCTGGATTCAAGGAAGTAAAGCCTGTTGTATTTTCTTCAATTTATCCAATGGACACAAATGATTATGATGAGCTGCGTGACAGCATGGAAAAATTGAAGCTGAATGATGCAAGCCTTATCTATGAAAAAGATTCTTCGATTGCTTTGGGACATGGTTTTAGATGCGGCTTTTTAGGTCTTCTGCATCTTGAAGTTGTGCAGGAGCGTCTTGAAAGGGATTTTGACCAGGCTGTAATTTTTACTGCTCCGTCTGTACGTTATTGCGTTACAATGACTAACGGTGACGAGCTTTTTATTGATAATCCTGCAGATTACCCGGAACAGAGCCGCATTGAATCTGCAAAAGAACCTTTTATAAAAGCTTCGATTATTTCTCCTGCTACATATCTTGGAAGCATTATTGCGCTTTGTACAGAAAAACGTGGTGTTCAGACAAACATGCAGTATCTTGATACAAAACGCGTTGAGTTGACTTATGAAATGCCGCTTTCTGAAGTGCTTTTTGATTTTTATGACAGGCTGAAAAGCTACAGCCGCGGTTATGCTTCTTTTGACTATGACATAATTGGTTACAGACCGACTGAACTTGTAAAAATCGATATTCTTATTAATGGCAAACCTGTTGATGCGCTTTCTCAGCTTGCATATAAAGGAAATGCTTACGACAGGGCACGGCATGTTTGCGAAATGCTTAAAGATGAAATAAGCCGCCACCAGTTCAAGATTGCAATTCAAGGTGCAATTGGCAGTCAGATTATTGCCCGCGAAACAGTCAACCCTGTGCGCAAAGATGTTCTTGCAAAATGTTATGGTGGAGATGTTACGCGCAAGAGAAAGCTGCTTGAAAAACAGAAAGAAGGAAAAAAACGCATGAAGATGATTGGTGAAGTTGAATTGCCACAAAGTGCGTTTCTTGCTGTTCTTAAAACAAAAGATGAAAACTAAAGATTGTGCATAAAAATTCATTTTTAAAGTGAAATTTCTGCAGTGCGTTTATTCTTCTTGCTTTTAGTTTGGAATGCACTGCGGATATTTAATCTGTCTTGTACTGTAAAAAGATAGAAACAATGTAATATTAAATTATTTTGCTGTTTTTTATTACATTGTTTTCTTGAAGAAAAGTGTTCAACGTTGTAGTATGTGTAAACATCATTTGATTCGTGCGAATTGTTTTATGTCCTGACTTTTGGTCGTATAAAATGGGATAAAACCCGACGGTGATAACTTATGAGAAAAAACGATATCTCTCGATGTTCTGTGCCGAAATTCGTTCGTTAGCAGTTTTTACTGAAACAGTATTAATCGAATTCAATTTTGTTTGTCTGCATAAAATTTGGAGTGAGAAATGGCAAAACAAAAGCAAAAACAGTTTCTTGATTATTGGTTTTCCGGCTTTTCAGATTATCTTGATGTGTTAGTTTTGCCAGAACGCCAGAAGCTTATGGCTCATTGTGGAAAAGCCTGTGCCGATTCTTATGTTATGCAGATTTATCAGGATGCATGGAAAGCATCAAGTGGAAACATAACTGCGTGCATTCGGCTTGTGCATGAAAAGCTTGCTCCTGATATTATTTATGAGCCTGTTGATGAATCTGGAGTGCCGTCTGGAAAAAGCTTTGATGTAATGTATACACATTGCCGCTGTGAACTTGTAAATAATAAATATATAAGTACGCCTCTTCAATGCGAATGTTCTCGGCAGAATCTGCTTTATATCTGGGAAACTCTTTTAGGGAAGGGCAATGTAAGTGTGGAACGCAAAAAAACAATTTTGAGCGGCGATTCCTGCTGTATTTTCCGTGTTACTTTCCGCTAGAAAATTTTCTTTGCGGAACATGAACTGTTCGGAATCATTTAGCTGCTTGTTTTAGCAGTGCTTTGTTTTCGTACATTTTTTTATCAAGGTTTGAAACAACACTGTCAACATTATCTTTTGGCTTTAGTTCTTCTATGCCGCAGGCAACACGATATTCTGTTTTTTCAAGTTCTTTCTGAAACAAAGCAACGATATTTGTAACTTCTTCTAAATTTTTCTTAAAAAACACAGCCATAAATTCGTCTCCGCCAAAACGGTAAAGTGCAGCGCTTTTTGTAAAAATTTTTCTCATGCAGTCTGCAACAGTTACAAGTGCCTTGTCGCCTGCGCTGTGTCCGAAAGTGTCGTTATAATATTTCAGATTGTTTAAATCCATTTCTACAATAATTATTGTCTGGTTTAAATGCCGGTTTAAATCAAGATAAAAGCATCTTCGATTTTCAAATTGAGTAAGTGTATCTCTTTTGTAAACCTGCACGTTTAAAAACAGATAATAAAAGATAATTCCGATAATCATTGTCTGTGCAAGAATAAGATCCATTTTTGCAATTGATTCAATGAGGGCAGATATAAAGCCGGCAATGTTAATAAGTGAAACTACGACAGTTTCGTAAGCATTAAAACGATAACTCTTTATAGAATAATAAATAAAAAGAAAACTATAGAATAAACATGTAATATAAGGTATGTATGAAAATATTCCGCGTTGAAACACGTTGGAAGAATCAAAATAAAACATGATTCCTTTTGTCGGGCCAAAGCAGCTTAAAAAAGAAATTGCTGCATTGATGCAGACTGGCAGGCAGATGATCCAGTTTTGGGTTTTGTAATGTCTTGCAGCAATGTATGTTAATACAAGCATAATTGCCGGTCTTATTGAATAACCGATGGCAGCAGATAAATATCTGAATATGTTTGGAGCAGATAGATGTGACGTGTAATATCTTGTGTTGTCAGATACAACAAGAATCATGCTTAAAACTAGCGAAATTATAAATTTGGCGGTGCTTTCATGTGAAAATGTGCGGTTGGTTTTTATAAAAACTATTAAAAAGAATATTAAAATAAAAGATGAATAATTAGATTGAAAAATAAATCTTGCCCACGAAAGATACATATCTAATTATACTTTTATAATATTGATTCTGTCATCAGCAAAAGCCCTTCAATTTGTAAAACGCAGATTAATTCTGTGTTTTACAAATCTGTTTTCAATGGCTGTTTAATTTTGTGCCAGTTACATCTGTTTGTATGCTTTAAAATTGTATGAATAAATGCCCATTTTATTGTCAACGTCTGTTATGGTCAAAATTACTGTAAGTGTATAAATTTCTGCCTGATAATTTTTGGGTTCTGGAATAATTGACACGATGTAAGTTTCGCCTTTGCTAAGGTTGTGTCTGATTAATGCCTGATTTAAAAGCCAGTTTTCTTCTTTTGTAAGATTTTGCATTTCAACTGAAGTTCGGCCGTTTTTCTTTGAAATGTCCAGCATTTGATTTTTTACGTTTTCAATTGATTCTTTTGTAAGGTTTTTGCCTGCAAGCGTTGCCGAAGCTCTGCCTTTATAGCCTAAATCTGGGCTTGAATAAACGCCGTCTTCATGACTGTCTGTTTCTGCCTGATTTTCAAAAGAAACATATGTTTCATAAACATCCCAGAATTCATATTTGTTGTTTTTTACTGTTATCAAGGCTGTTATAAAATAAAAAACAGGTTTTGAATCTTCTGGTACCGGCGTAATTCTGATTACATATGTCTGACCGTTTTTTGCTTTTACGTCCGCAAGTGCTTTTTTTAAGCCCCAGCTTACTTCTTTTGAAATTTTTTGAACCTTTTTAGTCGAAAGCCCTGTGTCTGCATTCCAGTCTGCAAGAGTTGCACGATATTCTTCAATTTTGTCATTTGGAATGTCTGTGCCGACGAAGTTTACTTCTGCAATGACATTGTAGCCTTTTTCTTTATTTATATATGTTTTTTGTTCTGCAGATAAAAAATTAAGTGAAATAAACAGAAAAAACAAAATAGAAGCGGTTATTTTTTTCATATTTTCTCCAGATAAGATTGTGTGTTTTATAGATTAACAAAGTTGTTTACAGAATTGTTTCAACATCTTTTAAATTTTTGCATACTTTCCAGATTAAAGGCAGAAGTTCTGCTGTCGGTTCGACTTTGTCTGGCACCATAACTGCGGCAAGGCCTGCAGCAAATGCGCTTTTTATGCCATTCGGGCTGTCTTCGATTGCTGCACATTCTTCGGGTTTTAATCCGATGGATTTGCACGAAATCCTGTAAATTTCAGGATCTGGTTTGCTGTGTTCAACCATGTCGCCTGTTGTAAGCGTTTCAAAATAGCCGATTAGGCCGGCCTTTTCAAGCTGCCTGCACACAGAAGCTTTTCTTGTAGAAGATGCAAGTGCAAGCTTGTATTTCGGTTTTAGATATTCAAGAATCTCTTTTGCATAGGGCATAAGTGGAATTCCATTTGTGTTTTCAATCTGATGAAACAGTTCAGAAGAACGCTTCATAAATTTTTCTGCAGGAAAATCATGACCGTAAAGTTCATAAAGAATTTTATAAGTGTCTTTTAGATTTGTGCCTCTGCATTTGTTTATTGCGTCTTTATCATCTTTTAAACCGGCTTCTTCAAGCGCAAGTTTCCATGTTCTGTCACAGATTGATTCGGAATCGAGAATTACACCGTCCATGTCAAAAATTACGGCTTTTATGTTCATATAACTTCCTTAAATTTTGCTTTTGCTTTTAGCGCACGACTGTGCGCAGTTTCAATTGAGTGTTTAAACAGGCAGCGTGTTTAGAATATAGCAATTTAAGCATTAAAGGAATGACTGCCCGAATAAATTGCCTGAACTTCATCTGTGTAAATGCCTTGTTCTTTATAAATGACTAAAGACGGTTCTACTTTTAGATTTGGCTTTATGTTTTTGCGCGCTTCTATCAAAACCATCGAAGGTGTACTTTCTGGCGTTGACTGTACAAAGCGCATTGCAGAGGCTTCCATTTTGAATTTGTTTAAACAGACGATTATTTCAGTGAGCCTTTCCGGTCTGTGTATCATAAAAAAATGTCCGTTTGGTTTTAAAAGATATTCTGCACTTTTTATAACGTCCTGCAGTGTGCATAAAATTTCGTGTCTTGCAATGGCTTTGGCACTGGTCGGGCTTTCTTTGCCGTGCATGGCTTTTGCATAAGGCGGGTTGCATATTACAAAATCAAAACTGTATTTTGCAAATAATGCAGAAACGTTTTTTATATCGTTGTTAATGATTTTGATTTTTGTTTCTAAAGAATTTAATTCTACAGACTGCTGCGCAAGTAAAGCTGCATTTTTCTGTATTTCAACGGCAGCAATTTCAGCTGGTTTTGCCGTTCCGTGGACGAGCAGCGGAATAATGCCGTTACCGGTGCATAAATCAATGACTTTTGAATTTCTGCGTATTTTTTTTGATGCAAAATCTGCTAAAAGCACTGCATCTATTCCAAAGCAGAATTGAGTTTCATCTTGAATGATTTTGTAACCGACTTGAAATAACGAGTCAATTTTCATTTATGGATTTTTGTGCAGTTTTATTAAAGGAATGACTGATAAGTTACATATTGTAAATCTTTTAGTCATTCCCCTGTTTATTTATGAATTTGGCATTAATAATGCTGCAATAAGATATGCAAGAAGTCCTGTGCCGGCGCAAAGAACCAAAACAAGCCATATAATGCGGACGATTGTTGGATCCATATCAAGATATTCTGCAATGCCGCCGCAGACACCGCAAAGTTTTTTGTCATTTGATTTTCTTAATCTTTTTCCGCTCATATCAGCTCCTGTAAAACACTGTTGGCAGATTAGAATAATTTCTATTCTGCATTTTTAGTATGAAAAGTATAATGAACAATACATTCATTTTTTCATTTTGTAAAGAACAGATTTTTTAAGATATATACGAATTTGCACAGGTTTCTTTATTTCAATGCAAAAAAGATGTATATTGGTTTTATGAAAGAAATAAAGATTGAAGAATGGAATGAAAACCCATTTAAATTGATTGGAAAAGACTGGATGCTTATTACTGCCGAAAAAGACGGCAGAACAAACATGATGACTGCAAGCTGGGGCGGTCTTGGCATTATGTGGGGAAAAAATGTTGCGACTGTTTATATACGCCCGTCGCGTTTTACAAAAGAGTTTATAGATTCAGGCGAAAAATTTTCTATCTGCATAATGGACGACTCTTTTAGAAAGCAGCTTAATTATTGCGGCAGCAAAAGCGGACGCAACGAAGACAAAGTTGCAGCCTGCGGTTTTTCTGTAGAAAAAGGCGAAGGTACTGTCTGGTTCAAAGAAAGCCGCCTTGTGCTTGTCTGCAGAAAATTATATTCGCAGCCAATGAATAAAGACAGCCTTAAAGACGAACAGCTTCGCAATGCATTCTGGAAAGACGACATTCACGAAATGTACATTGCAGAAATTGAAAAAGTATTTTCAAATTGAATCTTTCAGCTGTAATTGCAAAAAATATAACGGGATATTCACAAAACCTGTTAAAAACTGTATAGTAAATACTCGTATCATATGATTATGGCAAGAATTAAGTATTGCCATAATTCATCTTTAGCAAGAGGTTTTTATGGCAGATAAAGAAGTCCGAGTGCGCTATGCACCATCTCCAACAGGAATGCAGCATATTGGTGGTGTTAGAACTGCACTTTTTAATTATCTATACGCACGTGCAAACGGCGGCAAATTCATTCTTAGACTTGAAGACACAGACCGCACACGTTATGGCGAAGAATATGTACAAAATCTTTATGACACATTAGCCTGGCTTGGCATTGAATGGGATGAAGGCGGTCCAAAAGGCGGCGAATACGGTCCTTATGTTCAGTCTGAAAGATTTGATATTTATAAAAAATATGCAGAAGAACTTGTTGCAAAGGGTCAGGCTTATTACTGTTTCTGCGATGAAGAGCGCCTTGAAAGAATCCGCATGATTCAGACTAAAAACAAGATGCCTCCAGGATATGACCGCGAATGCCGTCATCTTACACCTGAAGAAGTAAAAGCAAACCTTGATGCAGGCAAACCGCATGTTATCCGTCTCAAAGTTCCAATGGTAGGTGAAACACGTTTCCATGATGCACTTCTTGGCGACATTGAATGGAAAAACGAAGACGTTTCTCCTGACCCGATTCTGCTTAAAACAGACGGTTTCCCGACATATCACCTTGCAAATATTGTTGATGACCATTTTATGAAAATCAGCCACGTTATGCGTGCACAGGAATGGATTCCTTCAACACCAATGCATGTAATTATGTACAAGGCATTCGGCTGGGATTATCCTGATTTCTGTCATCTTCCTATGGTTATGGGAAAAGACGGACAGAAGCTTTCAAAAAGACATGGTGCAACAAGCGTAAACGAATTCCGCGCACGCGGTTATCTTCCAAAAGCTTTGATAAATTATGTTGCAATGCTCGGCTGTTCTTATGAAGACGGCCGCGATATGTATGAGCTTTGCGAACTTGAAAAATTGTTTAAGCTTGAACATTTGAACAAAGCACCTGCTGTTTTTGACTATAAAAAGCTTGAATGGTTCAATGGTCAGTATATGCGCCTTATGAGCGACGAAGAACTTCTTGAAGCAACAATTCCGTTCATTACAGGCACAGGTGACGCAGCAATTCCAATTAATGCAAGTGAAGAATTCCCGGCTCCTCATGTTGGCCCTGAATATTCTGGCATTGCCCTTAAAGACGGAAAACTTTGCATTGCAGATTCTGCACTTGCTGCTGGAGCTGAAAACTTGAGCGATAAAGAAATCCGCGAAAAGCTTCTGGCGTTGATGCCGCTTATCAAAGAACGTCTGCATTTCCTTACAGATGCTGCTGAAATGGTCGGGTTCCTTTTCAAAAATGTTTCTGTTCCACCTGTTGCAGAAATTGTTCCAAAGCGTCTTGATGAAGCAAAAACAAAGGAAGTTCTTGAAGCTTCAAAGGAATTTATTGCAAAACTTTTTGAAATTGATGACCACGAAAAACAGGAAGAACTTGCAAAGAGCATGGCAGAAAATCTCGGCATAAAGCTTGGTGATTTTATGATGCCTATAAGAATGGCCGTAACAGGCAGCAGAGTTTCTCCGCCTTTGATGGGTTCAATTTTAATTCTCGGAAAAGAAAAAGCACTTGAGCGCACAAACCGCACAATTGCAACATTCAACTAAAATATAAAGCCGGTTCAAATCGAACCGGCTTTTTTTAAATATTGATATGCCAGATTCAGTCTGGCAGAAACTTGCTGTTTGTCATTAATGCAAGCAGATTTTATATACGATTCAGAAGGCAAATTATATTTAGGAGAGAAAAAATGAAAAAATTTATTATTTCGATTTTGCCAGCAATATTATTATTGCCAATCATTAGATATGATAAAAATTTGTTTTCATATTTATGGTTCTTGCCAATTCCAATTATTATTGCAATATATTTGACTGACACTAAAAAAAGTGAAAAATTTAAAAAGGATGAAATATCAATATTAACCATTTGTAAAGCAAATGCAATTAATGTCATCTTTTTTATAATTTTTTTCTGTTTCGTGGCTGTAATAAAAGATTTATTTCCAGCTGCATATATATATAACACACTGATACTTCCAATATATTTTTGTCTTAACCTTAATTATTTATGGCAAAGTTCAGGTTTTAAAATCATGAACATAAAAGTGTCAAATGATAATGATTTGGACAAGATAAAAATATTGATAAATAATTTTTTGATTATATCACCTGTTTATTTTGTATGTTTAGGAAATAATTTTTCTGCATTAAATGTAAAATCAGGAAGGTTCGTAGAAATTTTGGGAATAATTAATGCGCTGAACTTTTTTACAAGAATTTTTATTCTAAGAGAAAATTCTTTATTTGAAAAAATACTTGGAATTGAATACGAAGCATTAGAAAAACAACAAGAAAAATCCACAGAAATTCCAGAAGAATGAGTTTATAGTGCAGCAATCTGCAGCAGGTCATCCCGAACTTGGTTCGGGATCTGCTTCTAGCGGCCGAAGCGGTGCAGGCGTTGCCAACGGCACTTGCTATAGATACATCGGTGACGAAAACCTTGTGCCGCTTGAGCAGGCTGACGGCGGAATGTCTGTTTTTATTTAAAATACCGTATTTTAAAGTGGAGATCTTTTCCGTTTAAAATACGGTATTTATTGCGAGAAGACTTCTTTTTTGTTTAAAATACCGTATTTATTCTCAAAAAGATGTCTTTTTCATTTAAAATACCGTATTTATTTTCAAAAAGACGTCTTTTTCATTTAAAATACCGTATTTATTTCCAAAAAGACTTCTTTTTCATTTAAAATACCGTATTTATCCACAAAAAGACTTCTTTTCATTTAAAATACGATATTTTAAAGCAAACTGCTTCCACGTTTAAAATACGGTATTTATGAGCGTCAAGAAATTCAGCTTAAAATACCGTATTTTAAACTGAACAGAAAATGTTTGAACTCCTCTTTTTACTTTTTTGCTTTTCTGTTTTTGTTATTTTTGCCTTAATTATAGAATTTATCTTTTCAATTTCTGCTGCTATATTATGGGCAAAACTGCTGCATTAATTTTAAAGTGCATAAAAAAAGACGCGTTCAAATTGAAGCGCGCCTTTTTGTCTTCTTGCTTTTCAGCAGATTATGCCTGCAAAGCTGTAACAGCTACTGTAGCAACAATGTCGTCTACATTGCAGCCGCGAGACAAGTCGTTGAGTGGCTTTGCAAAGCCCTGACAGACAGGACCGATTGCCATCCAGCCGCCCATGCGCTGGCAGATTTTGTAGCCGATGTTACCTGCGTTGATGTTAGGGAAGATGAATACGTTTGCATGTCCTGCAACTTTGCTGCCTGGAGCTTTAAGCTCGCCAACTTCTGGAGCAACTGCTGCATCAAACTGGAATTCGCCGTCGATTGCCAGTTCTGGATGTGCAGCCTGTGTAATTTTGAGTGCTTCCTGCATTTTTGGAACAGATTTCAAATATTTGTCGTCGTTTCCGCTTCCCTTTGTTGAGAAAGAAAGCATTGCAAGACGTGGGTCAATGCCGCCGATTTTCTTTGCTGTGTCAGCTGTTGCAGCTGCAATGTCGCAGAGTTCTTCTGCTGTTGGTTCAATGCAGAGTGCGCAGTCTGCAAACAATGCAACGCCTTCTGGAACATATTTATTGCCGCCTTCTGGAGCAACCATGATGAAACATGAAGAAACGGTCTTAATTCCAGGTGCAGTTTTGATAACCTGAAGACCAGGGCGGATTGTATTTGCTGTTGAGTGGCATGCACCAGAAACGAAACCGTCTGCGTCGCCTGCTTTCAAAATGAGTGCACCAAACATTGTGCGGTCTTTAAGAATATAAGCTTTTGCAGCAGCAACATCAGCGTATTCAGGAGCACCTGTTTTCTTGTTGATTTTGCCTTCGCGTGCTTTGAAAAGCAGTTCTGCATATTTGTCAGCATCTGCGCTTGTTGCCGGGTCAACAATCTTTACGCCAGACAAATCAACGCCTGGAGCAACTTTTTTGCATTCTTCTTCATTTCCAACCAGAATAATCTTTGCAATTCCGTCTTTTACAATTTTTGCAGCTGCTTCAACAACGCGTTTATCTTCGCCTTCGCAAAGAACGATTGTCTTATTTGCAGCTTTAGCCTTTTTAAGCAAATCATCAATAAATGCCATTGGTACACTTCCTAAAATGAAAAAATATATCAGCCGCACAGAATGCAGCCTGCTTCTATAAAATACACCGATACCGCGCCATTTTCAAGACGTTCATAAAAAAATCAACATAACCCGCCTTGACCGTTCGGATAAAATCTTTTGTTGCATTGACATTGTCGTGTAAACTTGACAAATGGTTTTCATGTATATATGCTCAGGTTCAATTTAAAAACAAGACAATTTTTGTTTTTAAGTAAAATAGTTTATATGGAGAACTCGAATGGAAAAATTTAAGCGGATAGTAATTTTATTATTGATTACTTCCATGCTCTTTGTTTCGTGTGCCACAAGCGGAACTGTATCAAAAGCTCAGCTTGCTAAAACACAGGAACGTATGCTCTGGAAAATTTCTGGAACAGATAAAAATGGAAATCTTTCAACAGTTTATCTTCAGGGAACAATTCATGTTGGAGATGAACGTCTTGTTGTTTCAAAAGAAGTTGAAAAGCTGTTTTTAAGTGCTGACCGCAGGGTCGGCGAAATTGCTTCTGATGATTATGCTGTAATTATTCAGAAAGTTTCTGAAATGATGATTGAAAGTGCAAAAGTTGCTGCAAACAGAGATTTTAGAAACGATTTGTCCAAAGAAGAAAATGATTTTCTTGCAGGTTCAATAAATGCAGAAATGCTTGAAAATTTTGCTAAATTTGAACCATGGGTCATCAATTCCGTACTTTCTACATCAACATTGACTGGTTTGAATCTTGATGCAAATAAAGCGCTTGATACTTATTTTGTAAATCTTGCAGCAGCAAACGGCTATAAAACAGCAGGTTTAGATGAATTAAAAACACAGCTTGATTTAGTCAGGTTTGGCGACTGGAACGATCAGCTTGAAGCACTTTCTGGAACAATTCAGATTTTCTTAGACCCGGAAAAAAAGGCAGAAGCGTTAATCGAAATAACAGATCTTTACAATGCTTATATCAATAACGATTATGAAAAAATCGACCAGCTTATTGATGATTCTAAAAACAGTGCCGAAACGGACTATGAAAAACGGTACAACAGGTTTCTATGGCAGGCTCGCAACGAAGCATGGGCAAAAAAGATTGCACAATATATAAAAGATGGCGGAACTACTTTTGTTTTTGTTGGTTGCGGTCATCTTGCAGGTTCAGAAAATGTTTTTACTGCAATGCAGAAAAATGGTCAGCTTAAACTTGCTGCAGAAACAGAAATTGAATAGAAGTCTGTTTGTAACCGCATTGATTTGTTTTCGCTTTTTGAATATTCTTCGGTTAAAGCAAAATACGAAAAGATTTTCTGTTAATAAAATCGAATTTGTGGCATACATACTGTAAAAGAATAAGAAAAGGAGAGAGAAATGAAAAATATATTATACTTTTGTGGTGGTCTATTAATAGACTGTATTATAACAATAATATTGGGAATACTTTCTGCCCTTTTATTTTTTGGAATAGGATATTTGTTAAGATTTTCGGGAATTATGAATTTAACTTATGTGGTTATGGTTCTGTATCTCTTATTCTGCAATGTATTCTATGTTTCTGTTGGCTTTAGACTTTTAAAGATAAGATGCAGCGGAAACAAATATCTTGTTTTGCTTTCAAATTTTATTTTTCTGGTCTATTGGTATGGCGCTTATAAGGAAATAACGGTTCTTCAGCTTATAGGAACAGTAGATTTGATTTGTCTTTTCATACCCAAAATAAACCAGCGCCTTTTAAACCGTCTTTTAAAAATTGAAATCGTGTCAAAAGAAGGAAAATAAGAAACAATGATTAAAGATTTGAAATTTATTTATATTGTTTTATTTTTTTGTTTTAGGCTTTTACTTGTAAATGCAGAATCTTTTCCAATAGAATATGGTACAAAATACGGCTACCTCGATGAAAACTTACAAGTAATGCAAAAACCTATTTATGATTCTGCAACAAACTTTGCAGATGGTATTGCTGTAGTAAAATTAAATAGCCAGTTTTTTATTATTGATGAAGAATTTCATATAAAAAAAGAAATTATTGCTGATATCTGTTATGAACCAAGTTGTAATCATATACTATGCTGCGCTAATCACAAATGGTTTTTTGTTGATTATAATGGCAATTTGGTTAGCGATTTATTTGAACAGGCTTATAGCTTTATTGATGAATATGCTACAGTCAAAAAAAACGGAAAATATTATTTTCTTACAAAAGATAATTTGTTGTTATCTGCACCTCCCGGCTATAGTTATAATTCATCTCCAAAAGAAAAGTTTATAATTGTTAATGATAATAACAATATACAGTCCATGAAAACACATTATGGTATGATTGATATTTATGGAAAAGAAATAATTCCTCTTAAATATTCAGCATTATCTTATTCTTATGAAGGTATATGCAATGCTGGTATGTTTGATTTAAAAAAACAAAAAAAATGGGGATGGATTAATCAGAATGGAGAAATAATAACAGAACCTGTTTTTTCTGCTGTACAACCTTTTGTGCATGGGGTGGGATGTGCGAAAAAAGAAAATTGTTGGTACATTATTGATCCTAAAGGTAAAGAAATATTTGAATTTGATTCATCTATAGATATTACATCAAAATTCAGTGAAAATGGAATTTGCATTTATTCTAAAATAGTAGATTCATATCTCAAATACGGTTATATTTCCAATTCTGGTAAGATAATTACTGAAGCGCTTTTTCAAAATTGTTACCTTTTTTGTGGAAAATATGCTCAAGCTGTTTTAAATGGGAAAAATGTAATTATAGATGAAAGTGGAAAAATTTATTTTGTAAAGGACCTTTTTAAAATAGAGGAAGATGATTCTGCAATTGCATGGGGGTAAAATATATAAAAGTAAATAACTCCTTCAGTGAAGTAATTTCTTTGAGGTCTTTTCAATAACCAATTCCAAACCACTCTGTCTGTTGCACAACCCAAAGCGAAACCAAAAATCGGGATTAATTCACAGCGGTTTCGGTTTTTATTTCTTCTGCAAGATGTAGTACTGTATCTAAAGATAGTCCCAGACATCGCATGACTTTTTCTATGGAATCACCCTCTATAATCATATTTCTTGCAACTTCAATTTTTGCTTCAGTGCGACCTTCTTCTTTGGTGGAATTAACAATCATGCAGTAATCCATGTATTCTTTTCTGGCTCGTTCTGTCATTTTTATTTTCCGCTCCTTATCTTTTAGCTTTTTCTTGCCTGTTTCTGTTTTTTTTAGTTTTCCAAAAACTGTTTTCTCTAGTTTTCCGTGTCGTGTTTTCACTTGTATTGCAGAAAAATCGGTTTATTTGCAGAATTATGCATATTTTGCAAAATAAGCGAAAAGATTATAATAAAAATGCATTATTTTACGTAAAAAAACTGCACAAGGGCTTGTGCAGAAAAGAAATATCGGGCATATTCATTAAATAATCAAAAACAAAAACTGCCGTTGACAGATTTGGTTCATCCCCAGTAATGGAGAAAGTAGATGCTTGAGAAAAAGGGCACCAATCAGTATTACATTACCAGACAGGATTCCACTGAATCTAACGCTCGAAGCTACCCCCGCAAATTTCCGTTTGCGCTTGCAAAGGCACAGGGGTCGTGGGTTGAGGACGTAGAAGGAAACAAATATCTGGACTTTTTGTGCGGAGCTGGAACACTCGCACTTGGACACAACGATCCTGAAATAAATCAGGCTATGGTTGATATGATTACATCAAATGCACCGCTGCATACACTCGATTTGACCACACCGGTAAAAGACGAGTTTGTGCATACTCTGCTTGATTTGCTTCCGCCTGAATTAAAGGATAATGCCAAAATTCAGTTTTGCAGTCCTTCTGGCACAGACGCAACAGATGCTGCTTTAAAATTGTGCAAAACAGCAACAGGTCGCACTTCAATTATTGCATTCAGTGGCGGTTACCACGGAATGGGGCATGGTGCTTTAGCCTGCACAGGCAATTTAAACGCAAAAACAAAAGTGAACGGCTTAATGCCTGAAGTTCATTTTTTCCCATATCCATATTCATACCGCTGTCCGTTCGGGCTTGGCGGAGATGCTGGCGTTGATGCAGCATGTGCATATTTTGAACGCATGCTCAAAGACCCAGAATCTGGCATAACAAAACCTGCTGCCGTTATTCTTGAACCGATTCAAGGTGAAGGCGGTGTTATTCCTGCTCCTGCAAAATTTCTGCAGACAGTGCGCCGTGTAACGGCAGAATTAGATATTCCTCTTATTGTTGATGAAATTCAGTGTGGCATTGGCCGGAGCGGCAGGTTCTTTGCATTTGAATATGCAGAAATTGTGCCTGACGTAATTCTTGCTTCAAAAGCAATTGGCGGCACACAGCCTTTGTCTGTTGTCATCTATAATAAAAAGCTTGATAAATGGACACAGGGCGCACATGCCGGAACTTTCCGTGGAAATCAGCTTGCAATGAAAGCCGGAACTGTCGTTATGAACAAAGTTTCAAAACCAGAATTTCTGGCAGATGTTGTAAGAAAAGGCAATTATATCGAAGAACGCCTTACAGCACTTAAAGCAAAAGTTTCTATTATTGGCGATATTCGTGGCAAAGGTTTGATGCGCGGCACAGAATTTGTAGACCCGAGAGCAAAACCTGATTTTATGGGTTCTCTGCCTGCAAGCGGCGAAATTGCTGCAGAAGTTCAGCATAAATGCTTTGAAAAAAAACTTGTAGTAGAGAAGGGCGGCCGTAACGGTGCCGTTATGCGCTGTCTTTGTGCCTTGAATATAAGCGACGAAGATTTGCAGAAAGCAATGGACATTTTTGAAGAAGTTGTTCTTGCTGTTAATAAAAAATATGGAAAATAATCAACGTGGAAAAACTTCCTCTTTTTTTGACAAATGAACAGCCTTCAAAAGAAGCTTACCGCCGCATTATCATGCAGACTGTTGATGCGGTAACAGCTTCTTTTAAAGACAGCACGGCATATTCCGGCCCGATTCCACAGGAATTAAAAGAACTGATAAAAGTTGATGATATTCTGCCGGAATATGGACTTGGTTGGCAGAATGTGTTTGAAAGATTAAACAGACAGATTCTGCCGAATTTTTTGCGCACTTCATCAACCGATTATATGGCGCATCTTCATAGTCCTGCCACGATAGAAAACATTGCGTCTGAATTGATTCTTTCTACATTTAATCAGTCAATGGATTCGTGGGACCAGTCGCCTGTTGCTACAGAAATTGAACTTGAAGTTATAAAAAAGCTTTGCAGCATGTTCGGCTATAAACCGGAAAATGGTGCAGACGGTGTCTTTACTTCCGGTGGCAGCCAGTCAAACCAGACTGCAATTATTCTTGCAAGAGACTGGTTCTGCAATACACAGCTGAATTACGATATAAAAAAGCACGGACTCCCTGAAAATTTTAGAAAGCTTCGCATGTATACATCTGAAATATCGCATTTTTCTATGGAAAAAAGTGCGCATATTCTTGGGCTTGGCTATGAAAGTGTCGTAAAAGTTCCTGTTGATGCACAGAAACGCATGGACATAAATGCGCTTGAAAATTTAATTGAAACAGACATAAAGAACGGCAACATTCCGTTTCTTGTTGTTGCAACAATCGGCACAACAGACTTTGGCTCAATTGACCCTGTAAAAAAAATTGCACCGCTTTGCTGCAAGCATAACATGTGGCTTCATGCTGATGCGGCTTATGGTTCTGGCGTCATACTTTCAGAAAAATATAAAGACCGGATTGCCGGGCTTGAAGAATGCAATTCAATTACTGTTGATTTTCACAAGATGTTTCTGCTTTCAATCAGCTCGAGTGCCGTGCTCGTAAAAAACGGTTCTTCATTTGATGCGCTTACGATTCATGCAGATTATCTTAACCGCACGGAAGACGAAGAAGACGGCTACACAAATCTTGTTGATAAATCTTTGCAGACGACACGCCGTTTTGATGCATTAAAAGTGTGGGTTGCTTTTCAGACAAGAGGAAAAGATGAGTGGAGCGAGATTATTTCAACAAGCATGGAAAATGCAGCTTATCTTTTTGAAAAACTGAGTAAAGACAAAGATTTTGAAGTTGTTACAAAACCAGAAATCAGTTCTGTTGTGTTCAGGTTAAAAGCCGGCGACGATATAAACAAAAAGGTTCGCCGAAAGCTTATGCATGAACATGGTGTTGTAATCGGACAGACTGTAAGTGATAACAATGTGTGCCTTAAATTTACGCTTTTAAACCCGCTTATTACACATCAAAAACTTGATTCTTTGATTGAACTTATAAGAAAACTGGGACAGATAAATGAATGAACGTGAAAAACCGTTTGTACAGGTTCTTTTAGATTTGCTGCGTCAGAAAAAAATGCACATTGCTACAGCAGAATCATGCACGGGCGGAATGATTGCTGCAAGTCTTACTGCAATTGCCGGTTCTTCTGATGTTGTAAATGGCGGCGTTGTCAGTTACACAAATGAAATTAAACATAAAGTGCTTGGCGTAAAAACCGAAACGCTTGAAAAATTCAGTGCAGTAAGTGAAGAATGCACAAGAGAAATGGCAGAAGGTGCTGCAAAACTGCTGAATGCAGAAGCTGCTGTTTCTGTAAGTGGCATTGCAGGTCCATCCGGCGGCACAGAAACACAGCCGGTTGGAACCGTGTGTTTTGGCTTTTATGTTAACGGCACTTTAAGCAGCGCAACAAAGCTTTTTATGGGCGACCGGAGCAATGTCCGCCGCGAAGCAGCGCTTTTTGCAATGCAGACGCTGCTTGAAAAATTGCGCAGCCTGTAAGAAACAGGCGCTAGATGTTATTCCGCCGTTTTTCATCAACGGCAATCCATTCTTCAATTGAAAGCGGCATATAGTCGCTGAACATGCAGAAACAGTTAATCATGTGACATGGAATTGTGCCTGTTATGTTTTGTGCATTTGTTACGACAGTTTTTCTTGTGATATTTTGAAATTGATTTACAAGCTGTTCGTCAAAACTGTTGTGCACGTGCCCGTAAAGCATGTAAGTTTTATGGCTGCCGTCTGATTTTCGAAGATGCTGATGATTGTAGCAGAAAACTGGATAATGGCTTGCAATGATTTTGTATTCATGATCATCAAATTCTGCATATTGCTTTATCCATTCAAAGCGGCCAAGTTTAATTCCTTCTTTTTTAAGCCAGATGCAGTCATGGTTTCCTTCAATAAGGCAGATTTTGCCATTCAGTCTGTTTAAAATATAGTTTACTTCTTCTGCATTTTTTGTTCCAAAAAAATCGCCCAAAACAATAACCTGGTCGCCGCCACAGACTTTTTTGTTCCATTGTGCAATCATATGTTGATTCATTTCTTTTGCATTTGCAAAGCTGCGGTTGTCCAGCCTTGAAAGCAGCTGTTCATCATAAAAATGAAGGTCTGAAATATATAGTTTCATGTGTCAATAATATAGGAAGATTGTGATATTTTCAATTTTCTAAGAAAATAAAAGAAAAAACTGTCTGTATTTTTTTAACTTTTTAGCGTAAAAATTTGTACATTTTTCAGCATTTAATAAAAAAAAATTGCAAAAAAACAAAAATATTCATAAAAATTCATAACAAGACAGTAATTTAATTCATGTACTTTTAATAATTCCAGACATAAAATGGCATCATAAGAAGGTTGACACATTTGCAGTTTTTTAAGCTTATATGCAGGACTGCAAAACATGAAAACCAGCAATATTAATAAGTGATCCTACAAGGAGGATGTCATGAAAAAAATTTTAGTTGTGCTTTTGGCATTGATGTTGTTAGCAACAGGTGCATTTGCAAACGGAAACAAGGATTCTGGCTTGATTAAAGTTGGTATCGTAAACAATCCGCCGTCAGAATCAGGATATCGTGCTGCTAACGTAAAAGACTTCGAAGAAGTATTTACAGAAGCAAACGGTTATTCAGCAAAGACTTTCTACAGCCTTAAAAACGATGAACAGCTCAATGCTGCTTCTCAGTTCATTACAGACGGTGTAGATTATCTTCTTATTTCTGCTGCTGCAACAGACGGTTGGGACGGCGTTCTTAAAAATGCAAAAAAAGCTGGAATCAAAGTATTCTTGTTTGACCGCATGATCAACACAAGCGAAGATTTGTACGAAGCTGCTGTTGTTTCAGACATGGCTAACGAAGGTGAAACAGCTGTTGCATGGCTTAAATCACTCAAACTTAAAGAATACAAAGTAATTCATATTCAGGGTGCAATGGGTTCAGATGCTCAGATTGGTCGTACAGGTGCTCTTGATAAAGAATTTGCTGCAGGAACAATGAAGAAAGTTGTTCAGCAGACAGCAACTTGGGACGAAGCTGAAGCAAAGAAAATCGTAGAATCTGTAATCAACTCAAAAGAAGATTTCAACGTAATTTATGCAGAAAACGACGGTATGGCAAAAGGTGCTGTTGCTGCTCTTGACGAAGCTGGTATTACACACGGTGTAAACGGCAAAGTAGTTGTAATGGGCTTTGACTGCAACAAATGGGCTCTCCGTGAACTTCTTGCTGGAAACTGGAACTATGATGGACAGTGTTCACCATTCCAGGCAGCTGTTATCAGCGACATGATTAAATCAGGCAATGTAAAGTCAAAGAAAGTAATTTCTGTTGAAAAAGGCTTTGATGCTAAAAAACTTACACAGGCTGATATCGATAAATACGGTCTTGGTGACTAAACAATAACATTACGCTGACAGCGTATGGATGCGGTGTAAAATATGTTATCCATGTTTTGCACCGCTTTTTTTTAGTTCAAAAAAGGTGGTTTTGATAAATGAATGACAATGTTGTTTTAACCATGCGCGGAATCTCTAAAGAATTTCCGGGAGTGCGTGCCCTTCACAATGTTGATTTTACACTCTGCAAAGGTGAAATTCATGCTTTGATGGGTGAAAATGGAGCAGGAAAATCAACACTGGTAAAATGTTTGACAGGTGTTTATGAAAAAGACACAGGTGAAATCTGTATCGATGGAAAAGACGGCCCTGTTTCAATCCGTTCGCCGGAAGATGCACAGAATCTTGGCATCAGCACTGTATATCAGGAAATTACACTTTGTCCAAATCTTACAGTTGCAGAAAACATCTTTATAGGAAGAGGCAACTATCATTTTGTAAACTGGCGTGCTCAAGAGAAAAAAACAGATGAAATACTAAAAAGATTGAATATTCCGGCAAAAGCAAACCAGCAGCTTGGAACATGCTCGCTTGCCATTCAGCAGATGGTTGCAATTGCTCGTGCAGTTGATATGGACTGCAAAGTTCTTATTCTTGATGAACCGACTTCTTCTCTGGATGAAAGAGAGGTTGAACTTCTTTTTACATTAATGCGCGATTTGAAATCTCGTGGAGTTGGCATCATCTTTATTACACACTTTCTTGATCAGGTATATGAAGTATGTGACAAAATTACAGTTTTGCGTAACGGCGAACTGGTTGGAGAATATAAAATAAAGGATATGCCAAAAGTTGACCTTATTTCGGCAATGCTTGGCAAAGATCTTGATGATATTTCCAAATTAAAAAACGAAAAGAAAAACTTGAAAGATGACACACTTGTCTATGAAGCCCAGGGCTTGGCAAGTACAGAAGGTGTAAAACCTTTTGATTTCAAGATTAAAAAAGGCGAAGTAAACGGCTTTACAGGTCTGCTTGGTTCAGGCAGAAGCGAAAGTGTCCGTGCAATTTTTGCTGCTGACCATGTTACAGGCGGCAAGATAAAAATGAGCGGCAAAGACGTAAAAATTACAAAACCTATTGATGCAATGAAAAACGGTATTGGTTATCTTCCGGAAGACAGAAAAGGCGACGGCATTATTCCAGATCTTTCTGTTAGAGAAAACCTGATTCTTGCACTGCAGGTTATGAAAGGCTTTTTTAAACCTTTTACAAGAGCAGAAGCCGAAGCATTTGCAGATGAATATATAAAACTTCTGCAGATTAAGACAGCTTCAAAAGATACACCAATTAAGGCTCTTTCTGGCGGAAACCAGCAGAAAGTTATTCTTGCACGCTGGCTTTTGACAAATCCACAGTATCTCATTCTTGATGAACCGACTCGTGGTATTGATGTTGGAACAAAAGTTGAAATTCAAAAGCAGGTTTTAAAACTTGCAGAGCAGGGTGTAAGCGTAACGTTTATTTCTTCTGAAATTCAGGAAATGCTTACAGTCTGTTCAAGACTTATAGTTATGCGTGACCGGAATATTGTTGGTGAATTGAAAGATGATGAATTGAGTCAGGACAATATTATGCAGACAATTGCGGGAGGCAACACACAAAATGAATAAGAATACGATTTTAAAACAGTTAAAAAAGCTGACACAGTCGCAGCTGGCTATTCCGCTGTTTGCACTGCTTGTGCTTGTTGTTTTCAATCTGATACGAGATCCGTCTTTCTTTTCAATTGCAATTAAAAAGAACAATCTTGGAAATACTGTTCTTTCGGGAAACCTTATAAGTATTCTTAATGGTGCTTCTGAGCTTGTTATTCTTGCAATTGGCATGACTCTTGTTACTTCTGTAACAAAAGGACAGGATATTTCTATTGGTGCATCAGCTGCAATTGCAGGCAGTACTTTTGTAAAAATTCTGCGTGCAAATACCATTACACTGCCGGTAATTTTGTGGGCTGTGCTTGTTGCTTGTCTTGTTGCCATTTTGTTCTGTCTGTTTAATGGAATTCTTATTGCGAAATTCAACATTCAGCCGATGATTGCGTCGTTAATTCTGTTTACGGCAGGTCGTCCGATTGCATATTGGATTAATGGCGGTGCAACACCAAACGTAGAAAGTCCTTTGCTTGGCTATCTTGGCGGCTTTATTCCAGGAATTCCAATTCCAAGCCCGATTATTATTGTAATAATCTTTATTCTGCTGATTAATCTTCTGCTCAAAAAGACAAACCTTGGTCTTTACATTCAGGCTGTCGGCATTAACGAAAGGGCTGCAAGACTTAACGGCATAAACCCGATTTTTATGAAAATGCTTGTTTTTGTAATTCTTGGCATCTGTGTAACAATTGCCGGTTCAATGAATGTCTGCCGAATTGGTCTTATAAACCATGAAACAATTTTGATTGATATTGAAATGGATGCAATCTTAGCTGTTGCAATCGGCGGCAACTCACTTGGCGGCGGAAAATTCAAACTTTCTGGTTCAATAATTGGTGCATATATCATTCAGGCACTTACAATTACGCTTTATGCAATGAAAGTTTCTTCTACAGCTGTTAAGGCATATAAAGCTATTGTAATTATCATTCTTGTTGTTATTGGTTCTCCTGTTGTAAAAAGCTGGATTAAGAAGCTTGGCAGTAAGATATCTTCAAAACAGGCAAAAGTGGAGGCAAAGTAATTATGCAGCTGTCAAATTTAATTAAACCAAAAAAAGATAAATTGCCGCTTTCAAACACAACATTATTGCTGACAATTACGATTTGTTCGTTCGTTGTCATGTATCTTCTTGCAATGATTATCTGGGGCGGCGGTTTTTTGAATCCGCAGCAGTTTCTGGATATTTTTAACAACAATTCATATCTGATTGTAATTTCATGTGGATTGACAATTGTAATGATTACAGGCGGAATCGATATTTCTGTCGGTGGAACAATTGCACTTATAACAATGAGTTCTGTTGTTTATATGCAGAAATATAACGGCGGTGTTTTAAGTGCAGTGCTTATTTCACTTGGTATTGGTCTTGCAATGGGCATCGTTCAGGGTGGTCTTGTTTCATATCTTAAAATTCAGCCTTTCATTGTTACACTTGCAGGAATGTTTTTTACACGCGGCATGACCACGATTGTAAGCAAAGAGCCTGTAACTGCCAAAAATGAAGTTTTCCTTGCTTTGAAAGAAACATACCTTAATATTCCTGGTGTAGGCCGATATGCCAAGAATGGAACATTTATTCCGGCTTATATCGAAATTGGTGTTGTAATAGCAATCGTTGTTGTGCTGCTTTTGTGGGTAACATTGAAGTGGACACGCTTTGGCCGCAATTTGTATGCAGTCGGCGGAAACAGCGAAAGTGCATTGATGCTTGGCATTAATGTGCAGAAAACACAGTTCTTTGCCTATGTGCTCTGCGGTTTATTAGCAGGCATTAGTGGGTTTATATATTTGCTTCATACAGGAGCTGGAAATGCTTCTAATGCAACTCAAGCAGAAATGCAGGCAATAGCTTCGTCCATAATTGGCGGCACGTTGCTGTCGGGTGGTGTTGGAAGTGTAATCGGTACGCTGTTTGGTGTAATGTCCCTAAAAACAATCAGCAATATTGTTGTAGCTTCTGGTTTGCGTGAACCTTACTGGCAAAGTATAACAACGGGTTTGATGCTTTGTTTCTTTATCCTCCTCCAAAGCATTATCCTTGCTTCCCGCAAGAAAAAGCTTGGAAATCAGGCAGGTTAATTCGGCAGGATAAATACCATATTTGCTGAAAAAAACCTCCTCTTTGTTGGTGCGGGAGTGGGGTTGTCTGTTAGTTTTTGGTTTAAAGCATGATAAGCTGGCTGCGTTGCAGGTGGCTTGTGTGCTGCAAAAAACAGACAGCTCCATCTCCTTGTTTTTTTAGTTTCTGACTGTTACTAAAAAGTATTTTGGCTGATAAACATTAATCATTTTGATCAGGTTGATTTTTTGAATTTAGACCTGATGAAACTGAACTTTTAAATTCACGGGGCGAAAGTCCCGTATTTTTTTTGAAAATGTAGCTGAAATAATGCGGATCACTGAAGCCGCATTCATAAGCTATGTCATATCCTTTCATGTCACTTTCTTTTATGAGCCGTTTGGCATTTTCAATGCGGACATTTGTCAGATATTCAATAAAAGTTGTTTTACATTCCTGCGAAAAAATTGTGCTGAAATGATTTGGACTTAAACAGACTACATCTGCTACGGTTGTAAGCGATGTATTCTGGTCTGCATAATTTTTATCAATATATTTTTTTGCCTTTAAAATTACATCGCCATATCGTCCTGCCATTTTTGAATCTCTAAATTCAAGGGCAAATTTCAAAATGTTTTCTACTTTGTCTTTGAAATTTGTTTCATCTTGAACGGCATCATCTACAAAGCTTCTCTGCAAAATTTCTGGCTTTATATTTTTTATGTCTCCGCCAAGATTTTCTACAAGTTTTGAAACAGCAAAAATCAAATCGACAAGTATGTAAGATGCAAATACTTGGAATTGACCGGGATTTTTATTAATAAGCACCATGGTTTCTTCAATAATTGCAGAAATATCATTTTTTCCTGCATATTTTAACCGGTCAACAAGAGGATCATTTTCTTTAAGTTCAAGCAGTTCGTTTCCATTAAGCTGCAGGTCGTCTGAACTTATAATTCTGTTCTGGTTTGCAAAATTGCTGGCTTCAATTATTTTATGCGCATCTTCATACGAATCTGAAATCATCGAAAGATGTTCAACAGTTTTTCCAATTGCAGTTATTACGCTGCACCCTTCATTCAGCTTTACGACATGTTCAATTGCTTCTGCAATGCTGTAAACATTTTCTTCAATTTCTTTCTGCGAATTGCTTTTAAAAATGCAGACAAATCTGTTGGCATGAAGAAAAAAAGTTATAACCTGGTTCCAGCCTGAAGCATATGCTTCAATTTGAGAAGCAATTTTTAAAAGCGATTCTGCGCCGCTGTTTGCAGTTTCAATTTTGCTTATAAAAATCTTGTAATATCTTGAAAACAAATCAATTCCAAGTTCCTGGCTTTTCTGCATTATGTCTGAACTGTTGATTGAACCGTAAACAAGATTTGTCAAAAATTCTTTTTGAACCAGCTTTTCTTTTGTTTTGAGTTCTTTCTTCATTTCTGTCATAAACGACAGCTGCTGGCGTTCTTTATCAATAAGCGCTGCTGATTTTTTCAGGCTGCTTATTACTTCTTCTGAGGTAAACGGCTTTAACAGATAATCGTCAATGCCGAGAGAAATTGCTTTTTTTGCATATTCAAATTCATCGTGCCCGGAAAGGATTATTATCCTGACCCAAGGCTGGCTTTTTTTAACCATTTTTGCAAGTTCAAGACCATCCATAAAAGGCATTTTTATATCTGTAATAAGAATAACCGGCTTTATGTCCTGAATCATTGACAGTGCAATTTCTCCGTCTGCAGCTTCTCCTGCTACAGAAAAATCAGTATTTTCCCAGTCAATTTTATTACGGATTCCTTCACGAACAATTCCTTCATCATCTACGATAAAAACGCTGTACACTGTTTACTCCATCGGTCTGTACGGAATGCAAAATGAAACGCAGGTGCCTTTGCCATATTCCGAATTTATAGTCAAATTGACCTGATCATTATAATACAATTTTAAACGTTTATTCACGTTATAAAGCCCGTAAACCGACTTTAAATTTTCCGGATTGCTGCTGTCTTTAAGCTCACTCAAAACATCGTTTAAGCGTTCCTCTGTAAAACCGATTCCGTTGTCTTCAACAGAAAAATAAACTTCGTTGTTTTCAATTGCTTTTGCACTGACAACGATATTACCTCTGCCGCGTTTATTTTTAATTCCATGATATATTGCGTTTTCAACCATTGGCTGCAATATCAGTTTCAAGACTTTCATTCCGACAAGTTTTTCATCAAAATTTATTTCGTAGTCAAGAACATCTCTGTATCTGATTTTCTGAATTGTAAGGTAGCTTCTTACGTGGTCAAATTCCTGTTCAATTGAAATCCATTCATGGCCTTTGCTTAATGAAATGCGGAAAAAGTTTGAAAATGCTTTTGTAATTTCAATAATCTCTTCTTTGCGTTCAGATTCTGCAAGCCAGATGATTGTATCAAGTGTGTTGTATAAAAAGTGCGGTGTAATCTGTGCCTGCAGCGTTTTCATTTCTGCTTTCTGAAGGTTTTTCTGTTCTTCTATGTTTTCATCTATCAAACCTTGAATTTTTTCAGCCATAATATTCAGATTTTCAGATAAATTTTCAAGTTCCGGCACTTTTGACCGTTCTATGCGCGCATCAAGCTGACCGGCTGCAATGCACGAAGATAAAATTTCCATGTCGTGTATCGGTTTTCTGATTGAATTAGAGACAGACATTGAAGTGTAGGCTGCAATTCCAAGAATAAAAAATATGATGAAAATCTGAATGAATGTGAGGATTAAAGATGACTGCTTGATGCTTTCGTTTGTTACAGCTGATTCTTCAATTTCTGCAACGATAAAATCCTGCAGAATGTCATAAATCAATGCAGCAACACCTCGAATTTCTTCAAGAATAATTTCATTTTCTGAAACAGATGCATTTGCTGAAATTTGTTCGCCTAGAACATCAACATATTTTTCGAGCGTTTTTATGGCACGGTTTGCAACTTCAAGCAGTTGAAGATTTTTTTCATTTTCAGTTGATTCCATCATTTCAGAAATGCCGCTTTTAATTACTGCAAGAATTTCGTATTGGCGGCCGTCTTCAAAAATCTGTTTGCCTGCAACAATGTCCCATATTTCGTCAGAAATTTCCACTTTGACAATTTGATTGAGTCTGTTTGCACGGCTTACGTTCGTAATGATTCTGTCATATTGTTTTGTGTGCATTGATGAAACTGAAATTGAATAGACAGTTGGAATAATCATCAAAATGACAATAAATATATATGACATCTGTAAGATATTTTTGATGCTGCCTCTTTGAAAATTCATTCTGCTGTCCTAGTAGCCTCTCGGGTTTAACTCAGAAAGATCATCAAATTCTGTAAAATCTATTTCCGAAATGCGTGTAATTGAAGGAATTTTTTCATGGTTATAAAGTGCTTTTACAAGATTCATTACGATTGGACCTAGTTTTGGGTTGCATTCAACAACGCAGTTGATTTTTCCCGCTTTTAATGCATCAATTGCTGCCTGTTCTGCGTCAATTGAAACAATTGTAACGTCTTTTCCGCTGTTGATTCCATATGCGTCAAAAACGTCAAGAAAACCGAGAGTCATGCTGTCATTATGTGAATAAATTATGTCAATCGGTTTTCCGTCAATCTGTAATTTTCCGTTTTCGCTCAAAATTCGTTCGGCAATTTCTTTTCCTCTGGAACGCAAAAAATCACCGCATTCACTGTGAATTATATTGAAACGCGAATCATTATCGATGATGCTTCTAAAGCCTTTATATCTTCCGTCTGTTACAGAAGAACCGTCTGTTCCGCGAAGTTCAAGAATGTTAAAAGTGCGGTTTTGACCTTTAAATTTTTTCTGAAGAAATCTTGCTGCTTTTCTGCCTTCTTCTTCGTGGTCTGCGCCCAGATAGCCTGCATACAAAGATTCGTCTGCAGTGCGAATTTTTCTGTCAATTGCAATAACCGGAATGTTTGCTTCTTTTGCTTCGCGAAGTACATTGTCCCAGCCGTCCTGAACAATCGGCACAAAAACTATGACATCGACTTGATAAACAATGAAAGAGCGTATTGCTTTTATCTGGTTTTCCTGCTTCTGTTCTGCATTTGCATATATAAGCTGAATTCCGCATTCATCTGCGGCTTCTTGTATTGATTGTGTATTACAGGTGCGCCATGCACTTTCGGCACCAATTTGAGAAAAACCAATTATGATATTTTGTGACTGTTCTTTTGATTCTGAATGAGCGTCTTTTTTGCGGCATGTACAGAGAAGAAAAAAGCTTAGAAACAACAAAAACAGCAGGCTTATTTTTGATTTTTTCATTTTTTTACCCGTAAAACAGAAAAGAGATAAATGGAGGCTCTAAAAAGCATTTTTACTGTTTTTTTAGAGATGCTCTAAAATTATTTTATTACCATAATTTGATAGCCGCAAGGTTAATTTGAAAAAAAGTAAATTTTAAAATGAAAAAATCGTTTTTTAAAAGGCAACTAAAATTTTAATTTTGATGTAAGAAACAGGCATAATGAATTTAAAACACAGGCTGCTGATGTCGAAGGAATTTTGCTTTATAACCCAAATTTCGGGTTTCTGTAAATATAGATGTAAAATTTATTTTATCATGCTGAATTTATTTCGGCATCCTCTTGTATTAAGAGATCCCGTGCTGAAAGCCGCCGATGACTAATAAATTTGTGATGACAGTTTTTTTTATGGTCTTATTAGTGCAATAACAACTATGGATTTCATAACCCGACATTCAGTCTTTATAAAAAATCCACATTTGCGGTTCTGGTGTTTTTATTGTAAAATGTGCATAATTTATTCGTGCGGAGGGTTTAATACGTGGGCAAAGCCCTAACGCTTGCGTCGTAAAGAAGACTATTAAATCCGACTGCAACCACTTATTAAGAACAACATACCTCGCTGCTTGCGGCGAGGTTGTTGCTTTTCAGAAAAGGAGATTTTTAATCATGGAAAACGAAAAGATTATTACAACAGAAACAGATACAACCATTGCCGGAACTGAGGGTGCTACCCATCAAGATCCTGCAAGTGTGGTTAAGAAAACCATTGGAAAGATCACATATATTGCCAATTTACACTTCAAAGAGCAGGGGCAGATCTTCTCGCAGAAGCTAAAAAGGGTGCTAAAAGCTGATGCAGTGTCATCAAGTTAAAAGGTTGTGCGGTATTATGCATTAAACTTTTAAGATGTTGGCGCGTTGTATGTAAACTCTTTGTTACGAAAAAATCCTGACTGTTTGACAGTCATCGCTTGCGCTGATATATTCATATCTATGAAGATTTTGCAGGGTGTTTCTGCTTCTGCCGGAATCGGTGCAGGTTCCGTTTTTGTTATTCCAGAAGCTGAACAGACAGTAATTAGTAAAAAGTCCATTTCAGAAAAAGATGTTCAGCCGCAATGGGAACGTTTCTTGCAGGCTGTTGAACAGACAAAAAATGATCTTAAAGTAATTGATAACTCGCAAAACAAAGAACAGACTGAAATTTTTAACACTTACATGGTCATGCTTGAAGATTCAGTATTTATTGAACAGATAAAAAAAGCACATTCTTCAAGTCTTTTGAATATTGAATATGTTGTGTATACGCAATATCAGCAGATGGCAGAATCTATGCGCATTACTCAGGATGCATATCTTGCACAGCGTGCAGATGATATCTGCGATATTTTTGGGCGGGTTGTAAATTTATTGACCGGCAAAAAGCGTTTTGATATTGAAGCTGTGCCGGAAAAAGCCGTAATTGTTGCAAAAACAATGCTGCCGACAGATGTCGTTATGCTCGAAAAGCGCAAGCCTTCGGCAGTTGTGCTTGAAGAAGGCGGCAAAAACAGCCACTTTGCAATATTGGCACGCAATTATGGAATTCCGTTAGTTCTTGGAATAAAAGACGTTTTAAAATATTTTTCTACAGGCGACAAGGCTATAATTAATGGCGACACTGGTTCGGTTGTAATAAACCCCGATGATGCGCAGTCTGAACAGTTTAAAAAAGCTCTTGAAGCAGAAAAAGAAAAAGAAAAAAAGCTTGCCTCATTCAAAGCAAAACAGGCAAAAACAAAAGACGGCACGGTTTTCGGTGTTTTTGCAAATATCGGTTCTCCAGAAGAAGCTTCTCTTGCATTCAGTGAAGGTGCAGACGGCATCGGCCTTTTCCGCACGGAATTTATGTTTATGAATTCTAAGCATATGCTTTCTGAAGACGAACAATACGAAGTATATGCAGAAGTGCTGAAAGCCATGAAAGGGAAAACCGTAACAATCCGCACTATGGATGCAGGTGCAGATAAAGTTGTTCCGTTAAAAGATGTTTCAGAAGCAGACGAAACAAATCCGCTTTTGGGCTGTCGTGCAATTCGTGTAAGTCTTTCGATGGTTGATTTGTTCAAAACGCAGCTTAGGGCTTTGTTTCGTGCCAGTGTGCACGGCAATCTCCGCATAATGTTTCCGCTTGTCTGCACAATAGAAGAACTTGAAACTGCGCTCAAAATCGTTGATGAAGTAAAAAAAGAGCTTGCTGTTGAAAAGTGCATGTTTTCTGACAGCATAAAAATTGGAATTATGGTTGAAACAGCCGCTGCTGCTGTAATTTCAGATATGTTTGCAGAAAAAGCAGATTTCTTTTCGATTGGCACAAACGATTTGACCCAATATTCTCTTGGAGTTGACCGCGACAATACAAAAGTGTCATATCTTTTTGACGAAATGCATCCTGCAATTCTCAGAATGATTCAGCAGGTTGTAAAGAATGCGGATGCAAAAAAAATACCGGTATCTGTCTGTGGAGAAATGGCTTCGCGCCCGGAAGGAATTGTGCTTCTTGCTGGTCTTGGTGTCAGAAATTTCAGCATGAGTGCTGGTAAACTGAGTGCTGCAAAAGAACTTCTTTCAAAATATGATATCTCTGAATTTGAAAAACTGGCAGAAAAAGCATTAAAAACATCATCTGCTGTTGCCATAAAAAATCTTGCAGATTCATTGCTCAAAAAAAATAAATAATACGGCATCTTTTAAAAAATAGAGCCTTGTTGAAAATATATGCCGCTTTGGCAGCCCTAAAAGAAAGGACTAAAAATGGAAGAAAACGAAGAAGTAATTGAAACAGAATCTTCAACAGGTTTTGATGAATCAAAAAAATATAAGAATCTGCCAAAAATTGTAATTGCAGGACGTCCAAATGTAGGAAAATCGACTCTTTTTAACCGTCTGCTTCAGCAGCGGCGTGCAATTACAGACCCGACACCTGGTGTAACTCGCGATCCGATTGAAGAAGACTGTTTTATAAACGGTTATCCTGTGCGTATTATGGATACCGGCGGTTTTAAGCTTGAACGCGAAATTGGTACAGTTGAAGCAATGCTTGACGAGCTTGTCGTTGAAAAAACTGTAGAAGCACTAAAGAGTGCAGATTTGATTCTGCTTTTGCTTGAAGCAGGCGTAATTACAGCAGAAGACGAAGAATTTATTGCACTTCTCAGACCTTATTGGAATAAAGTTGTTGCTGCCGTAAACAAAACAGAAGGCGGTCGACTCGAAGAAGAAGCATATAATTTTTATCAGTATGGTTTTGACGAGCTTGTTTTTATCAGTGCAGAACACGGCGACAGAATAGACGAACTTTCTGAAATGCTTGTAAAAAAGCTTGATTTTTCAAATGTTGAAGAAGGCGAAGAAGAAACGCGCATAAGAATTGCAATTGTAGGAAAACCTAACACAGGAAAATCTACGCTTGCAAACCGACTTACGCACAGCCAGGCTTCTATTGTAAGTAATTATGCTGGAACAACGCGTGATGTTGTTGAAGGCGATTTTGAATATCGCGAAAAGAAATTTCATATTCTTGATACAGCCGGCATCCGCCGCAAGGCAAAAGTTCACGAAGATGTTGAATATTATTCAGTTAACCGTGCCATAAAGTCGCTTGATAAAGCAGACATTGTCTTTCATATGATAGATGCACAGGAAGGTCTTGCCGAACAGGATAAAAAAATTGTTTCTCTTGCCTGCGAGCGTGGGCTTGGCGTTATTTTTGTGCTTAACAAATGGGACACACAGGAGCAGAGTCGCAAAACTTTTAGAAGTGCAGAACAGAACATGAAGATTATGTTTGGTCAGATGAGCTATGCACCAGTTGTTGCTTTGTCTGCTTTAGAAGGCAAGGGCATTAAAGATCTGCTCAATACTGCACTTGAACTTTATGAACAGTTGACGCATAAAATTGAAACTGGCCCTTTGAACACGGCACTAAAAGATTGGGTTACAGCTTATCCTCCGCCAGCAAGCAGAAGCGGACAGTTTAAAGCCAGATATATGGTGCAGACAAGTGTAAAACCTGTTAATTTTCTGCTTTTCTGTACGCGCCCTGAAGTTGTTTCGCAGTCATATCTTACATATATTAAAAATCATATACGGTCTGACCTCGGTTATGATAAAATTCCTGTGCAGCTTGAACTGAAGGCAAGTCGCAAAAAATGGGAATCATATCGGAAAGACCGTGATAATCAGGATTGAGCATGGCGAATCTGACGATTGGAGAAGTTGAACAGCTTACAGGTGTAAAAGCTCATGTACTTCGCTATTGGGAAGAGCACATACCGTTTCTTTCTCCTCAAAAAGATGGTTTTGGCAGACGAATTTATTCATCCAGAGATGTGCAGCTTGTTATGCGCCTTAAATTTCTTGTTGTTGACAGAAAATTTACTGTTGAAGGCGCTGCAGAACAATTAATAAGAGAAAGTGTTGAATCTGATAATTCAAGTTTAAAAACCGACATAAATCTTTTAAAAAATGAACTTATTGATTTATATACACGCGTAAAGGCGCAAAAGGAACAGTAATTCTGTGAGTGAAAAAGTACCATTTTATGAGTCTGTGGCAAAAAAAACGCCTGCAAAAAAAAACGGAAAAGCAAAAAACAAGGCTGAACCTGCCTTTAAAACAGGAAAAAAAGCGGCACTGGAAAATGCCGGCAGAAATAATCCAAAAGCATCTGCTGTTCAGCAGAAAAAGGCAAGAATTGAAAACGGCAGAACTTTTGCATACGAAATTTCAGAGAATATTTTCGGGCAGTTTTCAAAAGATTCAAAAACTATAATAAGCAGTTTTGATGAGATTGTTCAAAGTGTAAGCCCGCTTAACAGCAAGCAGTTCTGTGCATTGCCGCATAAAATCAAAGAACTGTCGCACGATTTGACAGACACACGGAATATGCGCCGGCTTGGCTATATGAACAGCAAAGAATATCTTTCTGCTTATGTACGTTATTTTGCCTGGTGGAATTTATTCAGATTGTGCAGTGTGTTTGAATCTTTTGAATCTGATGCGTTTGCGTTTTTAAAAGACGGAGATGTGATTTTAGACATTGGTTCCGGTCCATTGACTGCTGTTATTGCTTTGTGGCTTGCACGCCCGGAACTTAGGGCAAAAAAACTTAATGTAGTTGCAGTTGATTTGTCTTCCGGGGCTTTGTCGCTTGGCGAAGAACTTTTTCTTGCTGTTGCGGCACGCACCTGCTCACAAAACGAAATGCCGTGGCATATAACCCGCATTAAAGGCACTTTTGGAACAGAAATAAGAGAAAAAGCTTCTTTTATAATCTGTGCAAATATGTTTAACGAACTTTTGCAGGATTCTCAAAAACCGATTGAAGAAGATGTAAAAATCTGTCAGAAAAAACTTTTGTCTTATGCTGCTGAAAAATCTGCTTTTTTTATTGCAGAACCCGGTGTGCCGCGCGGAAGCCGTTTCGTTTCGCTGATTAGAGATGGTTTTATAAGAAAAGGTTTTGCAATTTCTTCGCCGTGTCCGCATTGTTCAGAATGTGTTTTTGCCGGAACAAAAAATGCAAAATGGTGTCATTTTGTGCGAAGTACAGAAGATGCACCAAAACCATTGCTGAAGCGTTCGGAAGATGCAATGCTTTCAAAAGACAGGGCAACAATTTCTTTCGTTTTTGCATCTCCTCAGAAAAAATCTGCCAAGCCAGAAACAGAAAAAGGCGAACTTTTCGTAAGAATTGTTTCAGATGAAATAAAACTGCCTTATGGCAGACAGGGACGTTATGGATGCAGTAAATGGGGTGCTGTTCTTTTGACTGGCAGACCATTAAAACTTGTGTCAGGTTCGCTGGTCTGTATAAAAATAAATGAAAATCAGAAAAAATTCCTTCAAAAAGACAAAAAGACTGGTTTTTTGATGATAGAACTTAGTTGATTGTTTGCATAAAACATGGTGTTTTTTGATTTGTCTATTTAAAGAAACGCTCCGCAAGAAAAGCGGAGCGTTTTTGTTTATTCAAACATTGAATTAATTTCTTTTGCGTAAATTTTCTGGATTTTGTGACGCATTATTTCCTGCTTTGCAGAAAGCTCAACGCCGACTTCAAACTGTTTTTCGAGCAGAATAAATCTGCTGATTTTTTCAAACATTTTAAAGCCGCTTTTTGCGTTTACAAGATTTTTTATCTCGTCATCAATTTTTTTGATGATTTCGGCATTCTGCAGAAGTTCTTTGTAGCTGCTGCTTTCAATGTCATTTTCTTTTGCAAATGTCAAAAGCTCGTCTTTGCTTGGCACAATTAAAGCTGCAAGATAACGCTGATCTTGTCCGCTGCTGTTTTGACCAATGACCACAGCTTGAGAAATGTACTGTGATTCTGCAATGCGCATTTCAATTGGCAGTGGTTCAATGTTTTCGCCGCCACGAAGAACGATTGTATCTTTTTTTCTGCCGCGCAATGTTATTTCCCCGTCAAGAGTCAGCATGCCAAGGTCGCCTGTGTCAAACCAGCCGTCTTTATCTATGACTTTTGCGGTCAGTTCAGGCTTGTTGTAATAGCCTTTCATAACAATGCCGCCTTTTACCTGAACGGAACCTTTTTGACCGGCTGGAAGCAGTTTGCCGTTTTCGTCAATTATGCGGACTTCTACGCCTCTTAGCGGACGACCGACTGTTCCAAAAATTGGTCGGCTGAACGGACGAACCGAAATGACAGGGGCTGTTTCTGTAAGGCCATAACCTTCTACAACGTTTACGCCAATTGCCCAGAAAAATTCGTCTACAGCCGGAGGCATTGCACCGCCGCCTGAAACACCGGCTCTGAAAGCATTGCCCAGTTTTGCATGAATTTTCTTGAAAACAAGTTTTGAACCGAGCAGTTTTAATGGAAGAAGCAGAATATATGGAATTATAAGACAAATCCAGTAAAGTATAAGCGGCTGTTTTTTAAAAACTGCTTTTTTCTTGAAGAGAATGCGGTCAATTTTTGAAAAGAGCAGTGCAATTTTTACAAAAAAGTTGAAGAGAACAAGCGTAATTCCGCCTGTTTTTCTCATTGTGCGCATGACGCCGTCATAAATTGCTTCAAAAACACGTGGAACGCCAGGCATAACCTGCGGGTTTAATTTAACAAAATCTGCAAGAAGAATGCTGCCGATTGGTTTCGAATAGCATACGGCTGCGCCTGCGTTTAAGATAACATATTCGCACATACGTTCAAATGCATGCCAGACTGGCAGCACGCAGATTGCTTTTTCACCTGTGTAAATATGAATTCGTTCCGGAAGTTCGTCCAGCTGTGTAATAAAATTGCCGTGAGTAAGAATTACACCTTTTGGTTCGCCTGTTGTGCCTGATGTAAAAATGATAGTTGCAGTGTCGTCCCATTTGCCTTTTTCAAGTTCTGCTTCGACAGCCCCGCTGTGTTCTGTGCGCCATTTTTTTCCGTCATCAATAAGGGTTGCATAATCATAAAGCGTAATGCCAGATTCAGCTGCGGCCTGTCTTGTTTCTTCTGCCGAAGGTTCAATTATTATTAATGTTTTTAACAGCGGAATCTGCTCTTTTAAATTAAGAATTTTTTTAATTTGTGTCTGGTTTTCTGCAATTACTGTCCTGCATTCTGCAAAAGAAAGAATATATGCAAGGTCGTGTTCTGTTGCGTCGCAGCCACGTGGAACATCAATTGCGCCGATTGATAAAAGACCCATGTCAGAAATTGCCCATTCCTGTCTGTTGTCGCAGATTAAACCGATATGGTCGCCTCTTTTGGTTCCGATTGAAAGCAGTCCTGCACCAAAATCGAGAGCAGTTTGAAGATAATCTTTATAAAGAGTAGGAATAAATTCTCCGCTTTTGTTTTTGCTGTAATGAGAAGCTGTATCAGGGTGTTCTTCTGCAATACGTTTGAGCAATTTTGGTAATGTCTGATCCATATAAATTCCAATCGTGGTTTTGAATAGATTAGTAAGACTCTAAAAAATGAAAGTTTTAAAGTCAGCTCTAAAAATGACAATTATTCACGTGTTGTCATTTTGGGTTGAATTATAGCGTGAGATTAAAAAAAAAACAACACGCCCATGCATAGTGCAAAGCGTGCTGTTTTTAAAGAAAATGATTTTAGAATTTTTTGCCCATAATAAGGCGTGCAATTACGATAACAAGACATGTACCAAGGATGGAAATTATCAGGCTTACAATAAGACCTCCTCCAATATGCAGAAGCCCTGCAATCCATCCGCCTAAAGCTGCACCGATAATTCCAAGAAGGCAGTTTACCCAGAAACCATGCTTGCTTTTCATGAACATTCCTGCAAGCCAGCCTACAAGTGCACCAATCAAAATTGTAAGGATAATTGAAAGTATCATTGTTTTATCTCCTAAAAAAAGTGTAATGTCTTTCTTTATAACAGAAAGATTTTCTATATAGATTATACCATTCTTTTTTTCAGTTGTGCACAAAAAAATATAGTTTTTGGAGATTTGTTTAGCCTGTTCGTGCTGAAAATATTTTATGTTTCAAGCATTTCCGGTCATTTAAACTGGCGTACAATATTTATTATGTAGTCGCCGTATCTTTCTGCTTTAACTTCGCCAATGCCGTAAATGTCTGTTAATTGAGAAGAAACGACCGGCTTTTTGGCAGCAATATCTTCAAGCGTTCTGTCGCCAAAAATTACATATGGTGGAACTTCTGCTTCGCGGGCGAGTTTTTTTCTTAAATTTTTTAATTCTTCAAGAATTGCCATACCTTTTATGTCAGTGCGGTCTACAGTTGCTTTTCGCATGCTGTGCATTTCAGGTTTGCTTATTGAAGTGTGCTGCTGAGGTACAAAAGGCAGTACAACTTTCCCCTTTTCCCTTAATGTGTCTTTTGCATCGCGTGTAAGGCTTAAAACCTGATAATCTGAACTTTTCTTTAGAAAACCGGCGTCAATTAAAAGACGCACAAGTTCATGCCAGTCTTGTTTTGAATATTCTGTACCGATTCCAAAAACAGAAAGTTTCTGGTGTCCGTAATCTAAAATGCGCTTTTGCCTTGAACCTAAAAGCACGTCGATTACATAAGAAGCGCCGAACCGTTCGCCGGTGCGAAGAATTGCAGAAAGAAGTTTTTGGGTTGGAATCGTTACGTCAACATTTATATCTTCTTCATTAAAACCCGAAGAGCAGATGTCGCAGCAGCAGTCTTTGTTGTGCGTTTCAAGTGTTTCGCCAAAATGAGCCAGCAGCAGTTCGCGGCGGCATTTTCTGCTTTGTGCAAAAGCAATCATTGTTTCAAGCTGTTTTTCTGCAATTTCGCGTTCCCTGCCTGTTTTTTCCTGCATGAAAAATCTGATTTTATTTGTGTCTGCATAGCTGTAAAGCAAAAGTGCATGTGCATTTTCGCCGTCGCGGCCTGCTCTGCCGATTTCCTGGTAATATTGCTCCAGAGATTTCGGCAGGTCGTAATGAATGACAAAGCGTACGTTCGGCTTGTTTATGCCCATGCCAAATGCAACAGTTGCTACTATAATAGGCACTTCGTCCTGCACAAATTTCCGCTGGTTTTCTGTGCGTTCTGCATCCGAAAGCCCTGCATGATATGGCAGCACAGAAAAATCCTGTTCTTTTAGAAAATCCGAAAGTTCATCAACCTGCTTTCGCGAAAAGCAGTAGATTATGCCGCTTTCGTCATTATGCTCATTTAAAAATTCAAGGACGATTTCATCTGTTTTTGAAAGCTTGAACTGTGTTTTGTTTTTTAATAATTTTGCAATGTTCTGAACCGGTGCAGATTTAGATTTTACTTCAAGAAAAATATTCGGTCTGTTAAATGTAAGGACAAATTCGTTAAAACCATAACCAAATGTTTTTGAACCGAGCATCAGGCTGTGTTTTATGTCTTCGCGTACTGTTTTTGTGGCAGTTGCAGTAAGTGCAAGGCAGACCGCTTCAGGGTGGTTTTTGCGCACGGACGAAATCATTCTGTATTCTGGCCTGAAATCATGCCCCCATTCAGAAATGCAGTGTGCTTCGTCAATTGTCAGAAGCGAAATTTTTACATTGCTCAAAAGTTGCTGCATACGTTCTGTAACAAGTGTTTCAGGCGCACAATAAACAAGTTTTACGCTTCCGCTTCGAATAAGCGAAGTATTCAGCGTATACTGGTCAAATGAAAGGGAACTGTTCAAGAAAATTGCTTCAATGCCTGCAGCTTCAAGCTGAGAAACCTGGTCTTGCATCAAGGCAATCAGCGGTGAAATTACAAGCGTGATGCCGTCCAAAGCCAGTGCCGGAATCTGGCAGCATAAAGATTTTCCGCCGCCTGTCGGCATTACGGCGAGTGTGTCATTTCCAGTGAGTACAGATTTTATAATCTGAAGCTGTCCTGGTCTGAAGCTTGTGTAGCCGAAGTTCTTTTTTAATAAGGCTGTCAATGTTTCATCTGAAAAGTCTTTGTGCATGATCTTAGGTTATGTCATTTATTCAATATTGTAAAGAAAAGCCTGAAACAGCTGTTAAGTTTTGTTTTCTCTGACATACCAGTTTGTTGTTTGTTTTTCTTTTGAATATATTGCAAATGTTGCGTTTTTTTGTCATACTTTCCAGCATGATGACAATATGCAAAGCTTATTCACGGAAAATGAAAAATGCTGCAGTTAATCCGAATTTTTTAAGGTTTTTGATTTGCCTTTTTGTTTTTGCTTCGCTTGTTTTATTTGTTACCTTAAAACTGCAGACACTTTTTCCAAAAACTGTAAATGAAGATTTTATTTCTCTTGAACCTGTTGTTGAGGCTGTTCCTTCTGTAGATCCTGCTGATTTTCAAAAAATTGTTATAGGCCATTCAAAAAAAACAGACACAGGTTTGTCGCTTTATCGCGACGAAGCTTATAAAGCTGATGTCGTATGGTTTTATACTCATGTAACAGGAAGTGAATCTGTTACGGAAGCAATTCTTGAAAATGCTGATAAAAACGATATTCCATTGTCTTTGGCATTTGCGCTTGCTTATGTAGAAAGCCGTTATAAAACACGTGCAGTAAACCATAACAAAAATTCAACAACTGACAGAGGTCTTTTTCAGCTTAACAGCTCATCTTTTTCAAAGCTTTCTGAAGAAGAATGTTTTGACCCGGATATTAATGCCAGACACGGTCTTTCTCATCTGCGTTTTTGTCTTGATACTGCCGGCAATGAAGTTGCAGCTCTTGCAATGTATAATGCCGGAACTGTAAAAGTAAAAGCCGGTTCAACTCCGCAAATGACGCTTGATTATGTTTCAAAAATCATGGATTACCGTGACGGGCTTGAATCGTTGTTTGCACAGGAAATTGTTGCCAAACTTGCAGAACCAAAACAGCCTGTTCGTGTAGCGGTTCTTAAATAGAAATTATGAGTGTTCAGACTGTATTTTATGAATCTTGCCTGCTTTGTCCCCGCCGCTGCGGAATAAACCGCAACAGTGGAAAAGCAGGATTTTGCACAGAAAATGCTGATTTAAAAATTGCATGGGCTGGACTTCATTTTGGCGAAGAACCGTTTATTACCGGTTTCGGTGGTTCGGGCACAATTTTTATAACTGGCTGCAACCTCAAGTGTGCTTTCTGCCAGAACTATCAGATTTCGCAGCAGGGCATGGGTGCTGTAGTTGATTCAAATGATTTTACAAAAATTTGCCTTGAACTTCAAAAAGCCGGTGCAGAAAACATCAACATTGTAACAGGCAGTCATGCAATCGGTTCTCTTGCACCTTATCTTCGCTGTGCAAAAGCAGCCGGACTTGAAATTCCTGTATGCTGGAACTGTTCGGCTTATGAAACTGTAGAAGCACTTGAACTTCTGTCAGATGTTGTTGATATCTGGCTGCCTGATTTAAAAACACTGAACCCGATTATGAGCGAGGCTGTTTTTGCAGCAAAAGATTATCCTCAGGTTGCAAAAAAGCAATCCGCTGGATGATTGACCATACAGAATCTCGTTTTGTTTCAATTTATGACAAGCAGGGCAAAAAACAGAAAAAAATGCTTTCCGGCGTAATTGTGCGTCATCTTGTTTTGCCTGGTCGCATTGATGATAGTGTTCTTGTTTTGGACTGGTTCAAAAAATTTGCAGACGAAAAAGCATATCTTTCATTGATGAGCCAGTATACGCCGGTGCCTTTTGATGAAAATGAATTGAAAAAAAGAGAAAAAGCTTTGAGTGCTTTTCAAAACCGTTATATTGCACAGGATGAATTTGATAAAATTCAGGAATTGATTGAATCGTTTGAAATTGAAAACGGTTTTTATCAGGAACTTGTGCAGGATACAGAATGGCTGCCTGATTTTAACCGTGTGCAGTCATTTTCTTCTGAACTGGCACGACCGATATGGCACTGGTCAAAACTTTTTGATGTTTCAAACTAAAAAAAATGCAGGTTTTGTGCATGATTTCATGCTGCCTGAAATTTTGCATCTGAATTAATTTCAAATTATCAGACAGCACAAAATTTCTGCTGTTTTTAGAGAATTTTGCGGTCTACAAGTGTAGACATAATTGAAGAAAGCACATCCATCGGCAGGTCTTCAGCTTCTGCATTTACAATGTCATTAATTTCTTCCCAGTCTTTTTTTGAAAAATTCTGGTCAGCAGTCAGTTCTCCGTCAATCAATGCAAGCATATTGGCAAGCCAGTCTATATTTGCTTTTTGCGGTTCTTCTTCAATTTTGTTGCTTTTCAGAATGTATGTCTGTTCCCAGTATTCTGCAAGTGGTTCTGTTAAATTTTCAAGCCCCCGGTTGCATGAAACAAAAAGTTTTTCGATTGCGCGGCTTGCTCTAAGTCCGTCATAGTTTCCGTTGTGGTCAGCCCGTTCATGTTTCAGACAGCGCTGCACGTCGGCATAAAATTTTCCTAAATCTGTCATAAAGCCATTTTATCTGATTTTATGATTATTTGATAGATATAAACAGTGTTCATGCAGAATTTTCAATGCTTCTTTTGTAAACCGCAGTTTTTAGGCGTGTTTATGTATCATTCTTTTTATAAGATTTTTATTTTTTGTCAATTCTTTCTACTGCAAGGTTTTCCTTTGTTAAAATACTGAAAATTAATATTTAAAATAGACCAAAAAGTTAAGTTTTTTCTTGACTTTAAATCTAACAGAACGTAAACTGAGTCTATGAACTTAAGAACTGTTTTAACCACTGACACTGTAAACTTGCATCTCAAAGGCACTACAAAAGAGCAGATTATTGATGAGATGCTTGATATTTTGGTAAATGCTGGAAAAGTAAAAGATAAAGAGACTGCAAAAGCTTGCGTTCTTGATCGCGAACACAAGATGTCTACCGGCATGAAACATGGAATCGCTATTCCACACGGAAAAACTGATACTGTAGATGACTTGGTTGCATGTATCGGTATTTCTGACAATCCTGTTGATTTCGATTCTCTTGATCAGGAACCATGTCGTATTTTCATTATGACATTGTCTCCGGTAAACAAGACTGGACCACATCTTCAGTTCCTTGCAGAAGTAAGCCTTCTTTTCAAGAGTGCTGAAAAACGTCAGGAAATTTTGAAGACTGACGATAAAGCTAAAGTAATTAGCATTTTGACTGAATAGTTTCTATTCTTGTTTCATTTCGTATAGACCGCTGGTTTCAGCGGTCTATTGTTTTTATGGCGGATTTTAAAAAGATGGGGTGTCTGCAAATCTGTCATGATGCTGAATGAAATTCAGAATTGTTGTTTTTGCTGCAACGGACGCAGTCAAAGTTTATAAGACAGTTGTTTTAAAATGCAGCTGCACCATGTTTTGTTTCTGAAAAATCAAACTGTAATATTCCAACCGGACTTCCCCTTTAACTGACGATTATGAAATTATCTGAAAAAGACTATTTTGCAGGCAATTTTAAGCTTGCTTCTGCAAACGGCCAGACTTTCGAAACAGTTTCTGTGTTGAAACTAGGCTCAAAAGAAGATTTTTCTTCAATAAAAAATGCTGCAAAAGAAAAGCTTAATTTGATTGAATTTGATGCCGCTTTTGCAGGCTGTGCACCCGATGATTTTGATGAATCTTTTCTGGCTTCTTTGCGCGAAGTTTTAAAAGAAGCAGAAAATTCCGGGGCTGTTTTTTGCATAAAACCCGTACTGCAGGTTTCTTCAATAAACAGTGAAGAAGATTTAGAAAATATAACTGCACTTTTTTATCATATTGCACGCCGCATAAAAGACTGTGCGTGTGTTGCAGGTTTTGCGCTGCCAGAAATGGGTGCAGACACACAGAAATGTGCAGTTTCACTTATAGAAGCCCTCAAAAAGAAACACCCTGAATATGTATATATTCTGTCTTCTATGGATTTTGCTTCAGCTTTAAACGAAACATATCCAGCAAGACTTGCCTGTTATTAGACTAAAAGTCAAATTTCGATATTGTCATGCGGATTAAAAAAAATCGAATCCGTGTGACAGTTCAAGGTCTGGGACGATTCAATATCTTAGCAATGTAAACCCGATTCGAGTGTTTTTGCTTTTTTCTAGCTTTTGAGAAAGTTCTGTGTTAAACTGTTTTACAAATGACTAAGAAAGAAAACTGCGCATTGCCGCGAATTACAGGAACAGCCGTTCCTCTTGCTGCATTAAAAACTTCTGAAAGTTGTGGATGCGGTGAATTTTTGGATTTGATTCCTTTTGCCGATTTTTGCAAGGCTTGCGGGCTTAAGCTTATTCAGCTTTTGCCTGTTAATGATACAGGAACAGAAAGTTCTCCATATAGTGCACTTTCTGCATTTGCGTTAAACCCGATTTATCTTCGTCTGCAGGCTTTGCCTGAAGCAGAAAATTTTAAGGCTCAGATTACAAAGCTCTGCAAAAAACATGCAGGAAAAGACCGCTTTAATTACAGAGAGCTCCGTCAGGATAAACTTGAACTGCTCATTAAAATTTTTGCAGAAAATTCAGACAGGATTTTAAAAGATTCTTCCCTTAAAAAATGGATAAGCCTGCATGAATGGATTGTGCCTTATTCAGTTTTTATGCAGAAAAAACGCGAAAATTTCGAAGCTTCGTGGAAAAGCTGGAGCGGCGGCACTTCTCCGTCAACAGATGAAATTAACAGTGAATGGGCTGCATCTTCAAAAAAGAAAAATCATTATTTCTGGGCGTGGCTTCAGATGCGCCTTGACGAGCAGTTTTCTTTAGCTGCACAGGCTGTGCGCAGTAATGGCATTATCCTTAAAGGCGACATTCCGATTATGATGAACGAAGATTCTGCAGATATCTGGGCTCATCCTGAATATTTCAACATGAATCTTCGTGCCGGAGCACCTGCAGACAATTTTAACCCGCTGGGACAAAACTGGGGTTTCCCGATTTATGACTGGAAAAAGTTAAAAGAAGATGATTATTCATGGTGGAAACAGCGCCTTAAAAGTGCCGCTGCATATTATGATGCTTATCGCATTGACCATGTTTTAGGTTTCTTCCGCATCTGGGCTGTGCCGGAAGGCGAAACAACTGCAGCCCTCGGTTATACACAGCCGCTTGTATGTTTTACAAACAAAGAGCTTTTGGATCTTGGCTTCAGCAAAGAGCGCATCCGCTGGCTTTCAAAACCGCATGTGCCAACAAGAGAAATAGAAGCCGTAAACAATTTTGATTATCTTGGAACGCACGGTCTTCTTCATCAATTAATGGATAGAATTGGCGAAGAAGAAATGTGGCTTTTTAAAGATGAAATAAAAACTGACGGCGATATTTTAAAGTGCGACCTGCCGCAGCCTGTAAAAGACAGATTGTGCCAGTGCTGGCGCGACCGTGCAATAATTGAAGTTGAAAAAGACAAATTTACGCCAAACTGGACATACCGCGATTCTACATCATGGAAAAGTCTTTCTGCCGAAGAACAGCATTTGCTTAACGAGCTTTTTGAAGAAAAACAGGCAAAAATGGAAAAGCTCTGGGAAAAACAGGCAAAGACAATTTTAGGCGAATTGACTTCGATCGTGAACATGATTGCATGTGCAGAAGATCTTGGTGCAAACCCTGAATCTGTGCCGCGTGTCATGAAAGCTTTGAACATTTTAAGCCTGCGTGTAATGCGCTGGTCGCGAAAATGGAACGAAAGTGGCGAACCGTATGTCAAACCGGAAGATTATCCGGAAGTAAGCGTTGCATGCAATTCTGTACACGATTCTTCAACAATCCGCGGCTGGTGGCAGAACGAAGGCGCCGGCAAAGATTTTCTGCGCGATTTTGATAAAGCAGAAGGAATTGATGCAAATGTTTTTGATGAAAAAACAGCAGCTTTTGTGCTTGGTACGATTGCCCGTGCAAAAAGCGCATTCTGCATTCATCCGATTCAAGACTTGCTGCATCTTTCGCCAGCTTATTATGATGAAAACCCTGATGCCGAGCGCGTAAATGTGCCGGGCAGTGTAACAGATTTTAACTGGACTTACAGAATTCCAAAAACTGTTGCACAGCTTTCAAAAGATAAAGCTTTAATAAATGAAATAAAAAATATTGTTAAAGCTCATTCCTGATTAAGGCTTTTCTGGAATATTTTAGGGTTCTTTTCAGTATTTTGAATTTGTTTTCTTGGAGTAGATATGACTGCTAGTAATTTTGATACAATTTTTTCTGCGGATGAACATTTTTCGCTTTCCGAATATCCATGGTATGAATTTCATGTTTCGCGCGAAATGCGGGAGCGCTGCCAGTTTGACGGTACGCTCTTTGCAACAACAGGCAATGTAATTCTTGCCAATTTCAAAAACGCACGTCTGTTTGCAAAAAAAATCAACGATACGATTGACCCTGTTCTACACCCGGAACAGATGATTAAAACAGGTCAGCTTAATGCAATGGGCTTAATCGACGAGATTTTTCACTATGTCTGCTATCTTTATCGAAGAGAAATGAATTCAAATGCTTTCAGCAATCTTTTAAAAGAATGTGACGAGCTTTTTGGCAAAGAAAACATTGATAATCTGCTTCTCGATTTTACAGGTGAATTTCCGCCGAATGATGTCTATAACGAAGTTGTTTTTGCAGAAACATATCTTGAAAGCATAAATCCGGCAACCGGCATTAATAACCGCATAACAACTCTTGAAGAAATTATTCTGCTCAAACTTGCAAACGAAAACCCTGCTTTTGAGCCGTTTTATATGCTTTTCAGCGATAAAAACCTTGCGCAGAATCCGCTTTATGAAAAACTGTGGCAGAAAGTAAAAGAATATTTTGCAACACAGCCGAAATTCGGACCAAAAAACAACGACCTGATTACAATGCTCAAAGAGCCTGTCGTTTTCAGTCCGAAAAGTCTTAAAGGACAGCTTGATTATATACGCACTGTCTGGGGAGATCTGCTTGGTGACTGGCTTAAACGGCTGCTTGCAGGCATTGATCTTATTTCTGAAGAAGAAAAACCTGCATGGCACGGCTTGAGCGGCGGCGATCTGCCGCCTATGGAAGCATATAACTACGATTATCTTACAAAAGAATACGAAAGATACAGTCCTGACCGCGACTGGATGCCGCGTGTCGTTTTAATGGCAAAAACTGTGCTTGTCTGGCTTAATCAGCTCAGCGACAAATATCAGCGTGACATAAGCCGCCTTGACCAGATTCCAGACGAAGAACTTGACCTGCTTGCTCAGCGTGGTTTTACAGGTTTGTGGCTCATCGGTCTGTGGGAACGTTCACATGCAAGCCAGAGAATCAAGCAGATTAACGGCAACCCTGAAGCTGCGGCAAGTGCATACAGTCTTGAAGATTACAACATTGCAGGAAACCTTGGCGGATGGGACGCACTTGATAATCTTCGCCGCCGTCTGTGGCAGAGAGGAATCCGTCTTGCTTCTGACATGGTTCCAAATCATACCGGAATGGATGCAAAATGGGTTGTTGAAAAGCCTGACCTGTTTGTGCAGCGAAGAGACTGCCCGTTCCCGACTTATACATTCAATGGAGAAAATCTTTCTCACGATGGTCGTGTAGGCATTTATCTTGAAGACCATTATTACCAGAAATCTGATTGTGCCGTTGTGTTTAAGCGTGTTGATAATTATACAGGCGATGTCCGCTATATTTATCATGGAAACGATGGAACGGGCATGCCGTGGAATGATACTGCACAGATTGATTTTTTGAACCCCGAAGCAAGAGAAGCTGTTATTCAGGAAATCCTGCACGTAGCACGAAATTTTCCGATTATTCGCTTTGATGCAGCAATGGTTCTTGCAAAAAAACACATAAAACGCCTCTGGTACCCGGAACTTGGTTCGGGCGGCGACATTGCGACACGTTCAGAATATGCATTGGGCAGAGATGAATTTGAAGCAAGAATACCGAATGAATTTTGGCGCGAAGTTGTAGACCGCTGTGCAAAAGAAATTCCAGACACACTGCTTCTTGCAGAAGCTTTCTGGATGATGGAAGGATACTTTGTGCGCACTTTGGGCATGCACCGTGTTTATAACAGTGCGTTTATGAATATGCTCAAAAAAGAAGAAAACTATAAATACCGCCAGACAGTCAAAAACACTCTTGAATTTGACCCGCAGGTTTTGCGCCGGTTTGTAAACTTTATGAACAATCCGGACGAAGAAACGGCTGTGGCTCAATTTGGCAAGGGTGACAAATATTTTGGTGTCTGTACGCTTATGGTTACAATGCCGGGACTTCCAATGTTCGGTCATGGGCAGATTGAAGGTTTTACAGAAAAATATGGCATGGAATATCAGAAAGCATATTGGAAAGAAACGCCTGATTATGATTTGATTGAACGCCATAACCGTGAAATTTTCCCTTTAATGAAAAAACGCTATCTGTTTGCAGAAGTTAATAATTTCTATTTTTATGATGTCTGGGACAACGGACATGTAAACGAAAATGTTTATGCTTATTCAAATACATTTGGAGATGAAAAAGCTGTAGTTTTCTATAACAACGTTTACCAGCAGGCTGTCGGCTGGATAAAAGAATCTTGCCGTTATGCGGTTAAAACCGGCGCAGAAACTTCTGAACTGCACACATGTTCAATTGGCAAGGCATTAAAACTTTCCGAAAAAGACGGCGATTTCTGTATTTTCAGGGAACAGCGAAGCGGTTTGTGGTACATCCGTACATGCAGGGAAATACATGAAAACGGTCTGTTCTTAAGCCTCAATGGTTTTGAATCTCAAGTTCTGCTTGATTTCAAAGAAGTGTCAGACGACGAAACAGGAAAATACCGCATTCTGTATGAAACATTGGGCGGACGCGGCGTAGAAGACATTGAAGTTGCACTTCAGGAAATTTTCCTTAAGGAACTTTATAAAACTCTTAACGACTTTGCATCAAAAGAATTTTTTGCAGATTTCAAACTGATATGTTCGCCGACAGTTGTGCTGAAACAGTCAAAAATTACAGCGCCAAAGCTTGCAGATTTTATTGCAGCAGCAAAAACTAAAGGAACTGCATATTTTGCAAAACTTGCTGAATTTGTGCGCGGCAATTATGGTGCAACTCAGGTTGTCAAAGAAACATTGATAGACGAAGCTGTTGATGCAGAAAAAATCTGGAAAAACTTTGCAGCCGAAATTACTCAAATTGCAAACCTTAAAGAACTTGCAGAAAAGCCAAAAGCAGCATTTTCAAAGCAGGAAACTTCGTATGTACGCGACTTGTATGAAACATTGCTTGCAAGACCGTGCGGTGCAGAATATGCATTGATTTTTGCTGTCATAAATGCGACAAAATATGCAGTCGGCAAAAAAGCAAAATCTGCTGACGGTGCCGCACTTGCACGTTCATGGGGCTTAAACCGCAAGATGATTTCGCTTTTAAAAGATGCTGTTGCAGTTGATTCAGATTCTTATGTTGTTCAGCGTCAGTTGATTTTGATGGCGTCGCTTTGCGATGCACCTGTTCTTGCAAAAACCGAAAAAGAAGGTGCTTTTGAAGTTGTATCTGCTTTGTTTAGTGATAAAGATGCTGCTCTTTTGACAGGTCTTAATCTGTATAATAATGTACGCTGGTTTGGCAAAGAACAGATGGAAGACGCTGTTGCACAGATTGTTTTTGCACAGGGTGTTGTGCATTATGCAAAGCAGGGTTTTGAAAAATTGAATTCATTCAAGAAGACACTGAATTCAAACATAAAAGCAGCTGAATATAATGCAGACGTTTTGCTTGTAAGTCTTGAACCGCCAAAACTCAAGGTTAAAAAAGCTGCAAAGCCAAAAGCCGGAACAGCTGCAAAGACCACGGCAAAAAAGCCGGCTGCAAAAACAGCAGCCAAAAAAGCAGAAACAACGGCAAAAAAGCCTAAAGCAAAGACTGCAAAAAAAGAAAAATAACGCAATGCCGGCACAGTCTTTATAAAAGGTTGTGCCGTTTTTATTTTAAGGTTTAATGCAAAACTTAAAAATGGTATTATAGATACAATGCTAGGACACCGAATTACAACCGAACCGTATGGGGTTTATAACAATGAACAGGTTTTAAATAACAGCGTAACAGATCAAAATGGTAACCATATTAATCTGCATGGTTTATCTGGAAATCTGAATGATTTTAAAGGTAAAGATGAATCAGGATATTTGAGGAGAAAAACTAAATGAGAAAAAATATTTGTTTTCTTGTTTCTTTTGTTATGGTTATGCAATGTTTTGCTTTAGGTTCACTTGAAGGGCGAGATGCTATGAAAAATCATCCTGAAGTAATAAGCTATGAATCTCGTGCACAGGAGCACGGCGAATATCATGAAGTAACTTTAACAGGTGGACGCAAAATAGAATTTGATACAATAAACGGACATTCTGGAGGTGGGTTTTATGCTGCTGTAACAAAAATAGGTGAATATACTCTATATGATTCTGCTTTTTATCTGACAAAAACTAAAAAATGGAAAAATGCAGGTGGTTCCGGTGCATTTTTTATAGATTTAAGTCAGATACTTGGGATAAAAATAGAAACAATGATTGATGTTATTGATAATTATGATAAAATTCTTGAATTGGCAAAGTTTCTTGCATTAGAGCAGTTCAAAGCGGGATACTATGAATCTACAAAATTAACTGATAATAGACGTTTTGATTTACAAACAATAAACGAGTTTCCATTAAATTACGTAATATCTGAAAATAGAAAAGCTGTTATATATGTTTCATCAATATATGAATATCCAAGATGGGTATGGGATGGAATTCAAGAAGATGAATTAAAACATTGTGATAGTTTTAATTATCGTTTTGGAGACGGATGGGAAAATAATGTCCCATACGACAAAATCAGAAAATCCCTAGGGCTTGAATAAACGGGGGTAACCCAGGAAGAGTAATGATTGAGAAGCATTGGAACTTTTTGACACTTGAAAGTGACGGAACTTTTATTTAGGGGAGAAACGAACCTCTACTCAGAAGCGGGTTCTTTTCTCCCCTAAAACCCCTCATTTTTCCAGCACTGCCAAAGGCTTTCGACAGCCTTTGGAAACTGCAGATTATTCACATTCTTTGAGTTTATTCTTCGCGGCAATGGTTGGAACAACTCTTTTTTATTTGGTTCTAGCCGTTACCTGTACAAATCCCGAGAGTTTGCGTCAGCAAACTCTAAGCTATCGGCGTTAGCCGATAGCCGGGCACCAGCCCTCACCAGTTTGGTTTTCGCTTTGGGGTAATCACATTCTTAGGCCGAATTCGCCCAAATTTGCAGCACAACTCAACGCGAAACCGTAGCATTTGCTCACGACGGAAATTTTGTGTTCATTTAAAATACGGTATTTTAAAGCAGGCTCTTTCAGCATTTAAATCATGGTGATTTAAATAAAAAAACAAGAATTAGCATTGATAAGATTTAGGGTTTTAAGCCACAAGACAATTTTTTTTGAAAACTCAAAAATAAAGGCTATCTTAAATGCACCATCAGAAGCATTATGTCAGATTGGCGGATGCCCGAAATGCGACCGGCCTGACCTAATGTCTGCGGACGGATTTTTTCGAGCTTCTGTTTTGATTCAGCAGAAAGGCTTACGACTTTTGAATAATCAAAATTTTGCGGAATTTTTGTTTCGTCCATTCTGCGCATTTTTTCGATTCTTCTGTTCTGTTTGTCGATATAATGTTCGTATTTATAATCTATAAGTGCAGCCTGCCACAAGTCATTTGGATAGCCTGGATTTGGAATGTCTTTAAAAAGCTGTTCTTCCTGATTGATTGAAGTTTTTGTTTCTTCGCCGTCATCTGAATCAGGCAAATCTTCTGTCTGGCGTGCTGCAAAAACCTGTTTTGCAATTTTCGGGTCTTTTTTTATCTGTTCGATAATTTCAGCTTTTTGTTCTTTGCGTCTGTTTGCTGCGTCAAGTTCCTGTTTTGTCCTAAGGCCTGCAAGATAGCCTTTTTCGCACAGGCGTTCGTTGCATGTGTCGTGGCGCAAAGCAAGCCGATATTCAGCTCTTGCAGTAAACATTCTGTATGGTTCTTTTGTGCCAAGCGTTACAAGGTCATCAATCAAAACGCCGATATATGCTTCGCTTCTTGCAAGTACGAGCGGTTCATATGGTGCAATTTCGGCTGAACCTTTTGTAAGCTGGGCTTTGCAGTATTTGCTTGCATTTATGCCTGCCATAAGGCCTTGTCCGGCTGCTTCTTCATAGCCGGATGTTCCGTTTATCTGACCTGCGCAGAAAAGACCTGCCATGTGCTTTGTTTCAAGCGAAGGGAAAAGCTGTGTCGGGTCGAGAAAGTCATATTCAACGGCATAACCCGGTCTTGTAACAACAGCTTTTTCAAAGCCTGGCAGAGTCCGCAAAAATGCGTCCTGTACTTCTTCCGGCAGAGATGATGAAAAACCGTTGAGATAAATTTCCTGTGTTGCAAGTCCTTCCGGCTCAACAAAAAGCTGGTGCCGTTCGCGCTGTGGAAAGCGGCGCACTTTGTCTTCAATTGAAGGGCAATAGCGCGGGCCGATTCCTTCAATTTTTCCACTGAAAAGCGGAGAGCGGTGAATGTTTTCTCTGATTATGCGGTGTGTTTCTGGATTTGTGTAAACAAGCCAGCACGGCACAGACGGTCTGTCAACTCTTTCATTGCTGAAAGAAAACGGCATTGTCGGGTCACCGTTTTGAATTGCAAGTTTTGAAAAATCAATTGAAGAGCGCAAGATTCTTGGAGGTGTTCCTGTTTTTAATCTGCCGACAGTAAAGCCGAGTTTTCTTAAATTTTTGCCAAGTCCGAGCGCTGCAACTTCGCCAAGTCTGCCGCATGGTGCGTCATATTCACCGATAAAAATGCGGCCTTCCATAAATGTGCCGGTTGTCAAAATAACGGCTGTTGCAGGAATCTGTCTGCCGCGCTCTGTTATTACACCCGTACATTTAAGACGTCCGTCCGGTGTGTTTTTAAGCGGTTCATTCATAAGGTCAACGGCTGTATCCTGCAGAAGATCAAGATTTTCCTGGTCTTCTACAGTTTTGCGTGCCAAAGAAGAATAAAGCAGCTTGTCTGCCTGTGCGCGCGGTGCCTGTACTGCAGGTCCGCGGCTTTTGTTCAGCATGCGGAACTGAATCATTGATTTATCTATGAGCTTGGCCATTTCTCCGCCAAGTGCGTCAATTTCGCGGACAATGTTGCCTTTTGAAATTCCACCGATTGAAGGGTTGCATGACATGCGCCCGATTGCATCTATTGATTGTGTTAAAAGTAATGTTTTTAATCCGTTTCGTGCAGCTGCAAGTGCTGCTTCTATTCCGCCGTGGCCAGCGCCCACGACAATAACATCATACGCTGGAGAAATAAAACTCATGTGCATATTATGCGCAAAACACTCATAAAGCGCAAGAGAAGCGCCGTAAAACGTATTGTTTGCCAAAGTTTTCAAATCGAAAATAACAGGGTTTTTACCTGAATTCGCATCAAACTGCATATAAAAATTAAACCTGTGCTTGTTTGACATTTTCAAAGCAACTCGATAATCTCATTTTTATGAATGATTTTCCGGTTTATCCAGACTGTGTGCCTTTTTCTTTGGGCATTAAAAACAAGATAGAACCTCTGCTTTTAACTCTTAAAGATGGAATTTCTGAACTGTCTTTTTACAGTCTGCTTATTCATTCTGCAAAATATGATTATAAAGTAACAGAAACTGATGCAGGAGCAGTGCTTCTGCTGCGAAAGAAAAACAACGGAAAATATTTTGTTCCTTTGAATAAATTTCCTGAAAAAAGTGCATATGAAAAGCTGAAAGCTGACGGTTTTTCTGCCGTGCTTGTTTCTTCTTCGGTTCTTGCAGGTCTTGCAGAATCATGCCCGGAACTTGCAGAAAAATTTGTAAAAGACAGGGATAATGCAGATTATGTTTATTCAAAAACAGAGCTGGTTGAACTGAAAGGCAAGGCTTTTCATAAAAAAAAGACGCATTTCAATAATTTCATCAAAAATTATTTGCCGTCTGTTGAATTATTGACAGAAGAAAATGTGCAGCATGCAAAATTGGTTCTTGAACAGTGGCAGGAAACACACCAGAATATTCCGACAGATTATGAAACTGCAAAAACTGCCCTGAATCTTGTGGGCAAATCGCCTTTCTGGGGCATTGTTGCTTATGCAGACGCAGTACCTGTAGGTTTTGCGCTTGGCGAAGTGCTGTGCGACGGCAAAACTTTTTGCACGCATTTTGAAAAGGGGCTGGAAGAGTTTAATGGAATATATCAATATTTAAATCAGGTTCTGGCTTCAAAACTTGATGAAAAAATTGAATTTATAAACCGGGAACAGGATTTAGGCGATGAAGGGTTAAGGCAGTCAAAACTGACGTACCGGCCAATAAAATTTATTGAAAAATATTGCGAAGCAGAAACAGCAGAATAATTTAAGCAGTGTTTTTATTGTTTCTTTTCATATTCTAAAGACAAAAATGAAAAACTTTGTTAATATTTGAAGAGCATTGAGTGAAACTGATGACCGGCAGATAAAAATGCTGGAAATATCTTGATTCAATGTGCATATTTAAATATTTTACTGAAAACACTGCACAGATGTTTTCAAAGTCAATCTTCGGACTTGGGTTCCGTTCTTTCTACAGAAAGAGGTAGCATTCATTTTTATGTTTTGTTATCTGCACTTTGCTTCTTAGAATATGTTTTATCAGATGTTTCTTTGAAGTATTACAGGAGGAAATTGTGCAATTTGTAAGTACCCGAAATCCAGATAAAAAAGTTTCTTTTTCTACGGCAGTTTTAAACTGCATTCCTTCAGACGGCGGCTTGTACACGCCTGCTTATGAAGAAAATTTAAGTTCATGGATTTTGTACATGAACGAGAGCACTTCTTTTACTTCTATTGCTGGTTCTCTTACATCTGCCCTCATAAAAGAAGAATTCAGCCCGATTATTTCAGAAGCAATAGCAACAAGTGCTTTTCCTTTTTCGCCTGTTTTAACGCAGCTTGACGACAGGCTTTATAATCTTGAGCTTTTCCATGGACCGACTGGTTCGCACAAAGATTTTGGAATTTCATACCTGGCGTCTTGTCTTGAGCATATCTGCATAATGAAAGAAAAAGAAGCAATTGTCATTACGGACACAACAGGCGAAACTGGTGCAAGTATTGCATATGCTTTTAAAAACAAAAAACATCTTAAAGCTGTGCTTCTTTATCCAAAAGGCATGATGCGTGGACTGCCTGAAGAATCGTTTGTCTGGAACGGCGGAAACATTTATCCTGTTGAGGTTAACGGTTCGGCAGCCGACTGCATAGAGCTTGTAAGGCAGATTTACAGCGACCATGATTTGGTTGAACATTATGGTTTGACTCTGGCAAATACATCAAATATCGGCAGGCTTTTACCGCAGACTTTTTTCTATACGTTTGCATTTACAAGACTTAAAAACCATGTCTGCAGCGATATTTTTTATGCACTTTCTTCAAGCAATTATGGCAATTTGATTGCCGGTCTTTACAGCTGGAAATTTTCTCTGCCTGTAAACGGTTTTATTACAGACTGCACGTCTTCTCTGCATGTTGATACTGCTAATATGTGCGATTTGATGAATGGACAGATTCCGCTTATGGAGCGCGGCCCGGCAAATCCTGCTGTTCCGTCCAATCTTGAACGGCTTGAATCTTTGTTTGCAACAAGTCCTGCTGTAATGAAAGGTCTTGTTTTTCCGGCAGAAGTTTCAAAGGCAGACAGATATGCAGCTGCAGATGAACTTTTTAAGAATTATCGCATAAAAGTTTCGCCACAGACAGCAGATGCATATGCGGCATCTATAAAACGGAATGAAATGATTGAAGAAGACGGTGGCGTTGTTGTTCTTGTTTCAAGAGATCATCCGGCTTTTTCTGCAGAAAGCATAAAAGAAATGTGCGGAGAGGCGCCGACTATGCCTTCAAGCATTATGTCTGTTCTAAAAAAGGTTGATGCAAAAAAAGTCATTTCTCCTGAAAAAAATCAGGTTGTTTCAATCTTAAAAGAACTCAAGCCGTAATTTCTGCTTTTGTTTGGTCGCTTGAATTATTCTTTTAAAATGCAAAAAAAATGGGAAGAGAATCAGTTCTGCTGATCTTTTCCCATTTTTTATTTGTATTCAGAACTTAATGCCAGATGATTTTATCGCAGTATTCCTGTTAGAGCTTATTTATCAAAATCATCAAGAATCTTGAAAATCTGTTCCTGTGTCAAAACGCCTGCATTTACAAGGTCAAGGCACTGTTCGCTTACAGAGCGGTCAAAGAACAAAAGGTCATCTGTTCCAATCGAAAGACGCACGCCTGCTTCGAACATTTTTTTAATCGGGTGGTCTTCCATGCGTTTTACGGCAGAAAGAAGAACATTGCTTGTCGGTGTAACATTGCAGCGTATTTTACGGTCGGCAAGCCACTGCAATGTTTTGTCATCTTGTGCTGCGCCAATGCCATGCTGAACTTCTTCAAGCGAAAATTCTTCAATCATGTTTTTTACAGACGCTGCATCTGAAAATTCGCCGACATGTGCTTTTCGTTTTATGCCGAGCTTGCCTGCAAGTTCATAAAGACTTTTGAAACGGTCAAGGTCTTCAAATGTTTCCGGACCGTATAAATCCATGCTTTTGAAAACACCGCTTTTTAAAAGTTCAGGCACCCATTTTTGAACTTTTGCATCGTCAAATGTTTTGCCAACGCCAAGTTCCGGCAAAAACTTGATTCTGTCTTTATATTTTTCAACAAGACCATTAATCATTTCAAAAAAAGCATCATAATCTTCGTTATAGTGTCCAACAAACTGAAGATCAATGCTTCCTTCAAGAACGGTAACAGAATCTGCGATTGCATCTTCAATGGAAAGGCAAATTAAATCTTTAACATCTTTTGCAGTTGAACATCTCGGCCGTGTAAATGTAGAAATAACTTCATGCATTTCTTCAAGACCATTCATTACTCGTGGAAAGTTAGGAATATAAAAACGAGCCCATGGTGCATAAGAAGCATAACGCATACCCAGATTTAAGTGGTTGTGCGCATCAGTTTTAGGATATGTTTTAAAATCTTCTAACTGTGACATAGAGTTAGTATACCATATTCTTTCAGAAAAGCAACAAAAAGGATTTTATCTGTCTTTTTGTCTGCACCATGCTCTTTTTAGGCAAAGTGCATTGCTTTCCTGGTGTTGATTTTTTTTGCAGGATGCATAATCAAAAGCTGCTTCAAAATAAAATACTGAAAGCAGATTTTGAATCTATGCATTCTGCACAGCGTTAAACTAGCGCTTCAAGTTCGTCTACAAGACGAGCAAATATATTTATTGCAGACTGTACAGGTTCTGTGCTTGTCATGTCGACGCCTGCAACTTTTAATGATTCAATCGGATAGCGTGAACCGCCTGAACGGAGGAACTTAAAGTAATTTTCTTTATCAGTTTTATCGCCGCTCATAACTTTTTCTGCCAGAGCCAGTGCAGCAGAAATGCCTGTTGCATATTTATAAACATAGAAAGCATTGTAAAAATGCGGAATCCGCAAGCCTTCAAGGTCGCTTGTTTCTTCAAAAACCATTTCCGGCCCAAAGTAGTCTGTAAGCAGCTTTCTGTATTCACTTCTAAGCACTTCCACAGAAAGCGGCGTGCCGTTTTCAACAAGTTCATGTGTTTTGCGTTCATATTCTGCAAACATTGTCTGCCTGTAAAGTGTTGCAAGAATATCTGCTGCACGTGTTGAAACAAGATATGCTTTTACTTTCGGGTCTGTTTCATGTTTTATATAATATCTGAAAAGCAGCTCTTCATTGAATGTTGAGGCTACTTCTGCTTCAAAAATCGTGTAATCATATTGAAGGAACGGATTTGATTTGGCTGAATACCAAGAATGCATTGAGTGTCCGCCTTCATGCGCAATTGTAAATACATCCCTTAAAACGTCTTCTTTATAATTTGTAAGAATGTACGGATAACCTGTGTATGCTCCGCTTGAAAAAGCGCCGGAACGTTTTCCCTGATTTTCGTAACGGTCAACCCAGCCGCTTTTTAAGCCCGTGCACAAAGTGTCTGTATATTCTGTGCCTAACGGCGAAAGTGCATCTCTTAAAATTTCAATGGCTTCATCAAACGTGGTTGTCTTTTTTACGTCTGGAACAAGCGGAACGTAAACGTCGTAATGACGCAAATCATTTGGTGCGTCAAGTTTTAAAAGTTTTCGTCTTACTTTATAATATCGGTGAAGTGGTGCAAAATTAGAACGCACTGTTGAAACAAGATTGTCATAAACAGATAACGGCACCTTGTCTGGAAACAATGCTTTTTCTATTGAACTGTTGAAACCTCTTGCTTTTGCACGACAGACATCAACATTTACGCTGCCTGCATATAATGCTGCAATTGTATTTTTGTGTTTATCGAATGTATCATAAAACTGAGTGTATGCATCTTTTCGAATCTTGCGGTCAGAACTTTCCATGAAATTTGACCACGTTGTCTGTGTCAAAGGTTCGCCGTTCACAGAACCATAATCAAGGTCAACATTTGTAAGCATTGAAAATGCTTTGTGTGCGGTGTCATTCGGTTCAGAATGAAGAACCATGATGCGCTCTTCTTTTTCGCTTAAAACGAAAGGCTTGCAGCGTAATTCTTTTTGCAAAAATATTTTGTAATCTTTGAAATCTTCGCGTTCAATCCATTTGTTTATAAGTTCTTCTGGAATTGCCTGAAGTTCTGGTTCAAACCAGCTTGTTCTTGCACCGGCTTCTGTTGAAACCATTGTATAGCGGCCAAGTTTATCTTGATTTGTGCTGTCGCCTGCGTCGCCTGCTGAAAGCAGAAACGCATAGTTGCCGACAAGCTCTTCATTCTGCTGTGCTTTTTCAAAAATTTTTAATGCAGCAAGCAGGTCTTCAGCACTGTTGCCGAGTTTGCCTTTCATTGCTTCAAGAACTTCTGCATCTTTTGTAATTTGGTCAAGGGCTTTTTCCCAGTCGTCGTCAGATTTAAATAAAGTTGTCAAATCCCACTTGTCAGAAGAAGGAATTTCACTTCTAAGCGGTATTTTTTTTGTTTTGTTTTCCATGTATTGAGTTTATAAAGTAAAATGAAAGCGGTCAAGCCTTAGATTTGGACATGAAGTTTGAACTGCATGAAAATATGTTTCTTTGGGAATTTTTCCGTGTTTCTGGTGGGTGTATTACTGCAGATTCTTTAAGAATGAAGCTTTTAATGTTTTTGCAGCTGGTGCGTTGATTTTTTTTGTATTGTTCGGCTATGATATTAATGTATGAAACGTGACTTAGACTCCTTGCTAAACTCCTTTGTCTCAAGGTGTGAATTCCCTTTTGATTTTTTTCAGGCAGCAGGTTTTTTGGGAATAAAAAAACAAGGAGATTTAGATTATGCGCTAAGCTGGCTTGAAGCAAATCCTGCAGTTCTTTCTGTAGGACGCAATGTGTATGCTTCCAGAATCGGCATGTTTACCGGCCGGTGTTTTTCAATTCTGCCAACCCGTTATGAAATCTCCAATAATATTCTGATAATTGGTCACCGATGCATTCCTTTCGGCAATCCGGATATTTTGTCTTGTGATTTTCAGTTTGTTTTTGAAGAAAAACTTGTTCCTAAAAAAATTGTTGAAATGCAGACAAACGATTTGTTCAGCTATAATTTTCTGCATGGCGAAGAATTTGTACCGCAGTATCTTGCCTTAGACCCTGCAAACAAGGACTTTGATTTTGTCGAAAGCGATTATGAACTGCCCGGAAAGATGAAGGCCACTGTTCTTAATATGGAAGAAATATATAAAAAATATTCTTTTAAAAGCGGCGACCGTTTTAAAGTGCAGCTTAACAGCTGGCTTCTCGGGCATTTTTCACTTGAAGTTCAAAAAGACACAAGAGAAACTCCGTTTGAGATAAATAATGAAGAAGAATGCCGTGCAAGCTGGTCTGAACTTTTTGAAAAAGAACTTTTGCAGTCTTTTGATGTTTTTGGTGCGTGCAGTTCAATTGATGAGCAGATTGCTTTTGCATATGTTCTTGCAGGAAAAGGCCTTTATGTAGACAATCCTGGTTCTGTGGAAGAATTTATAAAAAAGACAGACAAAATTGAAGCCGTTGAATTCGGCGTAGAAACAAGGCTCTGGCGTACCGGCGAAACAATTTCTGTATTGAATCTGCGTTCAGATTCAGACAGCGATGCAGAAGAAACCGAAGAACTTGGCGGAATCAGCAGCCTTTTTCTTTCAATTGGAATTCCCCTTACTGAAATTTTTCTTGATTCTTTTATCTTTGATTCGCTTTATCGGAAAGAAAAGGACAGCAGCTTGATTTTAAAAAGGCTCCTGCCTGAAAATATGAGCGAGCTTTCTCCTGAAGATGTTGTTTTTTGTTCCTTGCACTTAGAAAAAAGACGTGTTATACTACAGCGCAGCTATCGGTGGTTTGCAGATTATGAAAAAGGGCAGCTTCGTTCAAAAATTCTTGAATTTTATGCCACGATGATTAATTTTGTTTATACACTTGGGCAGAATGATGTATCTCCGGAAGCAATGCCTCCACAGCCGTTAGTTATTTTGTCACAACTTTTTACGCATTTAGGGAGAATGCTGGAATCTCTTGCTCCAAATGCCTCGATTTCTTCAAAAGATATTTCAAGCCTTTATCTTACATTGGAAGGAATGCAATATAGTTTTGAAGACTTGTCTAAAGAACTTGAACAGTCTGTGAATATACAGAAAAAAGAAAAATTTACCGTTATCAAAAAGGAAGACGAGAAACATGAGTGAATCAAATGAACTGATGTCTATTGAAACTCTCATCAAGAATGGTGGTGTTTTTTTTAATGTAAAAGGAGAGCGTCCTGAGCTCGTCTTTAAAAATATCCTCGAAAAGATTGATTTGCCCGAATCGTTTGACAAGACAAAGCTTTATGATGAACTTTGTCAGCGCGAAGAACTGATGAGTACAGCTGTCGGCAACGGAATTGCCATTCCTCATCCGCGCTATCCGCTTTTGACAGACACAAAAGACCAGAAACTTGTTGTCTGCTTTCTGGACAAGCCTGTAATGATGAATCCTCCGGACATGCGCCCTGTTTATGTTTTCTTTATTCTTTTGACAAGCAATACAAAAACACATCTGAAGATTCTTTCTCAGCTTGCATTCCTTTTTCAAAAACCGGAATTCCGTCATCTTCTTGAACAGAAACCGACAGAAGAAACTTTGCTTGATGCAATCAAGAGTGCAATGGCTGTTTCTGCTTAAAAACATCTGCAGATGTTCAATGCATAAAACAGGCATTTCTAAAAAGCTGTTTTATCAAGTTTTAGGGATGCCGGAATATTTTCTCTTTTATAAAAAAGGACAACTCTGATATATTCGGAGCTGTTCTTTTTTATAAAGGACATCTCTAAAATCTGCAAATTTTATGGTCTTGCTCTAAAAGTGACCTGTTTTTTTGCCGATAAAAGCGTAATATGTTGTTTGATTTCATGCTGTTTTTAAGGCTGCATGAAATTTTAAGACAATGTTTTGAATGAGCGGGTGCGATATGATTTTCTTGATGTCGAGGAACCGTATCTGTTTTAAACTGCCCGTAATTTTTTTTGAGCAGTGTCTGTATCAGGACACTGGTTTGGATGTGAATTTATGCAAATCATTCCTATAGCAAGTGGAAAAGGCGGCGTCGGAAAAAGTCTGGTGTCTGCAAATCTGGCAATTGCTCTGGCACAGTCTGGAAAAAGGGTTGTGCTCGTCGATCTTGATCTTGGAGCATCTAATCTTCATCTGGTCCTTGGTCATCAATCTCCAAAAGCTGGTCTTGGAACTTTTTTAACTGGAAATTCTGAATTTGAAGAAATAATTGTTCCTACTGATTATGCAAATCTGATGTTCATTCCAGGCGATTCAGAAATTCCTGGAATGTCGTCTATTAAAGCAGCACAGAAGAATCTGCTTATAAAAAAACTGCAGTCTGCAAACTGCGATTTTCTGCTGATTGACCTTGGCGCCGGCACTCACTTGAGCATTCTTGATTTCTTTTTGCTTTCGCCTCAAGGCATTATTGTAACGGCTCCGACTGTAACTGCAATTCTTGACGGTTATCTGTTTTTGAAAAATGCCGTTTTCAGACTTATGTACAATTCCTTCAAGCGCAATTCTAAAGCTTACGAATATCTTGAAAAACTTAAAAATGATGCAGCTTCAATGCAGCGTCTTTATATTCCAAAGCTTATAGATGAAATTGAAAAAGTTGATCCCGAAAATGCAGAACTTTTCCGCCGCAGAATGAAGCAGTTCCGTCCGCGTCTTATTCTGAACATGCTTGACTCTCCGCAGGATGCAGAAAAAGCTTTAAAAATCCGCCGTTCCTGCAAAGAATACCTTGGCGTTGAACTTGAACATCTTGGCGTTATTTACAGAGATGTTCTTCAGGATATTGCCCTTGCTTCAAGGCTGCCGATTGTTGTTTATAAACCGCAGTCAGTTCTTGCCCAGGCAATTTACCGCATAGCCGGAAAAGTACGCGATTCAGAAACGCTTTCATTTGACCAGTATGTTGATGCAACAAACGAAAGTTTTTCTAATGCAGAAGAAGATGCAGCACAGGATTTTGAAGCAAAGATGACCTATATAGAAGATCTTGTCGGTACCGGCACTTTGACAATAGGTGATGTTGCAGAAGTAATTAAATCTCAGCAATATGAAATAACTCAGCTTAAAAAAGAAAATGCACTTTTGAAGCAGAAAATTCTTAAAGCACATTCTCAAGGTTTTTCACTTTAAAGTGTCTGTTTAAAAGTTTTAAGCAATGCGTGCCTTGCTGCATGCATATTTTTCAAAGAAGGCTCTGAAATTTCGGTTTTGGAGCCTCCGTTTTAGGAACATAAATGCAGTTAGTTATAAATTATCCGTCATGGATTCATCCTGAAATTTTTCCTGGTGTGCCTGTTTTAGGCTTGCTCCGCTGGTATGGGCTTATGTATGTTGTTGCATTTGCCACAGCGTATTTTGTTTTTATAAAACAGGTAAAACAGGGCGCTTTAGACACAAATGATTACAAATGCATAGACGATGATGTTTTAAGTTTCTTTTTCTGCGGCATTCTGTGCCTTATTATTGGCGCGCGCATTTTTTATACATTGGTTTACGATAAAAGCGGCTATTACTGGCATAAGCCATGGAGAATTTTCTGGCCGTTTGATGAAAGCGGAACTTTTACAGGTTTTGCAGGAATGTCTTATCATGGCGGTTTTATCGGCGGGCTTTTGGGAATGATAATCTGGTGTGTCTGGCATCATAAGCCGGTTGGCAAATGGGTTGATGTAATGTCTGCTTCAATCCCGCTGGGCTATACATTTGGTCGTCTCGGCAATTTCTTTAATGCTGAATTATACGGGCGCATTACAACCGCGCCATGGGGAATGGTTTTCCCTGATGCAGACAGGTATTCACTTTCTTTAGACTGGGTTCAGAAGGTTATTGAAAAAACAAATCTTGCAGTTCCTGCCGGAGCTTCTACAGTAATTCTGCCGCGGCATCCGAGCCAGCTTTACGAAGCTTTATTTGAAGGTCTTTTTATTTGGGCTGTATTGTGGTTTCTGCGAAAGAAAAAGCCTTTTGACGGCTTTATAGGCTGTTCTTATTGTGTTTTATATGGTCTTGTTCGTTTTGTAATTGAATATTTCCGTGAACCGGATGCAGATTTAGGTTACAGGGTTGCAGCCGTTTCTGATGCACCGATTTATTTTAATGTTTCGCTTTTTAATCTGTCGACCGGACAGATTCTGTGTGCGTTTATGATTGGTTCTGGGCTTCTTATAATGGCAGTCTGTGCATTCATTGATTACTGCAAAAAACACCCGAAACAAAACTAGATTTCCTCTTTTTAAAAAAAGACCCCGGTGTTTCAAACTGAAGCAGGCTTCAAAGAAACTCCGGGGCTTTTCAATTTTAAAGGCATTCCTGAAAAAGAAAAATCAGGAATGCTGCTGGTCAAAACTTATTTTGCAATGAGTTTTGCAAGGTTTTCAGCTGTAAATCCTAAGTGTTCTGCAACTTTTGCTGCCGGACCAGATTCGCCGAAACGGTTGATTGCAAAAATGTCTTCTGCTTTTGCAAAATATTCCCATCCCATTGAAATGCCAGCTTCTGCTGCAACAACACGAGATTTTGGTGCAACGATTGCTGCCTGAATTTCTTTTGGCTGACGGATGAAAGCTTCTCTGTCAAGAACAGAAACAATGCGGATTGTTTTGTTAGAAACAAGTTTTGCAGCGGCAAGTGCAAGGTTTACTTCTGAACCAGAAGCAACTACTGTTACGTCAGGGTTGTCTGAACCTTTCTTAACGATGTATGCGCCGCAGCGTGCTGTATTGCGCCAGTCTGGATCATCTTTTTCGTAAACAGCAAGATTCTGTCTTGTCAAAGCGAGACAAGATGGAGCATCTGTTGTTTCCATTGCAATTTCCCATGCAACAGCTGCTTCTTCAGCATCGCCTGGTCTTAAAACTTTTACATTTGGAATTGCACGCAATGCTGCAAGTGTTTCGATTGGCTGGTGTGTCGGTCCGTCTTCACCTACGTAGATAGAATCGTGTGTAAGAACGTAAACAACCGGCTGCTTCATCAATGCAGAAAGGCGGAGTGCCGGACGGAGGTAATCTGAGAAAACCATAAATGTTGCACAGAATGTTCTGAAACCGCCGTGGAGCTGGATACCGTTAGAAATTGCAGCCATTGCAAATTCGCGGATACCGAAGTGAAGGTAACGGCCTGCTCTGTCTTCAGCTGAATATGAGTTTTCGCCTTTAAGAGCTGTAACGTTTGGTCCCTGCAAGTCTGCTGAACCGCCTACAAGGTTCTTGTAGCGCTGTGCCATAACATTGAGTGCTGCGCCAGAAGCGTTGCGTGTTGCAAGGGCTTCGCCGACAGCATACTGTGGAAGTGCAACATTAGCCTGTGGTTTATCAGAGAAATATGCATCCCATTCAGCACGTTTTTCAGGATATTTTTTAGACCATTCTGCAAAAAGTTTGTCCCAGTCTGCATTTGCCTTTGCAAATACAGAAGCTTTTTCTGCGAAATAATCTTTTGATTCTTTTGCAATGTAGAATTCTTCATTTGCTGGAATTCCAAGATTTGCTTTTGCTGCAGCAATTCCTTCTGCACCGAGAGGTGCACCGTGTGCTTTTGCTGTTCCGGCAACTGTCGGTGCGCCCTGTCCGATTGTAGACTTGAGCATGATGAGTGTCGGACGGTCGTCTTTCTTTGCCTGTTCAACAAGAGAGATAATGTCGCTCATGTTGTACATTGAGCCTTTGAGAACCTGCCAGCCGTAAGCGAGATAACGTTTTTCAACATCTTCTGCAAAAGCAATGTCTGTAGAACCATCAATACTGATTTTGTTCTGGTCATAGAAAGCAATAAGTTTTCCAAGTTTCAATGTACCGGCAAGGCTTGATGCTTCAGAAGAAACGCCTTCCATAAGACAGCCTTCGCCGATAAGTGTATATGTGTAATGGTCAACGATTTTAAAATCGTCTGTGTTGAATTTTGCAGCAAGCATTGATTCTGCAATTGCCATACCGACAGCCATTGCAAAACCCTGTCCGAGAGGTCCGCCTGTTGCTTCTACACCGTCTGTAATGCCAAATTCAGGGTGTCCGGCACAATGTGAACCGATTTGTCTGAATGTTTTTACGTCATCAAGAGTTACGTTGTAGCCACTCAAATGAAGAATTGAGTACAAAAGCATTGAGCCGTGTCCTGCAGAAAGAACAAAACGGTCACGATCTGCCCATTTTGAATTTTTTGGGTTGTGCTTCATGATTTCACCATAAAGCACTGCTGCAAGTTCTGCACAACCAAGAGGCAAACCTGGGTGACCAGAATTTGCTTTTTGAATTGCGTCCATCGAAAGGCTGCGCACAGAAAGTGCTGTGGCTTCAAGACCTTTTGTGTTCATTTTAGTCTCCTGTATTCCATGTATATTTATGGCACCGATGAAAAACATCGCGCTTAATTTTTGAGAATCTTAAAATCAGTTTCAAAATTCCCTTTTATAAACAAAAGAAAAACGTCTGCCGTTTAAAAACAGGTTAAACGTTTTAATCATATAATCATATTGATATTTAGTCTTGAAGTAAATCGGTTTTTTCTCTTATAAGAAGCAAATAATGTTTTTTTCTCTGGAAGATTCTAGAATAATGCTGAACGGTTTTTTTGATTCTTACTGAATGTTTCATATGCAGGTCTTCAGGTTATATTGAAGGTGATGAAGCCCGGCTGCGTTATCTTGTGATAGTGCTTTATGACAGAGGACGATGCCGATGCTTTTCTGTGCCGGAGACCAGTTCATTTTGTTGTGCATGCAGTTTTTGCAGTTTCATTTGCTAAAATGTCGCAAAACATGGTTGACAAAACCTTTCGTCACCGTAAAATAATGAATATGAAAATTTCTAGAAACCTTTCCGGCCGGATGTGCCGTTCACGAGCTTCTTCAGTTTTGGCTGTAGCAGCTTTTTTATTAGTCCTTTCATCTAGTGCTTGTGCAAATGCACAGCAAGAATCTTCTGAAAAAGAAACATCGAACAATAATTCATCTGCTCAGCTTTCTCAGTCTGAGAAAGCGTTGAAAACACGGCAGTATACAGAAATGATGCGCAGTGTTTTTTCTTTTGTTGAGCAGAATTATGTTGATGAAGTTGATCCGACAGTTTTATACGAAGGTGCCATGAAAGGCATTATGGATGCTTTAGGTGATCCTTACACCGTTTATCTTGATTCTTCACAGATGCGCAGCATGACAGATACGACAGTCGGCAATTTCGGCGGTGTCGGTCTTTCAATTTCAAAAGCCGCCACTTCAACTCCAGAAAAGCCTGCTTATGTTGAAGTGGTTTCGCCGATTGAAAACACACCAGGCTGGAAAGCAGGAATTCAGGCAGGAGACTTGATTCTTGCAATTGACGGAACAAACACGGCAGACATTACAATGGACGAAGTTCTTGCCCTTTTGCGCGGCGAAGTTGGAAAATCTGTAAAAGTTCATATGAAACGCGGCAAAAACATGGAATATGATGCAACGCTTGTCCGTGCAATTATTGAAGTGCCAACCGTAAAATATGAAATGATAGGCAATGATATCGGCTATCTTCGCATAATCGAATTTACACCGCAGACTCCGGAACGTGTTCAGGAAGCTTTGGATTCTTTTGCTGCTGCAGGATATAAGTCGCTGCTTATTGATCTGCGCAACAATCCGGGCGGTCTTATTACAAGTGTTGTTTCTGTTGCTGACAAATTTATTGATTCTGGTGTAATCGTTTCAACAAAGAGCCGCCTGCAGTCTGAGAACATGTCATTTTCTGCAAAGAAAATAACGACGACAGCTCCAAGAGGCATGCCGATTGTTGTGCTTATAAACCGCGGTTCTGCAAGTGCTTCTGAAATTCTTTCTGGTGCACTTAAAGACAACCACCTTGCTTATCTTGTAGGCGAAAATACTTATGGCAAAGGTTCTGTTCAGCAGGTTATTCCTTTGAATTTGAACAATGACGGCATAAAACTTACAACAGCAAGATATTATACACCAAGCGATTCTAACATTGACAAAGTCGGAATTCCTCCGGACAGAGAAGTTCTTTTCCCAAATTTAACTGAAGCCGAAGAAAAAGCATATTTAAAGCTTTATGAATCAGACGAAATAAAGAAATATGTTGAAAATCATCCGAACATGAGTTCCGCTGATATTGCTTCGTATGCAAAAACTTTGAAAAAAAATTATAATCTTGAAGAGCGTGTCATCCGAAAGCTTATAAGCAACGAAGTTTACCGTACAAAAGTTCAGCCTCTTTATGATTTGGATTATGACATTCAGCTTGTTGCTGCAATTGATATTCTTAGAAAAGAATCTTTTGTAACATTGATGCGTCAGACAAAAACAATCAGTGAACTTCAGGCTGAGGCCAAGAAAAAGGCAGATGCAGAAGCAAAATCTGACAAGAAAAACTGATGCGTCAGTTTCTGCTCGATTGTGAACTTGAGCCGCTGCATAAAATTTCTGTAACAGGCAAAAATTTTAAGTATCTGGCGCAAGTTCTCAGACTGAATGAGGGAGACTCTTTTGAAGGACGGCTTCCGTCTGGAAATTTGTGTACGCTTTTAGTAGAAGAACGTTCTAAAAGTGCCCTTGTTTTAAAAAGAATAGAAACAAATGCAGAAAATAAAGCTGTTTCAAGCGGCAGTACTGTTCAAGGCGGCATGACTGCTTCGTTGATTGAGCAGGGGCAGAATATGTGTCTTCTGCCGGACGGTTCGTGCTGCGGCTATGGTTCTGCAATCTGGCTTTTGCAGTGTATGCCAAAAGCTTCAAAAATTGATGATATTGTCCGCCAATGTACAGAAATTGGTGTAGAAAAAATTTTTCTGGTTGCCAGCGACAGGTCTGCCGTTGAAGCAAAAAGCGGAAGCAGCCTTAAAGTTGAGCGCTGGAACAGAATAATAAAAGAAGCAAGACAGCAGTCAGCTTCGCCTGTTGATACAACGTTGTATCAGCCGGCTGAAATGGAATCCGTTCTTGAGTCTTTGAGAAAATGTCTTAAAGAAAGACAGAAAAATTTAGAAAATGGTGCAGCACTTCTTGTAATGACAGAAGCGCCATGTAACCGCAAAAGTCTGCATGAGCTTGTTTCTAAAAAACCGGCAGTTGTTGTCGTTGCGGTTGGTTCCGAAGGCGGCATAAGCCCAAAAGAACTTGAAATGCTGAAAACTGAAGGTTTCGAATCTCTTCATTTTTCTACTAATGTTTTGCGTTCTGAAACTGCAGCAGTTTATGGAATTTCTGCAGTGCAATCTATAATGACGGAGTTTGATTTATGGCAGTGCAAAGAATAAGTGTTTTAAATGTTCCTGTTGATATTATTCAGCCAGAAGAAATTGAAACAGAACTTCTTGCTCTTTTAGACAAGCCTGGTGCAAAACAGATTATTTTCTTGAGCATCTGGGATTTGCTGTATGCACGTTTAAACACTGAATATCTGGTTTGCCTTGAAAAAGCTGACCTTGTATTGCCGATTTCAAAATCAATTCTTTCCGGGGCCCGGTTTCTGAAGCAGAAAATTCCTGTAAGATATAATCCGTTTTCTGCAATAATCTCGATTCTTGCCGTGCTGAACAAGCATTACAAAAGCCTTTATTTGTTTGGAACACACAAACCAAGCCTGATGCAGGCAGAAAGCAACGTAAGGGCAACATTTACAGGAATTCAAATTGTAGGGCGGTGTGTAGGCTATTACAACAAGATGGATGAAAAAAACATTATTGCTGCAATATTCAAGGCATCTCCGGCTGTTGTTCTTTTGGGCAGCGGCATAAAAAATCCTGAACGTTGGGTTTACCGCAGACGCAACTGTTTTAATTCCAGTGTTTTTATTGCAGATAACGATGTCCTTGATATTTTTTCGAAGCGCAAAAAGTATGTAAATCCAAAAACCTTCGAAAAAGGTCTTGAAATTTGGCCGGAAATAGTCAGAAATCCGCTGAAGATTTTCTTGATTTTTCCTTTTATGTGGTATCGCTTTCTGCTTGTCATTTACAGATTGTTCAAAAAGAATAAATCTTTTGAATAAAACTTTTCTTGCAGTAAAAGTTTCTGAGCTGGCTTGTCTTTGGTGCAGAAGTCATCAGATTCTTAAAATTTCTATAAATAGTTCCTTTGTAGGGGAATTCCCTGGTATTCATTTACAGACGGTCAATTTATCATTTATACAAATGTAAAACATCTGAAAAAGTGATATGTCTGCAAAATATAAAATTTGCAGAATAGAACGTTCCAGTGAAATCGGATGCGTTATTCTTTATGGGAGTCAAATATTCAGGTTTAACGAAACTGAATAATCTGTTTCTGTTATGAAGACGTCTGTCGTTTTGTTGCACAGCAGTTCACCGCATGTGCTTCAGGTTTTTTACAGGGATCTGCAAATTAAAGGAATAAGCCGGTGTTTTTGTTCAGATTGTTTTTCAATTGATAATCTTTCAAATTATGACTGCTGTATTTTCGATTTATCAAACGAACCTTCAAAGGTTGTTTCGTTTGTTGAGAAATTAAAGTCCAGCAATTTTAAAACCTTTGCACTTCTTCTTGTTGCTCCAGAAATGTTTTCTTTTGCAAAGGAATCACTTGTCCATAAAAAATCAGTAACAATTTTAAAATTTCCCGCACCTGTTTCATTTTTGAAAAAATATATCAGCAGCATTTTCGGTAAAAGCAGCGAACCAGACAGCAGTGTTTTAGCAGTTGAAAACGACAGAGCATGTGAAATTGAAAATTCTGGCGGAAAGTTTGATTCAATAATTGGAACTTCAAAAGCAATCAGTGAACTTAAACAAAAACTTATTGGAATAAGCCATGCAGATGAAACGGTTCTGCTTGAAGGAGAGTCTGGAACAGGCAAAACGTTTATTGCCCGCTTAATGCACGAAAATTCTTTAAGGGCAGCCCATCCGTTTATTGCTGTAAATGCAGCTGCAATTCCAGAGACACTTGCAGAAAGCGAACTTATGGGTTCTGTGCATGGCGGTTACACAGACGCAGGAAACAGAGCCGGTTATTTTGAACAGGCAGACAAAGGTACTCTTTTTCTTGATGAAATAAGTGAACTTTCTTTATTTGTTCAGTCAAAATTATTAAAACTGTGCGAAGATTCAACTCTTTATAGAATAGGGTCTAATAAACAAGTAAATTATAATGTGAGGCTTTTGTGTGCTACTAATGCTGACCTTGAAACGCTTGTAAGCGAAAAGCGTTTCCGGCAGGATTTATATTACCGGATTTCAGTTTTAAAACTTGAAATTCCACCGTTGAGGGAACGTGTTGAAGACATACCGCTGCTTGCAGAGCATTTTCTTAGAGAAAAAGCTGGAACTCGTGAAAGATATTTTTCGCCTGATGCCGTTGATTTACTTCTTTCTCATAAATGGCCTGGAAACATTCGTGAATTAAAGAACTGTATTTATCGTGCTATATCTTTGTGCAGCAAAGATATAATTACATCAGATTTTATAACTTTCTGAAATGTTTTGGTTCATGCAGAAAATCACTTTTTCTGCATGTATTGTGTTTTGCATAAAAATTTTCAGTTTTTGCTGTCTTCTGAGCTGTTTTTTACAAAAAGACCTGCCGCTTTTGTAAATGTTTTTTCAATGTACCGTGCTTCGCTTTCAGAAAGAGAAGCTCTTGAGAGTATTGAACGCCAGAAAAGTTCCATGTCTGGTCTGCCTGTAACAGAAAAAAAGCCCATTTTCTGCAAGTTGTCTGCAATTGATGTTATTGTTTTTGTAAGGCGTTCCTGTGTTACAGGTGTATAGCCGGCAGAAATTGTTTTTTCTGCGCGGAAAACCGTGTAGCACAAAATCTGTACGGCATGCGAAAGATTAAGTGAACCGTCTTTTCCGTTTGAAGGAATTATTATGCCTGAATTGCATTCTGCAAGTTCTTCATCAGTAAGCCCTGTGCGTTCGTTGCCAAAAACAATTGCAGTTTTTCCCTGCGGCATGTTGATGTAATGTTCTGCAAATTCTTCTGGCAGCAGAAGCCAGTCTTTGCGGTTTTTGCCTCTGCGTCTTGTTGTTCCGCAGACCCAGACACAGTCAGAAGCTGCCTGCGTAATGGATTCAAAAAATTCAGCATTTTGCCAGATGTCAAAAGCATGTACAGCCAGTACTGCAACTTTTTCTTCGTCATAGTCTTCTTTTCTGCCGACAATGCGCAGTTTGTGTATGTCCATATTTTTCATGGCGCGGCAGACAGAACCTACGTTCCGGCTTTCTTCTGGTCTTGAGAGAATAATTATCGATTCTTTTTCGTTGTCTGTTTGATTCATTTGCAAAAAATAATAGCAGACTTGAAATTAAAAGTGAACATATTTTTCGGATTATGAAAATTCATTTTTTTGCAGTAAAGCGAACAGATACAATTTTTTTGTGAAAATTGTGTTTTTTTATCAAATTATGCATGTTGAAATTGAAATTTGTTTGCAGCTGCATCTGCGGATAACTTACATTGTGGTTGCGGCGGTGTACAGTCAGGACAGCCAATTTTTTTAGAAAAAAAACAAATAATACAAAAAAAAATGCATGAAAATATTTTAAAGGTTTGACAACTCGAGGATAATCGGTGTATATTTTTTGTAATGTTTAAGAGAGTTTATATTGCTCTCTTATTTGTTAATTAAATTATTTTGCAAAATATTTTCATGGCGGTGAGTATATGGCTAACAATGATGACATCGTTCCTGGTTTTAACGAGGAAAAAGACGACAGCTTGCGTATTACGCTTGAGCGACCAGAAGAAAACTCTTCTTGTATCATCTTGTATTTGAATGGCTACATTGATACGTACAATTCTGCTTTCTTTTTGAAGCGGGGTGCAAAAGTCGTAGAAGCAGGCTATGTCAATTTGATTTTGAACTGTGCTGCATTAAACTATGTTTCTTCAACTGGAATTGGTTCTTTTACCGCTTTCTTAAAGATGGTTAAACCAAAAGGCGGAGATGTTGTTCTTCTTGATATTCAGCCAAAAGTTTATGAAGTTTTCCAGCTTTTGGGATTTTCTCAGTTCTTTAATATTAAAGACAATATTACAGATGCAATTGGATATTTCCGTCAGGAAACAGCAGATGAGTCAGATTTGTTCCCGAAAATTTTCGGCTGCCCTGTCTGTTCAAAGAAATTAAAGGCAACAAAGCCTGGTCGTTTCAGATGTTCTGAATGTAAATCTATTATTGCCATAGATTCTCGTGGAGATGTTTCTTTAGGATAATCTTCTGTGAGTTACAGAAAAAGCCTGGTTGTAAAAACCGGGCTTTTTTTTATTTATGCAAGTCTGAAAAATTCTGCTTCTCTGCATTGTTTGAAGATTTTGTGTCTGTCATTTTGTTTTATAAAAGCTGCCGGAAGCTTTTATGTTCTTGGCGCACCATGTATTAAACTTTTTTGGCATCTACAGAGTTTTGCGTCCAGAAAGGCGTTTCTGACTAAACAAATAAGCTTGAAAAATTATTAGTTTCTGTTAAACAAAAATTAATAAAACTGCTGATTTGCCTGTGTGTTGATAAGTTGTGGAAAACTTTGGTTTTTTTTGGGTAAAACTCAATATTCCTGTGGAAAACAAAAAGAAAACCGCTGCAATGTTTTTCCTTAATTGAAACTTTATGGGTAAAATGTTGTATTATAATAAGTTATAAATTCTTATTTGATAGAGAAAAATACTTGTCAATAGGGAAATTTGTAAAATCTTTAAAAAATTGACGATTTTACAAAGAATAAGCTGTGGAAAAAGTGTTTAATAATTTGAAGATACTCCTTGATGAAAATTGTATACTTAGTTTTTTATATAATGACATGTAAAGAATTATATGTTATTGCTTTGTTTTGGTTGTTTTTGTTTATAGTTCGTGATATTCTATAAGACGTGAAAAAGGTTGTTTCTCTCATTTTAGAGTTTTTTCTTTCATTTCTGATTTCTCTTTTACTGCTGGCATTTGTATATATGCTGCATGAAAGCTGTAGCCTTTTGTGTGCCGGTCAAACGACAAAGATTTTTATTTTTCAGCCGTTTCTAAAAGGTCTGATTGAAATTGCACCATTTGCAGGCATTCTTGCTTTGCTTTCGAGTTTTCAGGTTCTTGTGCGTCGCCGCTGGCGTACGGTTAGTTCTGCATGCTGCATGCTTGGGCTTTTTGCTGTAGTTTTTGCAGTTGTCATACCTGTTTCGTTTAATTTAAAAATGGATTTTTACGAACTTTCGCAGGAAAAGAATCTTGCAATTAAAGAGCTCCGTAAAGATGTTGTTCAGACTCCTGGTTACTTTAGAACGACAAAAGACGGTGTTTATTATTTTACTGCCATAGACCATAATTATACTGCTTCTGGCGTTTACAGTCCTTCGACTGCTGCCGAAAAAAAAGTTTTTGAAACATTTAAACATAAGAACTTTCAGTTTGATGAAGAAGAAATATCAGCTGATTTACTTATCAAAAATGAACTGGCTTTGCCATTTTATCTTGACTGGCCGATAAAAGCGCTGGCTTCGCTTTCTGATTGCTTTTACAAAGCTTATAATCAAGGCTGGCTTCCTTATTTGTGTCTGGCTTCGATTGTCCTGGCATTTTTTGCTTTGTGGGGAGTTTCGTTTATTTCTTCGTGGCCGCTTCTCAGTGTGTTTATGATGATTCTGGCTTTTGTGATTGTTCTTGTTTCAAATTATTTTGCACTTTGTACCGAAGTTTTTGCTCCTGCAAAGATGTTCATCAGTGAATTGTTTTCTGCTGAATCTGCGGGGCTTGTTATGCCGTTAATGCTTAATGTTCTTTTATTGCTGCTTGGTTCTATAGGTGGTCTTATTGCACATCTTTTAAGACGAAAGCGCAACTTGGGAGCGGATTTATGAAGTCTATTACTGGACGAGTAGGATTTTTCTTTGTCATTTATTTTTTAATCTCTTTTTTGCTTGTTTGTGCTTTTGCTTTTATAAAAGACACGCCGCCTGAAATTATTCCTGTTTTTATAACAAGATATAAATTAAATACTGCATTTTTTTATTATTTTTCAGTTTTCTCTGCACTTGAGATTTCTGGTTTTATGGTTTCTTTTTCATGGGCTTTTGCAAAAGAGATGAAAAATGACAATCCAAAAAACAAGCAGGAAATGCTTCGCTTTTTGCGGAGTGTTTTTTCAATGATGATTTTTTGTCTTGTTCTTTCTGTTGCAGCTACAGAAGTTCTGCTGCCTTTGATGAAGTCAAATCAAAAAGCAATTATAAATGCATCTACTGATTTTATAGATTTTTCTGAACGTGCAAAAAAGCATCTTGCTTTAGGGAACTATGAAGAAGCAGAACTTTTTGCCCGTCAGGCGCTTCGCATCAATCCTGCATCTAAAGAAATAAATGATATTTTGCTTCAGACTGAAATTGATGCAAGTCATGCAGAAGCTGCTCCGCGCCGTTCCGGTTCTTTGCCGCCGCCATTAAAAGACAACGAAATTGAAACAAATATTCCCGTTCCAGAACTTATTGAACGGGCAAGAAAAGCATATAATTCGGGTTCATTTTTTGATGCTCATTATTATGCAACGCTTGCATTGCAGGCTTACGATTCGCAGAATGCAAATCTGAACGAAGCTAAAAGTCTTGCTGCAAAAGCATGGGACAAGCTGCAGGTTGCAGATTCCAGCCTTGGTGGAACTTCAGAAGCAATGTATGCTTTGAAACGCAGCGGATATGCAGCGATTATTTCTGGTGATTATCTTCAGGCATATTATATTTTCAGGGAACTGCTTGCTGCTTCAGATTCGACGATTGACCCTGATGTAAACCGGTATCTTGCAATTGCTGAATATAATTTGCGTAATCAATGCTTCTTTATTGATGAAACTTATGATTTGCAGCCGTTTGAATCTGTGAGAAATGTTCATTTTTCAATTACAAGACAAGATGGAACCCTTCTTGTTGTTGGAATGAAAGGCATAACTTCTATTGAAGACAGCGGCGGATCTGTTCAATATGTGCGCGGTCTTCATATAATTTCTTATGATAAAGATAAAAATGTTGAAGAAGATTTTTATGTGCCGTATGCAAAACTGATTGCAGAGCGTGCTGAAAAAATTGATGCTTCTTTTGAACGCATTGTTGCAAATCAAAAACAGAAAACTGTGCCATATCTTATTATAAACTGCGTTCATCGCGATGACAGAGGCGTTAAGATTTTGCCAGAATTTTATGCAGGCAAAACTTCGGAAAATGAAAACCGCAATGTTTATGTTCTGCCTTTGTCATTTAAAGACTTTTTGCAGATTACAGATGTAGCACAGGGAACAGAAACAATGTCGCTGATTTCACTTGCAACATTCTGCTCAAAAGCCAAACAGTACGGTTTCTCTTTTGAGGTTTATTTCCATGCTTTGTGTACAAGACTTTCTCAGCCTTTTATGTTTATTTTTATGGCTCTTGTTGCAGCAATTCTTGCCTGGCAGTTTAAAATCTCAAAAAAACAGTTTGTACACTTCTGGTGGCTGTTTTCGGTTCCGTTTTTTGCCGTAATCGCATACTTCCTGCTCGGTTTCTGCCGCTATGTAGTAAGTCTGCTGCTTATGTCATTGATTGGCTCAATCGGAGTATCGGCTTTGCCTGTCTGTCTGGTAATTTATATCATTTTGTTTATAATACTGAGTCTCGGCTTTGTTTCAATGAAAGACGACTCTTAGAATTTTTAAGTTAATTCAAATTATTGAAGGGAACGACTGAAAAGCAGTGTCTTGCCGAATTTGATTCGGACCTGCTCTGACATGGTACTTGAAATGCTGCTGTGTTTTGAACCGTATTAGTTGTTCCCTTTAGCTTTTTAAGCCCTGTTCAAAATTTTTCAGATTAAGTCTGCTTTTAGTAATGTACTTTATTATAACAGCGGAATATCTGATGGTCTTTTCAAATTTTCGTTGTTCATATATAGTAACCGTATGAGTTTATCTTTTGAAAGCCAATTTGATTCGACACTGGCGGAAGATTCTGTTTTTGAAGAGCCGCCGGAATATAGAGTTATTTTGTTGAATGACGATTTTACGACGAAAGATTTTGTCGAGCTTATTTTAGAAAAAGTGTTTCATAAATCACAGGAAGAAGCTGTTTCAATTACAGAATGTGTTCATAAAAATGGCAGTGGCATTGTCGGTGTTTATCCATATGATATTGCATTTACGCGTGTAGAAATTGTGCATGCAAATGCCCGCGCCAACGGTTTCCCTTTGCGATGCAAAATGGAGAAAGTCTAATGAAATTTTCCGCACAAGTTCAAAAAATTTTAAAAGCTGCAAAGTCTTATGCAGAAAGGCATAATCATGAATTTTTAACACCAGAACATCTTTTGCTTCAGTTGATTTCTGTGAAAAAAATAGAAAATCTTCTTGAATCATGTGGTTCCAATGTTTCTATGGTCCGCGAAAGCCTTTACAGATATCTTGATGAAAAACTTCCTATAATAATTGTAGGCGAAACTGTAGAAAGTGCCGGTTTTCAGAGTGTCATATTGAGTGCAACAGAACATTGCTTTTTTTGCGAAAAAGAAGCAATAGAACTCGAAGACCTGCTTATAAGCATTTATGACTGTGAAAAAACGCATGCGTCTTATTATCTTAAATCATCTGGGTTGCAGCGCCTTGCGCTTATAAGCGGCATTTCTTTTAGTGAATATTCAGAAGACGAAGCTGATGAAAATGACACGGAGCTTGAATCTGATGCATTGAAAGAGAATTTATCGCAAAGCAAGGAAGATGACGAAAAAGAGCTTAATTCATTTGAAGAGTTGCTTAAATATGCAGAACAGAAGCTTTTGAGCATTGAAGAATTGAAAAATGAAACAGAACAGCTTGAAAATGCAGAAAAAACAAAATCTGATGATGAAATTATAAACATAGACGATGTCGAAATAACTGAAAATGCAAAACCTAAAAACCGCAAATCGGTACTTGAACGTTTTACTGTTAATTTGACGGACAGGGCAAAAAATGGTGAGTTAGACGAGCTTATCGGAAGAAATGAAGAAATTGAACGTGCCCTGCAGGTTTTGTGCAGACAGACCAAAAATAACCCGCTTTTTGTAGGTGCGCCAGGTGTCGGCAAGACTGCAATTGCTTATGGCATTGCCAGAAATGTTGCAATACAGAATGTTCCTGATATTCTTAAAGATTGTACCGTTCTTGAACTTGATGTCGGACGGCTTATTGCAGGAACAAAATTCCGCGGAGAACTTGAAGAACGTATTAAACGCATTTCAGATGAGCTTCTGCGCAGGAAAAATGTCATTCTTTTTGTGGATGAAATACATACAATCATCAGCTATGGTTCCGGTCAGAACGGCTTCTCTGACGGCGCGAATCTTTTTGCAGATTTAGTTTCTTCGTCAGATATCCGTTGCATGGGTGCAACAACATATGAGGAATATTCCCGTTATGTTGAAAAAAACCGCGCATTGTCGCGCCGGTTTCAAAAAATTGATGTAGAAGAATCTTCAGAAGAAGAAGCCGTTAAAATATTAAAAGGCGTTGCGCCTCGTTTTGAAAAATTTCATTCTGTGCATTATTCAGACAAGGCGCTTGAAAGTGCTGTAAAATTTTCAAAACAGTTTATGCCTAATCGTTTTTTGCCAGATAAAGCTATAGACATTATTGACGAAGTTGGTGCGTATCTTCGCCTTCATCCGGAAGAAAATGATGCACAAGATAATGTGCTCATTGAAGAAAAGCTTATTGAAAAAATTACGGCAAAAATGGTGCACATTCCAGAAATTACTGTAACAGTTTCAGAAAAAGACAGGTTAAAAAATCTTGAAGATGTGTTAAAGAAAAATGTTATAGGACAGGATTTTGCTGTTTCAACTGTTGTTGCTGCAATAAAACGTTCTCGTGCTGGTTTTAGAGATGCGCAAAAACCAATGGGCTGTTTTTTGTTTGCAGGTCCTACAGGAGTAGGAAAAACAGAATTGGCAAAAACGCTGGCTGAAAATCTTCAGCTTAAGCTGCATCGCTTCGATATGAGCGAATATCAGGAAAAACACACGGTTAGCCGTCTTTTAGGTTCTCCGCCTGGTTATGTGGGGTTTGAAGAAGGTGGTCTTTTGACAGAGGCCGTGCGCCGCGAGCCGAATTCTCTTGTTTTGCTTGATGAAATTGAAAAAGCAAACCCTGATATTTTCAATGTTCTTCTGCAGATTATGGATTATGCAACATTGACAGATAACCAGGGGCGCAAAGCTGATTTTCGAAATGTTCTTCTTATTATGACAAGCAATGCTGGTGCACGTGACGTTTCAAAGTCATTGATTGGTTTTGGTGACAGAACTATCGGTTCTTCTGCTGTAAACGATGCTGTTGAAAAATTGTTTACTCCTGAATTCCGTAACAGGCTTGATGCAGTTATTCCTTTTGAACATTTGAATAAAGACATAATGATTTCGATTGTGCATAAAGAAATTGCAAAACTTTCTGCAAGATTGTCTGATAAGAATGTAAAAATTACTGTAACAGATTCCTGTGCAGAATATCTTGCAGAAAAAGGCTTTTCTGTTGAATTTGGTGCCAGAAATATTAGCCGTACAATTGATGAAAAAATTTCTGCTGTTCTTGTTGATGAGGTGCTTTTTGGCAGGCTTTCGAATGGTGGATCTGTTGTCTGCAGCGAAAAAGACGGCAAAATCGTGATGAGATATGGACGCAAATCAAAACGATAACGATTTTCCGTTTTTTGGAATAAATGATTATTTTCAGTTTCCATCGCCAGAAAGTGCTAAAGACGGTCTTGTCGCTGTCGGTGGAAATTTATCACCTGGAATGCTCCGCTCTGCGTATTTTCAGGGAATTTTCCCTTGGTTCAATGAAAGCGACCCTGTTTTGTGGTGGTCTCCGGATCCTCGTTTTGTATTGTTCCCAGAAGAGCTGCATGTTCCTAAAAGCCTTAGACGCGTATTGAACCAGAATGTCTTTACATTTTCAATGGATACATCTTTTAGAGATGTAATAACGTCTTGTGCTAAAGCTAAACGACCGGATCAAAAAGGAACATGGATTACGCCTGATATGATTGAAGCTTATTGCGCGCTGCATGAAGCAGGTTTTGCACATTCAATTGAAGCTTTTCAAGATGGAATTTTAGCCGGTGGTTTTTATGGCGTTTTGATTGGTTCTGTTTTTTTTGGTGAATCTATGTTTTCAAGTGCAGAAAACGCGTCGAAAGCTGCTTTCTGCACTTTTGTTAAAGCATTCAGAAAAGCCGGCGGCAAATTAATTGATTCTCAGATTTATACTGATCATATTGCCCGTTTTGGCGGGCGCAACATTTCGCGCGCCGCTTTTCTTCGTTATGAAAAAGACTATTTAGAAGAGCCGCTGTTAGGCGATGTAAATTTGTAGCCGATTCCACGTACTGTCTGAATGTAGCGCGGAACGCCTTTTGCATCGTTCATTTTCTGGCGGAGACGGGCAACGTGCACATCGATTGTTCTTGTGCTGACCTTTTCTTCATAGCCCCAGACTTCTTCCAGCAAGGTGTCTCTTGAAATTACTTCGCCTTCGTGCAGATACATGTAATCAAGCAGTTTTATTTCCTGAGCTAAAAGCGGAACTTCTTCACCGTGAACTTCCATATAACCGCGGCGCAAGTTGATGACTAAGTCTGCAGGTTCATTGTTATCTGGTTTTGAATGAACAGCCTTAATTGCTTCGCCTCTTCTGATTTGTACTTCGATGCGTGCAAGTAATTCAGCCATTTCAAAAGGCTTTGTCATGTAATCGTCTGCACCGTTTTTTAAGCCTGTTACTTTATCTTCAAGGAGGCTTTTGGCACTGAGAATAATGACAGGTGTCAGAACACCATCTTCCCGAAGTTTTTTGCAGACGCTGAAACCATCGACTTCTGGCAGCATTACGTCAAGAATGATAAGGTCAATTGTTTCGTTGTGTCCAAGTTCAATGCCTTGTGTACCGGTTTTTGCTTCAATGACGTGATATCCCTCGGATGCAAGTCTGTCGCCCATGGTGATGCGTAAGCCTTCTTCATCTTCAACGATGAGAATCTTTTTACCCATTGTATCCTCCTTGTTTGTGCTTTGCCTTGACCGACGGTCTTCAAATAAAATTAAGCACAACTACGATTCCAATAAAATGAACAGAAGTATTTTATCTGTGTTCATCACTTGTAAAGTCCTGCTTTGATGAAAGGACTTGATAAAACCTTTGAATAAAATAATTCACAAAGTTCACTTTCTATATTATATTCATTCTGTAAAATCGAGCAAGCTTTTTTACATTTTTCTAGCTTTGTAAAATAAAAAAAATGACTGATTTATGCTTTTTTTTCAAAAAATTAACAAATTGTCTAAAGGACTGAACCTGTTTGATATTTTTAAGATATTTCAACAGGTTCTGTCCTTTGTTTTTGTACTGCTAAATTGTGGTTTCTTCTGTTTGAAGTGCATGGTCTGCAATCGGAAAAGCAAGCACAAAGGTTGTTCCTTCGGCAGAAGAATTTTCCAGAAGAACCAGTCCTCCGTGCAGGTTCATTATTCGTTTTACAAGATTTAAGCCGACGCCACTGCCTTCAATCTGCTTGTTATAAGCTGTTTTTCCACGAACAAAAGGGTCAAATATAAGGTTCTGTTCATTTTTTGGAATGCCTGAACCGTGGTCTGTTATGCGGACAATTGCCGCTTTTTTTGTGCCAGACGGTGCAAAAGTGTGCCGTGCAATTTTTACAGGGCAGTTTTCAATGGAAACATCTATTGCTGTGTATTTTCCTTCTTTTGAATGTTTAAAAGCATTTGAAATTATATTATCAATTGCACTTAATATTGCAGTCTTGTCGCAGAAAATTGGAATTTCTTCGTCGGGCAGTTTGATTTCAATTTGAAAATTGTCTGTTTTCCATGGCAGTTCCCAATGTGAAATTTCATCTTTTATTAAATCGCATAAATTATGTTTTTCATGTTTTAAATTTGTTCCGGTTGTAATTTTTGAATAGAGCAGAAAATATTCGATTGTCGATTTCAGCCTTATGCTTTCTTTATGAATCATGTTGCCGTAATAGCAGATTCGTTCCTGCGAGGTAACGATGCCGTCGCTCATATTCTGTGCTGCAGCAGAAATAACTGCAAGCGGTGTTTTTAATTCATGTGTAATTGTTGAAATAAATTCCTGCTGATGTTTTGCAAGGTGTTCTGCTTTGCGCATATTTCTAATGACAAGAATCATTGTGCCGCCAAGAACAAGCAGGACGATTAAAGACGATGTAAGGCTAAGCCTCATATTGTGTGTACTTGCTTTTAAAAGCGAACCTCTCCTGTGAATGACTTCAAGCTCAAGTTTTTCCTGTTTAAATGGTTCTTCTGCAATTTTATAGAAACGTTCTCCTTTTTTTGTTTCAAGCAGGTTTTCCGTATCTTTGTTTTTGCGGCTTGGCATCATGGAAATTGATTCATCAACCTGAATTAGTGCCAGTGTAAAATCTGGGTTGTTAAAAAATTGCGGAGGGCATTCCGGGTTGCTTTCGTAAAAGATTTTGTTTGTTTCTGTATCCCTTACACGAAAATAAAAATCATTAGATTCCTGAACACAGTGTTCTGTGTTATATGGCAAAAGGTTGTAATAAAAATCTTCTTTGTTGATAAAACTGATTATATAAAGCTGACTGTCTTGTTCTGCAAGATAAAGCGGTTCAACAATAAGAATTTGACCTGTTTTTAACGCCGCAATTTTCTGTGTATCAAAGATTGATTCGTTTTGAATAAGATTTGTAAGTGTTTCAAGACTGTCGGTTGAATCAGGTTTTATTTCTCTGAACGAGGCACCGGCCCATTCATAAGTTTTGTTTAATCTTTGCGAATAAACATAAAGCGAGTCAAACAGGCTTGGTGTGTCCTGCTGACCTTGCCATTGAAAAACTGCATATTCAAAACCTTCAAAAGAAATCAATGCATCTGCAAAATTTGTGCGGTGCGTATTTGTAAGAAAAGACTGAAAAAACAAATCTTCTTTTGTTGTTTCAACTAGAAAATGAACATCATCTGCAAGCCGTGTTGAAAGCCGCTGCTCTTCAATGCGTTGAATTGTAATGGAAGAGCGCACCTGAAGAAAAACAGCAATGCCAAGCAGAGTAAACAGCGTAATTGATAATGGAAGTGAATAGCTTTTTTGTTTAGTCATGCTGCTATGATACAACGTTTTTGTTTTTTTATACACTGTGAAATTCTGTTTTATAAAAAATATGTTCTGTTTGTTTCCATTTTATGTAAAAAAAATAGATTGTGAGTCAAAAAGATACAATTTTGTGTGTTTATTTGACTCATCTGCATAAAATTGCTTCATAACCATGCAGAAAATGTTTTAAATAATGGTCTATTGAAGATAAACAGCCCGATGCAGAACGTTATGCTTTCTTTTAAAGCTGGCTTTTACTTTCTGTACGTGGGAAAAAAAGTAAAAAAATAAAGCAGAAAAGGGGTAGATGCATCATCCAGAAAGAAATTGAACCAATATTTTTTAGTGAGAATTCTCTTCTGCTGAAAGCTTTTATTTCTTTTGATTTTTTAATTCGTTATCATAAAAAGGATTATGAAAATTGAATAAAAACAGGTTTTGTTTTTTTGTGAAAACTTAAAAAGTTGGCACGCTTTTTGCAATATAGTTTGTGTACGAAAAAAGTACAAAATAAAAGACAAATGCGAATATAACTTTGGAGGTTTATATGAACACACTTAGTATTTTTAATCCACGTTTTTCAGATGGTTTGTTTGATGCATTTGACGAAATGAATCAGGCAATGGGCAGATTCCTTCCGTCAGAAAAAACTTTGGCTGCAAGATTCTCTGCTCCAAAAGTTGACGTAAAAGAAACAAAAGATGCTTATCTTATGGATATGGATCTTCCTGGTCTGACAGAAAAAGATGTTGAAATCAGCTTGAAAGATTATTTGCTTTCAATTTCTTCTGTAAAAGAAGCAAAAACTGAAAAAGAAGAGAAAAAGGACGATGGCGAATGGCTTATAAAAGAACGCAGTTCAATGCAGTTTATGCGTCGTTTTTCTTTGCCAAATGACATTGATGCAGATGCAGTAAAAGCAAATTTTGCAAATGGAGTTCTTTCTGTAATCATTCCACGAAAATCAGAAAGTTCTGTACGGACAATTGCAATTAATGCATAGCAGCTTCTTTATAAATTGCAATTTTTGCAGCTGAATATTTTATGATGTTCAGCAGCATAAAATGCTCCGGTTTGAATCGTCATTCAGGCTGGAGCATTTTTGTATGTTCCTTCTATCTTCCAAAAAATGATTCTCTGTGCTATGCTTGCAGCATGAAATCCTTCAATTGTTTAAAGACATTCATTTTAGCGGCCTCTTTGGCTTGTGTTTTATTATTTGCTTCGTGTTCAAAAAAACTTGGATACAGTGTTATGTTGTGGTCTTTGCCGGAAGCAGGGCTTCGCGACGGCGATTTAGTTCAGGTTTATATTAAATCCAACATCAGTCAGGTTTATGTTATTGGTGCTCCAGGAACACAGCAGAAAATAGAAGTTCCTTTCTGGCAAATAACAACACCGGCTGCTAAAAACAAAGCTATAAAAGCCTATGATTCATATAGAGAATATCAGAGTGTTTATGCATCTGTTGTTATTGACGGTTTGCCGGTTCGTTATGAACCTGTAAATACAGCACGGCAGGTTTACAGGCTTAGAAAAGGTGAAAATCTTAAGGTTTTAAAGAAAGGAACAGGAACTGCTCCTATGTCCGGTTCAAAACCTCTGCCCGGCGACTGGCTTTGGGTTATGACTTCCGATGGAACAACAGGTTGGTGCTTTTCTTATAACTTGAAATTATTTGATGAAACAGCTCCTCAGCAAAAAGAAGAAGTTGAAGTTGCATATGATGAAGTTATAGAAACAATTCTTGATTCTGTATGGTATCCTGAAAAATATCTTTCAATGATTAATGATAATCAGGTTGACATTCCTTATTTTGAAAAAAATTATTATTTCAATCCGGGAAAAGAAACAGGAACAATTGAACTTAGAATGCAGGATTCGTTCAAAACATGGAATTATGCCGGAACAGAAAAGCTTGATAATGGAAATTATCGTTTTAAGGGTACAAACCTTATTTTGAGTGTCCGCAAAAATAATGCAGTCGTTTTGCAGTACCCGGATTCAAAAGGCAAACAAAAAGCTGAAACTCTTGTTCAGCTTTCAGCACCAATTGAAGAAATTATTGCAGCTGAAGAAGAGCGCCGTTCTGCACTGCTTGCACGTTTTGTAATGTCTGGTTCTAATTTTTCAAGCACAAATTACGGCGATTTATTCCTTCTTGATGACGGTACATTTTCGTGGACATCTTATCAGCGCCTTGTTCCGCAGGTTATTCCGGCACAGTCTGGCGAAAGAGGCAGAATATCTTTTGATACTTTTGCAAACGCTTCTGTTTCTTCTGTTTATGATGGTGTTGTTACTTTTACATTTGACAGAAATAATAAGAAAGTCCGCTTACTTTATAAACTTGAATCAAATGGCATTAGGCTTGAAGAAACAACAGCTGCCACAATTAAAGACAATGTTGTAACAGCACGGGGAACAAATGCGCTCGTTCTGTTTTTTGGAAATGAATAATGGCATTTGTTCAATTTTCTAAAGTTTCTCTTGCTTTTGGAGACCGTGACATATTAAAAGACGCCACAGTTTACCTTGCAGCCGGCAGCAAAGCTGCCTTGGCTGGTGCAAATGGTTCTGGAAAGTCAACTTTGATGAAAGTGCTTGCCGGTTCCATTGAAGCAGATTCCGGTGAACGGGCCGTGCAGAAAAATGCCAGAATTGCATATCTTCCTCAGTCTGGCATTGTGTTTAAAGATGCAACGCTAAGAGAAGAAGTTGACCGTGCTTTTGAATATGGGCACAGCCTTTCAAAAGAGCTTGATGCACTTGGCGACGAACTCAAAAAAGAAGAATATTCCAAAAATGATGCAAAAAGTGCACCGTTTCTTGAAAAATATCATGAACTTCAGACAAAACTTGAAGAATCTGACTGGTATCGGCGTGAAGCTGTTTCTGAACAGGTGCTTGTAGGTCTTGGTTTTGCTGTAAAAGATTTTGACCGTCCTGTCGCAGAATTTTCTGGCGGCTGGCAGATGCGAATTGCGCTTGCAAAAGTTCTGCTTGAAAAACCTGATATTATTTTGCTTGACGAACCGACAAACTATCTTGATATTGAAGCAAGAACATGGCTTGAACAATGGCTGCAGGATTTTAAAGGCGGTTTTTTGATTGTAAGTCATGACCGGTTTTTCCTTGATGTAACTGTAAATGAAGTTTATGAGCTTTTTAACGGCAACCTTCGCCGTTATGCTGGAAACTATTCGCATTACGAAGAAGTTCGTCGTGCAGAGCTTGATCAGCTTATGGCAAATTATGAACTTCAGCAGGCAGAGATAAAAAAACTGGAAGATTTTATCCGTCGTTTTGGTGCAAAAGCTACAAAAGCTGCACAGGCACAGGAACGCATGAAAATGCTCGAAAAAATCGAGCGCATTGAAATTCCAGAAAACTTAAAAAAAATACATTTTTCTTTTCCGCCTGCTCCACATTCGGGCAAGCTTGTTCTTACTGTAAGTGAACTTTCTAAAACGTATCCAGCTTCAAACGAGCATCTTGAGCCGAATTGTGTAATCAAAAACCTTGATTTTATTCTTGAAAACGGCGAAAGACTTGTTGTTGCTGGTCGAAACGGTGCCGGAAAAACAACATTGCTCAGAATTATTGCAGGTCAAGACCTGGATTTTTCTGGAACAGTAAAACTTGGTGCAGGTGTTTCTATCGGATATTTCTCTCAGGACAGTGCAGAGCAACTGCAAGGCTCAAAAACTGTGCTTGAAACAATTGAAGCAGAGGCACCGTTTGAATTAATTCCAAAAGTGCGCGATATGCTCGGTGCATTTTTGTTTCGTGGCGATGATGTTTATAAACAGGTTTCGGTTCTTTCTGGTGGAGAAAAAAGCCGGCTTGCGCTGCTTAAACTTCTTTTAAGGCCAGTAAATCTTTTGATTCTTGATGAACCGACAAATCATCTTGATTTATCTTCTAAAGATGTTTTGCTTGATGCATTGAAAGATTTTGGCGGAACGGTTTTGTTTGTTTCGCACGACAGAGGCTTTATTGAAAACCTTGCAACACGTGTAATAGAACTTAAACCTGGTTCGGCGCGTCTGTTTGCCGGCGACTATCGTTATTATCTTGAGCGGCTTGAAGCTGAAGCACAAGGTGCTCCGACAGACACAAGTACAAACGAAGCAAAACAGGCTGCAGCTGCACAGCCTGAAAAAAAGCAGTCTTCTCAATTGAGCTGGGAAGATGAAAAGCGCCGCAAAAATGAGCGTAAAAAGCTTGAACGTGAAGAAGAACAGTTGATGAATGAAATTGCTGCCACAGAAGAAGAAAAAGCAGATTTAGAAGCACAACTTGCGCTTCCTGCTGTTTATTCAGATGGTGCAAAAAGTTCAGCCGTTCAAAAGAAAATTGAAGCACTTGATAAAACGCTTGAAGAATTAAATGCAAAATGGGAAGCTTGTGCTGAAGCACTTGAAACTTTGTCTTGAAAAATCTGCAAAAAGCTGAAACGGCTGTCTGTCGTTCCGGCTTTTTTGTTAACAAGCATCAGATTTTGTTTATGCGTCTGTCGTTGCAATTTCTGTGTCTTTGTCTTCTGTGTCTGCCTTTAAAAGCGGCAGTTCAATGAAAAATTCTGCGCCTTCGTTCTGCTTTGATGTAAACCACATTTTGCCTTGAAAATGGCCTATTATTGTGGCGTGTGCCATATAAAGGTTTGTTCCAGAACTGTGCTTGCCTTTTGTTGTAACAACCTGCTTAAAAAGCTTGTCTTGAATTTCCATCGGAATGCCTCCGGCGTAGTCTCCGATGGAAAGCAGAACATTTTCTTTTTTTTGGGTAATTGTAAAATAAATAAAACCTTCCGCACCTTTGTATGCATGTATGCTGTTTGTAATTAATGCAAGCAGAATCTGTGCAAGACTGCCCATGTCGCCTTGAATGAGTGCATCTTTATTGCCGTTGACTGTCGTTTTGAGCGTACATTGTGTTGCTTTCAGTTTGTCTTTTACAAGAAATTCAACACGTTTTGAAAGTTCTTCAAGTGAAAAGCTCTTGCCGTTTTCGACAATAAGCCTTTCTGTTTGTTCTGTTATAGTTGAAAGAATACTTTCAAAGGCTTCAATACCGGAACGCTGGCTTTGAAGATTCTGCCGGATTTCCCTGATAATTTCCTGAAATTCATCTGAATTAAGGCTGCCGTTTTTAAGCTGCTGCAGGCATTCTTCTGTTATTCCGTCAATGTTGTTTGTCGAATTTGACATTCTCAAGACTGGTGCTTTTAGATTTTGAACGACACTTCCAATCATTTGTGCAATTGAAGTAAGACGCTCCTGTTCGACAAAACTTGCATAATCTTTTTTTGACTGTGTAATGTCTTGTCCCATCATTATGCATGCTCTGTAACGATCTTTGTGAAATATCGGGGTAAATTCACATTGAAATATATGGTCTGTATCGCTGTTTTCTGTCGGATGATAGATTATTTCTGTTTTTACCGGTTTTCTTGTTTTGCGGGCTTCAGAAATAACATTAAGCATCATGTCATAATCAAAAAATGAATGATATGCATTGATGATTTCATTAAAAGATGTTCCTTTTTTTAATCTGTGCGACGGAAATGCCTGAAAAGCCGGTTCGTTAAAATCTACGATTGTAAGCTGTTCATCAAGAACAATGTAAACATAAGAGATGCGGTCTACGATGGAACGCAGAACAAGCGGCGTATTTTCAAGAAAATTATATTTTAAGATTGTTCTGTAAAATGAAAATGCACAGACTGCAAAACTTATCGGTGTGGCATATGCGTTAAAATAAGGTATTTTCGCAATATATAAGATGTTTACTAAAATTGGCAGAGATGTGCTTAAAATAATAAAAGTTGCCTGCGTGTGCATTTCTTTTTCGCTTTTTTTGCGGAATTCAAAAAGGAAAAAGACAGAAAATGCAATTGTGGCATTAAAAATCATAATATGTGCTATGGAAAGTGATCCGATAGATTGACCCAAAACTGTATAAGATGAATAGAACAGGTTAAATCTGTCGTTTGTCCAAAGTGCAAACTGCGTAATAACAGGATCTATTGCGAGCAAATAAGCAAATTTATTTGCTGTTTTTCCGTCTCTTGCAAAATAATATGATAGAAGAATTATCCATATTGGCGTTATGGAAATTGAAAGATATTTGAACCGCTCAAGAATTTTTGCAAATTCCAGATGATTGACCCTTAAAGAAACATCTTCAAAAAAAAGCAGACAGAACCAGAATTCAATTGTAACAATAAAACCAATAAGAAGATATTGAAGGTAATTTTTCTTTCTTTTGCATATGACTAAAATAAGCAGAAACGAAAGGAATACAAAAGCAAAAAGTGCCAAGAAATAAACAAATAATGTCATAAAAACCTCCGAGCATTTAATGCTTTCAAATAATTCTGTCTTATTTTAGCATGAAAATTTATTTTTGAGATATTGTTGCTTTATAAAAACTGAATTTTTTGAAAAGCAATAATTACGAAGCTGTCTTTATTAAAAAGCGGAATTTTATCAGAAATGCATAAAAAAATCCCTGAAACAGTTGTGTTAAAACTGAAGTTTCAGGGATTTTTGAAACAGCCGTTAACGGCTTGTTTTATTTTGCAAGAATTGTTGCAAGTTTTGGATTTTCTGCAAGTTCTTTTTTAAGACCTTCTGCACGTGCTTTGTTTACGTAATCCGGGCTCTGGAAAGAATATGTAAAGTTTGTATGAACGTCATATGTGCCTTTCATCAAAGCATAAGCGTCTTCTGTCATTACAAGTTCTTCGTCTGTTGGAATTACGAAAATCTTTACTTTTGAATCATCTGCACTGATGCATGTTTCTGCATTGCTTGAATTTGCAAGTGCATTCTTTGCTTTATCAAGTTTAATGCCGAGGAATTCAAGACCTTCAAGACATTTTTCGCGGATAAGTGGTGCATGTTCGCCGACACCTGCTGTAAATACGATTGCTTCTGCTCCGCCAAGTGCAGCCATGTAAGAGCCGAAATATTTCTTAAGGCGGTAACATTCCATTTCAACGGCAAGTTTTGCTTTTTCGTCACCTTCTTCTGCAGCTTTCTGAACATCGCGGCGGTCTGTGTATTTGCCTGTAATGCCTAAAAGACCAGACTTTTTGTTCATTGCTGTGTCCATTTCAGCAGGAGACATGCCTGTTTTTCGCATGATGTAAAATGCCAAAGCCGGGTCCATGTCGCCAGTGCGTGTGCCCATTACAAGACCTTCAAGCGGAGTAATTCCCATTGATGTATCAAAACATTTGCCATTTTTTACAGCGCACATAGATGCACCGTTTCCAATGTGGGCAATAATAACGTTTGTGTCTTTTGGTTCTTTGTGGAGCAGAACAGATGCACGTTTTGCCGTGTAAAGGAATGATGTCCCATGGAAACCATAGCGGCGTGCTGCATATTTTTCGTACCATTCGTGTGGAATTGCGTACATAAAGCTTGTTGCAGGCATTGTCTGGTGCCATGCTGTGTCCATAACTGCGCAGTGTGGAACATCCGGCAGAACTTTCTGTGCTGCTTCAATTCCCATAATATTTGCAGGATTGTGAAGCGGACCAAGGTCCTGAACAGAACGGAATGTTTCAATGATTTCTGGAGTACAAATTACTGATTTTGTGAATTTGTCGCCTCCATGAAGAACACGGTGACCTACAGCTTTAATAACGCTCATGTCGCTGATTACACCGACATTTTTGTCTGTAATTGCGTTGATGATTAATTCAATTGCTTCTTTGTGTGTTGGACATGGGCTTTCTTTTACAAATTTTTCTTTGCCTTTTGCTTTATGTGTAATTACTGAACCGTCTTGAGTAACACGTTCAACTACGCCAGACGCAAGTACGTCTTTATTGTCCCAGTCATAAACCTGGTATTTGGCGGAAGAGCTTCCGCAGTTTAATGTAAGAATAACCATAAAGAATCCTCTATCGTGAAAAGTGTGCCAAAAAGGCTTTTTTGAAAATCTAAAGAAAAATGATTTTCAAGAGAATTATAGTATAAAGGAAATGTTAAAAAGAGAAAAGAGATATATCTGTGCATCTCTAAAAACGGAAATTTTTTAGTAACGGATTTAGCTTTGAATTTGTTTATCCATTATATAAAATCTTGAGACGCAGAGTTTAAGGCGCCTCTGGCTGTTGGAGAAAAAATGAAAGTTTTAGTTATCGGTGGTGCTGGTTATATTGGAAGTCATGTTGTTAAAGCCCTTTTGAAAAGCGGACACACTGTTACAGTTTTTGACAATCTTTCTTCAGGTTTAAGACAGAATCTTTTTAAGCAGAATGATTTCATTCACGGAGATATTCTGAATTTTACGCAGCTTGATGCTGCATTTGCACGCGGTTTTGATGCTTTTATTCATCTTGCTGCATTTAAAGCAGCCGGAGAATCAATGATTGAACCTGAAAAATATTCATTGAACAATATTTCTGGAACAATCAATATTTTGAATGCAGCAGTAAAAAACAACTGCAAAAAAATGGTTTTTTCTTCAAGTGCTGCAATTTTTGGTGAACCGCAGTATCTCCCGATTGACGAAAAACATCCGAAGAATCCTGCAAATTATTATGGTTTTACAAAACTTGATATTGAACATTATCTTGAATGGTATGACCAGCTGCGCGGTTTAAAATATGCAGCTCTGCGCTATTTTAATGCAGCAGGCTATGATCCTGACGGCGAACTTTACGGACTCGAACAGAACCCGGCAAATTTGCTGCCTGTAATTATGGAAACAGCCTGTGGAATCAGAAGTGAACTTAAAGTTTTTGGAAGCGACTATGATACAAGAGACGGCACATGCATAAGAGATTATGTTCACGTTTCTGACCTTGCAGATGCCCATGTAAAAGCTCTTGAATATATTTCAACAAAGAACGAAAGTCTTGTAGCAAATCTTGGAAGCGAAGTAGGTGTTTCTGTTACAGAAATGCTTGAAACAGCGCGTCGTGTAACAGGCGAAAAAATTCCTGCAAGCTATGTTGAACGTCGCCCGGGCGATCCGTCTTGTCTTTATGCAACTTCTGCATATGCAAGAGAAAAGCTCAACTGGAAACCGAAATTTTCGGACGTTGAAACACTTGTAAGTTCAACCTGGCAGGCTTATCAGAAGAATTTTGCAAAAAAATAACAGCTTAAACTGCAAAAACAAAAGGCTGCTCTTGAAGGGCAGCCTTTTGTTTGTATTTTGCAACTTCAAAAAAAACTGAGCACAATAATTTTCAACTGGAATTTTTGCTTTTATAATTGGAGGATGCACGAAATGAAGACAAAAATATTTTTAACAGTTTTTTTAATGGTTATTTTAATATTTTCGCTGTCATCATGTTATATAAACATTATGACAATAGGTGATATTCCTACAATATCTTATTTTACAATTGGAGAATAAGAATATGTAAAACAGCAAATCTTAAGATGCAAAGATGTAGAATCTGTCAAGTTTGAGCGAAGATCTGATTATCCAGAAGATGATGCATACAGCATTTATGTTTATCTGACAAATAATAGATTTATTTCTTTTTCAGATATCGAATTGTATCATTTTAAGAGTTCCAGAGGAAAATGGCCACAAACATTATTGCAAATAAATGATTTTGTACCAATTGTTCAATATTTTAAACCAGTAAGTTTTCCTCCAACTAATAAATCAATAGAATATAAAAGTTCTGCGAAAGGTTTTATAGAAATTAAATATTTACCTGAATTAATACAAGAGAAGAAACTAACTAATATACTGGAAATTATTGATAATATTGATTACTTATATGATTACTTTAAGTCATTTCCGTATTTTTGTAAATATTTCCGTAGCTTGCCTTAGTATCCATATTTTAGCGCTAATTATAATAGCGAACTAAAAATTCCTGAGGAATTACAAAATGAAATACCAGTTTCAATAATACGTAGAGGAGAATATTATAATTGTACATATGAAGAAGGCTATAAATTTTATAAAATGACCGTTGAAGAAGCAATCAAAAAATATGGTTACAAAAGTTTAAAAACCGATTATGAAAAACAAAAGTAATCTATTTGTACAATTTATTTATTGTATTTTTTTAGGCAAAATTTATGGTTAAACAATCTGTATTAGAACAGCCCAAAACAAGCAGCATTTCGCACCAACCTAAACCGATTTCTTATTTGAATGTATCATAACGACACCTTAAAAGTGGCTGGGGCAAGACTTTAAGTGAATCGTATCTTGCCCGGACGTATTTATCAGATGTAGTTAATGTAATGACAGTTGAACTTTGAATGTTGTATATTATAGAATATGAAAGGTGAACTTTATGAAAAGAACTTTTTTTGTTTTTTTTGCCATTCCGTTAATGTTTTCTGCAATGTTTTATGCTGGCTGCGACAAGAAAAACACGACATCAACAGAAATCATAAAAACTGATGAATATCCTGTAATGAAAGAAGACAGAGAACTTGTATTAGACCAATCTGTAACACAAAAAAAACTTTCACAATCAAAGGAATCTGAAAATGCAGGTAATACGATTCCAAATTATTTATATGTAAATTCACATGAAGGGCTTCGCATTCGAAAAGAGCCGTCTCTTGAGTCTGTACAAATCGGTTCTGTCCATCATTGTTCTCCATTGAAAGTTACAGAAATCGGTGAAAAGGTAACTATCGACAATATAGAAAATAACTGGGTAAAGGTTCTGCTTCCTTGTTATGAATGGCAAAGTGACACTGGGGAATACGGCTGGGTTTTCGGCGGATATCTGGAAGAAAAGAAACCTGTCTTTTCTGTGGAAACAGAAAAAGCTCTTTCTGAATATATTCAGTCAGAATGGTTTCATGAAATTGCAGAAGACTTATATTATGTATACAGTTTTTCAGGTTCGGAAGACAATTTTTATTTTTCGAGTGGCAGAGAAGGTACAAGCGATGTTGAAGAGGGTACATGGAAACCTTTAGGGAAAGACAAAATACAGATTTGCTCCGAATTCTGGTATCAGGACGGAGACGAATATAAGATAATAAAAAACGAACCGTATGTATTGTCTGTTGAGGTGCTTAATGAATATGAAATCAATATTGACGGAAAAAAGTGTTATCGATATGCACCGGCTCTGAAAGACGATGATTATAAAATCAGTAATTACAGAAACTATGTATTTAAGACTTTTGAAGACAGCAGAAACTTTTTTCAAAATTTGAAAAAGCGGACAAGAAACTGGACTTTGGGAAAATTTAACAGAGATGAAGTTATAAAAGCACTTATAAAATACGGGTTGTATGATGAAGAATACTGCGAACAGTACAACAGTTACTGGAGGAAGGTTGTACAAGACTGAAAATAGGGGAAAATATTCGAATTTACAACAGCTGCAATAACGCAGTTTCAGGCATTTCAGTTTAAAAATTGCTTCTAAAGATTTTTTATTGTTACATAAACAGCCATTGCTACAGAAACAATGAACAAACATAGACGATGAATCAACGCAAAGTATTCAGAGTGCCTGCATCTTTGCATTGATACATCACTGTGAATAAAACTTTAACGGGTTCTGTAAAGAGTCCATTAATTTGCTTTTTTTTACCACATCATTCCGAGCAGCCATAAAGGAATTGTTTTATCGATTGGAAGGTCTGTATTGTCTTTTAGAAGATAATCATACTGGCGTGTTTTTTTGCCGTTCCCTGCAATGTCTAAAATGTAGCGGTTATAGCCTTTTCTTAAAGACGTTGTAACAATAAGATTGCCGTTATTTTTTGTTGCTTCAATTTCGTAGCCAAGCTGAGAAAAGCACATTGTCGCAAAAGCTTCGCGCTCAATGTCTTCATTAAAAGCATAAGCTCTGTAAAGGCACGAATCTGCAAGAAACAGTTTGCTTCCGGCTGTCATAATCTTTGTGTCATTTTCGGCTCTTATTATTTTTATAATGCCGGAAGATTCCATTACACGCAAAAGCTGGTAGAGCTTTTCTGCGCCGATTGACCATTCTGAACAAAGCTGTCTGACAGGAATTTTTAGAGAATCTGAAGTTAAAAGCGCATTTGCAATTGCTTTCATAAGACGCAGGTTTTCTTCTGTTACAGACTGCAGAAAAAACGGAATATCTGCATAAAAAACTTCGTTCAAAAGCTCAAGTGCTTTTTCTTCAAAATTATCCTGATTATAAACTGGTCTTGTTCCATATTCACGGTATTTTCTAAAAAGAAAAAGAATCTTTGAATCAGGCTGTACAGGCAATGTGCTTGAAGCAAAATCATAAACCGGATAAATCTCGCCTGTTTCAATAAACAGAAATTCCCTGAAAGAAAGCAGAGGCATTTTTATTGAAGTAAACCGTTTGGAAATTTCGCCTTTACTTTTTCTAAAAATCTGTTCAGAAGAATCTGCAGCCCAGATTATTTTATCTTTGAAATTGTCGCATAAATCTTTTAAGTTTGTGTCCCAGTTTTTTGCAAAGTGCACGTCGTCAATTATTACACCGTCATAGCCCATCATAAAAATATCTGAAACAAAGTCATAAAGCGATTCTGGCGGAAAAAGCGGGCTTGAAGCCGAAAAATACATGAGGTTTTTGTCTTTGCTGTGATAAAGCAGAAAAGTTGTTTTGCCGCACCCGTTTAGTCCTGTAATAATTGCAGTTCGCGGAACATTTTTATATTCGGTTGTCCATGGTCTTATTCTTTCTGGCAGCGCTGCAATTTTACGCTCCATTGTTTTAGAAATTTTTTCAAATGCTGAACTATTCATTGTTTCAGTATAAAGCTGAAAGTTTGCTAAATCAATATGGCTGTTTCTAAAAATGAAGTTTTGAAATGTTTCAATATGCTTCTGCTGTAAAAAATATTGGCAGCGGCTTAAAAGACAGTTGGTTGATGCAGAAAACGTGCCTTAAATGTCTGCATTTTTATATTCCAAAACTGCATTTATTTTGCTAAAATCAATCAGTAAAGACAAATGAAAACTCTGGAAATATTCAGTTTTAGAGACAGCTTAATAATTTTTGAGGTGAAAAAATGGGTGCTTTTGAAAATGTGTGCGAATATATCGAAAAAAATAAAGAAACATTAATTGAGCTTGAAAAGCTTTTGACAAAAATTCCTGCAATTGCACCTGAAAGCGGCGGCAATGGCGAAAGCGAAAAATGTGCTGCGCTTGAACAGTGGCTGGTTGCTCATGGAATTGATAATCTTGAACATTTTGATGCACCTGACAGCCGTGTTTCAAGCGGTGTAAGACCGAATCTTGTAGCAACAATTGCCGGCAAAACTTCAAGAAAACTTTGGATAATGTCGCATCTGGACGTTGTTCCTGTCGGAGAAATTAGTCTGTGGAACACAGAACCTTTTGAAGTTGTGCAGAAAGACGGCAAACTTTTTGGCCGTGGTGTAGAAGACGATCAGCAGGGTGCAGTTTGTTCAATTATGGCTGTTCTTGCATTAAAAGCTCTTGGCATAATGCCTGAATATACGGTTAAACTTTTGTTCGTTGCAGATGAAGAAGTCGGTTCAAATTATGGAATTCATTATATTATAAAAAATTACAATCTTTTTGATAAAGATGACCTTATAATTACACCGGACGGCGGCGACCCGAAAGGTGAAACAATTGAAGTTGCAGAAAAAAATATTTTGTGGCTGAAAGTTCAGACACACGGAAAACAGACACACGGTTCAACCCCAGATGAAGGTGTTAATGCAAAACTTGCGTCCTGTGCCCTTGCGTTAAAGATAAATGCGCTTGAAAAAGAACTTGATAAACGTGATTCTCTTTTTGCACCAGACCGTTCAACTCTGCAGCCTACAAAGCAGGAAGCAAATGTTCCGAATGTAAATACAATTCCCGGCGATGATATAATGTATTTTGACTGCCGAATTCTTCCGGTTTATTCTCTTGATTTTGTCAGGGAAAAAATCAAGAAATGCTGTGATGAAATTGCTTCTCAATATGGAGTTACATTTACGATAAGCGAAGAACAGGCTTCTGAATCGCCTGCAACACCTGAAGAATGCGAAGTTGTAAAAGTTCTTGAAGGTGCTGTGCGCCGTGTTTTGAATCTTGAACCAAGAATTGTCGGCATTGGCGGCGGCACGGTTGCGGCATGTTTACGAAGCGTCGGCTTTAATGCTGTTGTATGGAGCAAACATGACGAAACAATGCATCAGCCGAATGAATACTGCATAATTCAGAATTTGGTAGATGAATCAAATGTGCTTGCTTCTGTTATGATGAAAAATGCTTAAGTGATTTGCATGGTGTGCAAGAGGGTTTTTGCGTGCCGAAATTGTTTTTTACATTGAACCTTGCAGGTTTCAAGTTTAAAACTTGAGTCTGCAAGGTTTTTTAATTGAAAATTATCGTACTTTGAACATTATGCCTACAACGGCAACTGTAATTAAAAGCTGCATAATCATAAATTTTAGCATAACTTGAGTCGGTGACCAGTTGTGGTTTTTTCGCATATGATCATGCAGTGGAAAACGGATATTTGCAAAGATTTTAATTTTAAAGAATCTTAATAAAGCAACTTTTAAAAGCCCCATTCCGCCGTTAACCATAATGATTGAAGACGTTGCAAGAATTAAGAACGGGTTTCCGCTTACCATAACGGCACAGCCGATAAAAAAACCTAATGCACGGCTTCCAGCATCGCCCATAAGCACTTTGCTTGGAAAAGCGTTGTGCCATAAATAGCCCATAAGAACACCGCAAAGCGAAAATGTAATTATTGCCCACGAAGCGCCGCTTGACATTGTCGGGACGAGCAGATATTCAGCAATGTCTTTATGACCAAGAATGAAATAAAAAATTACACCCATTGTGCCAAGACCGAGCAGCACAAGTGTACTTGAAAGACCGTCAACACCGTCTGTGCAGTTTGTTGTATTAATTGAAGCCCACAGCAGAATGGTTGAAACTATTGTAAAAACGATTGGATTAACAGTTATCTGTTTTGAAGCAAATGGAAGCCAGAAAAGAATTTCCTGGTTTATTCCGCCTTTTTTCAAAAAAAGCATGGCAAGTGTGGCTAAAAAGCAAACCAGCAGATCAAGAAAAGCTTTACGATATTCTCCCCAGCCTTTTAAGCTTCTGTCATCTAAATAACCTGTAAGCATTGTAAACCATGTCAGAACAACGATGGAAATTTGCAAAGCATTCATCGGTGCAAAAAACAGCGCAATAATAACGAAAATTGTAATAAAGACTACGCCGGCACCGGTTGGTTTTCCTTTTGCTGCTTCTGCATGAATTGTGAATTCTCTGCCACGGTCGCACGGCAGATATTTATAAAACTTGGGTAAAAGTGAATATGTAAGAAAAAAGCCTGCGTACAGCGCAAGACAGATAAGAACCGCATTTGACTGCAAGAGACGTGCTGGTCCAAAAATGGGAACGAGATACTGTGCAAGGTTGTAAAGCATTTTTCCTCCGTATGGCTTTTTGTATTGGAATCTGCAAAAAATTCCTGCGCCATAATGTTCTTTTCCTGTTGAAAATACAGGTTGATGATTGAAAGTGCCGGTTAAATAAAACACAGAAAATGGCTGATCAGGGCGCTTGAATGCTGCCATGACCAGCCGTATTTATTTTCGGCGTAATTTTTTAGTGTTTAAAGTGGCGTGTTCCAGTAAATACCATTGCAATGCCATATTTGTTGCATGCATCGATACATTCCTGGTCGCGGATTGAACCGCCTGGAGTTACAATTGCCTTGATGCCAAATTCATTTGCTTTTTCAACATTGTCTGCAAACGGGAAGAATGCATCGCTTATGAGAACTTCGGCATTGCCGATTCCAAGAGCCTGTGTCTTTTCTTTTGCGCGTGTCAAAGCCTGTTCTGCAGCCCAGATGCGGTTTGTCTGACCGCAGCCGATTCCATAAGCAGTTCTGTTTTTAATAACAAGAATTGCATTAGATTTTGCAAACATTGCAACTGTCATGCCGAATGCCATTTCATCAATTTGAGCCTGTGTCGGCTTTGCTTTTGTAACAATGTCCCATTTTTCAAAAAGCACATTGTCGCGGTTTTGAACCAAAAGACCGCCTGCAACGCTCATGCATTCGTAATTGTCGTCAGCTTCAATTTCTGCTGTTACAAGACGCAGGTTCTTTTTTGTTGCAAAAACTTCAAGTGCGTCGTCTGTAAAACCTGGTGCAACAATAACTTCAAGAAAGCATTTGACCATTTCTTCTGCACATGCTTTGTCGATTACTGCGCTGCAGCCGACAATGCCACCAAAAATTGAAACAGGGTCGCAGTCGTAAGTCTGTTTGTAGCTTTCAAGTGGAGTTGCTCCAAGTGAAGCACCGCAAGGTGTGTTATGTTTTAATGCGATTGTGAATACACTGTTTGATGCACCTGCAAAACTTGCTGTAATCGGTTTGCCTGTTGGTGCAGCTTTGTTGCCGTCTGCGTCTTTTCCGCAGATAATTCCATTGTATTCAGAATAATCTGTGCCGTTAACTGGAACTGCATTTTTAACAAAACGGTTAAATGCGCATACGCCTTTCCATGCAACGTCAAGGTCTCTGATATTGTTGTAAGAAAGCTCTTTGCCTTGCAGCTGTTTCATGCCGGCAAAAGCACCTTTTTTGTCTGCTGTAACATAAAGTGCAGCTTTCTGATGTGCATTTTCGCCGTAGCGGAGGCTCTGGCTTTTTACAAGAGGCATGTCGTAATATTGCGGCAGTTCTTCTTCGAGCATAAATCTTGAAACAGCTGCGTCATAAGCAGATGTAAGATTGAAAACCTTGCCTGCAAGGCGGCGTTTGAATGAAGCTTCGATTGCGCCTACATTCTGGTTTGTTTTATCAAGATTTGCTTTTACTTCAGCATAATCAGCCGGGTCTGTCAGAACGAGAACATCGTTATGATTTTTTGCAGCCGCACGAAGCATTGTCGGACCGCCGATGTCGATAAACTCCACGGTTTCTTCAAATGTAAGACCAGCCTGCACTTTCTCAAAGAAAGGGTACAGGTTTACGCAGACTAAATCGATAGGTGCAACGCCTAAATCGTTGATAGTTTTCATGTGCTGTTCATTGCTGCGAATAGCAAGCAGACCTGCGTGAATCATCGGATGCAGTGTTTTGACACGACCATCCAGACATTCAGGAAAACCTGTAACAGAAGAAACATCTGTTACGGCAACACCATTTTCTGCCAGATGCTTCTTAGTTCCACCGGTTGAAAGAATCTCCCAGCCGTTCTTTTCAAGATACTGTGCAAGTTCAAGCACACCGTCTTTGTAAAATACACTGATTAAAGCGCGTTTTTTCATTTGATTTGTTCCTGTTTAGTGGAGTTTTGCGCAAATATTAACATATAATGATACATTTGTGAACAACCTTAAAGCTTTTGCTTTTATTGCTGATGTTGACGTGCTATACTTAATCATGTTTCTGAAACATTCAGTTTTAGGACAGATTTAAAACTTTTAAGACAGCTTAAATGTCTTTTTAAGGTGTCTTTAGAAATTGCCGTTTCTTTTATCAAGGCAGTTTTAACGGAGAAAATAATGAAAAAAGCGATTGTATTTCTGGCAGATGGTTTTGAAGAAATTGAAGCGTTGACGCCTGTTGATTATCTTCGCCGCTCTGGCGTTGAAGTGACTGTTGCAGGTGTGTCAAAAAAAGAAATTAAAGGTGCACATGGAATTTGTGTCTGTGCAGATGAAGTACTTGATAAAGAAATGATTTCTGCAAAATATGATGCGCTGATTGTTCCAGGCGGCATGCCGGGTGCTGCAAATCTTGCTGCAGATGAACTTGTACTTGATTTTCTAAAAGATGGAGAAAAACGTGGTGCTGTTCTTGCTGCAATTTGTGCTGCACCTGTTGTTGTTTTTGCAAAAGCCGGTCTTTTGAAAAACAAGCATTATACATGTTATCCGGGAATGGAAAACGATTTGATGAAATTTGCCGGAGAAAATTATGCTGCACTTACGGAAGGTTCTGTTCATTTAGAAGAACGTGTCGTAATTGACGGCAGTACTGTAACTTCAAGAGGACCAGGTGCTGCAGAAGAATTTGCACTTGCTCTTGTAGAACTTCTTGCAGGCAAAGCACAGAAAGAAGTTCTTCATAAAGGGCTTGTCGCAAGATAACGGCAATGAGAAGCTGTAGTTCACTTCAGCTTCTCATTGTTTCGGGTTTTGTTGTGCAAAAGACATGTGTTCTGAATGTCCTTGTACAAATTTTAGAAAATTGCGGCAGAAATGCAGTAAATAATGTGCTGAAAAATTTGAAACAAAAATTGATAAATCAGACTGTTTGCAGAATTTGTTTTCTGGCAGCGCAGTCACGCCGGCTTGAGCTTTAATTAGTTGTTGCTTCTCATTAGTTATATATCCAGATTCCGGTGTATTCTTTGATGATTTCAAGCTTTCTTTGGATTATGTCGTTTTTCATTGAATCACCGAAAAAGCCGCCCATTATTCTTCCGGCTTCTTCGTAATTGCTGAATTTATAATCAGTTTCGATTATGTGCTCTGTAAAGCCGTTATCTACAAGCGCGTGATAAAACTGAGAAAGCTTTTCGCCGGGCGGGTTTGCAGAATCAACATTCGTTCCCATCGTTTCAATAAAAATGACTTTAGCTGCTCTCTTTTTAGTTTCATCAATGATCATTTGAATAGTTTGGTTTCTGGTTTCGTTATCTTGAACTACTAAATGCCCAAAGCTCCAGCCTTCGATTATTATGTCAAATTTATTTTCAAGCGTGCTTATCTGCTTGTTGTCGATAATCGAAAATTCGATTTTATCTGCCCATTTAGACAGATTGAGCTTTGCCTTATCAATCATGTGCTGCGAATTATCGAATGCGTAAACTTTTTGCGCCTTATCGACATAGTTTTTAGTAACTCTGCCGGTGCCGATGCCAAATTCGCCGACAATTTTATTTTCCCATTGAATGTTGCTGTTTAGAAACTTATAAAGATTGTTATTATAATCTTCGTGATTCACTAATTCGTCATACAAGTCTGCATAACTTTGATAAACTTCAAACATGCCTGGCATAGTTTCTCCTAAGCGCCCCAGTGCGGGCGTCCACGTAACAACTGGTTGTACCGCAGCGGGCCTGACCCGCTGTCGGCTACGAACCTTTGTTACACGATATTATTTATTAAACAATATTTTCTTTTTTTATTTTTCCTTGAAAGAAGATACTGTTTATTTTTCCAGAAGCAATGCTTCTATTTTTTTATAGACAATTCCAAGCGACGAATGTCGCGTACTACCGCTTCCTTGCGTCGCCTTAAAGTTTAATTAATAATAGAAAGCAAGCTTGACTTGCTTTCTATTATTTTCCAATTTATTCAACCGCTTCTTCGTTACCACCCTAAATATTTTTAATCATTCATATACGCATATTCTGGTAAATTTATTATTTTATAAATGCCATTTTTATCTTTCTGTAAATCGGCACTAAAACTTAAATACCATATATCGTTTCTAACCATTATTTTAATTTTGCTTTCATTTCTTTGAAAACAAATGATTCCTATATTATAATTTTGTTCTTGAGTGTAAATATCAGGATCTCCTGCATAAACACTCATGATATTATATATCTCTTCCATATCTTCGTTAAATAAAACTATTTTATTTCTTTTCACCAGATACCTTGACTTCAATTCACCATACCATTGGCCCTTGGTTCGAGGATTTGAATACCATTCTCTTTCAATCAGTATGAAAGATTTATCATTATTTGTGATTTCAAAATTCCCATTAATAATATTTTCAATAACATTTATATATGGCTGAATTTTTTTTATTTCAATATCTTGCGCAAAAAGACTTATTGGCAGAAAAAGAAATACAAAAAAAATAATTTTCTTCATTTTTTCTCCTAAGCGCCCCAGTGTGGGCGTCCACATAACATAGTTTTAAACCGCAGGCAGCTTGACTGCCTGTCGGCTTTGAAAACTGTGTTAGGCGATTTTACGCATATGCGTACTGCTTTATTATTTCAAATTCGGAAGAATGATTATTCTGTTCTTCCTCAAGATCATAAAAATTCTGCAGGTTCAACCAAAACTCAGCCGTCGTTCCAAAGAATCGTGAAAATCTAATTGCTGTATCAGCTGTAATTGAACGTCTTCCATGTATAATTTCTGAAATACGGGTTTCTGGTACATTGATTTCTTTTGCAAGGCGATACGCACTTATTCCCATCGGATCAAGGAATTCTTCTTTTAATATTTCACCTGGATGAATATTTGGTAATTTTTCATTAGTGGTAATCTTCGATTCTAACATTTTCTGCACCTCCATTTTCAAACTTAAAAACTATTCGCCATTGATCATTTATCCTTATTGAATAATAACCATCTAAATCTCCAAGAAGCTTTTCCAACCTGTTACCAGGCGGAATTCTTAAATCTTCTACAACTTTAGCAGCAGCAACCATTCGAAGTTTTCTTCTTGCAACATTTTGAATAGTCGGTGGAAGTTTTTTACTTCTTTCACCTTTGTAAATCAATTCCGTTTCAGAATCAGAGAAACTGTTTATCATGCTTATATACTAACGCGTTACGGTAGTAATTGTCAATACAAAAAATATTTTTTATAACATTACCACATTTACGTACAAGATAAATTGATTGATATTAAATAGTAATAAAACTAGTCTCACCCCAAAAATTGACCAAATTTAAGGCGAGTTTTTCATATTTTTAAGTCTACTTTTGAACTGACTAGGTGTCAATTCTTTTAATCCTTTCTGTGGACGATTTTCGTTGTAATCGATTCTCCAGGATTCAATAA
>JAZQNK010000056.1:0-5411 GCA_045627325.1 Treponemataceae bacterium | reverse complement strand
AACGCGGGCATTTTCAAGCGAAAGAATTGGTGCACGTTTTTCCCAAATCTTATTTTCCTGCTGTTTATGATAATCCTTAAAATTAAGCATAAGTGAAAGAATCTGACAAATTACAAACTGCGAAATTGTCATTCCGTAAGCGCCACTGGCATTTGCAAGTAAAACTCCCTTTGGAAACGGCAACGTATTTCTTGTATAAATATCTGCACCAGCCCAGGTCATCTGAACAAAGTTAAGATTAGGGCAGTTTTCCTTTGGATTCTGAAGCAATTCTGGAGACGGAACACCTACAACAATTTCAGCTTCTTTAAGAAGTTCTTTTAATCTTTTACTTTCTGTTTCTTGTTCAATTTCAAAGTTGTTGCCAGCAGACTTGGCAATTTTTTCTATTTGTTTGGAGTTAAAGGGTTCTGTTACAAGAATTTTCCGTTTCATAATGATATTGTATCACATGACGTTTTTGTGCGTAATATGAACTTATAAAAATTCCAGTTTAATTTTTCATATATTGCTGTTTATGTGCGTTATGTTCATTGCTGCTAAAAAAAAGCTTCCTTATCCGAAAAATATCTGATTATCAAATTTTGTATGTTGGCGTAAAATAAAAAAGAGGTGAAAAATGAAATTGACAAATAAAGAGTTACAGAAAATATATTTTGGCGCTTATAATTTTCTGGAAACCAAAGACGGATATCTGCAGGCTTTTCAGTATACACAGGAACAGGTTGCTTATTTTGAAAAAGCTTCTGATTTCTGGTATCCGCGCAGTATTGCTTCAACTTCAAAAACTATTGAATTTTCAACAGATGCAAAAGAAGTTTCTTTTGATTATAAGATTTTGTGGCGTGGTTCAGAAGATTCTTTTGAAGTTATGGCAGATGGTTTAATTACTCAGATTTTTTATTTAAAAGATTTGAAAGATGAAGGTTCTTTTAAAATTGATCTTACAAAAAATCTTGACGGAATTGACATTGGCAAAAAACAGAACATTGTAATTTATCTTCCTTCTGATGCAACTGTCGTATTAAAAAATTTCCAGATTGAAGGTGATTATGCTCCTGCAAAGAAGGGTACAAAAGTTTTGTGGCTTGGAGATTCAATTACACAGGGTTTTGGTCCTCTTCGTTCTTCACAGACTTATGTAAGCGTTGCAAACCGGCTTTTAAATTACGACATTATCAATCAAGGAATCGGCGGTTATGTTTATGACAAAAATTGTCTTTTAAAAATGGAAGGCTATAAGCCTGAAAAACTTATAGTTGCGCTTGGCACAAATCAATATGGAACAGAAACTATGAAAGATATTGAAGAATATTATCCGCGCCTTTTTGAGCTTTATGGCAAAGACATTCCGACGCTTGTAATTACACCTTTGTGGCGTGGCGACAATATGGAAGGTGTGCCGACTCTTGTAAAATTCTCTGACAAGCTCAAAAAAATTCTGGCACAATACAAGAACATAAAAGTTGTAGACGGTTTTAAACTTGTACCACATCTGCCTGAATATTATCTTGATAATCTTCATCCGAATCAGCTTGGTGCAGAAGTATATGGAAGAAATCTTGTAGAAAAAATTCGTGAACTTAAATTTTAACTGCTGACGCTGTATTTTAATTTGCGCATAAAATTGCATTCCGTGTAATTCTATGCGCATTTTTTTTGCTGTAGCATTTCTCTTGCTGCTGTCTGTTAAGGCAGCAGGTCATCTTTACATTGAATGATATTCTTTCCAGAACGCAAGTTCCTTTTCGTTAGTTTCGTTTTCTCTGTCTTTAAATTGCTGGTCAATTATGCGAATCTGCTCCTGGCAGTTAATTACAGACTGGGCAATGCAAGGTTCAAAATGTGTTCCTTTTGATTCTTCAAAAACGTTCATTGCATCTTCGATTTTCATCGGCTCTTTATATAAGCGCTGGCTTATAAGGGCGTCCAAAACATCTGCGGCTGCCATCAGTCTTGCACACAGTGGAATTTCTTCGCCTTTTTTTCCGTTCGGATAACCTGTTCCATTCCATTTTTCGTGGTGATTATATGCCATGTCAATTGCAATTGAATTAAAATAACCAGACTGAATAGGCGGCAATGCTTCCAGCAGCTTTTTCCCTTCTTCTGGATGGCTTTTCATCAGTTGAAAATCTTTGTCGTTGAATTTGCCGACTTTATTTAATACGCCTTCTGGAACATGAACTTTGCCGATGTCGTGTAAAAATGCAGCTGTTGAAAAAATCTGAATGTTTGTGTCTGTTAATTCTTTTGTATAAAAGCCGTTTTTGCGCAATTCTTTTGCAATTATTTCAAGATATTTTGGTGTGTGCATTACGTGCCGCCCTGTAAACAGGTCGTGGCTTCCCAAAACTTTTGCAACAAACTCAATGATTTTTACTTGTGTGGTCTGCAGGTCGTTAATTACATTTTCAAGTTCATTGTTGATTGTTTCTGTTTCTTTGTTCTTGTTTTCAAGTTCCTGCAAAGCACCTTCGCGTTCTGTTGCATTTAAAACAAGCATTTCCATTGTTTTATGTGTACGTTTTGCCAAAGAATCACAGATTAAGGTAACAAAAACAAATTCAATCATTAATGCAATTAAATTGGAAATATACCAGCCCATTGGTTCTTCAACTCCAGCCTGAACAATAGGCATGGTAAAAGACCTGAAATAGAAAACGACAGCTGTAATGACGGCATTTATTAAAGAAGTGTTGATTGTTAATCTTCTATTATAATATAGACAGCTTATGACTGGACCGAAGCAATAAGAAACTGTAATTGCAATGATTCCTTTATAGCCTAGAAGGGCTACTAAAATTGAAATTGCAAAAATTCCGACGTACATCGTTGTTTGCTGCATTTTTTCAAAGCGGTTTAAAATCAGCATCAATACACTCATTAACAGGATATAAATAATGAGTGAAAGTGAGTATAGATGCGGAACGAACCAGTAACCGGCTAATGTAAAACCTATAAATGATAATGGAACAGCCAGTGCTGCAAATAAAACTTTTATGACCATTTTGTTTACTAAAAAAATGTTTTCAGTAAACACCAGTTCATTTTTCTGGTTCATAAACAGACAAGTCCTTAGAATTCAGGTTGATTCTTCAGAACATTATAACACAAAATTCATAAATCAATAAAAAGCTGTTAGTATTTATGCAAAAAAGATTTCCTTATAATGTATGTGAATATTTTTCAGTTATGGCTGAAATTGTAATTTTGAGCAGCTTCTTTTACAATTCATTTGAAAAGTGTAGAATTAAAACTGAAAATGGCAAAATTAATAACTGGAATTCTTGCTCACGTTGATGCGGGAAAAACAACATTATCAGAAGCTCTTCTTTTTCATGCCGGTACAATCCGAAAGCTTGGCCGGGTAGATTCAAAAGATGCTTTTTTGGATAATGATAAAATTGAAAGAGATCGTGGAATTACTATTTTTTCAAAGCAAGCTCAGCTGAATGAAAAAATTACTTTGATTGATACTCCGGGGCATGTCGATTTTTCTGCTGAAATGGAACGCACTCTTTCGGTGCTTGATGCTGCAATTCTTTTAATAAATGCAAGTGATGGAATTCAGTCTCATACAAAAACTTTGTGGTCGCTTTTAAATCAGCATAAAATTCCGACTGTAATTTTTGTAAACAAAATGGATATGCCCGACACAAACCAAGAACAGCTTTTGCAGAAATTAAAAGCAGGGCTTTCTGAAAACATAGTTGATTTCAGCAAATCTGCACGCAGTAATCCAGACTTTTTTGAGAAAGTTGCTGCCGGCGACGATGTCCTGACAGAAATGTTTTTGAACGGTCAGAATGATTTTGAAACAGAGCTTTCTAATGCAATTTGTCGCCGCACTGTTTTTCCGTGTCTGTTTGGTTCTGCATTGAAATTACAGGGAATTGATGAACTTCTTTCTATATTAAGTGATTTTGTTGTTCCACCCGATTATTCGGCTTTAAAAGATTTTGGCTGTATTGTTTATAAAATTTCAAAAGACAGACTGAATAACAGATTGACTCATCTAAAAGTAACAGGTGGCGTGCTTAAAGTAAAAGCTGAACTTGAAGGTGAAAAAGCAAATGAAATTCGTGTTTATTCAGGTGAAAAATGGGAAAGTGTAAAGGAAGTTTCTGCCGGTGAAATCTGTACGGTAACAGGTCTTAAAAATTCTTTTGCTGGAAAAACTTATGGTGCAGCACCAGACGGATTATGTACACAGCTTGAACCTGTATTGATTTATTCAGTTTTGCCGCCGCCGGAAGTTGACGTTACCAGAATGTTTCATATTATGCGCGAACTTGAAGAAGAACTGCCAGAAATTATGGTGGAATATTCAGAAAACACAAAAGAGATTTGTGTCAGATTGATGGGACAGGTTCAGACTGAAGTAATTCAGCAGCTTTTGCAGGAACGGTATAAAATTGCTGTCAGTTTTGGAGAGGGCCGGATTGCATATAAAGAAACAATTCTTGAGCCTGTTATTGGTGTCGGACATTATGAACCGCTTAAACATTATGCAGAAGTTCACTTAAAAATGTCGCCGCTTCCGCCTGGTTCTGGTTTATGTTTTGCCTGCAATCTCAGCGTAGATGTTCTTGATACAAACTGGCAGCGTCTTATCTTGACTCATTTAAAAGAAAAAATACATGTCGGTGTTCTTACAGGCAGTCCGATTACAGATATGAAAATTGAAGTGGCTGCTGGTCGTGCTCATCTTAAGCATACAGAAGGCGGAGATTTTCGTCAGGCAACTTATCGGGCTGTTCGTCACGGTCTTATGCATGCAGATTCGGTTTTGCTTGAACCTTTTTATTTATATGAGATTGTGGTTCCTGAAAATTGTACAGGACGTGTCATGAATGATATGGAAAAAATGCATGGAACATGTTCAATTGATGAATCAGGAAGTGGTTTTGTAACTTTGAGCGGAAATGTTCCTGTCGCAACTGCCAAAAATTATATGAACGAAGTGCGAGCTTATACGAAAGGTCTTGGAACGTTAAGCTTGAGTTTAGGCGGCTATCAGAAATGTCACAATCAGGAAGAAATTGTAAAACAGTCCGGCTATAATCCGGAGGCAGATTTTGAAAACCCGAGTTCAAGTGTTTTTTGTTTACATGGTGCTGGTTTTAATGTTCCGTGGAATGAAGTCAATGATTATAGACATATAAAAGATTGAAATTGCATGGAATATAGCAGTATGTGTTCTTTTTGAGATGTGTCGTTTTGGTTTTGTTCTGTGTTTCTGTAATTTTTTTTCATAAAATAAGCAATTTTTGCTTGACACTTTTTTAATTGTGAGGTATATTCTTTTTCACATCAGAAATGGTGCTTGAAAAACAAACGATTTGAAAAAGTAAAAGCAGAATAAATCTTTTAAAATCTTTAATAAAACTCTTAAAAAGCTCTTGACA
>JAZQNK010000055.1:0-41354 GCA_045627325.1 Treponemataceae bacterium | reverse complement strand
ATTCCAATTGCACAAATTGCCTGAATCGCTTTAGTGTAATTTTTATCCCAGTAATTATTGTTCCACATAATCGAATATTTCTATCTCATCTAATAAAAAAAGTATCCGCAAATTAAATTTACGTTTACATAATTATACCACAATTTAAATCCATTCTCCACGAATCTTATATGGAGTAATTTCAATATTCCAGGGGAGAAGTTTTTTTACTTCTTCGCTTCTAAAATCTCCGTCACCTTCAAGATAATTCCATTTCAAATCATCAAAATTTATCTTTCCGTCAGCGTTTTCGTCTGCCGTTAGCGTAAAAATCTTTCCCTTTTCTTTCGATTTATCTACTTCAAAACGCGGGTCAATACTTTCAAATAAAGTCGGTTCATAGTCAAAATCTACATTTTTGCTGTTATAGGCGTAAGAAGTTGAAATTAACTTTTTTAACCCAAACCTTTCAAAATTTTGAGCAAAAAATTTTGTAAAGTTACTCCATTCCGGGTCGTCGCAAGGCAACAGGACTGTTTTGTTTTTAAATACATCTTTGTCATATTCAATGTAAGCATTTATTTCTTTTTGTATGTCTGCAAACTGCGTATAAAATTCGTCATTTTTAGCAGCTTTCGCATTTTTCAAATTGGAATTAGCCATAAAAAATCCTACTATAAATAAACTTTGTTTATTTATAATACGACTTTTCTTGAAATAAGTACACTTTAAAATAGACTTTTCTTATTTATATTACGAATTTCATATTTTTATTAAGTTCATTTTGAACAAATCTACATATATCGTTTCTTATATGACTGAAAAAGAATTAAAATCAATTTACGGAAAAAATATTAGGAAATTTCGAGAAGCAAAAGGTTTTACACAATCTATTTTAGCTGAGCAAATTGGAATTGGAGAAAAATATTTAAGTACAATTGAAACTGGTTCAACATGGGGAAGTTTTGACACACTGGTCAAACTAAGCGAAGCACTTGGAGTTGAACCATATGAACTGCTTTTACCACAAGGACAGGCAGTCAACTTAGACAGCCGCAAGACAAAAGCATTGATGAACCGTCTGCGCAGCGATTTGTCTCAGCTCATGGACACAATAGAAAATTTTGTAACAACCGACTAGCCAAAACATTCGGTGCATAAAAAAACTGCCTGCTTTATGCAGGCAGTTTCTGGCAGATTTAACAAAACAAGTCAAAATCTGCTATTTTTCAAATACAATTTCAATTACTTCTTCCATTTTTGAAACAGGATGGAACGTCAAGCCTTTTTTGACATGGTCTGGAATGTCATCCAAATCGCGCACATTCTGCTTTGGAATGATAATGTGCTTGATTTTATTGCGCTTTGCCGCCACAGTTTTTTCCTTCAAGCCGCCAATCGGCAAAACCTGACCAGTCAAAGACAATTCGCCAGTCATTGCAAGCTTTGGCTTTATTGTCTTGTCTTGAATCAAAGAGAGCAATGTTGTTGCCATTGTTATGCCGGCAGAAGGTCCGTCTTTTGGTGTTGCGCCTTCTGGAATATGCAGATGAATCGAATTCTTTTCGAACCAGTCCGGACTTACGATTCTTTCCTGTACGACATAACGGTGAACCCAGCTCAAAGCAATTTCTGCAGATTCTTTCATTACATCGCCCATCTGACCTGTAAGTCTGAAACCTTCTTTTCCGGCATGAGCAACAGCTTCAATAATCAATGTGTCGCCGCCCATACTTGTCCATGCAAGACCAATTGCTGTTCCTGGTCTGTCTGCCTTTTTGATTTCTTCTTCATCAAAAATCGGATTGCCAAGATATTTCTGCACATCATTTGCTTCAATCTCGCGTTTTTCAGCGAGCACTGCATTTCTTGCTTCGTCGTTTTCTGCTGCAAGGCATGCATCTGAAGTCAAAAGTTCGGTTGCAATTTTTCGATGAATCTTATCAAGATTTTTTTCAAAATTGCGGACGCCTGCTTCTCTTGCATAGCTGTTTGCAATAAGCAGCAGCATCTCTTTAGAATACTTTATCTGACCTTTTTTAAGTCCGTTCCGTTCAAGACTGCGCGGAACAAGATATTTCTTTGCAATTTCAACTTTTTCCTGATCAATATAACCAGAAATCCTGATAACTTCGGCTCGGTCAATCAAAGGTTCAGGAATTGAATCAAAAGAGTTTGCCGTCAAAATAAAGACAATGTTAGAAACATCAAAAGGCAAATCAAGATAATGGTCTCTGAAAGAAACATTCTGCTCAGGATCAAGAACTTCAAGCAGTGCCGAAGCAGGATCACCTTGATAAGAAGAACTCATCTTGTCAATTTCATCAATGAGGAAAACAGGACTTTTTGATTTTGCAATCTTTAACCCCTGTATGATTTTTCCAGGCATTGCTCCAATGTAAGTGCGTCTGTGTCCTTTTATTTCTGCTTCGTCTCGCATACCGCCTACAGAAAAGCGGAAGAACGGCTTGTTCATTGCATTTGCGATTGAACGGCCTAAACTTGTTTTACCAACTCCTGGAGGACCAACAAGCAGAATAATTGAACCTTTACAGTCTTTCTTTAATTTCCGCACAGCAAGATATTCAATAATACGCTTTTTAACGTCATCAAGACCATAATGGTCGCTTTCAAGAATTTTCTTTGCTTTTACAAGATCATAATCTTCTGGTTCAGGGTCTCCCCACGGAAGATTTGCAATTATTTCAAGATAATTGCGCGAAATCATATATTCACTTGAATTCGGATCCATAAGCGCAAATTTTTCAAGTTCAGAATCAACAGCTTCTTTTATTTCACCTTCAAAATTAAAAGCATCAAGCTTTTCTTTGAATTTCTGATAATCTGAGCTTTTTGCATCTACAGTCATGCCCAATTCTTCTTTAATGGCTTTAAGCTCTTCCCGAAGGAAATACTCGCGCTGGCTTTTTTCTATGCGGTCGTTTATCTCATTTTGAATTTTTTTCTGAATGCGCAAAAGTTCCTGTTCTTTTTTGATAAAGACAAGCACCTGCTCCATTCGCTGGCGGACGTTCTGCATTTCAAGAATGCGCTGCTGGTCATCTTTTTCAACATTCAAAATAGAAGCGATAAAATCTGCAACTTTGCCAGGATGATCAATATTTACTATGTTCAGCCGCATTTCTTCTGAAAAAAGCGGATTGTTTTCAGAAACTTCTTTCATTTCGCTGAGCAAAGCACGTGTCAAAGCTTTTACTTCAAATGTGTCATCTTCTTCATCTTCAAGATATTCAACAATTGCCACAATAGGTGCTTTTTCAGAAAGCACTTTGCGGATTTTAAAACGCTTGATTGTTGAAATAAAAATGTTTACGCCGCCATCTGGAAGATTGATTTTTTTGACAATACGTGCTGCAGTTCCAACAGAATGTAAATCAGATACAGAAGGAGATTCAACATCGTTTTTTGTCATAACAACACCAATAAGCCCATCAGATTCAGCTGCATTTTCAACAACATTTGTATCATCAGCAGAATTAATCATTAAAGGTGTAAAAATTCCAGGGAAGATTGGTCTGCCAGACAATGGAATAATGCAAAGCTTATTAGAAAGCGTCTGTTCTACTGTTACTATATTTGGTTCAGACATAAATACCTCTCTCGTATTCAGAGCAACTTGCTGTAATCATTTCTAAAAATCACTAGCAACTTTTAGAAACAACCTTATTTTTAAAGAAATTTTCAAGAAACCAAAAAATTAAGGAAACTAATTTTTCAGCAGTTTCAATTTCAGATTTAATTTGCAGTAAATTTCTTTTATCTTATTGAAACACGGCATTTTAATGTAATTTTGTTTTTCAAAAACACCTACATTAAATATGCTGATTTTTTTTGATAAAGGCAAATATTTTTTGCTTAAAATTCAAAATAAATTAGAACATTTCCAAATGATTTTTTTTGAGCATCACGCAGATTTTAGAACTGTTTCCAGATTTCTAAATGAAACTTTAAAATATACACCCCGGACGAACTGTCCTGGCATTTAATGCGCCACATTCTGCGCCTGCCTTAATTGCGCTTTCAAAACCTTTTCCGTCTGCCAGCGCTGCTGCAAAACCGGCCGTAAAAGAATCTCCACATCCAATTGTATTAACAATATCTTGAGGCGCAACATTTACAGCAGGCACATCGTAAAAAGTTTTGCCGTCAAAAGCAAGAATCGATAATTCGCCTCTTGTTATAACCGAACAAATTCCATACTTTTCAAATAACATCAAAAGCAAATCATTTATCTGCTTTATTGAAAAATCTGCATCTTGTGCTGCAAAAGTTTCTTTAAGCTCCTGAACATTTGGTTTTATAATCATCGGCACTTCTAAAGAATTTATGCTGTTTGATTCAAGACATTTTAAAAGTTCAATTAAATCTCTGCCTCTTATGTCAAGCACAGTCAAAATATTTTTTGCATGTGCTTTAAGCGCAAAGTCTGCAAATAGAGAATCATTAAAACCAGGAGCTTTGCTTCCAGAAATTATTAAAGCTTCAATTTTTTTATCTTTTTCAGATTGATTTTCTGCTTGAAAAGAACCATTCAAAATATCATCAAATGTTTTTTTCAAACGAATTTCTGTTTCGGAATCAACTTTATTTCCATTTTCAACCAATTCTGTTATCAGGCGCTTAGCATTGTTTTGACAACTTTCATCTATTATTGTTGTGCATGTTCTGGCTCGTGCAGAAGTCAAAATTGAACATAAACTGATATTCTGATTTTTAAGATTTGTCCGAAAATAATTTTCATCTTCCAATGCAAGCTGTGTAACATGAAGAACAGGCTTTTTCAATTGCGCAAGCACACGGCTTACGTTAATGCCTTTTCCGGAAACATCTGTAAAAGATTGACTTGCACGGTTAACCTGACCAAGCTCAAATTTTTGAAAGCACAGAGATTTTTGAATTGTCGGATTTAAACAGAGTGTTAAAAACATAAAACCAAAAAAAACTGCCTAATTGATTCTGTCGGGCAAGCGGAATTCGAATCCGCGACCCCAAGTCCCCCAGACTTGTACGCTAACCAGCTGCGCTATTGCCCGACAGAATCAACTAAACAGTTTGTTTATTAGCACACCATATCAATAAACAATTTGATTGTCAACGCAGTTTTTTAATTGAACAGCTTAAGGCAGTCAATCGTTAACAGTTGCAGAGCAGGCTTGCAGCAGGCAGATTAAGGCAAATATGTTCCATTCTGCGATGCAGAAAAAAGCCGTCAGTAATTCATTTTTTGAATCACTGACGGCTTTTTTGTTTACTGTCCTATAAAAAAATATGCCCTTTGAAAGGAAAGTTGTTTAGGATTGTACACAACAGAGACTTACTTTAATGTTTTTTAATACAAATAAAACTATTTTTCTATTTCGTTTCCAAGTATAACTGTATGATCTTCATCTGAATCCTCTTCAAAAAACCTCCAGCACTCATACAATGCATTGTTGAACACTTCAAGCTGTATATCATTATCAAAACAGATACTTAAATCTCCAAAATTAGAAACAGAAATATTCTTTACATGTGCATTTTTTAATACCCTGCCTTCTGTTCGCCCCCAGTTATCAAGATAATTCTCACCCTGAATATCCCAGTTAAATGTTTCATAACTAAAAGACGGGTCATTTAATAATTCCGGTTTTGGTTCATACATATCAAGATTTGCACATAAGATATTTTTATCTTTTGTAAATCTAAAAGCACTTTGTATATGAAGCGCATAGCTTTTATCTTCAACAAGAAAATGTAAACATAACATGTTACACACTCTATTTACCATCTCAAAGGTAGAGTTTTGTAATATCTGCATTCGTGTTTTTAAGAATTCAACATCTTTCTGTCTCATTAAAATATCTCCTTATCACGTTCCGTTAAAATATAATCGAGTGATTCACGGACAATGCAATCAAATTCTTTTCTCGGCATTATGATAGAATGAATATCATCTATTATCACATCATCTTTTTCATCAAGTCCTAAATCTCTATAACCTAGAAGTTTTATAACCTCATCATTACTAAACAAAAGAATTTCACTTCCATCGTCAAAATGAGCTTCGCTTCTTAAACAATAAAATGAATTTCTAAAATCCTTTCCTTTTATTCCAAGAAAATATTTATTATCTTTTTCAAGATTTTTTTCTTTTGATGGGAAAGGGTCGTCCCAAAAAAAGTGCCAAATTGTTTTTATTATTTCCAAGTCGGAATAGTTAGAGAAAAAAATTTTCATATTTTTTTTATCAGTAAGCAGTTCTTTAAATCCATAAACAACACCGCCAAACCATGAATGTTCCGGTGATTTTTCTCCGTAACAAAATCCATTTATATATAAACGATACTTTCCAAATGCAATAAAATCATTATCAAAAAATTCATCAAATTCAAATTCCAATGCAAATTTATTTTTATCACCAATAATCATTAAATATTTCCTTTGGGAAGAGAACGATAAAATTTTTGAACATTACCATCCAACTGAGATGCTTTTCCCTCGTAACTTCCATTCTAATGAAATTTGTGTTTTTCATGTTCCATAAACCTATGAAGTGTTCCATTTTTATCTTTATACCAACGAGTATCTGTTTTTTAGGATCTTTTACAGATTTTTCAAACATCTCTTTTGCATTTTTTGGTTCTCGACTTACATTGCCTCTTTTATTTTTTAATCATCTAAAAAAGTATTGAATATTTCCAGACCAACTAAAATTCCTAATTCAGAGCAATACTGTGTAAAATTATAAGGTAAGATTGTTGAAAAATGATCTTTTGTATACACAGCTATATATAAAATCATTCTTCCTCCTGTTTTTTTTATACTCTTCAAAAAATTGTCATTTTTTATTTGAGATTTCAAAAAAACAATACTTTTTTCCAAAACATTCTCTAACTCATCTTCTAATTCAAAAATATCATAACATAAATATGATTCAGTATATTTTGTTCCTGTTTTTTCTCCATTTTTTTTTAGTCTTTCATTACCAACAGAATATTCAATGTCTGGCTTTATAATGAAAGCTTCTTGTAAATCTTTAGATGATAACATCGGATGCCATATTTATAACGAAAGGCTAATTGATTGCATATATTTTTTCTCCTAATTTATAAGTAATCTACAATCAACATTTTAACAATCACATTAACAATCACAGATATAAAATATACAGTTCTGTTTTTATTTTTTGAATACAATCAGTTTGCTTATTACATAATTCAAGATAATTACAACAATCTGTGCAACAAGTTTTACGACAACAGTATTAAAGCCAAGCCATGTAATAAAGACAGCAATTATCAGTTCTTCTACAAGCAGTGTAAATAATCTTCCGCCAAAAAAGCTTAGCAGCTGTTTTATAAAAGCTTTTACTGTTTCAACGTGTCCATCAAAAACCCAGACCTTGTTTGTAAAATACTGAAATAAAACACAAACTGTCCAGCAGATTATATTGTTTACAAGTTCATTTATATGGAAGAATTTATTAATTGCAAAAAACAGCCCCAGATTCAAAAAAAACGCTGTTCCGCCAAAAAACAAATAAAGCAAAGCTTCTTTATATTTCAGATAAAACGGTTCAAATATATTAAGCACTGGCAAATGCATAAGTTTGTCAAAAATATCTTTTTTAGGCGCAGCATTGTTTTCTTTTTCAATCTGATCAACTATTTCGTTTAATTCATCGTTCACTTTATTTTCCTCAAATTTATTTTATGATATTAAAAGCATACACCAATTATCTTTTATTGACTATACACTGCAAAACAAACAATGAACAACCCCGGCACAACTTCCACGCAGCACACCGAAATATTAAAATCTGCACACGAATAAAAAATGTATCAGACATTTATTCTAAAGTTGTTATTTTCTTCTGCCGATAGGAAAACGAAAGGCTCGAATTGTATTCAGAGCCCTAAACCGGTGCTTTTTTATAGAAAAAACATCGGAAAATCAGCTTGGTAAATAAAAAATTGAATTTCTTCAGTTTTGTTTCTAATGCAGATTTTAAAATTGCTTGATTTTTGTAACTACAAACACGCAAAAACTACATATGATAAACTCTAATTTTTTATGTTTGGAATTTATCATATCAGTCATAAGGATTTCATAAATGAAAAAACGTCAAATCGTGGCCTCTTCAGTCGTAATGGTAACATTCCTTTCAATGCTTTCATCCTGCGTTTCAGGAGCTGTTGCAGGTGTTCTTGCTCCGACAGCAGTGGCTGCAATTGCAAGTGGAATAATTGGAATTGGCGAAGTTCCAGAAAAAGTACCGGAAGAACCTGCACCACCTAAACCTGTAGAAGATGACAGCCATCCGGTGCCAACATTAAAAGGCGAACCGATTGCTAAAGCCGACAAAAAAACAGAATCATCTTCTGAAACATTTGAATATGATTCAAGCGACGACTTTATTTATGACGACGACAATGATGATTTTGTTTATGACACAGATGATTCAGCAAATAATGCAAATCAAAACAGTTCAAATATTACTTTTAACACAAAAGACAACGATTTATATTCACAGTTTAAGCCTTCTCAATCAGATGAAAATGCATCAAATCAAGCAATTTCGTCTGGAAAAACTTATAATTCTTCAGATGTTCAATACACAAGCGACTGGAATGTAATCAACCTTATCCTTTCAGGGCATGTTGAAGAAGCAAAAGCCGAACTTGACAGAACAAAAGCTTATAACAACACAGATTCATTCGGTTACAGTGCTTTGCATGCAGCTGCAATGGCAAACAATGCAGAATTAATCAGATGGCTTATTGCACGTGGTGCAAACCCGGAACTTAAAAACAATCTTGGCGATACTCCAATTTTTACAGCAATTAATTACATGGCTGTTGATGCAGCACAGGCTCTGGTTGACACCGGTGCAAATTATTTTGCAGTAAATAAAGACGGAAAAATGGCATTTTCTGCCGGCATCGAAAAAGATAAAGATTTTTATCCAGTTTTTGTAATTAAACCGGTTGAAGAAGTGCGCGACATACGCGGACAGACAATCGTTCATTATTTTGTAAGAAATGAAGATATCGAAGGTGTTGCACTTTGTATCGAACGGGATCTTAATCTTGACATTCGTGATAACAACGGTTTAACACCGCTCGCTCTTGCTTATACAAATACAGAAAGTGCAACAAGTGCAACCATAGCAGCAGCTTTTATTCTTGCCGGTGTTTCACCAGTCAAAGGCGACTTTGAATATTTTGAAAACACAGTAAAAACAAGAAACGCAAGACAGACATTTGAAGACGACCAGACAGCACTGCATCTTGCTGTTGTAAAAAATCACTATGGAATTGCAGAATATCTTATTTCGTGCGGTTCTTTGCTTGATGCGCAGGACATTTCTGGCGCTACCCCACTCCATCTTGCAGTTCGTTACGGACGCATCAGACATGCTCAGCTTTTAATAAAAGCAGGTGCAAATGTTGACGCATGCGATGCAACATTAAAAACACCGCTTTTAATTACTGCACCAAAAGAAGCACAGGACGAAATATATGCATTGCTGCTTGAAAACAACGCTGATGCTTCTGTTCAGGATCTTTATGGCGACAATGCACTGCACATTGCAACAATGGGTGCAATGTCAAGCGCACATGTCATAAGACTTATTAACGCAGGTGCAAAAATTAACGCATATAACAAAAAAGGTTTAACACCTCTTGCCCAGGCTGTTGCTTCAAAAAATGTTGAACATATAAAAATTTATTCAACACATGGCGCAGATATTTTTGCAGCAGACATAAACGGTAACACACCGCTTTCAAGAAGTTTGCGCGACGGCAATATCTTAAAGATTCTTGTAAATGCTTCTAACATAAAAGTTACAGATGCTTATGGAAACACACCGCTTCACATTGCTCTTGAACAGAAAGCAACAGCCGGCAGCGTGCGTTATCTGCTTGATGCAGGCATTGCAGTAGATGTAGCAAACTGTTATGGCGAAACACCTCTTTTTAGTGCAACAAAATCTGACAACTACCAGGGTGTTCAGCAGTTAATAAAAGCAGGTGCAATTAAAAACATTACAGACAACCAGGGCAACACTGCACTTCATGCCTGTGTACGCTGGGCTGCAGAAAAGAGCTGTGCAAAACTTCTTGCAGCAGGTTATGATGTAAATATTAAAAACCAGTCTGGAAAAACACCTCTTGCAGAAGCTGCAAGACAAAACCGCATAGAAATTATGAAGCAGTTAATTTCAAAAGGTGCAGACATTAATTCGCAGGATGTAACAGGAAAAAGCATATTAATGGATGCAGTTCAATGCAAAAACCCTGTAGCAGCTTCAATTCTTTTACAGAAAGGTGCAGACCCTACACTTACAGACGTTTATGGAAGAAACGTTTTTCACGAAGCTACAACAACAGAAATTGAAGAGATTATCAGTTTAATTCAGAAAACAGGTCTCAACCCTCTTTCTACAGATTTGCACGGCAAAACACCTTTTGGAATTATTATTAGAAAAGACAACAAGATTATTCAGACAACACTTGGTACTAACCGCAATGTTACAGACATAAACAATAACAATCCTTTCCACATTGCAGTATATGAAAATGCACCAATTTCTGTTTTTGAATTTCTTTTAAGCCACGGTTACAACCTTAACTGGAAAAACAACGCAGGTAAAACACCAATTCAACTTGCAATTTCAAATGGGATGAATGAAGCTGTTCAATTTATGCTTAAAAACGGCGCAGATGTTTACAGTCTTGATGCAACAGGACAGAATGCTGTAACAACATCAATCAAAGACAATCCTTCGGTACTTATTGATATTTTGAGCGCAAATAAAAATACAGTTGATGCAAACGGCAACAGCATTCTGCATTTTGCAGCCCAATGCGCAGACGCAAACACAATTGCAGTTTTAATTCAATATGGTGCAAATAAATATGCACAGAATAAAAGAGGAGAAACTCCTTTTGATGTTGCAAGAAATTGCAGCAGAGCAAATGATGTTCTTCAGGCATTAAAGTAATTAACAGCTGGTTCTAAAATTTATTTTTTGAAATGCATCCCTAAAGTTGAACAAATAAAGTTTAATTTTGGAGGTGCATTTTTTTTGCCTTTTCAAAAAAAATTTATTCTATCAATATGACACAACGCATAGCGTTATTTTTTCTGCAAAAACAGGTAGAAAAACCACGTAAGAATAAAAAATAGGCTGTCATTTATCTAAAATGATTAAATGACAGCCTGTTTTTTCAACCTCTACTGAGAGTTCTTGAAATTCTCAAGTACTTTTCTAAAAGCACCATTCTCTTTTTTTAGTTCACGAGAGCCACGTGTTATTTTACAAAGACTCATACCGTAATTCTTTGCAATTTCACGCTGTGTTGTTCCGCGGTCAATTTCGCGTACCAAAAGCCAGCGGTTTGCAATATCCACGACTTCAGCCTCTGTAAGCAAACATTCAAGAAACTCCTGCATGTTTTTCTCTGTTTCAATCTGTGTCAAAGCAATGCACAGCTCTTTAAGAGATTTCTTTGTATTTTCGTTATACTTCATAGAAACGATTATACACGTTCTTTTAGAAAATTTCCACAAAAAAACTTTATTTATTGAAATTTATTTTACTTTATTAAACAATCCTAAAATTTTCAATAGCAAATTTTATGCATGCAAACCAATTACATATTAACTTACAAACTGCAGTTCTGCTGCTTTTATTATAAGAAAAATTCACTTGCATTTTTCTTTATTAACAATGCAAGTGAATCAAGCGGCATATTTAAAGTTTCTGCAACAAAACGATATGTATGTTCTATTAATAAAGGTGTGTTAACTCTGCCTCTAAACGGCACTGGCGCAAGATAAGGCGCGTCTGTTTCTAATAAAAGCAAATCTTTCGGCACATAACGAAGAAGTTCGCAATTAGTTTCTTTCTGTGCATTTTTGCCAAACGTAATTGTACCAGAAAAAGAAATGCGGCAGCCTAAATCAAGAAACATTCTTGCAGCTTTTCTGTCATATGAAAAACAGTGAATTACGACACGATTGTGTGCACCGTTTTTTAAGACACCATAAGTTTCTTCAAAAGCATCTCTGGAATGTACAATCAACGGCAGATTAAACTTTTTTGCAAGTTCAACCTGCATTGCAAACAGTTCTTCTTCTGCCAGAAGATGTGCCTCGCCAGCTTCTTTCGGATTTTCTCTTCTGTCAAAACCGCATTCACCTATAGCACAAATTTCTTTTTTGACAACAGCAAATTCTTCAAGTATTTTCTTTAATTTTTCGCATTCTTCAAATCGATTTTGAATATCTTCTTTTGCAGGCCATATTCCAGCCGAAAAATGCAAAAATAAGTCTGTTCCTGTTATTTCTTTTGCAATTTCCCTGTTTTTCCTGTGTTCATAATAGTCATCTGCTTTAGTTCCTGCATCAAGCATAAAAGGAATTTCATTAAAATCGCTGCATGTATATTCCCTAAAAAACTCAGCAATGTCTATTCCTTTTTCTTTCATCATGTCTAAATGACAATGTGTATCGGTAAACATATCTTGACCAAACCCTTTTATTTTTATATTATATTATATCTTTTTAAGATTTGCCGGAATGGTGGAATAGGTAGACACAAGGGACTTAAAATCCCTCGACCGTTAAAAAGTCGTGCCAGTTCGATTCTGGTTTCCGGCAATATCTTTTGTCTTACAGATTATCAATTTTCAAAAAAGCTTCAAACCTTGCGATTTGAAGCTTTTTTTATCCCGGTCTTTTTCTAATCAGCATATTATGCACAGAAAACAAAAATTTTGCCGTTAAAAAGTAATTGAATTTCATGAACTTTATTATAACGCACCATCGTAACAAACCGAATAAATATACTTTTTTTGCATTATATTATTCGCCGCTTGAATAAAATTACAAAGAGCCTGTCAAATTCATGACAGGCTCATATTCAGCATTTTTTTAAGATGTTTTTTAATCTATTTTGTCTGGCTGAACATAGAAGCAATTTCGTTTCGCCATTCAGCTTTTTTTTCTCTGTCTTCCCACTCAATTATGCGTTGAATTTTAAATCGTCTTAAATCATGAGGATTTTCAAAATAAGCAACTGCAAATCTGCCTTGCCCGATATATGTTATTTTTTCATTTTCACCAAGTTTTTCTGATTCATTCAATTTCTGCAAAACACAATCGAAATGAACAGGTTCAAGTGTTTCTTTATTACACATTGCAGAAGGCAAATCCAAAATAGGTTCACCACAAAAAGCACATATCGGTGTATCTAATTTTGGAGACTCAACAGGAGAATCTTTCTCTGTTGCTCTATAAGGTTTCTGCTCGTTTGTTTTATGGTTTACATGTTTATTGCCAAAACGATTATTTTCTTTTCCAGCATTTTTTTTATTCTGATTAGGACGGTGACCAGAAAAAGATTTGCCGTAATGATTTACAGAACTATCTTGTGCCATAAAAACTTTGTCCTTGTGTCATTTTTTTATCTACCACGAGATTATTGCTCAAAACCTGCGCAATACGTTGTATAGCGCCGTCTATATAAGCCGGATCGTGAATTTTTGTCTGTAATTCTGCGACACGCGCTGAACGTTCTGCTTTTGCAGCAGCTTTTTTTGATACAGAACTCATAAGGTCTCCGAAAAAGCATTCTCTATGTGGTAAATTTCATCTTGCCCAGCCATATCAAGGGCAATCAAATCAAAACGCACATAGCACTCATTATATTGTCGATGTTCCACAAGAAAACATTTAGCCGTTTTAATTATTCTTTTTTGTTTATAAGAGCCGACAGCTTGAGCAAGACTGAAAAAATCTCCTCTTGGCCAGGTTTTTACTTCAACAAAAACTACGGTATCATTCTTGCGGACAATTATATCCACTTCGCCATATCTTGAACGATAGTTACGTTCAAGAACTTCATATCCAGCGTCCTGCAAAAATTTTGCAGCACGCTCTTCACCTTCATTTCCTGTCTGCTTATTCGAGCTTTCCATGAAGATCTTTTGCATCCAAAGCACGCACAATAAATAATTTGCGCATACCTTCAAGTTTCACCACAGGACCAGTGTTATTCGGATATTTTTTGCCAGTTTCTGACATAAGAATACGAATATCTGGTCTCAACGGAGAAGAATCGTTTCCCTGAACGACACGCCCGATTGAAGCATCGCTTAACAGTACAAGTGAACCAATCGGATAAACACCCATACACTGAATAAATGCACGGACAACTTCAGGTGAAAAATGATGACAGTTGTCGCTGATTAAAACACGCATCGCTTCATAACCGAGCATTGACGTGCGGTAAGCTTTTTCAGTTACCATAGCCTCAAATGCATCTGTAACAGCAAGAATTGCTGCTCCAGTACTGATTTCGTCCCCTTTAAGGCCACGCGGATAACCGTTTCCATCCCAATGCTCATGATGCTGTGTAATCATATCGGTAACTTCTGCCGGACAGTGAAGCAAAGAACCAGCCATATGTGCACCTTCTATCGTGTGCATCTTCAATTTTGAAAATTCTTCAGAAAGCAGTGAAGTCTTTTTTGAAATCAAAGATTCAGGCAATATGAACATTCCAATATCATGAACAAGAGCACCAGTTACATACAGCTTAATCTTTTTAGGCGAAATGCCTAACTTTTTAGAAATCAAATATGTAAGAATTGCCGAATCAACAGCAGCCTGAGCAAAATCATGTTTTTTGGCTTCTCCCATGAGCAAAAAGCCTGTAACAAAAGTGGCATTTTTTTCAATCAGACTGTACAACTGATTTGAAAGGCTTTCTATATACGAAACAATATCCGAAGCAGCCCCGGCACGAATTGATTCAATAATCATTCCCATAGCAGAAATCAATTCACAATAGCTTATAAAAAGAGGATTTTCATCAATCCTTCCGACATATTCATCTGTTAATTCGCTGTCATTTTCCCGTGGAACAGCATAAGCCCCGGAAGATGTTGTTTCTTCGGTTTCTAATTCCTCAATTTCTTCTGGCGCGCCCAAAAGTTCATCCAAATCAATTGAAGCCTTCGGAAGAAGATGCCCATATGTAACTACATACGGAATATTCCATCTCTGCAATGTTTCCAGATGAAATTTACGAATCGGTTTTTTCTCTGCAAGAAACATATATTTTCCGTCATCAAAAAAAACCGGTGCAGAAAATTTCATTCCAAGTTCAAGCAAATCACTGTTAATTTTGTTCATCACGCATCCTGAGCAGAAAAGCAAAAACTCCTGCAATAACTTCGTATGTTTCCGGCGGTATATAATCGCCTATCTCATACAATGAAAGAATATCTGCAGTCAAATCGTCTTTTACGATATAAACAGAATTTTCTTCAGCAATTTCAAGAATTCGTTCAGCATAGTTGCCCTTGCCTTTGGCGACTATAAAAGGAGCGTCTGCCCCAGCAGGGTAAGAAAGCGCAATTGCAGTCTTTTTACTCATGCTTCCTCATCCACTCCTTTTATGAACAACTCACTGTCTACAAAGCATTCATTCTGCAAATTCTGGCTATAAGTAATTTTAACACTGCGCCCCTCTTCTGCAGCAAAAATACTTTCCAAAATTTGTGTAAAATGTCCCACCTCATTTTTTGAAGCTTCAGGCACGACAGCATAACGAATCTCAAATGCCTTATGCATATTTTTCGGCGGAAAAAATTCAAAAATCAAGGACTTTTCTTCATTTTTAGCATTTACATAAAACTTTTTAACAGAATGAATTGTTTTATCCAAAAGAATGCGTATTGTACCGTGCCAGAGTTGATTTTTGAGCTGTTTTTCAAACGGCAAAACAATCCAATGAGAATCTGAATTGCCAAGATGATTTGATAACGTTAAAAGTCCCTGCTTTGCCCCCAGCGCATCAGCTGCATTTGAATAAATAAAATCCAAAAAAGAATCTGTTTTCTTTTCTGGCAGAAGATTTGTTTTTCTGGGTTTTAATTCAGTTTCAAGCAAAGACAAAATTTCTTCAATTGTGTCATCAGAAGGTTCAATGCCTTTAGATTTAAGATAAGCTGCAATTTCCGCTGCTTTATTTTCTTTTGTACCAAATGATTTTGCTTTTTTTTGTAATTTGACTAATTCCTGCTTAGAAAAATATACGCCGTTTTCGCGCATAAACTGCAAAAGTTTAAGGGAAGTTTCATCCTGCAAAAGACCCATTTTTGCAAACATCTGCGCATAAATTTCGTCTTTATTTAAAAGCCCCTGTTCATCAATGTTTTCTGCTTTTTCTTTTAACAAAGGCACAAGATGAACATTTCCATTTACAACTTTTAATTGTGCTTTAAATGAATCGCCTGCCTTTAATGCACCAAATTCTTCTTTTGTGCCGGCTTCAAAAACATTTCCGGCAAAAGAAACAAGCAGCCTGCCATTTTTCGATTTCCCAAGCACCCTTACAAAAACAAAGCCGCCATCCTTCAAATTATTTGAAGAAAAAGCGGCTTTATCTAAAGAAATTCCAGTTAATGCGTGTGCTGAAAAATCTGCCATCATGCTGATTTTCTCCACACGCAGGAATAATTACATAAAAAACTAGTCAGCTTTTTTTGTAATAAGTTCTTTAATTTTTGCATCTTTACCAATCTTTTCGCGGATGTAATAAAGCTTAGAACGACGTACTTTTCCAGGACGTACAAGTTCAACTTTTGCAATGCGCGGTGAGTTGATTGGGAAAACACGTTCAACACCAACACCATAAGAGTTCTTGCGAACTGTGAAAGTCTTTGAAACACCAGCACCCTTAATGCAGATTACCAAACCTTCATAAATCTGAATGCGTTCTGTTTTTCCTTCAATAATTTTAAAGAAAACTTTTACAGTATCACCAACTTTGAATGGTGTAATATCATCTCTAGTTTGAGCAGCTTCGATAGTCTTAATTATGTCCATCTTTGTCTCCTGTTTGTTCAACTCTGCGTTTTCTTCGCAGTTTCTTAGGCTGGGCAACCAGCGTACCGGTTAACTCGCCAATCATGAACTCTGCTTCTTTCGAAAGAGTTCCAGCCTGCCGTGCCGCCACAATTAAATCTGGTCTTACCGCAAGAGTTTTTGCCAGTCTCTTTTTCAAGCGCCATTTCCGAATATTTTCGTGATGACCTGACAAAAGCACTTCGGGCACCTGCATGCCTTTGTAAACTTCCGGCCGCGTATACTGCGGATACTCCAGAAGTCCGTCAGAATAACTTTCTTCGTCTAAAGATTCCCGGGAAATAACACCATCTATTAAACGATAGACAGTATCAATTACTACAAGAGCAGCAACTTCGCCAGATGACATTACATAATCTCCAATTGAGATTTCGTCATCAACACGAGAATCAATTATCCGCTGGTCAATACCTTCGTATCTTCCGCAGATAAAAACCAAATCAGTTTCCTGACTCAATTCCTGTGCAAGTTTCTGTGTAAGAGGCTTGCCTGAAGGCGTTACATAGATAACGCGCTTCTTCCAAGATTCTACAGAATCAAGCGCAGCTCCGAGGGTTTCTGGCAACATAAGCATTCCAGCCCCACCCCCGTACGGGTTATCGTCACAAGTTTTATGTTTATCAAAAGCAAAATCTCTGATATTCACCAAGTCGTAGGCAATAATTCCCTTTTTTACAGCCTTAGCCATTATTGAACTTTCAAAAAAGGCTTTTGGTATTTCAGGGAACAAGGTCAGCACATGGAATTTCATAGACTACTCCAGAATCCAGAGGTGCATCAGCTGTGCTGTTTTGCGTTCAATATCAATTTCACCGATAAATTCATTCTTAAAAGGAATCAACCGGGTTTTTGTATTGTTTCCGCCATAACCTGCAAAGCTCTCAGATAAAGAAACCTCTAAAAGGTAACCGGCTCCGCCTTCCGTTACGCTTGTAATCGTACCTATTTCAATAGGCGCAGTCTTCGCTGCACACCCGTCTTGCCCGCTATAAATAAGCGTGCATTGTATTAGATCTTCAACATAGTACTCGCCCTCTTTTAAAGGACAAGCCATGTCACGTGGCACAACAATTTCCCAGTTGCGATACTTTTCAGCATCTTCAGGGCTGTCAATGCCTGCACATTTCATCAGCAGATTAGAAACACAACCTTCAACCGATTCAACAGCAAAAAGTTTTTCTGCATCTCCTTTCCGCAAAGTAACTTCTTTTAATTGAGCAAAATGCTCGCATTCTCCAGAAGTACTCTCCACTTTAAATTTACCCGTTAAGCCATGCGAACCGCGGATAATTCCTACAACAAACCGCTGATTTGATGTACCAGAGCGCTGCTCCATCAGTCAAGGATTTCCAGCGTGTAACGCTTTCCGGTTTTTCCGGCAGAAGCACTTAATACAGTACGCAAAGCTTTTGCAATACGACCATATTTTCCAATTACTTTACCGATATCAGCTTGGGCAACTCTCAATTCAAGAACTGCACCTTTTTCACCTTCAACCTCGTTTACTGAGACAGCTCCGGGATCATCGACCAATGATTTGGCTACATATTCAATCAGGTCTTTTTCCACCCCAATACTCCTCAAAAATTAGATGTGAAAGTTTTTCTTGTTGAAAATCTTGCGAACTGTGTCTGTTGGCTGTGCACCAACGCCAATCCAGTAGCGAGCTCTTTCTTCATTGAAAGAAATCTGATTTTCTTCTTTTTCGATAGGATGATATACACCAATCTCTTCGATTGTTGTACCGTCACGAGGTTTGCGAACGTCCTGAACTACGATGCGGTAGAAAGGGCGGCCTTTTGTTCCAAACTTCTTAAGTCTGATTTTAACCACTTGAAACTCCAATAATAGATTTTACCCTATAAAGGGTCGATTCTCTTTTTATACAAAAAACAGCATAAAAAGTCAATATTTGCGGACAAGTATCGTCAAAACAAGACATTGCAAAGGAAGAAATTAACAAAAGAACAAAAGGGAGTTTGAAGCATTAAAAGCAAATTGTTCAGACTGTAAAAATGCAGGACGGAGGTGCAGTAAATGAGTTTGAAATGCGTAATAACACTGGCTGCAATCTGCATAGTTGCCATATGGTGGTTTTTTGATTCATGCAAAAGATTTGACAGAAACCTTGACCATGAAGAAAACCAGGACAATAAAACAGAATGACGAACCTCGACGCAGAGCGTTCGAGGTATCGTCGTTCTAAAAGGAAATTGCACTCCAGGTTCAATACCCTTCATACGACGCAGAGCGTCGGGGTATTGAACCCGTCGGCGCGAATAAATGACAGCCGTCAAGGGGATGTTTCAAAAGTGCTGCAAAAACTTTTCGGGCATCCCCTTTTTTTTGCACAGATTGAATTGAAGGAGAATGAACAAATGACAGACAAGAAAAAAACCTTGTCAAAATGCACAACACGGAAAGATGTGGAAGAATTTTTTTTAAGTCGGGGAATCCCCAAAAACCACTTTGAAACCCGAAGCATTGCATTGCTTGCATTAATGGGGAATCCGCAGATGTCTTTCGTAGGTTGTACAACAGATAAGCAGAAATACGAAATGGTGCTCGAATCTTTTCTGTGCGGTACATGGAAATATGCAGAACAGCTGAAAACTAGCGAACTGCTCAAGGAACTCACCGAAAAGATAAAACAACAAGCAGAGCAAATTGAAAAATTGAAATGTTGCGGAAACTGCAAGAACACAGGTGACACCGGCGTTATGGGCTGTTTCTGCTATATAAAAAATGAATACATTTATCCACATTATGCCTGCGAACACTGGGAGATGGAGAAAGGCTGTCTGTACAATTGAAAACTGGCAATAAAAAAGCCCCGGATTTTTGCGCCGGGGCTTGCTTTTTTGGGAGAATGTGGTATAGTAAATGTGTTGGGATTAGGGGATTCTCCTAGTCCCGTTATAAAGCATCAGACCTGCATGCCCTTTCAAGTTAGCGTGTAGCCACCTGATGTTTTTTTATTTACCAATCTAATTCTCTAATCTGTCTTCTTGTTAAGTTATAAATCTTATTTTTCCAATCTAAAAATACTAGTTTAATTGGAGATCTTAAAACTTCTGATTTTAAACCTAGTTTTAACTCTTCTTTTTCCATATCATTCAAGGCTTTTACATATACTATTCGGGCTCTTTGTTCTTTTGCTTTTTTTATTTCATGTGCTATTGCACTTTTAGTAGGTTCTTCTTGTTGTTTAAATTCTGCTATTTCTCCATCTATCAAACAATCTGGACTTTTTACTTTATAGCTTCTATTTCTTGGCAATAAATAAATCTGATGCCCTTCATCAGCAAGTTTTTTTGCTGCATCCATTTCTTTCTGACTGAATTCCCAATTACTTGATTTTTCAATATAACCACCATTTTTTCCTGTATAAATCAATTCATATCCCTGCAATAATTCTTTTTGATAGCTAATCATGTCAAAATTCTTTGTCTGTTGAAGAATATCTGGCCAAATTCCGTATTTTTCAGCATTTTCTATCATTTTAGCAGTTAATTTCCACCAGCTTTCTTTATCTACTGGATTTCCTCCAAAGCCTTTCTGAGGCTTGAACTTGCTTCTGCGGAAGCTGTTCATGCTGGGGTTGTCTACGTTGTAGCCTGCCTTGCCTATCATTGAACCGTAAACGGGGGATATGCTTGTGCGGCAGTTGAAGTGATATGGGGGAAAGCCGTAGGTTTTCCAGAACTGGTGTTTTACGGGCAGAATCATTCCGTAGCCTGTTGCTTTGTTCAGCAGGTTTCTGCAGAACGGGCTTGTGCGGCTGTCTTCTATTACCATAAGCTGAAATGCTTTTACGTTTGTTTCCTGGTATTTTTGCAGTTTGCCTGCAATGTATGCGCTTTGCGTATTTGTGCGGAATACTGTTTCCCAGTAGTTAGGGTTCAGCGTGCCTTTGCCGTTTAATGTTTCTTTTACGGTCTGCCATGTTGCAGCATATGTTTCGCCGTCTTTTATTGCGCGTGTCAAAATCTTTTTTGCTTTTTCTATTTCTTCTGCCGTGCCAAGCTTTGCAACGGTAAAGGCACGGAAGCGGAGCTTGGGTTCCAGTTTTTTCCATTCAGCTTTTGTAAGCGGCACTTTGCTTTTTAAAAAGTCTATTGCTTCTGTAAAAGGGATTTTTGTGTTTTTTATCGTAACGCCGGCGATTTTTGCAAGCGTTTTAAAGCAGCCGGAGTAAAAACCTAAGTGTTAAAATTCGCTTGCGGGTCTTAACATTTTGACATATATTAAATATATGGCGGTAATTATTCCTGTCGCCGGCGGAAAAGGCGGTGTAGGCAAAAGCGTACTTTCTCTTAATTTATCTGTAGCAATGGCTGCACAGTACAAGCATGTCATCTTGTGCGACCTTGACTTTGGAGGCGCAAACTTACACACAATGCTTGGTTTAAAAAACAATCAGGCAGGACTTGGACATTTTATCAATAAGCTTGAAACAGACATGAATGCTCTTGTTCAATCAACCGGCATCTCTAACCTTCACTTTATTGCCGGAGACTGTCTTTTTCCAGGTGCCGCCAACATGGACTATTTTACAAAGCAGAAAATAATGCGGGATATTGCAAAACTGGACTGCGATTATATTCTGCTGGATTTAGGCGCAGGTTCGGCACACAATCAAGTTGATTTTTTCATAATGACCAATAACGGGCTTCTTGTTGTTACACCAGAAATTACATCAATTTTGAATGCATATTCATTCTTAAAATCTGTCGTATACAGATTCTGTTATAGAAGCTATTCGCCCAAAAGCGAAGCCCGCACAATATTGAAAAATGCTATTTTACAGCGGCTTGAAGGCAGAGATTATTCTTTTGAACAAATCTTAACCGTAATAGACGAAGCATTGCCAGGCGAAGGAACACGTGTATTCGAACTTTTAAAACAGTTCAGACCTCGTGTCATAATGAATATGGGTCGCGCAATGCAAAATACCGAAATGGGCTACAGACTTCAGCAGCTTGCGCATAATAAACTTGCAATTGACATTGAATTCATTGGTTATCTGCCATACGACGAAAGTGTTCAGTATGCAATTGCACAGCGCCAGCCTGCAGCAATCGCATATCCGAATTCGCTTTTTTCAAAGTCTTTGCAGCCAGTCGTTCAAAGATTATATGCAGGAGGTTCCGGCATTTTGCCGCTGCATGATGCACCAGAAGATTTTACAGACATTGTAAAAGAATTTTATGAAAACAAAGCCACATTGGCAAAACATACTTAAAATAAAGAGAGAACTAGACTTATGAACACATCCACAATTCTTAAAAACTTAAAATCAATCAGCGATGCAAGCGGTCAGGACTTTCTTGAACTCAGTACAAATTTTCCAGTTCTTGTTGGTGAACTGAACCATGTTAAAAAAGAAAATGAAACTGTACAAAACAATGAAAATTTTCACCGTTTTGAACAGCTTAAAAGAGATTTAGATACAATTCTCAAAAAACAGGACAAAATTGTTCATCAGAATAAAGAAATTGCTGTAAACTTCAGAAACCGAAACGTTGAACTGGTAAACAGCTTTGCCAACAGAATGGAACTTTTAACATCCATGAATTCCTTGATTCAAAAAATCAAAGATGAAAGCAGCGAAATGGAATTAATTTCGCTTAATGCAATGGTTGTTTCCATTAAATCTGGCAAAGAAGGACAAGCCTTTTCCTATATTACTTCGAACCTCAAGCAGCTTTCTCTTCGCCTTATTGCACAGTCTGATGCACTTATTGCAAACGAACAGGCCATTACAGAAAACATTACGACACTTCAAACAACAATTGAAGACGTTGAAAGAATTTCCACAAAAACAACCAATTCTGAAGCCGGCGGCAACTCTGATATTTCACAGGTGCTTGACGGAATAATGGAAAATCTTAATCAAATGTTCAACAATGCAGCAGAAGTCCGTCAGCCGATTCTAAAAGCAATGGAATGCATTCAGATGCAGGACATTATCCGTCAGTCGCTTGACGATGTAATAATGACTGTTTCAAGAATCAAAGACAGCGATAAAATTGAAGATTTTGCTGACCTTGACGACCAGCTTGACCAGGCAAGCTTTAATGTGCAGCTTACAGATATTGCAATACAGCTTCTCGGAAACATCAACAAAAAACTCGTTGACAGCATTTCTGTTTTTAAAGAAAACCGCGACAAGATAAATTTTATCCTCGGAGCAGTTGAAAGCATGAGGCAGTCGTTTATAAAGACATGTCTTCAGGATTCAAACAAAAGCACAAGCCTACAAGGCTGCATTTTGAAAACTTCAGAAGAATTTTCAAAATTCATTTCAAGTTTCAAATCTTACCAGACAGCACAGGAACAGGTTCTCGACAAATCAAACGTAATTCAGAATTCGGTTCAGCGAATTCAGCTTTGTTTCTCAGACTTTTTCCCGATTATCAACAACCTGACTTATGTTGCAATCGCCCAAAGAATTGAAGTTGCCCGAAATACAAACATTAATTCGATAAAATCAACAGTTGAATACATGTCTGACTTGATTGTGCAGACAGACCATAACGTGCAGGAAGCACAGGATTTGCTGCAGGACTTTATTGATAACAGTACAAAACAGATCAGAAACTTTTCTGTTGAAGCAGAAGCAGACAGAAAGATTTTCTCTGCAATCAACAAATCAAAAACAGATTTCATCAAGGCACTCAACAAGCTTCAAAAGAACTTTGTCAGCGCCGTTGAAAATTTCACTGTTTATTCAGAAGATTTCTTCTCGGCTTATCACAGCATTGAAGATTCCATTGAAAACCTTGAAGTTCTTTCAAGCCGCATTGTTAATGAACAGGAAGCAATTGCGCGCATTCATTCTCAAACAATTGAATCAAAGAACCTGCTGATGGAAGAAAAAGGTGTTACAGAATGGACAATTCATAACAACATCTTCAACGATTTTATCCATCAGTTCACAATCGTTTCAGATAAACAGACAGCCGGCGATGTAACTGGACTTGAAATTGAAGCAGGAGTCGAGGCAGGAGAAATTACTTTCTTTTAATTTAAATGAATACGCATTTTGATCCACATTTTCAGAAAACAATTATAACAATTCTTCCAGGGGAATTTTACTCAACACAAGATGATGTATTAATTTCTACAGTACTTGGTTCCTGTATCAGTATTGCACTTTATGACGCAACACTCGGTCTTGGAGGTTTAAATCATTTTATGCTTCCAACTACAAGCCGTCTAAAAGACATTTCATTTGAAGAACAGGGCCGTTATGGCGATTTTGCAATAGAACTTTTAATAAACGACATGCTCAAGAAAGGTTCAAAAAAAGCAAACCTTACGGCAAAAGTTTTTGGTGGAAGCAATGTTCTTGATGACGGCGGTTTTTATCAAAACAGGACAGGTCTGAATAATATTTCATTTGCACTTGAATATCTTTCAACGGAAAAAATTCCAATTACTGCAAACGACACCGGCGGAATTTTTCCAAGGAAAATTTTCTACAATCCACAGACATCAAAAATTTATCTTAAACGCATTCAGCGTTCAGATTTGACATTAAAAGAAATAAAACGTCGGGAAACAGACTACAAAGAAGCAATGCAAAAAGCAGAACAAAAATCCGGCGACATTACATGGTTCTAGCCGTTTATTGAATTTGAAGCATTACTAAAAAGGCGACGCCGTCAGATTTTTGTTGCAGCAGCAGCAAGCTCATCTTCCATATATTTTATGATTTTTTCCATATCAAGAATCAGCACGAAACGGTCGCCCGAAGAACCGACATTTTTTATGAATTCATTATGTATCATGTCCAAAGCCTGTGTGCCGTCTACAGCAGCAGAAACAGAATCAAGCTGATTTACATTTTCTACAGAATCTGCAATAAAACCAAAATACATTTCAGTTTCATCAGGCAAATGTACTTCTGAAACAATAATTGAACTGTCCTCTTCTTTGCTTGAAGGTTTAATGTTAAACAATATTCTAAGGTCAATAACAGGAATAACAGTTCCACGAATATTCAAAACACCTTTTAAATACGCCTGAGTACGGGGAACACGTGTTACTGTTTCATAAGTTAAAACTTCACGTACAGAGCATACATCAACTGCATAAGCCACATCTCCAAGCACAAATGTCAAAAAAGCACCTATTGTTTCATTGCTCATAAAGTTCTCCTACTCTAAAAACATTAAATCAAAAAAACTAACTTAGTTATGATACTCCATGAATCTAGATAAATCAAATGAAACAGAAACAAGCAGCATAATATAAAGAAAACTTGCAAAATTCATTGTTTCGCATATAAACTGTATATGTTGAGTTTGTGTTTTTGCGGCTCAAGGTGGAGGCAGCAATGAGTGATATAGAAAACAGCGGAAGACTTTCTTTACAAGGAGATTTATCTGTAAGTGATGCGGAAAACATTAAAAATGCAATGCAGAAACTTCTAAAGGAATTTCCAGTAATTTATGTAAGTTTTTCTACACTGGAAGACTTAGACTGTTCAATCATTCAATTATTATATGCACTGTGCGCTCAGGCAAAAAAAGAAAACAAAGAAGTTGTTTTTGAAGGAACTTTTACACCAAGCGTAAAAAAACGTCTTTATGCTGCCGGCATAATTACAAAAAATGATTTAAGCGATGAAGTAATCATCAATCAACTTTCTGAAAAAATAAGGATTGCGTCATGATGAACAACAAGATGACTGAAATTTTCTTAGACGAAGCAAATGACCTGTTGGACAAACTTGAAGACCTGCTGCTTGAACTTGAAAATAATCCAGAAGACATTGAAACAATCCAGGCTGTATTCCGCATCATGCATACAATCAAAGGTTCTTCAGGAATGTTTGGTTTTGATGCAATTTCTCATTTTACGCATGAAGTTGAATCGGCTTTTGACAGCGTGCGCAATGGCGAAGTAAGCGTAACACCTGAACTGATAACACATACATTAAACGCACGTGATCACATCAGAAAACTGCTTGATGATCCGGAAAATCAAGACAATGAAGATAACTCAAAAGACTTGATTGATGTTTTTAAACTTTACGTAAAGCAGAACGCACTGAACGCAAAGCCGGAAGAACCAGAACCACCGAAAGTTCAGGAACAGCCAAAACCTGCAGCAGAAAAAAATGAAGAAGAAGCAACATGGCGCATACACTTTGCACCGTCAGCAGATATTTTCAAAAACGGCACACGCCCATGCGGACTTCTTGAAGAACTGCAGGGCATGGGAACATGCTCGATTACACCTTTCTTTTCAAAAATTCCGCGTTTAAATGATATTGAACCTACGACATGCTATATTTCGTGGGAAATCATCATTACGACAAAAGCTTCTGAAGACGACATGAAAGATGTTTTTATTTTTCTTGATTCAACAAGCACCGTACAGATAACACAGATTACGATTGATAATGAGCAGAGTGACCAGCCGAAAAAAATCGGAGAAATTCTTGTTGAACGCAATGTAACGACAGAAGACGTCATCAATGAGGTTCTGTCTGCACACAAAACAATCGGAGAAGTTCTTACAGATGCAAAAGTTGTTTCAAAAGAAACAATGCAGGCAGCCCTTACAGAGCAAAAACACCTGCGCGAACTTCAGGAAAAAAAGCAGCAGGAAACATCGAGTCAGACAATCAAAGTAAATTCTGAAAAGCTGGACAAACTTATTGACCTTGTAGGTGAACTTGTAACATTCAATGCACGACTCGGACAGCTTTCTCAGTCAATTCAAAACAGTGTGCTTTCAACAATTGCAGAACAAGGCGAACGGCTTATTCTTGAACTGCGTGACACAACAATGGACATGAGAATGCTGCCAATCGGCACAATTTTCTCAAGATTCAGACGCCTTGTCAGAGACCTTTCAAAAGACTTAAGAAAGAATATTGAACTTATTACAGAAGGTGCAGAAACAGAACTTGACAAAACTGTCATTGAAAAACTGAATGACCCGCTTGTTCACCTTATCCGGAATTCTGTTGACCATGGAATTGAAACACCGGCTGTACGCGAAGCAGCAGGCAAAAACCCGCAGGGCACAGTTGTTTTAAAAGCAGAACATAACGGCGCATTTGTTTTAATTACAATTGAAGATGACGGAGCTGGCTTAAATAAAAAAGCCATAAGGCAAAAAGCAATAGAACGAGGCCTTATAAGTGCAAACGATGAACTTACAGACAGCGAAATCTGCGATTTGATTTTTCAGCCGGGCTTTTCAACAGCTGCACAGGTAACTTCGGTTTCTGGTCGTGGCGTCGGCATGGACGTAGTAAAAAAAGACATAACAGCTCTTGGCGGCACAGTTTCAACAGTTACAGAAACAGGCAAAGGCACCAAATTTATTTTGAAACTGCCGCTTACACTTGCAATAATCGAAGGCATACTTGTAAAAATCGGAAACGGCTCGTTCGTTGTTCCGCTTTCAAATGTTGTTGAATGCCTTGAATTTGAACGCCCGCAGAATCCAAAACTCTGCGCATCTGTAAATATCCGCAACGAAGTCATTCCTTATATTGATTTGCGCACATTCTTTGAAATAGATGATCCGCTTCCTCCGATGGAACAGATAATCATTGTTAATGACCAGGACTCAAGAATGGGTCTTGTTATTGACAAAGTAATTGGCAATTATCAAACCGTAATAAAACCACTTGGAAGACTTTACAAACATACTTACGGTTTTTCAGGTGCCACAATTCTTGGAGACGGTTCTGTTGCATTAATTCTTGATGTATATAAACTTTCTGATATTGTCAAAAATCTTGAACTTGCAAATACATCAGCAATGACAATAAAGCAGACACAAAACTAAGGATTGCCATGCAAAATCAATCATATTTTATTCCGTCTTTCAAAGAACTGACAAAAGAAGAATTCAATATAATTGCAAACTACATTGAAACAAATGTAGGCATTAAAATGCCAGAAACAAAGCGCATCATGATGCAGGCACGACTCGCCAGAAGATTAAAAGCACTTAATATGTCTTCTTTTGGTGAATATATTGATTATGTTTTTGCCAGAAATAATAATGACGAACTTATTTTAATGATTGATACGCTTACAACAAATAAGACTGAATTTTTCAGGGAAGCGACACATTTCGATTTTCTTTCAAAAGCTGTTTTGCCGGAAATGGCTGCTTCAGGCAGAAGTACTGTAAAAATCTGGTCAGCAGGCTGTTCTTCTGGCGAAGAGCCCTACACTATTTCAATGGTTGTTTCAGAATATATAAAAAACAACCGGAATCAACTGACGAATTTTTCTGTAACAGGCACAGACATCTCAACGAATGTTCTTGATAAAGCATATAATGCTGTCTATAAACTTGATATTGTCAATGAACTGCCAGATAATATAAAAAAGTCATATTTTCTGAAATATAAAAACGGCGAAAAAAGCCTTGCACGCATAAAACCTGAATTACGCAGACATGTTTCTTTTAAAAGATTAAACTTTATGGATAATGATTTCTGCATGCCGGAAATTTATGACATTATTTTCTGCAGGAACGTGCTTATTTATTTTGACAAAGAAACACAGGAAAAAGTAATTAAAAAGTTTATGAAATATCTGCATCCGAACGGCTATCTTTTCCTTGGGCATTCAGAAACTATTTTTTCAATGAATTTACCACTGAAAACATGCGTTCCTACAGTTTATAAGAAGGTTAAATAAAAGCATATGATTAAAGTAATGATTATAGATGATTCAGCGGTTGTCCGCGAAACATTAACATCAATTCTTTCAAAAGAAAAAGACTTTGAAGTTATTGCCACAGCAAGCGACCCTATTATTGCACAGAAAAAACTTGAAACACTTGAGCCTGATGTAATTATTCTTGATATTGAAATGCCAAGAATGGATGGAATTACATTTCTGCGCCAGCTTATGTCAGAAAAACCGATTCCTGTTGTAATCTGTTCAAGCATGATTGAAGAAGGTTCAAACAACGCCATAAATGCAATGCAATATGGCGCCATTGAAATAATTCAAAAGCCAAAAATGGGCACCAAACGTTTCCTTGAAGAATCGAGCATCCGCATCTGCGATGCAATTAAAGGCGCTTACATGGCAAAAAGCAAACTTCACCGTTTTACTCAATCAGGCAGCGTGCCTTACAGGCCAACAGAAGTGGCACCCAAGCTTAGTGCTGACGTAATAATGGAAAAAGCGAATCCTTCGCAGCTTATCATTGATACAACAGAAAAAATCGTTGTTATCGGTGCCAGTACGGGCGGAACAGAAGCTTTAAGGGTCTTTCTTGAAATGCTTCCGATTGATGCACCTGGCATGGTAATCGTTCAGCATATGCCTGAAAATTTTACACGTTCATTTGCAGAACGTCTTGATACACTTTGCAAAGTTCACGTAAAAGAAGCAGAAGACAACGATTCTGTAGTCCGCGGACAGGTACTTATTGCACCGGGAAACAAACACACGCTTTTAAAACGGAGCGGTTCAAGATATTATGTTGAAGTAAGGGACGGACCGCTTGTTTCAAGGCACAGACCGTCTGTAGACGTGCTTTTCAGATCAGCTTCGCGCTATGCAGGAAAAAATGCCGTCGGTGTAATTATGACAGGCATGGGAGATGACGGTGCAAAAGGCATGGAAGAAATGCACCAGATGGGCTCTTATACAATTGCACAGGACGAAAAATCTTGTGTAGTTTTTGGCATGCCTGCAGAAGCAATTAAGCTAAATGCAGCAGACGCAATCGTAAGTCTTGAAAAAATTGCAGAAGAAGTACTGCGACATTGCCATTAGTGTGTTATAATATATAAAAGTTATCTGATGTTGCATCTAGGGATAATGGGTTTTTGCCATTTTCAGTAATGAAATTTTGCAAGAAATATGGACATTTTTGAAAAAACTTAAAGGCTTCCATGTGTTTTCTGCAAAAGTTCATCTGAAGAAAGACAAGCTAAGGAGGAAAAGATGGCTAAAAAAATTTTGATTGTAGATGACTCTGTTTCAATCCGTAAGAGTATCTCATTTGTTCTGGCAGAAGAAGGCTATGAAGTAATTGAAGCAGAAGACGGATTAGATGGCCTTAAAAAATCAGAAGGCGCTCAATGCAATCTGGTTATTACAGATATAAACATGCCGAACATGAATGGAATTGAATTGATTAAAGCATTGCGCGAAAAAGCAGAATACAAATTTGTTCCAATCATTGCATTAACAACAGAAAGCCAGGAAGACAAAATGCAGGAAGGCAAAGCAGCCGGTGCTACAGGCTGGATTGTAAAGCCATTTACAACGGAAAAGCTTTCTGCAATTGTAAAGAAAGTTTTAGGCTGATTTTTTCTGCCACAGGTGCTTAGTCATGCGAATTTAATGCATGTGCACTGTTTGCTGAAGGCGTCTTTAAAACATTTTAAAGATGCCTTTATTTTTTATAAAAAAAATAAAATTGCCATAATTCTGCCATATTCTTTTTTTATAATTTCACTCATGATGAAACATGTGTGTGTTATTTTTTTAATCACTATATCAATTTTTATTTTCAGCTTCTTTATTATTTCTTCAAGTTCTGTAAAAACAACATGGCTGTCAAATGATTCTTATACCTTTTATGAATCAGGCAATTTAAAACTTAAATGCTCAGAAGAATTATCTGTTTTTGTCGACTTTGACAACACCATAAACATTTATGATGCCATAGGAAAAAAGCATTATTCAACCAAATCAAGGACACGATTTATTTCAATTCTTTCAAAAATCTGCTCAGAAAATTACTATGACCATATTGCAGTTTTAATGCTCTGCAGCGGCTATAATAAACAGGCTGTCATTTTCGAAATTCTGCAGGACGAAACTCTTGTACAAACTGTTTCTTATGAAGAAAAAGACAACACAGTAATTGCAACCGTAAAATCTGTTGAAATTCCATGTCCACATTTAAGATTTATCTTCAGCTTAGATTACATGTACTGTGAGTGCAGGGGACTGTAAAAAAAGGTTGCCTTACAAGTGAAAAAACACTGAATAAGGCAACCTTTTCTAAGATTATTTACTGTTTAAATGCAATATTAATTTTTTGCAGACGGCAAATCAACAATGCCGCCGGCTGCTGTTATAGGTACATATTCTGGAACCTGACGGCCATCCCAGCGTTTTGCCCTTTCAAGCTCAATTTCAAGTTCTTTAAGCTTAATTTCAACCTGATAGTTCTGTGCGACTTTTGAGTTGTAATAAGCAAGTGCATCTGCTTCAACTTTTTTGGCTTCTGCTTCTTTCTGAGCCTTAATCAAAGCAGCTTCAGCTTCCTGTTCAATTGCAGCTTTTTTTGCTTCAGCTTCTTTAACCTGTTTCTGAGCCTGCTGTTCTGCAAGTTTCAAATCCTGTTCAGCTTTTTTTACTTCCTGAGCACGGTTTGCAGTTTCTTTAATCTGTTTGTCAAAGTCATCTGACCAGTCCCAGTTTGTAATTGTAGTCTGAGAAATTGCAATCGGATAGTCAGCCATGCGTGTAAGCATTGCTTCTGCAACTTTTGAAGTTACTTCATTCTGCTTTTCTACAAGATCATAAATTGAATATTGACCGACAGTTTCTTTCAAAGAAGCTTTTACGTTATCGCGCATCGCACCTTGAATAACCTGATCATTCTGATAGCGTGTTACGATATCCATAATGCGTTTTTCATCGTAGATATAGCGCACGGCAACAGTACTGCCTACAGTCTGCATATCTTTTGTAATTGCACCGTCATTGCCACAAGAAAATGAAACTTCGTAAGTTTTTGGTTCAAGACGGAATTTGCGGATTTTTGTTACGAAAGGAGCATGAAACTTAAGTCCTGGCTGAATTACATCACCTTCGACCTGTCCCAAAGTAACTCTTACACCACGTTCATTTGGCGAAATAACTGTAAAAGAATTTGTAATAACAATAATTACTGCCAGAACAATTACACCACTCACAATAAGATTTTTAATGCTTTTGTTGTCCATTTTAAATTCTCCTGTAAAAATATCTGAATATTGAGCTTATAAACTCAAAACAGCTTCAAAAGCAAGTTTCTGCTTTGAAAGCAATACATTCTTTTATTTGTTCTTTAAAAACATGCGCAATGCTGTAATCTGTTCCTGAACTTTTTCTTTTGCAGGTCCACCTGTTGTGCGACGTGCTTCTGCACACATACGTGGATCAATTTTTTCAAAAACATCATTGCAGATTAAGTCAGAACCTGCAGCTTCTCTAAGTTCGCTTAAAGACATATCTTCAAGATTTTTGTGCTTTTCAATGCCTTTGCGCACAGCACTTGCTGAAATTGCATGAGCAGTTCTAAAAGGAACACCTTTTCTTACAAGATAATCAGCCAAATCTGTTGCATTGGCATAACCACCGACACAAGAAGCAGCCATGCGGTCTTTATTCCATCTTGCAGTGCTTATCATATACGTAAAAATGCGCACGCAGCTGAGCGCTGTATCATAAGCTTCAAACAGACTCTGCTTGTCTTCCTGAAGGTCACGGTTATAAGAAAGCGGCAAACCTTTCATCATAGTCAAAAGAGCCATTAAATTGCCATAAACACGGCCTGTTCTTCCACGGATAAGTTCAGCAAAATCAGGGTTTTTCTTTTGCGGCATAATCGAAGAACCAGTAGACCATTTTTCGCTTAAATCAATGAATTTAAATTCTTCAGTTGACCAGATTACAACTTCTTCGCAGAAACGAGAAAGATGAGTCATTAGCAGCGAGAAACAGCCTGTAAGCTCAATACAATAATCACGGTCAGCAACAGAATCCAATGAATTTGCAGTAACACCAGAAAAATCAAGATCATCTGCTGTCATCTCACGGTTTAAAGGCAAGCCGCTGCCGGCAAGGGCACCAGAACCAAGCGGAGACAAATCAATTCGTTTTAATGCGTCATCAAGACGGCCACAGTCTCTTACAAGCATCTGGCACCATGCACAAAGGTGATGAGCCAAAGACACAGGCTGTGCACGCTGCATATGTGTATAACCGCTCATAAGCGTATCAAGATTTTTTTCTGCAATGTCAACCAGAGCGGTTATCAAATCTGTAATTGATTTTCTAAGTTCTGGAACTGCATGTTTAAGATAAAGGCGTTCATCAAGAGCAATCTGATCGTTTCTGCTTCTTCCTGTATGAACTTTTCTTCCTGCATCTCCAAGGCGATCAGTCAAAACACCTTCAATAAATGAATGAATATCTTCTGCACTTGTGTCAATTTCAAGCTTGCCAGTTTTTAATTCAACTGCAATTTTTGCAAGTTCAGCTGTAATATCATCTGCTTCGTCTGCAGGAATAATGCCTGTTTTTCCAAGCATGGATGCATGCGCAATGCTTCCACGAATATCGTCAAGCGCCATTCTTGAATCAACATGAATGGAAGTTTCAAAAGCAACAGCTTCTGCATCAGGTCCTTCTGCAAAACGGCCGTGCCAGAGAGCAGCATGATTTCCGCCGTCAACGGCAGATTTTTTTTCACTCATCAGTTTTCTCCACAAAAAAATGTCAACATTTTAAAAGTTCTAAAAATTGAAATTCCCAGAACCCTTTTATGTATATTTTTGATTATACAAAAATTTTTTTTCTTTTTCCACTATGATAAAAACAAGCTGAATTTTTTTGCAATTTTTAAATTTCTTTACGCTTTTTTTTATGCATCTTGCAAGACAGACAGAAAAGCTGTAGCCTTTAACAAACGATAAAAAAACTTTTCAGGGAGTTCAGGCTGGAACGTAAAAACAGCAATTTTACTATTCATGATGGCAAAAATAACTTTCTGTTTAATTTATGGAGTCAGCACAAACGATTACGGCTGGCTTCGAAGCAGTTTTTATCCAATTAGACAAATGGAAGACTCTTGCAAATCATCCGGCACAGCTTTCAGCCTTTATACGCCAGAAGATTTTGCAGCCTTTATAAATACACTGAACCAGACTGAAAAATGCGATTTTTTCCGCAATAACAAACTGCTTTTAAGAGGAAATATTTCGTCTGAAGTTTATGACATTCTTGAACAAAACAAAGCAATTTACACACCAAAGCGAAATGCAAAAAAACTGGCTGACGACAAGTTAATGTCATATTGCTTTTTTGAAAAAAGAAAAATCCTTCAACCAAAAACAGTCTGCCAAAATGAAAAAACAGAAAATTTTGAGCAGCTCAAAATTAAACTTGACCTGCCGTTTATTGCAAAACCGCGTTTTGGTTCAATGGGAAAAAATGTTTTTTTAATAAAAAGCAAAGAGCAATTTGAATTAATTTTTAATTGCGAAGACTGTTCAAAATATGTTTTTCAGCAATTTATAGAAACAAAAACAGCACAAAAAAACAGAAACGACCTTCGCTTTTTTGTCATTAAAAATAAAGTGCATGCAGCTGTTTTTAGAATTGCACCAGAAAGCAGCGACGTTGCAAGCAATGCGCATCAAGGCGGAACAATGGAACAGACAGAAGTTCCACAAAATTTAAAACGGTTTGCAGTAAAAATAATAAAAAAAGCCAGACTTGATTATGGAACTGCAGATTTTTTAGTGCAGACAGAAAATGAAAATGCAAAAACTTCAAAAAAGAACATGTTTTTATGCGAGATAAACGCAAGTCCTGGTTTTGAAGCACTTGAAGCACAAACAGGCATAAACATTGCAGAAAAACTCATAAAACTGACGCTAAACCTTAAAAAATAAAAGATTGTTCATAAACAGGCAATTTTGAAGCAATAATGAAAGGACATAAAAAAAGGCTTTAATCTTTTAGATTAAAGCCTGCTGCGGGAGACCAGACTTGAACTGGCACAGCTCGCGCCACTAGCACCTCAAGCTAGCGTGTCTACCAATTCCACCACCCCCGCAGTTCGTGTGAACATATATATAGTACGTAAAACGAAAAAAAATGTCAATTACTTTTTGCAAAAAAAATATATTTTTTTTATTTTTATTTTGGGCACCGGTTTTACAAATTAATTCCCTTTAATTTACAAAAAATTCGACTTTTGGAAATTTGTGTTTTATAATTGCGCTATGATTAAGCTTACTTTTTTAGATGATTCATCTATAGAATTTGCCGAAGCTACACCGGCAAAAAACTTTTTACCAGAACTTGCCAAAGCCAGCTGCGTTCTGGTTGATTCTATCGTGGCGGTGCGGGTAAATAACGAAATTTGCCAGCTTACCTACCCTATCGATTTTAATGCAAAAGTTGAACCTGTTTTGCTTACCAGCGACGAAGGCGCGGCAATTTACCGCCGTACTTTGTGCTTTTTGCTTGCTGCGGCGGCACACACTCTTTTTCCGGAAAAACGCCTGATTGTAGGTCACAGTCTGGGGCACGGCTATTACTACACCATGGATTCCGAAAAAAATATTACGCTTTTTGAAATTGCCCAGCTTAAAGCCCAAATGAAACTGATGGTTGAGCAGAATCTGGAAATTACCCAAAAACGGCTTTGCTACGAAGAAGCACTGGAAGAGCTGGAACGCCTTAACATGGTTCAAACCCGCGAAAGCCTGCGCTATTCGTGTCCGCCAAGCGTTGTATTAAACTCGCTTGCCGGTTTTTCAAACCTGCATTTTGCACCGCTTTTAGACAGCACCGGCAAATTGCAGACCTTTGACCTTACAGAATACGGTCAGGGTTTCATGCTCCGCTTCCCGCTTTCCGGCAACCCAAAAAAACTGGACGAAAATACCGACAGCCCGAAACTTTTTTCGGTTTACAAGCGCTACAAGGAATGGGGAAAAGTTATCGGCGTAACCTGCGCCTCAGATTTGAATAGGCGCATTATTGACCGCAGTTACAAAGAATTCATCAACATTACCGAAACCATGCAGAACAAATGTTTTGCCGAAGCCGCAGATATGATTCACAAGCGCGGCGGCGTTAAGGTTGTGCTTATTGCAGGTCCTTCAAGTTCAGGCAAAACTACGTCGTCTAAAAAGCTTGCACAGCAGCTGCAGGTTATCGGCTATACGCCGCGGGTTATAAGCCTTGACGATTATTACGTTGGGCGCGACCAGACCCCGAAAGACGAGTTTGGAAACTACGACTATGAATGTCTTGAGGCGCTTGATATTCCGCTTTTGAACGAAAACCTTATTAAACTGTTCAACCAGCAGGAAATTGACATGCCGGGCTACGACTTTAACGAAGGCAAACGCAAGTTTACGGGCAAGAAGCTGCGCTTAAACGAAAACGATATTCTGATTCTGGAAGGAATTCACGGTTTGAACGACAAGCTGACGCCGCTAATCGACAGTTCCGTAAAATTCAAGATTTATGTTTCGGCTTTAACCCAGCTAAACCTTGACGACCACAACCGCATTCCAACCAGCGACAACCGCCTTATCCGGCGCATTGTCCGCGATTCCCAGTTCAGGGGCAAATCGGCGGCGGCAACAATTTCAATGTGGCCAAATGTACGCAAGGGAGAACGCCTGCATATTTTCCCGTTTCAGGGCAATGCGGACTTGATGATAAACACCGCCCTTGATTACGAGCTTGCTGTCCTTAAGGTTTATGCAGAACCGCTTTTGCGCTGCGTTACGCCGATGGAAAAAGAATATGCCGAAGCTTCAAGGCTTTTGAAATTCCTGTCGAACTTTGCGCCTATTCCTTCCAATTTTGTTCCGGGTCAGTCGCTGCTGCGCGAATTTATTGGCGGAAGTGAATATAAATATTAAGGCATTTTTATATTGCTGAAAAATACAAAAACCCTGTGTGCTGTAAAAAGCTTGCAGGGCACAAAAAAAGCGCTTCGGTTTGCGAAGCGCTTTTTTTATTTAAGGATTGTGACAAATCTTAATTTCCGTAAAACGGCGAAAGCAAGCTTTAAGCCAGCCGAAGGCGCTGCGCCAAAAACCGGCGCACCTGCTATATTGCAACGTTGTAGCGTGAACTTGTAATGTCGTCCACCATTTCATCCTGAATTTTAAAATAGGTTTTGCGGTATTCGGCGTATTTTTTTTCTTTCAGGTTAGAAAGAACCTTGCGGTCTTTCATTGCTTCGGCAAAAACTTTGCGTTTTTCTTCAATAACAAGTTCTGCCTGCGCCAATTCCTGCAGCAAAGATTCTTTTTTAATATCCATGCGCGTAATAAAGTTTTCAATTACAATATGTTCTTCAATGCTGGCGCAAGTTGACCGCGAAGCATTGGCAGCGGCGCGTTTTTCTGCAACTTCTGCAAGCTGAACTTTAATATAGTCAGCATGGCTGATTGCCTGCGCCAAAGCTGTTTTTGCCTGGTCTTCGGTAAACTGGCGCAAATCAAGCACCTTTTGTAAAGTAAACTGAAACTTTTTCATAAAATACGCTCTTTATTATTTTACTTTAGCTCAAATCCAAGTTTTTTTATATACCAAATCCTGTCATGCTGAATTTATTTCAGCATCCGGTTCGTCCCAAAACAGGATTCTAAAAAAACTTTTCAGAGCCTCACTTCTTTATATTCACTTTCCGGAATATCAATGCCGGCAAGTTCGCCAAGCCTGCGCATTGTATCTTCAATCGTTATTTTTTCAAGTTCTTCCTGTTCCAAAAACTCGTTAATAGCATCGTGCATTGCAATCGCTTCGTCAACTGCCGGATTTGAACCTTTCTGGTACGCGCCCACGGTTATCAAGTCTTCCTGCTCTGCGTAAACAGCCATCAGGCGGCGCACGTAATCGCAGGGTTTTTTGGTTTCCGCGCCGCTTACACGGTTGGCAAGACGACTAATTGAAGCAAGCACATCAATTGCCGGATAATGCCGCGACTGGGCAAGGTTTCGGCTTAAGATAATGTGCCCGTCCAAAATACCGCGCACGGTATCGGCAATCGGTTCGTCCATATCGTCGCCGTCAACCAAAACGGTATAAAAGCCCGTAATCGAACCTTCCTGATTTGTACCGGTTCTTTCCAGAAGTTTTGGCAGGGTTTCAAAAACACTTGGCGTATAGCCGCGCTGTGCAGGCGGTTCACCAATGGCAAGACCAATTTCGCGCTGGGCTTTTGCAAAACGCGTAACGGAATCGAACATAAGCATTACGCTTTTGCCCTGATCCCTGAAATATTCGGCAATTGCAGTTGCCGTATATGCACCGCGAATGCGCGAAAGCGGCGACTGATCCGAAGTAGCGCTGACAACAACGGAATGTTTTAAGCCTTCTTCGCCCAAATCGCGTTCTATAAAATCAATAACTTCGCGGCCGCGTTCACCGATTAAGGCAATTACGTTAATATCGGCGCTTGTATTGCGGGCAATCATGCCCAAAAGCGTAGATTTACCTACGCCAGAACCTGCAAAAATACCCAGACGCTGTCCGTCGCCCACGGCAAGAAGCGAATCGATGGCGCGAACGCCGGTAACGACGCGTTTTTTAATGGAACGGCGGCTCATCGGGTCTGGCGGGCTTGCGATTGCAGGATAAAAAGTTTCGGGTATGATGTCGGCTTTACCGTCGGCGGCTTTGCCCATGCAGTCCAAAACACGCCCCAAAAGCTGTTTGCCGACTCCAACCTTTAAAATTGAACCTGAAGCAACAACTTTTGCGCCGATTTCAATACCTTTGGTTTCGCCAAAAGCCATAAGCTGCACGGTTGTCTGGTTTAAGCCAATCACTTCCGCCGCAATTGATTCGCCGGTGCTTGGAATAATTATATGACAAATCTCGCCAATAACAGACTGCGGTCCGTGGCTTTCTATCAGCATGCCGCGAACCCTTGTTACAGTTCCGTTGTAGAGAATAGTTTCGGTTTGTTCAATACTTTCGATATATTTGTCAAAAAGTGTCGGCATGCCCTAGCCTTCTGTTGGAATGGTTGGTTTTACGCTTGATTTAACCGGTGAAATTTCAAGAATCTTCTGTTCAAGTTCGCTAAGCTGGCTTGAAATGCGTGCATCAATTGAACCGAAGTCGGTTTCAATAATACAGCCGCCCTTGTCAACGGCAGAATCTTCAACGATTGTAATGTTTTTAACGTTTTCAACTGAAGATAAAAATTCTTTTGAATGTTCGGTTGTAAGCGCAAGTTCTGCCATATTTACGTGAATTAAAACATCGCCGCGGCCTTTTACCTTGCGCAAAGCATGAACGATATTTGACATAACAACATTGCGCTGGTTTTCTGAAATAACTTTGACAACTTTGCGGGTCATCAAAAGTACCAGATCTACAATCTGCTGTTCTGTTTCGCTTAAAATCTGTTCACGCTTGTCCATGATTTTTTCAATCATCAAGTGCAAACGGTCTACCAGACGTTCAGCTTCGGCTTTGCCTTCTTTAAAACCTTCTTCGTGACCTTCTTCGTAGCCGGTTTTATAGGCGTTGTTCGTAATATTTTCCTGGCTTTGCTTTGCTTCGGCAAGAATTGCTTCAGCTTCGGCTTTTGCATCTTTTAAAAGTTTTTCGGCTTCAGCCGCAGCCTGATTTTTAAGAACCTGTCCCTGGTCAGTCTGACGCTTAACTTCTTCAAAAGCAGCCTGTTCCGCTTCGTTTATTATGCGGTCAGCTTCGGCTTTTGCTTCGTCTAGCATGCGTTTTTTTTCAATTTCCCAATTTGCCTTAAACTCGTCGGCTTCGGCTTTAAGTTCTTCAACAGTTGGTCCCTGATATTCAGGTTCAGTTTCTTCTACCACTTCCGGGGTTTCTTCAACATAACTGTGCGACAACTTAAGCATAATTTTGTCTGCAACTGGGGTAAATTCATTAGGCCGAAAAACAGATTTTGCCATTTATGCAATTCTCCTAGCAATACGCCAAAGTCCGGGCTGACAGATGCCAAAATCCTGACTTTGCCGTTTTTAAGGTTTGTAGTAAACCGTAAATAAAAAAATATCTCTTTTCGATATTTAAAATTTTGCAGGTTTTCAATTTTCCTGAAACAGAAATTTGAAAACCTGATGGCTCGGAACAAAACCCGTTCGGGCTTTGCACCAAACCGTTATACAACAAGTTCGTCTTCGCCAGAACGTGCGATAACAATTTCACCAGAATCTTCAAGGCGGCGAATCGTAGATACGATTTTCTGCTGTGATTCTTCAACGTCTTTCAAGCGAACCGGTCCCATGTATTCCATGTCTTCTTTAAGCATCTGGGCAGCACGTTTAGACATGTTGCGGAAGATTTTGTCCTGAACTTCGGTATCAACCGATTTAAGGGCTTTTGCAAGTTCCTGTGTATCAACTTCACGCATAACTTTCTGAATGGCGCGGTCGTCGAGCATAACAATATCTTCGAATACGAACATGCGTTTCTTGATTTCTTCTGCCAAATCCGGGTCTTCTTCTTCCAGAGATTCGATGATGGTTTTTTCAGAAGAACGGTCAACAAGGTTGAGGATTTCAACGATTGATTCAACACCACCGGCAGCCGTGTAGTCTTCGCTTGAAAGGCTTGAAAGTTTCTTTTCAAGAACGCGTTCAACTTCGCGCAAAACGTCTGGTGATGTACGGTCCATGGTTGCAATACGCCGGGCAACGTCACTCTGAATTTCTTCAGGAAGACTTTGCAGGATAATTGAAGCCTTGTTCGGTTCCAGATATGCCAGAATAAGGGCGATTGTCTGAGGGTGTTCCTGCTGAATAAAGTTGAGCAAATGTGCAGGGTCGGTACGGCGGATAAAGTCGAACGGACGAACCTGTAAAGAACTTGTAAGACGGTTGATAATATCGATTGCTTTTTGTGAACCGAGTGATTTTTCCAAAAGTTCACGGGCGTAATCAATACCACCAGACGTAATAAAGTTCTGCGCCTGCATCAGTTCCTGAAATTCTTCAAGAACGGCATCTTTAAATTCTGCTTCAACAGAATCAAGACGGGCAATTTCGCAGGTTAAAGTTTCAATTTCGTCTTCACGGAGGTGTTTGAAAATTTCGGCAGAAACTTCAGAACCAAGAGAAACTAAGAAGATAGCTGCCTTTTGTTTACCGTTAAGATTTTTATAGTTTTTCTCTTTTTTCTTCGAGCTTTCTTTTGAACCATTTGCATTAGCCTGGTTAGCCATTTATTCCTCCCTCAACCACTGCGAAATCGCCTGGGCTAGATCGTCTGTATTAACACCGGTACCTTGGTATGCAATATCATTGCCGGTAGAATAATCGTTTTGAGAAGCGTTGGAACCGTAGTAAGAGTTTTGACCGGCAAACAAAGCAGTTTGGGGCAAATGCTTTTTTGAAATGCCGAAAGCCACAGCTTCTTCCAGAACCTGATTTTCAACGCTGGCATCTAAGTTTCTGCCAATTCTGGCAAAACCGCGATTTATTTTTTTTATTTCGTCATCGGTAAAATACCGCATCAAATGTTCGGTAGTGAACAAGCCCAGTTCGCCTAAAAGAATTGCGGCTTTTTCACTACCAGAAAGGCTAGATGTCTGTTTGATAAACCCATCTAAGCGCATATACTATTCTTCCATAATCCAGGTACGAATAAGCAGAGCAACATCTTCCGGATGTTCTTTTGCCA
>JAZQNK010000054.1:0-4989 GCA_045627325.1 Treponemataceae bacterium | reverse complement strand
TATAAAGAAGAAAGATTATCGTCAGAAGATTACATTGATTTTCTAAAGCGGACAAATCTTGGTGCTCAATATCCAAAGGAAAGATTTGAGCGGAGAAAAAGATATTGCTGTTTATCTGATTGCCAACGAAAATGCAATTCCATTTTATGAAAAATTGGGAATGAAAAAATCAACTGATGTAATGCAGTATAATAAAATTGAATGGACTGAGTTTAAGGTGGAGTAAAATGAAAATAGGCGTAATTGTTGCAAGTTCAAATAAAGATAAAAATCAGCTGGTTTTTGAAGCGGTTCGTAAAGTTACCGAGCCAAAAGGGCATTCTGTTATCAACTTTGGTGTTTTTGATGATGGAGAAAATTTTTCTTATGTGGAAATTTCGCTTGTAATTGGCATGCTTTTGAATCGTGGAATTGTGGATTTTGTTGTTACCGGCTGTTCTTCTGGTCAGGGAATGATGCTTGCCTGTAACAATTTGCCCGGAGTTATTTGTGGTTACGCGCCTACTCCAGAAGATGCATTTTTGTTTGCCCGGATAAATGATGGAAATGCTGTTTCGTTGCCGCTTGGTTTGAATTTTGGCTGGTGCGGTGAACTTAATTTGCAGAATACAATTGCGGCACTTTTTGACGGAGAATTTGGTTCTGGCTATCCTGAAAAAGATGCGGAACGTAAGCGCCGTGATACTGCCTTGTTGAAGAAAATAAAATCGCTTTCAACTGTAAGTTTTGATGAACTGCTCGCTAAGCTAGATAAAAAGATGGTGGAAAAAGCGGAAAAATTTTTGAATAATTGTAAAATGCGTTAGCGATGTGAAAGGCGTGGCCCCTGGACAGAACGGAAGCTGCGCTGGTTGAGCTTGTCGAAACCATCGCAGATGTAGTGAAGGAAGCGGCTGTAGCGATAGCGGAACCTGGAACGTAGCGACCCGGAGCGAACGAAGTGAGCGGAGGGGAACGCCCAAGGAGAAAAAAAATATGATTTATATAAAAGAAATGGACAAATCCTGTTTTGAAATTTATGACAGTATTTCGATGAATGTTGATGTTCGAAGTATTTATAAAATAAATAGAATTGATAACGGGTTGGGCGGTTTTAATTTTGAGGAAATTGAAGTTACGCCTTACAAAAAAGATTTGGGTATATATCAGCGTGCTACGGAATATGAATCAACTTTTGATATTAAAAACTGGCGTTTTTATATGGCGTTTGATGATGAAAAACCTGTTGGTGCTATGACTGTTGCGGGAACTACGCCTAATTTGAATATGCTTTGTGGAAGAGATGATGCATGTATTTTGTGGGATATCAGGGTTATTGATGAATATAAGCATCAAGGTATTGGGCAGAAATTATTGAATATGGGCATTGAAAAAGCAAAATCTGATGGTTATAAGCAAATGGTAATAGAATGCCAGAATAATAATGTGGCTGCCTGCAAGTTTTATCGCAAGCAGGGAGCATTGTTATCGAAAATTGATATGTATGCTTATTATTTGGAGGCTGCATGTAAGGATGAAGTTCAATTTATGTGGTATTTGGATTTGGTGTAGAGGAAGAAAATTATGGTAGATAAAATTCAAATGGTAGGTTGTGCTTTTTTGCCGCTTGATAGAAAAAATAAAAAGATTCTTGTTTCAAAACGCAGCAGCAACAAAAAATATTTTCCGGGATTTTGGGAAGTTGTTGGCGGGAATCTTGAATTTGGCGAAGATTTTAAGGACTGCGTAATCCGTGAAGTAAAAGAGGAAATTAACTGCGACATTAAGGACTTGCAGCATCTGCATTCACGCACAATGTATTTGAATGACTTGATGTATATAACTGTGGCATATTTTGGTGAGCTGATTGGAGAACCTGTTTTTAATAAAGAAGAAATTTCTGAAATCGGATGGATTGGCGAAGATGAAATTGTGGATTTTGAATTTTGTCCGGGTGATGTGGATTTGCTGAAGTTGGGATTTTCGAAGATTTAGGAAATCTGCGGAGAATAAATATAAGAAGTTTGCATATGGAAATCAATTGGCTTGTTTATGGAATTGAATGTGTTTGTTTTGTCATTGCTTTTACAGGGATGATTATGATTCCTTTATGCAAAAATCCTATCTGGTGGATTCACGATTATCCGGAAGATATTCAGGAAAAATATTTTGAAACACACGAGCGTGTTCCAACTAAAATGCTTAGTCCGACTGTTGCAATTAAAAAGGGCTGTGCAATTCTTTTTGCTCTTGCTGTTTTGGTTGGGCTTATGCTTCTTGTTGGTGCATATGATTTTTGGAGCGCTTTTCTTTTGAGTTACGGCATGTGGTTTATTATTGACTGGTACGACTGTTTCTTTTTGGACTGGGTTCTTTTTGCAAACATTAAATGCATTCGTCTGCCGGGAACTGAAAATATGGATAAAGAATATCATCAGAAAAAGTACCATGTGTTAAGGTCGCTGCTTGGAATGCTCATAGGATTGATTCCTTGTGTTTTGTGTGGCGTTGTAATTGGAATTATTTTTAGGTAAGGAATTTTAACAAATGCTTGTTAAAAGATAATAACAAACCGCACTGCAGCAGAGAGGTCTGTTATTATCGATAAAATATAAATACTTAACGCAAATAAATGACACCAGTTCAAGAAAATTATTCCTGAATTGTCCAGACAAAATCAGTTAAATCATAGCCTGCATCTTCTGCTGTTTGAATATATTTTCCTTTGATGTCATCTGGAATTGTTGGTGTACGGCTCAAAATCCAAAGCAGTTTGTCATTTTCGCCTGCAACAAGTGCATATTTGTATTCATCATCCAAAGCAATTACAGTATAAGCACTGTAGAACGGTCCGAAAAATGAAACTTTCAGACTGGCTGTGTCTTTTTGTTTGCCTGCAAATTTTGCTTTGCCGATTGACTGTTTTTCTTTTCCTTTAATGTAATCATAGCCGGAATTTATAACTTTAATGCTGCCGTCTTTATTCAGTGAATAATTTGCACGGACATTTTTCATGTTTTTTTCCCACTTAAAATCAAACCGGCCGATTTCATACCATTCGCCTGAATAACGTTCAACCTGAAAATTTTCAACAGGTTTTATGTTCCGTATCATGCCTGCACATGCCGCTAGACCGCCTGCACAGCTTAATGCAATAATAACCGTAAATAGATTTCCAACCTTGATTTCTTTACTCATTTTATGCCTCCTTGAATAGAAAAATCGTTGTTATGCTCTCTTAAAGCTGCAAATTTTAGAAAGCCTTTTTCTAAATAGAAAGTACTAATGAAAATATTGGAAAGCAATAAAAAAAGCAGATTTTCAAAAACAAAATTATCAGCCGGACCGTAGAACGTGCAGAGGTCGTCTGCATGAATAAATTTGTGCAGCAGAAAATATTTTCTGTAGCTGCCCGCAATTTTAAAGAAAAATGCTTTTTATCCGTTATGATGAAAATCACCTTGACAGAGAGTTTTAACAAAAAGCAGATGCCTTTTTAATATAAAAACTAAACTCAGTTTGTTTTTCTCTTGTTTTTACTGGAATCTGCCGGAAAAATGCAATACAATTCAGTTAAAGAAAAAATGAGGACAAAATTATGGATTTTAGATTTGCAACAGAAGCAGACACTCCGTTGATTCTGCATTTTATTAAGGAACTTGCAGAATATGAAAAAATGCTTGATCTTGTTGTGGCAGATGAAAAAACACTGAAATACTGGATTTTTGAAAAACAGAAGGCTGAAGTAATTTTTGCACTTGATAACGGAAAAGAAGTGGGCTTTGCGCTGTTTTTTCATAATTTTTCTACATTTTTAGGAAAAACTGGAATTTATCTTGAAGATTTATATGTTCTGCCCGAATTCCGTGGGAAAGGCTATGGCAAAGGTTTAATAAAAACGCTTGCAAAAATTGCAGTTGAACGTGGCTGCGGCCGTTTTGAATGGTGGTGTCTTGACTGGAACAAGCCGAGCATTGATTTTTATCTTTCGCTTGGTGCAGAACCAATGAAAGACTGGACAGTGTACCGCATTGACGGCGAAAGACTGAAATTGCTTGCTGAACAGAATTAAAATATTAAGCTTTTGATTGTTAATGGAAAATATGTCTTTATTTTTGTAGATACAATGAATTGTGTTGAACATACATAGTTACAGGCAGCTAAAAAACAATGAGGTTTAAAAATGAAAGTAACAGTCCTTTGGTCAAGCCCAAACAGTGAAGGGCTTACACATTCTGCTGCAAGTCAATTTATGAAAGGCTTGGAGAGTGAAGGTGTTAAGATAAAAGAAATTTGTCTTAATAAAACAAAAATGGAACATTGCATGGCCTGCGGTGACGGCTGGGGAAACTGCAGAAAAACAGGTGAGTGTATTCTTAAAGACGATTTTATGAATATATATCGTGAACTTGCAGATTCTGACGGCATTGTGTTTGTTTCAGCTGTGTATTGGTCTGACATGACAGAATGCATGAAAGCATTTATTGACAGGCTGAGACGATGCGAAGCAACAAAAAATCATTTTCTGGCCGAAAAAAGGTGCATTCTTATAGCTTGTGCCGGCGGAACGGGCAGAGGAACACTTGAGTGTCTGCACCAGATGGAACAGACTTTGACACATATGAACATGCGCGCTTATGACCGGATTCCTGTAATAAGATATAATTCCGAATATGTTCTGCCTGTACTTGAAAAAGCCGGTGCTGTCTACGCTGACAAACTGAAAAACGGCTTTGATATGTATTATTAGTTTGGTTTTCGTTTTAGAAATATTTTTTTTAATGCTTGAAAGCATTGGAACTAATAAGGGAAAGGACAAACCCCTACTCAGGGGTTTCGCTTTGGGATTAATCACATACTTTTGTCTGGTTCGGCGAAAACTGCCACTTTGCATTCGCAAACTGGCGACTGGTTTATTTTATTACCTGTACAAGTTCCACGAGTTTGGTTTTCGCTTTGGGGTTAGTCATATTCTTTGGGCTGATTCGGCGAAAACGGTCAGTTTATGTT
>JAZQNK010000053.1:0-5027 GCA_045627325.1 Treponemataceae bacterium | reverse complement strand
GTCTGCATTGTATTTCATTTCGCCAACGCAAACTGAACGATGGAACAAACTTCCACACGGCAACTCATCAGTATGATAGAACAAATATGATTTGCCTTTGAAGTCGCAAATGCCTGGGTGGTTTGTAAAGCAAGGACCTTCATCCATCAAAATACCGCCGTAAGTCCAAGGACCAGTTGGCGATTTTGATGTTGAATATCCAAAGTATTCATTGTGTTTTTCGCCTTTTTCACCAAGAAAACCTGCAAAAACCATGTAGTAAAGGCCGTTCTTTTTGTAGAACCATGGACCTTCGCCGTAACTTGTACCTGTAAAATGGCTTCCTTTTCCAAATGCTTCTTGTGTCATTGGAATTTTCTGAATTCCAACTTCTTTATTGTAAGAAACCATGTCTTCGTTCAACAAAACGTAGCGCAATTCTGGATTTCCAAAATATAAATATGCCTGTCCGTCATCGTCAATAAAAACAGTTGGGTCAATGTCGTTCCAGTCGCCGTCGCCTTCATCAACAAGTGCTTCTCCAATGTTTGTAAAAGGACCTTCAGGTTTGTCTGCAACGCCAACTGCAATTACCATGCTGTTATCTTTTTGAACAGGACAGTACAAATAAAACTTGCCGTTGCGTTCGCAGCACTGTGGAGCCCAAGCACGGTCGGTAGCCCAAGGAATATCATCCAAAGAAAAGATTTTTCCGTGGTCAGTCCAGTGAACCATGTCTTTTGTAGAAAAACAGCACCAGTCTTTCATTGTGTAAAAATCGTTAATAAGATTATCTTCATCGTGAGTTGTATATAAATACAAAGTGTCGCCGTAAACCATTGGTGCTGGATCGGCAGTGTACATAGTTTTACAGATTGGGTTTGTATCTGCATAAAAAGTTTTAGACATTAAATTCTCCTTAAATTATTAAAGCTGAATATTTTATTCTCTATAAAGTCCAAGCAGTCTGATTTCATCAGCTTTTTTCTTGAACTTTGCTAAAAAGTTTTCAATCAATTGCTGTGGCGTCTCTGATTTTGTAACATTAACAGCCGCATCCGCAAAGAATCTGTAACTCCATGGACTGCCAGGAATCGGACGCGACTCAAGACGATTCAAATTCAAGCCGGCTTCTTTAACAACACCAAGACAATCATAAAGTGCACCAGGTTCATTCTTTGTTGTAAAAACAAAAGACACCCTGTTCGGTTCACCTGCTTTTAAAGCAGCTTTTATTCTATTATTTCCAACATGATTAGCTGCAATAATTACAAATCTTGTATAATTATTTGGATTATCTTCAACATTATCTTTTAAAATTTCAAGATTGTAAAGTTTTGCATTACGTCTGTTTGCAATTGCAGCACAAGAAATATCATTTTTTTTGCTTACTAATTGAGCACCAGTCGCAGTAGAAACAGTATCAACCAGATTCCAGCCAAATGATTTCAAAAAGTTTGAACATTGATAAAAACCTTGTGGATGAGAATAGACATTTTTGACAGTTTCAAGAGCTGCACCTTTTGGCGCTAAAAGCGCATGCTGAATTTTAAGAGAAATTGCACCAACTATTGAAATATCATCATAGCGCGAAAAATTATCATAATTTTGATAAACGGAACCGGCTGTGCTGTTTTCAATTGGAACCATGCCAAAATCATATTTTCCATCGAGCACATCCTGAAAAATTTCATCAAAACCCTTTACAGAAGCTGCTTCTACACTATCGCCAAAATAATCTTCAACAGCCATTTCTGCATATGCGCCTTTTTCGCCATTAAAAGCACATTTGATTTTGCCTTCAATATTTTTGTGCTCAGATTCTACGCAAATTGAATCTACCCTTCTTATGCTTGCAACTTCTTTGCCTACAACTGGAGCAAGATATTTTATATCTTGCATCAATTTGTCAAACTGTTCCGGGTACAATGACTGCGGCCCGTCTGACAAAGCTTTTTCAGGATGATTATGAACTTCTACAATAATGCCGTCTGCGCCACCTGCAATTGCTGCAAGCCCCATTGGTGGAATTTTGTCGCGGATGCCGACAGCATGACTTGGATCAACTATAATTGGAAGATGTGTCATACTGCGCAGAACTGGCACTGCACTTAAATCTAAAGTATTGCGTGTTGCCCGCTCATAAGTTTTTATGCCGCGTTCACACAAAATCACTTTATCTGTTCCAGATGAAAGCAGATATTCCGCAGACATAAGCCATTCTTCAATTGATGCACTAAGCCCGCGCTTTAAAATTACAGGCTTTCCAAGCACACCAAGTTTTTTTAAAAGCTCGAAATTCTGCATGTTTCGGGCTCCAATCTGATAGACATCAACATAATCTTTCATAACTGGAATGTTTTCAGCATCAACAATTTCTGTTACGACAGGAAGCCCGAATTTTTCGCCTGCTTCTTTCAGATATTTTAAGCCTTCTTCTCCAAGCCCTTGAAAACTGTAAGGCGAAGTTCTCGGTTTATATGCACCGCCGCGAAGCATAACTGCACCACTTTCTGCAACAGCTTCTGCAATTTCCATCATCTGCCTGCGGCTTTCTACAGCACAAGGTCCTGCAATAGAAACAATGCGTTTACCGCCAATCCGAATAATCTGTCCACGGCTGTTTGAAATTTCAACGATTGTGTCTTCAGATTTATATTCGCGGCTTGCCATTTTATACGGCTTAGAAATTGGAACAACATGATCAACGCCAGAAAGTATTTCAACTTCACGTAAATCCATGCTGACTTTTCCGACAGCTGCAATAATAGTAGATTCTTCGCCTGTAACTTCATTTAATTTGAAATTCTTCTCTGTAAGAATTTGTTTAATATTTTCTTTTTCACTGACAGTTATATCATTCTTTAAAACAATAACCATAGAATTCTCCTGTTTTAAGGCATTTTTGCCATAGAGTCTGATTTTTATTTAATTTGTAGATTGGTTACCGTGCACGGCCGAAGCTCATTGCACAAAAAATAAAAAGATATTCGCCATCAGGCGAAAAAAGAAAAGAATGAGAAGAATGAAAATGTAAAGACAAATTTATTTGTATTTACCATGAGGCGCATTATAGTTATTTTCATATTGAAATGCAATATAAATTTGTAAAGTTGTTTCAAAAAAAAATTACGTTACAGGCTGTGTTTCTTTGCAATCTTTTAATATTTTCGCAATAACGGACAATCACACTTTATAAATTTACAGTATAATTATCAGCATGATTGAAAACCAGATTGTAAACAAAGCAATTGATTACATTTTTTCTCACATTGCGTCGGAACTTTCTGTAGATGATATTGCAGAATATTGCGGATATTCTAAGTTTTATTTGCAGAGGCTTTTCAAGGCAGAAACAGGCGAAAGCATTTACAGTTTTATAAAACGGCTCAAAGTTGAACAAAGTGCGTGGCGTCTTAAAGTAGAAAAAGGCCGCACCATTACTGACATTGGAAATGATTACGGTTATTCTTCTTCAAATTACGCAGCACTTTTCCGCGAACATTTTGAAAAAACGCCTGCACAGTTTCGAAAAGACATAGATGAAAAATCCTTTTATCATCCGTTTTATGAAGGCCGCGAAAATCAGATTGAAAGTTTTGAAGAATGCAGCAAAAAAATTACCGTGGAAACGCTGCCAGATTATTTTGTTTTGTATGAACGCCGCAAAGGAAATTACAAAAATCTCGAACACGACTGGTCTGACTTTTGCAAAACTTACGCGGATTTTATTACAGACCAGACAGTTTTTATTGAACGAACAATTGAAGACCCCACAATCACAAATCCAGATGAATGCATTTACGATGTTTGCATGACCGTTTCACCAAAAGACCCGCGCCTTATTTCGCAAAAAACAGCCGCCGCTGGAATTACAAGTAAAGCCGGAACTGCCACCTGCCCAAACACAATGACAATTGAAGGCGGAAAGTTTGCAGTTTATCATTACAAAGGGTATCCTCAAGCGATTTACAGCGCATACCAAAGTTTATTCTGCAACTGGCTTACAAAAACCGGCAACAAAGTAGATAACCGCGGAGGCTTTGACCTTTACCACCGCATTGATGATGATTTGTATATGGAACTGGATATTTGCATTCCGATTGTGTAATTTTTTTCTAAAAGCATTAAATTATAAGTTACACTTGAAAAGGAGTTTTTGATTTGTTAATTTGTTCAGATTCTTTTATATGTACAAAACCATGCAGTCAGGTAAGTTTACATAAACACATTATGCCGCATATTATAGTTTCAAAAGATAAAGTAAATATATGCATAAACGGACATTTTTATAATAATATTAATTTTGCCATTATAAACGGAAACTCTTTTCATTCGGTATTTAATAATGGAAACAGCACATTTATTTTTTTAGTTTTTCCTTTTACGGAATTATATTACAAAATATGTAATTATTTAAAAGAAAAAAATATTTCAGACATGTCACAAAATATTACTGAAACTGCTTTTTCATCAATTAATTTTTGCTCAGTTGAAGATTGCAATAAATTTCTTAACTTATACTTTAAAGACAAAATATCAACATCTTATGATGAAAGAATAAGAAATATTATTACAAAAATTGCAGATGGCTCATATATTTCAAAAACAGTTGAAGAAATTGCAAAAGATGTGAACCTTTCAAAAAGCAGACTTGAACATTTATTTACAGAACAAACACATTTCAGACTAAAACATATTCTTCTAGTATATAAGTTCAAAAATGCATATTTATCTGTGATTAATGGAACAAATATTACTCAAGCAGCTTATGATTCAGGATTTTCTGATTCAGCACATCTTGCAAAAGTTGCAAAAGAATTAACAGGCATTTCAATCAGTAGTTTTCTTAAAAACATAGCAGATTTTTAAAAGTTTTCTTTTTAATTTTATGGTGTATTTAATATTGAAAGGATACAATAAAAGTGCAGTCGAAAAATACCTAAAAATATAGGAAAATAAAGAGAGGTATTTCGAATGCAAAGGTACAACAAAGAATACAGGGAAGAAGCAATTTCGCTTTCTGACGAAATTGGACCAAAGAAAGC
>JAZQNK010000052.1:0-35416 GCA_045627325.1 Treponemataceae bacterium | reverse complement strand
TTGGGTGAATAAGTGTACCAATAACAGTAGCGTTATCACCTGGTTTTACCATGTCAGTTCCAGCCTGAAGATCGTTAGTTCCTGTAATATCTGTAGTTCTGAAGTAGAACTGTGGACGGTAACCTGAGAAGAATGGGCTGTGACGTCCACCTTCTTCCTTTGAAAGAACGTAAATCTGAGCTTCGAACTTTGTGTGTGGATTGATTGTGTTAGGAGCAGCAAGTACCTGACCACGAACAACATCTTTCTTTTCAACACCACGGAGGAGGAGACCTACGTTATCACCAGCCTGACCCTGATCAAGAGTCTTCTGGAACATTTCAATACCAGTTACTGTTGTATCAGCTGTTGGGCGGATACCAACGATCTGTACTGGTTCGTTAAGATTGATAACACCACGTTCAATACGTCCTGTTACTACTGTACCACGACCAGAAATTGTGAATACGTCTTCGATTGGCATCAAGAATGGTTTATCACTGTCGCGTACTGGATCATCAAAATATGTATCCATTACTTCAAGCAATTCATCGATGCATTTTGTATCATCAGCAGAAGCACCGTCAGCCAAAGCTTTGAATGCTGAACCTTTGATGATTGGTGTATCACGTGGATAACCATAAGAATCAAGAACATCACGAACTTCTTCTTCTACCAATTCGAGAAGATCTGGATCGTCCAACAAGTCGATTTTGTTCAAGAAAACGATAATCTTTGGAACACCTACCTGACGAGCAAGAAGGATGTGTTCACGTGTCTGTGGCATAACTGAATCTGGTGCAGAAACAACAAGAATAGCACCATCCATCTGAGCAGCACCAGTAATCATGTTCTTAACATAGTCAGCATGTCCTGGGCAGTCGATATGAGCATAGTGACGTTTGTCTGACTGATACTCAAGGTGACGTGTGTTAATTGTAATACCACGTTCTTTCTCTTCTGGAGCATTGTCGATTTCATCATACTTCAGAGCCTTGTCGCCATATTTTTTAGCGCAGTGCATTGTGATTGCCGCCGAAAGAGTTGTCTTACCATGGTCAACGTGACCAATGGTTCCAACGTTCATATGCGGCTTTGTTCTTTCGAACTTTTCCTTTGCCATTTGATCCTCCTTAACAGATTAAAGGCAATCGCATTTAAATTTATGTGTTTTATTTTTCAAGATTTTCCCGCAAAACGGATATAATCTATCACACACATATACCAGTTGAAATTTGATTTTTGATTAAAAGATGGGACACCGCTTTTGCGGATTTTCTTGCATATTAGTCCATAATTTCGAACTAATTCGCTCGGAACCACCAATCATCATCAAACTTCGTTTAATGACCGGTTTGGCATCCAAGAGCCTGGCACACTGTGGTGCAATCAAAACCCTTAATGACCAACATTTGCAGTTGCTGCCAACGGCAGGTAACTTCTTCATCAAGGGCGGCGAAACCTGATGAAACATCTTTACGGTTATTCGCCCTGCGCTAAAACGCTTTGACTCTCAAAGAACCTGAGTTTTCACACATCTGCAAAATACTCGGACTTTTTTTATAACAAATATTAAAAAAAGATTCAAGAGCAAAGATGAAATTAACGCATTTCTTTGCGTTTTTTTGCAATTCAATTACGCTTTTTTACAATCCACTGCACAATGCTGTAAAATTTACGCTATATTATAGAAGAAACATACAAAATTTAATTTTCAAGCACATTTTCACATCAGAACAGGCAAATTACATTTTTTATATATCAAGTTGCTTCTTGGATATTAAAGCAGAATGCTTCAATCAGACTATGTATTTAAAACAAAAAAGCCACTCTGTAACAGAGCGGCTTTTCTTAAACCCAAAACAAAGTTCAGGTTTTTCAGGCTACCATCTGAAATGTGCAAATGCCTTGTTTGCATCTGCCATTTTGTGTGTATCTTCCTTCTTCTTGTATGCTGTACCTGTATTATTGAAAGCATCCAAAAGTTCAGAAGCAAGCCTGTCGCTCATATTGTGACCGCTCTTTGCACGAGCTGCACCAATAATCCAGCGCATAGCCAAAGCTTCGCGGCGAGATTCACGGATTTCAATCGGAACCTGGTAAGTAGCACCACCAACACGGCGAGATTTAACTTCTACCAGAGGTTTAACATTATCAAGAGCCTTCAAGAATACTTCAAGAGGATCTTTGTCTGTTTTTTCCTTGAGCTTGTCCATTGCATCGTAAATGATTTCGATACAAGTTGCTTTTTTGCCATCAAGCATCATTCTTCCAACAAATTTTGAAACAACAACGCTGTTGTATTTTGCGTCTGGCATTACGTGACGGTCAATAGACTTATTCTTTCTTCCCATTTTACGTCTCCTTATGCCTTAGGACGCTTTGCGCCATACTTTGAGCGTCCGCGTTTGCGGTCTTCAACACCAAGTGTATCTTTTGTACCACGAATAATATGATAGCGAACACCAGGAAGGTCCTTAACACGACCACCACGAATAAGAACAACTGAGTGTTCCTGCAAATTGTGTCCAATTCCAGGAATATATGCAGTAACTTCAATTCCATTGCTTAAGCGAACACGAGCTACTTTACGAAGAGCAGAGTTCGGTTTTTTTGGGGTAACAGTCATAACACGTGTACATACGCCACGTTTCTGCGGACAAGACTGAAGCGCGGGAGACTTCGTTCTGTTCGCAGCTGATTTACGTCCCTGACGAATCAACTGATTAATTGTAGGCATTAGCCTTCTCCTATTTTTACACCGGCCAGCACTCCGGTAGATTTTCAATTTAATGGAAGCGCTGAAAATTATGTTTCAGCACCACCTTAAAAGTTTTTCATCTGCAAAACATTTTAAGATGAAATTAAGAGCAAAATCTGCAAACAAATGCAGACTTTGCTAAATGTATCAAATTCTGCAAGCTTATGTCAACCAATATCAAAACTTTTAACAAAAGCTTGCATTTACAGCAGATTAATCTTCGGCAATGTCTGCATCGCCATCATCTTCGATAGTTTCAGCCTGTTTTTCAAGCTTTCTCTTTTCGAGAATCTGGTTCATCTGCTCTTCAAGGTCTGTATCATTAGAATCCTTAAGTTTAATGTTCTTATAGCGGCGGCTTCCTGTTCCGGCAGGAATCATATGACCGATAATTACATTTTCCTTAAGACCATGAAGTGTATCTACAGAACCTGCAATGGCAGCATTTGTAAGAACACGTGTTGTTTCCTGGAACGAAGCAGCTGACATGAATGAATCAATGTTCAAAGATGCTTTTGTAATACCCTGGAACAAAGGAGCTGCAACAGCCGGCTGTCCGCCCTCTTCAATAACGCGTTTGTTCTCTTCATGGAACTTATACTTATCAACCTGCTGACCATAGATAAAGCGTGTATCACCTACGGCAACAATTTCAACCTTGCGGAGCATCTGGCGGATAATAACACCAATATGCTTGTCATTGATGTTAACACCCTGTGCACGATAAACAGACTGGATCTCATCCATCAAATAGCGCTGCAAAGTATTTTCACCAGAAATTGCAAGAATATCATGTGGGCTCAATGAACCGTCACAAAGCTGTTCACCTGCAACAACCTCATCACCGTCACGAACAAGCAGGCGTTTTGTCATTGGAATCTGATGTTCAAAAGCCTTTCCATATTTATCTTCAACAACAAGAATACGTTTGCCTTTTGTAACAGACTTCTGATAAACCTTTCCAGAAATCTGAGCCAAAACAGCAGGACTCTTTGGTTTGCGTGCTTCGAACAATTCTGCAACACGTGGCAAACCACCAGTAATATCGTTTGTCTTAGAAGATTCTTTTGGCAGTTTAGCAATCAGCTGACCTGCTTTAATGTTCTTTCCTTCTGAAACCTGAAGAACTGCACCGGCTGGCAAGCTGTAAGAGCCAAGTTCTGTACCTGCTTCATCACCAATCCAGACACGAGGCTGTTTTGTATCAAGGTGAAGGTCTGTAATTCTGCGCTCTTCTGTTCCAGTATCTTCATTGATTGAAGTTTCAAGAGTTGAACCTTCGATAATATCTTCGAAATGAACATGTCCGGTAACTTCAGCAATAATCGGATCTGTATAAGCATCGAATGTTGCGATTGTTTCTTCTGCTTCGAGAAGCTGATCTTCTTTTACAAGAACAGTTGAACCATTCTGAATTTCAACTTCCTGATCTTTTCCTGCAAGATAAATCTTGTCATCGCGCAAAAGAATCTGTGCAATTTCGCTTGATTTAACTTCTTTTCCACCAGCTTTGAAAAGAGGAACGTCTTTAAGAACACGGTCTCCGTCTTTTACTAAGAGCTCTGCGTTTTTAGGAACATCAACAATGTCAAGGATGCGTGTAACAAGCATCTTACCTTTACGAGTAAAGAGCATTGAACCGTCATCCATATCAACATGAACACCTTTTATTGAGCGTACAAGAACTTTGTCTTTGAGAACAATGCGGTTATCTGTTGTTGCTGCAGTAGCTGTACCACCGACATGGAAAGTACGCATTGTAAGCTGTGTACCAGGCTGACCGATTGACTGAGCAGCAATAACGCCGACAGCTTCACCGATTTCAACAATCTTGTTGCGTGCAAGGTTTCTGCCGTAACATTTGCAGCATACACCATGACGGCTTTCGCAGGTCAAGACAGTTCTGAGTTTTACGCTTTCAACGCCTGCATCTTCAATTTTTGCAGCAATCTCATCTGTAATATATTCGTTTACACCGCAGATAACTTCGCGTGTAATTGGATGAAGAACTCTTTCAAGAGTAAAGCGGCCGACGATGCGGTCTTTCAAAGATTCAACAATCTTGTCTCCATCTTTAAGTGCTGAATATTCAATACCATTGATTGTTCCACAGTCATCTTCATTTACAACAACATCCTGTGCAATATCAACAAGGCGGCGTGTCAAATAACCAGCTTCTGCTGTTTTAAGAGCTGTATCTGAAAGACCCTTACGTGCACCAGATGTAGAAATAAAGAATTCGATAACCGAAAGACCCTCTTTAAAGTTTGCACGGATTGGAAGCTCGATAATATCACCGTTAGGTTTAGCCATCAAACCACGCATAGCCGCAAGCTGAGAAATCTGTTTCTTAGAACCACGGGCACCAGATGTAGCCATCATATAGATGGTATTAAAGCCGTCTTTATCTTTTTCAAGCTTGCTGTACATAATGTCTGTAAGCTTATCATTTGTTTTCTGCCAGACTTCAACAACCCTGTTGTATCTTTCATCCTGAGAAATAACACCGCGTTTATACTGATTTTCAATTTCAGTAACTTCACTGTTAGCCTTGTTCATAATTTCAGGCTTTTCTTCAGGAACAAGAATATCATCCATTGAAAGTGTTGCACCAAAGAATGTTGCATATTTATAACCACATGCTTTGATTGCATCGAGCATTTTGACTGTAAGCCATGGACCGCTCTTCTTGTAAACCTTTTCAATGAGTTTTCTGATTTCTTTATCACCAAGCAGTTCGTTAACATAGTCAACTTCAGGAGGCATAAGTTCGTTGAAAATCAAGCGTCCGGCTGTTGTAGAAATCAAATCGCCTTTCTTGAAAGCTCCCTCGATTGAATCTTTTGGAGCAGGAACTTTAATTTCTGACTGCCAGTCAATATTCTTTACTTCTGCTGCAAGTTGAACTTCGTTTGCACAAGTAAAACGTTTGCCTGTACCCTTTCCTGTAGGTTTAATCTTTGTAAGGTAATAGATACCAAGAACCATGTCCTGTGACGGATAAACGATTGTCTTTCCGTTAGCAGGGTCAAGAAGGTTGCGTGCAGAAAGCATCAATGTCCAGCATTCCATCTGTGCAGCCTGTGTCAATGGAACATGAACTGCCATCTGGTCACCATCGAAGTCGGCGTTAAATGCTTTACATACAAGAGGATGCAAGCGGATAGCCTTGCCTTCAACAAGTACAGGTTCGAAAGCCTGAATACCAAGACGGTGCAATGTTGGAGCACGGTTAAGCATAACCGGATGCTCACGGACAACTTCATCAAGAATCTGATAAACTTCCGGAGCTTCGCTTTCAACGAGCATTTTTGCTTTTTTGATATTGTAGACAATGTCTTTGTCTACAAGTTTTTTCATGATAAACGGCTTGAAAAGTTCAAGAGCCATTTTTGTAGGCAGACCGCACTGCCACAGCTTCAGTTCAGGTCCAACGATAATAACTGAACGGCCAGAATAGTCAACGCGTTTACCAAGAAGATTCTGGCGGAAACGGCCCTGTTTTCCTTTAAGCATATCTGAAATTGACTTAAGAGGACGGCTTGAAGCGCCTTTTACAACGCGCTTGCGCTTTGAATTGTCAAACAAAGCATCAACAGCCTCTTGAAGCATGCGTTTTTCGTTTCTGATAATGATATCTGGAGCAGAAAGTCCCATCAATCTCTTCAAACGGTTGTTGCGGTTAATTACACGGCGATACAAATCGTTCAAATCTGATGTTGCAAAGCGTCCGCCGTCAAGCTGAACCATAGGACGAAGTTCAGGAGGAATAACCGGAATAACGTCGAGAATCATCCATGAACATTTGTTTTCTGAAGCACGGAAATTTTCAACGATTTCAACACGTTTAAGAAGGCGCTTGTCGCTTTTTGCGCCTTTTTCAATCATTTTTGCTCTTAATTCAGCAGCAAGTTCATCAAGATTGAGATTTTCAAGCAATGTTTTAATTGCTTCAGCACCCATTCCGGCAGAGAAAGAACCGCCGTAACGTTCCTGTGCTTCCATATACTCATCTTCGCTCAAAAGCTGCATCTTTTTAAGGTCAGTATCACCGGCATCAATAACGATGTATTTTTCGTAATAAAGAACAGAACGAAGAGCAGCAACCTGCAGATCAAGCAACAGACCCATGCGGGAAGGCACAGAACGATAGTACCAAATATGAGATACAGGAGCAGCAAGATCAATGTGACCCATTCGTTCACGGCGAACTTTAAAATGTGTAACTTCAACACCACAACGGTCACAAATTACGCCCTTGTAACGGATTGATTTAAATTTACCACAATAACATTCCCATTCTTTTGTGGTACCAAAGATTCGCTCACAAAAAAGACCATCTTTCTCAGGACGCAATGTTCGGTAATTTATTGTTTCAGGTTTCTTAACTTCACCATAAGACCATGCACGGATGGTTTCCGGCGAAGCGAGCTTAATCATCAAGCTGTCAAAATCCTGTATATCGCGCATCTACTTCTCCTATATAGTTGCTTTTGCTATAAACTAAAGTTCAGCTGGAAACCTCCGGGTCTAGCACCGCCGGAGGCTTCATCTTCTTTTTGTCAATTAGAACGTAGAACTGCTCTTGTCGATAAGTTCCTGATCACGTTCTGTAAGCGCAATCTGCTTGCCTTTTGCATCATAAATAGTGAAATCAAGAGCAAGACCACGCAATTCCTGAACCAAAACGTTAAATGCTTCTGGAACACCAGCAGCTGTTGTAGGTTCACCTTTAACAATTGACTCGTAAATCTTTGAACGACCAGTCATATCATCTGACTTGATTGTCAAAAGTTCCTGCAATGTGTTTGCAGCACCATAAGCTTCAAGTGCCCAAACTTCCATTTCACCAAGACGCTGACCACCGAACTGAGCTTTTCCTCCCAACGGCTGCTGTGAAACAAGTGAATATGGACCAGTTGAACGGGCATGCATCTTATCATCAACCAAGTGGTGCAGCTTCATAAAGTAGATGACACCAACGAATACAGGGTTTTCAAACGGCTGACCAGTTCGTCCATCGCGCAGAATTGCTTTTGAATTACTCTTGAATCCGGCCTGTTCAAGTTTTGCACCAATCTGCTCGTTAGAAGGAGACTGGAAAACAGGTGCTTCATACCATTCATCAAGGTAAAGACCGGCAAGACCAAGTTCAGATTCCATAATCTGACCAATATTCATACGAGAAGGAACGCCCAAAGGATTCAAACAGATATCAAGCGGTGTTCCGTCTTCCATGTATGGCATATCTTCAACAGGCAGAATACGTGCAACAATACCCTTGTTACCATGGCGTCCTGCCATCTTATCACCTTCGCGGAGCTTGCGTTTTGTTGCGATAAGAACTTTTACAATTTCATCAACACCCGGATTCAGATCATCACCTGCTGTTCTTCGCAGACGCTGAACATCAATAATTGTTCCTTCAATTCCGTGTGGAACACGCAGAGAAGAATCGCGGACTTCTTTGGCTTTTTCACCAAAGATTGAATTCAAAAGCTTGAATTCAGGTGTAGTTTCAGTTTCGCTCTTTGGTGTAACCTTACCAACAAGGATATCACCAGAACGAACTTTTGCACCAATGCGGATAATTCCTTCTTCATCAAGATTATCAAGAGCTTTTTCTCCAGTATTTGGAATGTCTCGTGTAATCTTTTCCGGACCAAGCTTTGTTTCACGGATTTCTGTTGTAAATTCCTTGATATGAATAGAAGTAAACATATCTTCTTTTACAACGCGCTGTGAAATAAGGATAGCATCCTCGTAGTTGTATCCATTCCACGGAACGAATCCAACAAGAATATTTCTACCAAGTGCAAGTTCTGCATTATATGTTGCAGGACCATCTGCAAGAGGAGTGCCCTTTTCAACATGTTGACCAAGCTTAACGATTGGCTTCTGATGATAACAAGTATCCTGATTTGTGCGCTGATACTTCAAAATCGGATAAACATCAAAGTCTTCCGGATTTCTCTGTGTTACAGGTTTTACACGAACTTCATCAGCAGATACCCACACAACTTCGCCAGGACGCTTTGCCTTTACAAGAACACCTGAGTCGTAAGCGCATTTCTTTTCCATACCGGTACCAACTCGTGGTGGCTCCGGATAAAGAAGAGGAACAGCCTGGCGCTGCATGTTACAGCCCATCAATGCACGGTTAGCATCGTCATGCTCAAGGAATGGAATAAGGGCTGCAGAAACAGAAATAATCTGTTTTGGTGAAACGTCCATGTACTGAACATCTTTTGGAGAACGTGAAGAATAATCACCACGGCGGCGGCATGAAATCTGGTCTGTTGCAAACGAACCGTCTTCTTTCATGTCTACAGAAACTGTTCCAATATAATAGCGGTCTTCTTCCATTGCAGAAAGATATTCAACTTCCTGTGTTGCCTTTCCATCAACAATCTTTCTGTAAGGTGCTTCAAGGAAACCGTAATCGTTTACACGTGTATAAATTGAAAGTGAGACGATAAGACCAATGTTTGGTCCTTCAGGTGTTTCAATAGGACACATGCGTCCATAATGCGTATAGTGAATATCGCGGACTTCGAAACTTGCACGGTCACGAGAAAGACCACCTGGTCCCAAAGCGTTCAAACGGCGCTTATGTGTAAGTTCTGCAAGAGGGTTAACCTGATCCATGAACTGAGAAAGCTGGCTTGAACCAAAGAATTCCTTGATTGCACCAACAATCGGCTTGATTGAAACAAGATCCTGAGGTTTCATTGTCTCAGTTTCTTTCAAGCCCATGCGCTCTTTTGCAATTCGTTCCATGCGGCTGAATGCAGTCTTCAAAGAATTTGTCATCAATTCGCCGACAGAACGAACACGACGGTTGCCAAGATGATCAATATCATCAACAGGTTCGTCACCAATATAAACTGTAACCAGATACTTCATCGTAGAAATGATATCCTGCTTTACAAGAGTATGTTCTTCGACATTGTCCTGGTAATTGAATTTTTTATTTAACTTGTAGCGACCAACACGACCCAGATCATAGCGGCGCAAAGAGAAGAACATTGTATTCAAATCTTTTTCTGCATTTTCAACTGTAATCGGTTCGCCTGGAAGAAGTACAGAATAAACAGCTGCAAGTGCATCTTCTTTTGTCGGTTCGTCAGATTCTGCACCTTCTTTTGTAAATCTAATTTCTTCGCGCTCAAAACAATTGATAATCATCTGAGAATTCAATGAACCCTCTGCTTCAAAATCAATAGTTTCAATCTTTTTAATTTCGTTTGCAAAAAGCTCGTCTATGCTGTGCGGATGAAGTTTTTCGCCGGCACGGAAAATTTTCTTTTCTTCGCCAGATTCTTTGTCTGTAATATAGATAGCTTTGGCGAGAACTTTTCCAACAAGCTTTTCTCTATTGTCTGTTGTTACATCAACTTCTTCAGTCTTATAGAAACAACGGATGATTTCTTCGCGAGAATCGTAACCTAAAGCGCGGAGGAAAATTGTACCTAAAATGCGCTTTTTGCGGTCAATCTTTGCATAAATAAGTTCTTTTTTCTGATCAATTTCAAATTCAAGCCATGAACCGCGGTATGGAATGATGCGGCTTGAATAAACGCCCTTTTCGTGGCAGAAAATAACACCCGGCGAACGATGAATCTGAGAAACAACAACTCGTTCTGCACCATTAATAATAAATGTACCGCGATCTGTCATGAGAGGAATGTCCCCCATGTAGATATCTTTCTGACGGATTTCACCAGTCTGCTGGAATACAAGATTGATGCGTGCTTTTAACGGAACTGCATATGTCAAACCTTTCTGTTTGCATTCAAGTTCAGAAAATTTAATATTTTCTTCATCAAGCTCGTAGAACTCATATTCAAGAGACATGTCACCATTTGGGCTTTCAATAGGGAACGTTGAGCGGAAAACTTCTTCAAGACCTTGTACGGCAAGTTCCTGTTTAGCATCAAGTTTTTCTTTCTGTAAAAAACTTTCATATGAAGAAGTCTGGATTCCTATTAAGTCAGGAAGTTCCATAAAGTTCTGAATATTTTTTCCTATGTACTGACGATTGATTATCGCTTTCTTGGCAGACATCGATCCCCCTTGTCTTTTAGCCGCAATGGCTCTTCTTTTACGGGTTGTGCCGAACTACTACTGGCCGTCTTTGGCTTGCGGAACACATTTCCCCGAGGTTTTATAAACCCTATAAACAGATTCAGCTACCGAAATAAACATTCCGGTAGCACACGCTTTAATTTTGAGTAAAACAAATGCTGTAAAAAAAACTCTGCCGAACCCGTTTAAGGGTGGCAAAGTTTTTTATTCTCAAAGCTGAATTATGCAATCTTAACTGTTCCGCCAGCTGCTTCAACAGTAGATTTAATTTTAGCTGCTTCGTCTTTAGAAACACCTTCTTTGAGAGCTTTTGGAGCACCTTCAACGAGGTCTTTTGCTTCTTTAAGACCAAGACCTGTAACTTCACGTACAGCCTTGATAACAGCAATTTTCTTAGCAGGATCAGCTGCTTCGAGTGTTACGTTGAATTCTGTCTGCTCTTCAGCAGCTGCAGCACCGCCAGCTGCACCACCAGCCATTACAACTGGAGCTGCTGCTGTTACGCCGAACTTCTCTTCAATAGCCTTTACGAGGTCTGAGAGTTCAATAATTGTCATTGATGCAATTGCATCCAAAATCTGATCGTTTGTTAAAGCTGCCATATTATCTTCTCCTTAAATAGGCATTTAATTTTATTTGTCGGGACAGGACGACAGCATTGAAGCCTGACACCGTTTTATTCAGTTTCGAAGAAACCGATATGCAGATTAGTTTGCACCTTCTGCATTTTTCTTATCAACAACAGCCTGCAAAGTTGCAGCCAATTTCTGTGTTGTAGAATTAAGAGCACAAGCAAACATAGTAATAAGCTGTGTTTTGCCAGGCAATTTTGAATAAGCTTCAATCTTAGCTTTGTCATACACTGTTTTTTCAATGTATGCGCCTTTTACTACCAATGCAGGAACTTCTTTTGCAAAATCAAACATGATTTTTGCAACTTCGTTAGAATCTTCCTTTGAAAGAGCAACAGCTGTTGGACCAGCAAGGTAGTCAGCTACGTTTTCAACTTTAAGTTCATCAAAAGCAACACGTGCAAAATTGTTTTTTACAACTTTGAATTCGCAATTTTTAGCACGGAGCTGTTTGCGCAAATCTGTAATCTGAGCAACTGTCAAACCACGGTATTCTGCAAAGATGAAATCGTTATAGCCTTCCAAAACAGACTTAACTTCTGCAATTGCTTCTACTTTGGCAGGTTGAAGTTTTTTTGCTTTAATAGCCATAATTACTCACCATCCTTGTAGTCAATCCAAACGCCAGGACCCATTGTTGAGTTTACTGAAACAGACTGGATATAATCGCCTTTTGCATCAGCTGGCTTTTTGCGTGAAATTTCTGTCATAAGAGCATTTACGTTTTCAGCAAGCTTATCAGCATCCATTGAAACTTTGCCAACAGCAAGGTGAATAACTCCACCTTTGTCTGCACGGTATTCAACACGACCTTTTTTAAGTTCGTTGATAGCAGCAGTAATGTCTGTTGTAACAGTTCCTGTTTTTGGGTTAGGCATCAAACCTTTGCGACCGAGAACCATACCCAAACGGCCAACATCTTTCATCATATCTGGTGTTGCAACAGCAACATCAAAGTCGAGCCAACCGCCCTTAACTTTGTCGATATATTCTGTTGAACCTGCAAATGCTGCACCAGCATCAAGAGCTTCTTTTACACGGTCTTCTTTACAGAAAACCAGAACTTTCTTTTCGCCTTTAAACTGATTTGGCAAAACCAAAGTGTCGCGTACAGTCTGAGCTTTTCCGAGATTCAAGCAAACATGAAGTTCTACAGTTTCGTCAAACTTTGCAAATTTAAGGTCTTTTACCAAAGCACATGCTTTTGCAAGTTCATAAGACTGTGTAGGATCATACTTTTTCAGTGACTCGCGATATTTCTTTCCGTGTTTCATATTACCGCTCCACCTCTACGCCCATACTGCGAGCAGTACCTGCGATGATTTTTTTTGCTGCTTCAATGTCATTTGCATTGATATCAGGCATTTTTGTCTTTGCAATTTCTTCAAGCTTTTCTTTTGAGAGTTTGCCGACTTTATTCTTAAGAGGGTTTCCAGAACCTTTGTCGATTCCAACTGCTTTTCTGATAAGAACTGCTGCTGGAGGAGTCTTAAGAACAAATGTGTAAGACTTGTCTTGATAGACTGTGATGACAACCGGAATTACAAGACCCGGTTCCATGGTTTTTGTACGGTCATTAAACTGCTGTACAAACTGAGGAGCACTGACACCATACGGACCAAGTGCCGGACCTACTGGAGGAGCTGGTGTAGCTTTTCCTGCTGGACACTGCAACTTGATAATGGCCGTTACCTTTTTCTTTGCCATATATGTCTCCTTTTTAATTGGTGCACCGGAAAAACCGGTTTTAGCGAGGTGTTATCACCAACGGTGCACAACCTCTCCCAAAATAGAAAACCTCTTTAAAAAGAGGCTTTCCAAGGACTAAACCTTTTCAACTTGTAAAAGATCAACTTCAACAGGTGTAGCACGACCAAAAATGCCGACTACAACCTTTAATTTATTCTTTTCAAGATTAACTTCATCAATTGTACCGGTAAAACTTGCAAAAGGTCCGTCAATAACCTTTACAGTTTCACCAACAGAGAACGATTGTCTTACGCGAGGAGTTTTTTCACCCTTGATGTCACCAGCTTTCTGCAGAAGAGCTTTTGCTTCTTCAGCTGGAATAGGACGAGGACGAACATTGTTTGATGTACCGACAAAACCTGTTACACCATTTATGCGGCGAATAGAAGAACAAACTGATTTCCATCCCAAGCCATCAGGCAGGTCAAGTTCTGCCATAATATAACCAGGAAGCAAAAGTTTTTTTATTTCTTTCCTTTTTCCGTCTTTTACGTCAACAACAGTTTCAACTGGAACTTTTACATCAAGAACATTTTCTGCAGGAAGATCTCCCTGTTCAAGCATAGAACGTATTGTTCTTTCAATCTTGGCTTCGTATCCAGAAAAAACATGAAGGATATACCAACCCTTTGCCATTAGACTTCCTTAGAAAACCAATTTCATACCAGAAACACACAGCCAGTCAAGCAGGCCAAGTACAACTGCAACAAACAAAGTCGAAAGCAAAACAACTTTGATTGACGAAATAACGTCATCAAAACTCGGCCATACAACCTTTTTAAGTTCTGCAACACTTTCTCTAAAGAAACTTGTGATCTTTCCCATCACGGACCTCGTTTTTTCAACTTAAGAATCTAAAAAAATGCTGCACTGAACATATAGAAAGAACAGAGCAGCAGCAAAATACAGGCCAGGCAAGACTCGAACTCGCAACACTCGGTTTTGGAGACCGACGCTCTACCATTGGAGCTACTGGCCTAAAAGTAAAATTAAAAAACCGCACGCAGTTTTTTAATTTTACTGGCAAACCGCAGTTTGCCATAAAAAAGCATTATTTAGCCTTTGTTTCTTTATGCAAGGTATGCTTGCGATCGAAAGGACAATACTTTTTCAATTCAAGTTTACCCTGAATATTTTTTCTGTTTTTATAAGTTGTATAATTCTTTCTCTTGCATTCACTGCACTGCAATGCAATAATCTCAACAGCAGTCTTTTTTGAAGCCATTTTAATTTCCCCTTACTATATATACAGCAACAAAAGTTGCTCTTCTTTAATACACAATTTAAGCAAAAGCCTTCAAGCGGAATCGGACCGCTGACCTCGTCCTTACCAAGGACGCGCTCTACCATCTGAGCTATAAAGGCACGCTCTCAAACCAGTGTTTATAACCAGATTCAGTTCGTAGAGAATAACGATAAAAATCATTTTTGTCAACATAAAAATCAACATTTTAAACATTTTTTTTAATTTTATCGTCACGAGGTTATTCACTTTAACATAAAATAGCCTGATTAAACAAGCCTTCAGCTGCAAAAACAGGCATAAAAACCTTTGATTATATAAATTTTTATAAGCTGCATCGTTTTGTCGTCTCGAAAATGATTTATTGCAGAACTTGCCGAATGCAATCAAAATATTGTAATCTTTTTATATGAAGACTATAGATGAACTTGTCAACAACATTCTAGATTCATACCAGAATTACGGCGGAATCAACTTTTCGGAAGCTGAAAATTTTCCAAACAGGCAGACTGTTCAGGAAATTTTAAGGGACCTGCAGAATATAATTTTTCCAGGTTTCAACACGGCAGAAAAGCTCGACAGAGACAGCCTTAAATACACAACCGGAGAGCGGGTACACCGTCTTGTAAGCAACCTTACGGCAGAAACACAAAAAGCTCTTCTATATATATGCAAGACAAACAACATCGAAGAGCGCAATTGTTTCGGGCTTGCAGAAAAAACAGTACTTTCGCTTGTTGAATACATTCCAGAAATTCGCCGTCTTGCACGGCTTGATGCAGAAGCAGCACTCGCAAACGACCCGGCAGCAAACAGCATAGAAGAAGTCATTCTTTCTTACCCAGGTTTGCAGGCAATATTAGTCTATCGAATTGCACATTTTCTACACACAAACGGCGTTCCTATAATTCCGCGGATTATGAGTGAATACATACACGGACGCACCGGCATTGACATAAACCCGGGCGCCACAATCGGCGAATCTTTCCACATTGACCACGGAACAGGCGTTGTAATCGGTGAAACATGCGTAATCGGCAACCGTGTCAAAATTTTTCAGGGCGTAACGCTCGGTGCACTAAGCGTAAAAAAGGAACTGCAGGCAAAAAAGCGCCACCCGACAATCGAAGATGATGTAACAATTTATCCGGGAGCAACAATTTTAGGCGGCAGCACCGTTATAGGCAAAGGCAGCATAATCGGCGGAAACGTCTGGGTTATTTCGTCTGTTCCGCCATACAGCAAAGTAAAATATCAGCTTGCAGACAAACCGGACGAACCCAAAACACAGGAAAAGTAAAGAGCAGCCGGTTTTGTCCGCAGAAATACAAAAAAAATTCAGTCTGAAAAGACAAAATTTTTAAAAAATAAACATATATTATATAGATAGCCTGAATGTCGAGTTTTAATAAAAGCGATGTAAAATTCTGTCATGCTGAATTTATTTCAGCATCTTGACCATCAACTGCGACGATAGTTTCTAGTTTGCTGTTGCAAACTAGAAAAAACTACCCAAATAATGAGATCCCGAACTAAATTCGGGATGACAGATTGTTTTTATGGTTTTATTAATGCCAGAACAACAATGGATTTTATAACTCGAAATTTGAGCCAGATAAAACAGATAAAGGCGCTACACGCTAAAGGATTCAGTGTTTTATAAAAGAAGGAATTATGGCAAAACGAAAAGCTAATGCAATAAACTACAAATGTTCAAACTGCGGCTACACACAGCCAAGATGGCTCGGACGCTGCCCTGAATGCGGTGAATGGAACACGCTTGAAGAACAGATTGCAGACGCAGGCGCAGCGGCACTGCCATACGGCAGAACACCAGATACAACAGAAAGAATAACGCCGGTTCCACTTGCTTCTGTAAACGCAATGGAATGCAGCCGCATTTCAACCGGAAACACAGAATTTGACCGCGTGCTTGGTGGCGGTGCAACAAAACGTTCTGCAATTTTAATCGGCGGCGAGCCAGGCATTGGAAAATCTACGCTGCTTTTGCAGACTGCATCTTCAGTACAGACAGGCGGCAGGGTTCTTTATATTTCGGGCGAAGAATCTGCTTCTCAAATACGTTCACGTGCAGACAGACTGAAAATCGACATCCAGAACATAGACATTCTTTGCACATTAAGGCTTGACGACATTGACCATGCATTAAACGAAATGAACCCGATATGCGTCATTGTAGATTCAATTCAGACAGTTTACAGCGCAGAGGCAGGCATTGTGCCCGGCACGGTAAACCAGCTTAAATACTGTTCAAATGAATTGATTTCGTGGGTAAAAGAACGAGACTCTGTTCTGTTTCTTTCTGCACATGTAACAAAAGACGGCGTAATTGCAGGGCCAAAATCCTTGGAACACATGGTCGATACCGTAATTTCGTTTGAACGGAATTCTGACGACGTGCGTTTTCTTCGTGCACAGAAAAACAGATTTGGTTCTGTTGACGAGCTGGGTATTTTTTCGATGAACGAAAACGGACTTATGCCGGTTGAAGACCCGTCTGCAATGTTCATTACGCAGCGCGAAGGGAAACTCCCGGCTGGAATTGCAATTGTTCCAGTTTTTGAAGGTTCACGTGTTTTTATGGTTGAAATTCAGGCTTTGACAATTCCAGCAAAAGCTTCTATTGCACGTGTTTTTTCTGAAAAAATTGAATCTGCACGTGTAAGTCGTGTTGCAGCAGTGCTTGAAAAAAAATCCGGGCTAAAGCTGAGCGAATATGATTTATACGTAAATGTTGCAGGCGGAGTAAGACTTACAGAAAGCGCTATAGACCTAGCACTTGCAGCAGCACTTTATTCTGCACGGACAGATTTGCCGTGCCCGGATGCAGCAGCACTTGCAGGAGAAATAAGCCTTGCAGGAGAAATAAGACCGGTAAGCAGACTGAAGCAGCGCATAAAAACAGCACAAAATCTTGGTTTTAACCGAATATTTGCCCCGGAAAAAAGCGCAGACACAGTTTTTGTAAGCGACATAAAGAGTTTGATAAAGGAATTGTTTGGCGCTTGAAAGAGTTTTTGCAATGGATGCTGAAATAAGTAGATGCTGAAATAAATTCAGCATGACGAAAGGGCAAGTTCAGCATGACACGGGAAACCGTCACCCCGAACGAACAAAAACTGTCATCCCGAACTAGTTTCGGGATCTGGCATGGCAGAAAGAGAGATATGACTGATAAAGCTTATGTTTATTTTATGACAAATAGTACAAATACGGTATTGTATATTGGTGTAACAAGTGATTTGCAAAAAAGAGTAAATCAACATAAAAATCACAAGTATGAAGGTTTTACAGACAAATACAATTGCACCAAACTTGTATATTTTGAAGAATGTAATGACATAAAGGCTGCAATAACAAGAGAAAAACAGTTGAAGAATTGGCACAGGGAATGGAAAAATAATCTGGTAAATCAATTCAATAAAGATTGGAAAGATTTAGCGGCGGAATGGTAGATGATGAGCTGCAGAACCGTCACACTGAATTCATTTCAGTTTTTTTTGCAGTGAATGCTGAAACGAGTAGATGCTGAACCAAGTTCAGCATGACGAAAGGGCAAGTTCAGCATGACAAAAAAGTGCTATCCCGAACAAACAAAAACCGTCATCCCGAACTTGGTTCGGGATCTGGTCAAACTGTCACCCTGAATTTATTTCAGGGTCTGCGGATAGGGGGCTGCCATGAAAGTTATCAAGCTTTATATAGAACAGCCGTTTTATGCCGGGTCATAAGCACATGCAGCCCTCTTGTATTTAAGTGTAAAATCTTATGATTCATACAGATAAATGCTTTACAAAATTTTTTGTTTATACAATAATCTGTTTTTGGTTTGACTTTACAACCTTTTTGCAGCTTTCTTTATTTTTAATTTTCAGGCGGATTTAGATTGAGAAAAAACTCTGTTCTTTCATTTTTATTTACAGCTGTTTTAATTTTGGCACTTTGCGCTTCCTGCGGCGGTGTCGGCGGTGGCGCTACATTATATAATCCAGAAAATTCGCCGCCACGCAACGAAGGCATAAACCATAACTGGGGCGCAGGTTCTTCCGGCACAACCACAGGTTTTACTGTTGGCAGTGGAAGCAGCGAAACACTTTTCAGTGCATTTCCTTCGTTTTTTTCTCCGATAGACCACATTGACATAAGCCTTTCAATAAACGGCGGCGCACCGATAACTTTAACAGGATTAAATGCTTCTTCAACAAGAGATGCGCTGCCTGCACTATCAATCGGTGATGTTGTAACAGGAACCGCTACAATTACACTGCAGGACGGCTCAACACGACCGGCAACACTTTCGTCTACAACAGTTGGTTCTTCAACAGAACTGAAATTTGCCGTTCAATATAAATACAAACTGCATCACAGTGATTCGTCAGCACCACTACCTGATCCAGAAGGAACATATTATTCTGCAAGCGGCATTGATACCAGTGTAGAGGGAGCTGATTTATGGACTTCTTCTACAGGTTCTAATATTTCGTACTGGGAAGCAGGCAATGGTGCAAGATATACGGGAACTGTTCTTTCTGGCTTTTCCGGCGACATAGTACTTACAGCAAAATTTGCTTTTGGATGCACAACGCCAAACAATGCAACAATTTACAGATACTGCACAAATTCTACAGACACACCAACATCTGCATCATTTTCACTTGCAGGAGGAACGGGATCTTATACAGTCAGCTGTTCGCCAGCTGTTTTAACAGGTTCTGCAAACGGTGCAACTGTAAGTGTTTCACTGGATTCATCTTTTAATGGAACGCTTGCAAATTCTGGCACCGCAGCTGGCGAACCTGTTACGGTTACAGTTACAGACGCTGCAACAAACGAAACTGCAACATGTACAATAAATGTCGTTGACTGCCTTATTAATGGCAATACAGGCATCAGCCTAAACACAAACGTTACTTCCGTTAACAGTATCGATATTTCAGCATTGACAAATATAAACGGTTCTTCTATTGGAACTTCAATTCCAGGAAGTGCATTTACAAATTCAACAATTACAAGTTTAACACTGCCTTCTAGCATTACTGCTATTGCTACAGGTGGTACCTGTGGAGGTATCCCGGGGTCTGGTTCTGTAAATACACCAGGTGCTTTTGGCAATTCGTCTATAACTACATTAAATGCACCAGGTTTAACAAATATAGGTGCAGGTGCATTTGGGCAATCTCAAATCACAACACTTACCACAGGAAACATTACAAGCATTGGAAATTATGCATTTTATGGATGCCAAAACCTTACAACTATTGATTTGAGCCATCTTATGTCTTCTTTTGGACAGTGTGCTTTTGCAGACTGTTCTAGTCTTTCAAATGTTACATGGTGGACAAGTTCTACAGGACCTACAAGAATTCCAAGATATGCATTTTATAATACAGGGTTAACAAGTGTTACAATTCCTGCGAGTGTACAGGAAATAAACGACTATGCTTTTCAAAACTGCACAAGCCTTACAACTGTTGATTTGAATAATGTTACATCTTCTATAGGACAAAATGCTTTTAAAGGCTGCACCAGTTTGCAGACTATAAAATTGCCTGAAAATTACACTTTTTCACCATCTGGAATTAACAATGTATTTGCCGGTTGTTCTGGCGTAACAAAGATAGAATCACAAGGAACAACGATTACCAGAAGCATGCTTGGTGGTTCTACTGGCAATCTTAGCCCATTTACAAACCTTACAGAATTAGATTTTCGCTCTTGCGAAGAAGTTACTATTGGAAATTCAGATTTTAGCTATTCAAACAATCAGGTTACTGTAAAACTGTCAGTCAATCTTAGAAACCTTACCATTTATATAGATTCTGGTGTATCAAACTTGCCGTATCAACCAATAATCGAATTTCCAGGCACAGCTGCTTACCTTCAGGGTAATGTAACTCTTACTGTTGACTCAAATACTGAAACAACTTGGGATGGTACAAAACCAATTGAGATTTCTTGTATCGGCGACAGTCCACATACAACTTTAAGATATAACGGTTCCAATTGGGTTCCAGTACCCTGATTTGTTGCACAACAAAACTCGCAGCTATTCGCAACAGCGAATAGCCGGGATGCTGAACTGAATTCAGCATGACAATATGCACAGGTTTTACGAGTTTTTGCGCAGGCAGGGAGCGTCATCCCGAACTAGTTTCGGAATCTGGTCAAACTGTCACCCTGAATTCATTTCAGGGTCTATTATGCAATAGATGCTGAAATAAATTCAGCATGACAGAAAGAGCGAGTCAGCATGACACAACGGCGAGCCAGCATAACAGAAATAAGTAGATGCCGAAATAAATCCGGCATGACAATCTGTACAAGTTTTACGAGTTTTTGCGCAAGCAAAAAGCCAGCCGCTATTCAAAAAGTTCTGCGTAAGCTTCCATGCAGAGGTTTAATTCTTCGCGCGTGTCAGAAACAAGGCTTGCAGCAAAATATAGCGCAACTGCAGATTCTGTCGTAAGGCGACCCATTGGAACTGCACCTTCGCGCCACATGCGGCGGCTTGTCGTATAGCCTGAAAAATCAAGAAGGCTCTGCTGCTGCGAAGTGCAGAAGAACGTGCAGCCTTTTTTTCTGCCTTTTGTAAGCAGCGGTTTAAGGGAATAATCTCCGTTTCGCATGCTTCCGGTTCCTGTTTCGTAAAGTTCAAGAAAAATATAGTCTATGCCGTTATCAATAAGCTGCACATAGCTTTCTGCACGCAGCCCCGGATAAACACGGCAGACAATCATTCTGTTTGCTGCTTCGCGAAGCACCTGACGCATTACAAATTCGTCTGCATCAAAAAAACCGTTGAAAAGTCCGCTCAAAGGACCAGCTCCGCATGTATAAAGCGGCTGCTTCATGTTCCAGTTTGAAAAACCATCGGGCGACGGCCGTTCAAATTTCAAATTAAGCGGAGAAAGCAGCTTGCCGCCAAAAGCAACAAAAACGCCCTGTTTTTCTTTGCATGCAGTTTTTACTGCAAAATGAAGGTTCTGTTTTGCTTCAGAAGATTCATCGCTTGTTTCAGAAGAAGCAGTTACCACAACCGGAACTTCTGCATCAGAAAAAAGCCAGTACAAAAGCGGCGCTGTATACGAAAGCGTGTCCGTTCCGTGTGCAACAACTATTCCCGTTGCTGTTCCGGTTCCAATAAGAGATGCAATTTCTGCAATTAAAGCAGCCCAGTCTGCAGGTTCAATCTCTTCGCTCAGCATGCGCCCAATCTGCACAACCTGATAATGTATCGAAGAATCAATGTCCTGAAGCATTGTTTTTAAAATTCTGCCGTCTGCCGGAATAACAGCGCCGTCCTGTGTGCGGTGTCCGCAGATAGAACCGCCCATGGAAATTACATAAACAATATTGATATGCAGTTCTTCTTTCAAAAGGCTTTTTACAACAAGCGGAGAAGCAAGTCCGTCTGTTTTTTTCATTATAAGACCGGTAAGGAATTCCAAAGGCGCCATTTCGCCTTTGCGCAGCTTTTCCGCTTCCTGCGGGTTTGCATTTATCGTTTCCTGCACTAAAGGCAAAAGCACATCTTTATCAATAATCTGTTTCCAGTTATTGCTTGCAAGAATTTCGTCCGGTTCGCCGCCGTTTTCATGCAGGTGCAGAAGCAGCTGTTTTGCAATGCTGCTGTGAATTTGCCCGTTTTTCAAAAGCACCATAATTCTTGCAAAACGTTCCGGTGTAACAGGGCTTTGCGCAATCGAAGAATTCGTCCGTTTGAGCAGTTTCATAAATTCACTTGAAAGCCAGTGCGCAGTCATTATCGGGTCTGCACCAAAAAAAGCCGCCTGTTCAAAAAAATCTGCCCTTGCTTTGTCATCGCAGATAAATTCTGCACGCACTTTTGCAAGCCCATAAGCAGCGCACAGACGTTTGCACCGTTCTGCCGGCTGTTCAGCTTTTGAATTTGCATCAACGTTTACAGGTGCTTCTTTTTCAGCTTCTTCAAGCAAAAAAGTCATGTCAAAAGGTTTTTCTTTTTCCAAAAGTTCAAACTGTCTTCTTCCTGCTTCTTCAACTGTGCGCGGTTTATAGCTTTCAGTCAGGTTCTGGCGTTCATTCCAAAGGCGGCTTTCAGATTCCACAGTTCCACCCGAAGAAAGCACAGATTCCTGGCGGTCAATTTCTGCATTTATTGCCTTGCGTACAAAGTTAATCGAATTCAAATTGCGCAGTTTTACATAATAATCAGGCTTGTTCGGGTAACGGGCAAGTGCAACATAAGCATTGCAGCGGATAAGGTTTTCAAGAGGAATATTATCTACAAGCTGCATGTATTGAAGCCGCCGGCGCAGCTCATTCAAAAAAAGCTCCGCTTCTTCACCTAATTCAAAATCTGCATCAGTTTTAATGCGCACGCTTGCATAGCCTGCCCACGTATAATCCATTTTTGAAACATTGTTTATATGTGTAAGGCGTCCTGCATCTTCTTCAATGCGCACTTCCTCAATTTTTATGAGCTTCTGCCTGCGATGAAATTCAATCGGCATTACGCCTTTTTCGCCGACTTTGACAGAAAGACCTGAAAAACCGACGGAACTTGGCACATTAATATTTCCAGTCAAGCGTTCATAACAGGCAGTTCCTAAAATTGAGCAGTTAAACGACCTGAGCAATGCATAAACTCTTTTAAAAACTCCGCCGTCAAGTTCAAGGCCATTGGTGTTTGAAAAAGGCTTTTTTTGGGTTGAAATCAAAATGCGGACTTCTAAATAAACATGCGACTGAAACATAAATCCTTCTTTGTGTCATGCCAAAAAAATACAGTATTTTGTATTTTTTTAACAAAACATTAATAGATTTTCATAGAAAACTATACTATTTTTTGCAGATTTGTGATATACTTATGAGGTTTTAGTACACATTAGATTTTAAATTTATTTATGGCAATTCAAAATTTCTAGAACTGCCAGACCTTCTGCTGATATTTTTTTTCAAACAGAAGTTTATAAAAAAGTGTTCAACTGCAAGCTGAAAAGGAGCCTCTGTGAATAAGCGCGATTTTCCTAAAGTCCATTTTTACGATCAAGATTTTGTTGATATTTACGATAAGACGTGGTCATGGCTGCAGGACTTCTGGCAGGATCCCAAAACCGGAGCAGTAGCCGAAGATAAAATCAATTCAGAGCTTTTTTTGTTTCAACAGGGCGAAAATCTTGTCATCGACCAGTTTGAATCAATCTTTGCTTCTTTTTTTCTTGTTTATTCAAACAGAAATTTTCCGGCAAACCAGAATCTTGACTATCTTTATTCAAAACAGGAAGAAAGCGGTGCCATCCGCTGGAAATATGACGCAAAAACAGGCGAACCGATAATTTCAAAGGACAATCCGGAAGGTGTCGGTATGCCTTTGTTTGCATGGGTCGAATATAACCTTTTCCATAAATCAGCAAACAAAAAGCGCATCAAAGAAGTCATGCCAATCATGCAGAAATATATGACATGGCTTGAAAAGACTTTTAAATGCGAAAACGGGCTTTATACATGTCCGGTTGCAGCAACAACAATGTCAAATTCTCCACGTGAAAATGCAAAATTCCTGGTAGATTTTAACAGTGCGCTTGCCGTAAACGCTTTGTACATGTCTGCAATGGGCGACATCCTCAATGACAAAGATTTAAGCTTTATGTACAAACGCATGTACTTCTCGCTTAAAACACGCATCAACTCACTTATGTGGAACCCTGATACAGGTTTCTACCACGATCTTGACGCAGACGGCAACAAACTGCCTGTAAAAACAATTGCTGGTTTCTGGCCTATGCTGGCAGAAATTCCAAACGAAGACAAAGCAGACCAGCTTGTTGAGCACCTTACAAATCCAGAAACATTCGGCACAGACTATCCGTTTCCGACACTTTCTGCAGACGATCCTCATTTTGACCCGGACGGCAATGAATATTGCGGAAGCGTTTATCCGCCGCTTACATTTGTTGTCATCAAAGGTCTTGAAAAATACCAGAAATGGGATCTTGCACGCGAATGTTCAATCAGACATCTGTACCAGATTCTTGATGCACTTCTTCTTGACGGTCACACAAAGGGCGACCTTTGGGAAGCATATTCGCCGACAAAAGGCGGTCCTGCAAAATCAAGCAGCAATCCGGAATTTCCTAAAAAGAGATACATTCACTACACAGGTCTTTCTACAATTGCGCTGATGATTGAAAACGTTGTCGGACTGTTTATAAGTCTTCCACGTAAAACTGTTGACTGGATTATTCCTAACCTTGAAATAATGGGAATTGAAAATCTTTCCCTTAAGCGCAACCTTATTACAATTTTGTCAAACAAAAGTCAGCGCGGCTGGGAAATTCATATGGAAAGTGAAAAACTTTACTACTTTACAATCAACATTCTTGGAGAAAAGAAAAAAACATTGCCGATTCCTTCTGGCAAATGTTCAATGCTTATAGACAAGTTATGACAAAACTTGAAGCTGTTATTGAAATCGGCTCAACAGGTATCAGGCTTGCAATTGCAGAAATTGCACCTGACAACAGCTGGTCGTTTATTGACCATTCTGAACTGCCTGTTGCGCTTGGCTGGGATGTTTTTACAACTTCCCTTGTTTCAAGAGAAACCCTCGTACAATGTCTTCAAATTCTCAACCGTTTTAAAGAACAGATTGCAAACTGGCAGATAGAAAATGCCCATATAACAATCGTTGCAACAAGTGCGCTGCGCGAAGCAAGAAACCGCGACGCAGTTCTCGACAGAATCCGCATAAAGACAGGTTTTTCCGTAAAAATTATTGACGGAATTGAAGAAAACCGCCTTATGTATGTTGCAATCTTAAATGCACTGCAAAATCAGCTGCCCCGCTTTAATAAACTGAACTCCATCATTCTCGATGTCGGCGGCGGTTCAACAGAAATAATGCTTCTTCATCATGGCGAAATGGTAGCCGTACACAGTCTTCGCCTCGGCACAGTCATTATAGAACAGCACATCAAAGCAATGATGGGTTCGCAAAAAGATGCAAGACGCTTTCTTGAAGAATACATCAATAACACAGGCGGAAACCTCAACAAAGAGCTGTCGCTTGCAAAAGTTCATCAGTTTGTTGCAACAGGACAGGAAGCACAGCTTGTAGCCAAAGAAATCGGCACAAGCGTTTCTGACAACTGCTGGATTATAAACAGAGAAGCTTTTCAGGAATTTGTAACTAAAATTCAAAGCTATTCAATTGATGAATGTATTGCACATTTCAAAATTCCTTATGCAGAAGCAAGGGCACTTACAATCAATCTGCTTACTTATCAGCTGTTCATAAACCTTACGGCTGCAGAAGAAATTCTTGTCGTAAAATCTTCAATCCGCGAAGGAATTATCGCAAGCAAATATACTTCTCCGAATACAGAACTTCAGGAAAATTTTGCAAGCCAGGTTACGGCTTCAGCTTTAAACCTCTGCCGGAAATTCCGCATAGACGAAACACATGCACAGTATGTAAGGACAATTGCGCTCAAATTTTATGACACGCTGCAGGATGAACTTGGTTTTGAAGGCCGTGAACGGCTGCTGCTTGAAGTTGCTGCCCTTCTGCATGATGTCGGCACTTTTATAAGAAGCCAAAATCATGAAATGCACAGTCTTTATATCATTTCGAATTCCGAAATTTTCGGATTGAGCAAAGACGACATGATTATTGTTTCTCAAGTTGCACGCTACCATAAAGGTGCACCGCCAAGTGCAAGCGACACGCGCTTTTATTCGCTTTCGCCGCATGACAGAATTACAGTACAAAAACTTGCAGCAATTTTAAGAATTGCAGACGCACTTGACCGCGGCCACACACAGCGCATAAAAGACATAAAGATAGAACTTAAAAACGAAGCCATGCATCTTGTGGTAAACCGCACTTATGACACGACTCTTGAAAGAAATGCATTGACCGAAAAAGCAGATTTGTTTGAAAATATTTTTGGCTATAAAGTCATTCTGCACTAAGGAAATATTATGTCTGAAAAATATCAGTTTTTTAACCGGGAACTTTCATGGATTGAATTTAATGCACGTGTACTGGCACAGGCAGAACGAAAAGATGTGCCGCTTCTGGAACGTGTAAAATTTTTAGGCATAACAAGCTCAAATTTTGACGAATTTTTCATGGTTCGGGTAGCAAGCCTTAAACGCCAGGAACGCAAAAAACCAGACTGGAAAGATAATTCAGATTTAACAGTTTCGGCTCAACTAAAAAGCATTTCGAAACGTGCACATGAAATTTTAAAACAGCAGTACAAATGCTTTAACAGCGAAATTCTTCCAGCCCTGCCGGAATGCGGCTTAAATTATATAAGCAAAACAGATTACACGGAAAAACAGCACAATTATCTTAAGCAGCTTTTCTTAAATGAAATTTTCCCATTGCTTACACCGCTCCGCACAGACCCTTCGACAATGTTTCCTCATGTTTCAAACCTGAAACTTCATGCAGCTTTTCTTTTGAAACCGATGTTCGAAAACAACAATCCTAAACTTCTTCTGGATGCAATTCCGCTTGAAGACAAACCGATTGCAGTCGTTCAAATTCCTTCGAGCATAGACCGCATTGTCTGGCTGCCGGACGAAGCTGACAATTTAAGGAATTTCACAACTCTAGACGACATCATTCAGACTTTCGGTACATATCTTTTTCCGGGCTTTTCCGTTGAAGAAACATTAATTTTCAAAATTACACGAGATGCAGACTTTGCCGTTGATGAAGACAGAGAAGCCGATTTTATTCAGGCAATGGAAGAAGTTCTTGAACAAAGGCAGACGTCTTTTGTTGTACGCATAATGACAGGCAATTCAAGCAGGACAATTGCAAAAACACTTACGGAACGACTCAAGCTGGAAACACAGGACGTTTACGAAGTTGACGGACTTGTTGACCTGGGCTTTCTTACAGAGCTTGGCTCAATTGACGCACCGGATAAATTTAAATATCCGCAGTGGAAGCATTTTAAAACTTCAAGGCTTCTCCACGAATCGCCCTGGGATGTTTTAAAAGTAAAAGATGAACTCTGTCACGTGCCGTATGAATCATATGATTCAATCGTAAATTTTTTGAATCAGGCAGCAGACGATCAGGATGTACTTGCAATAAAAATTACACTTTACAGAACAAGCGGAAATTCACCGATTGTGCAGGCACTTGAACGCGCAGCACAAAACGGCAAGCATGTAACGGCTTTTGTTGAGTTAAAAGCCCGCTTTGACGAAAAACGCAACATTTCGTGGGCAGCACAGCTTGAACATGCAGGCGTAATCGTCGTTTATGGCATTGCAAATCTAAAAGTTCATGCAAAAATTCTGCTCGTCATCCGCAAAGAAAGCGAAGGAATTAAACGCTACGTACATCTTTCCACAGGCAATTACAACGACAAAACGGCAAGAACATATGCAGACCTTTCACTTTTTACAAGCAGAACTGAAATTGCAAACGATGCAACTGTCTTTTTCAACATGATTTCGGGCTATTCTTCAATTCAGACAATGAAACGGCTTTCTATGGCGCCAATCGATTTGAAGACACGACTGCTCGCAATGATAAAACGCGAAACAGAACATGCAAAACACGGAATGAGCGCACTGATTATGGCAAAAATGAACAGTCTTGGTCATGAAGAAATCATCCGCGCACTTTATGAAGCAAGCAATGCAGGCGTAAACATTCTGCTGAACGTGCGCGGCATCTGTACGCTTGTTCCAGGTGTAAAAAACATGAGCGAAAATATAAAAGTCATAAGCATAATCGACCGCTATCTTGAACACGAACGCATTTTTTATTTTCAAAACGGCGGCGATGAAGAACTTTATCTTTCGAGCGCAGACTGGATGCCGCGAAACCTTGAACGGCGTGTTGAACTTATGTTCCCTGTCATTCAGGAAGACCTTGTAAAGCAGCTTAAAATTGCACTTAATGCATATTTTAGCGACACAGAACAGGCTTTTGTTTTAAACAAAGACGGAACATGGAAGCGAAAACAGAAAACGGAACAAACCGAACAGATAGCACGTGCACAGGAATTCTTTTATCTTGACCAGATGAAGCAGGCACAGATTTTTGACAGCGACCAGCCGAAAGAATTTGTAGTACGGCGCAATTCATAAAATCTAAAAAGCATTCCAGCATTTTTGGCGTTCATACTGGACAAATAAAAACGCCTTAAACTCTTTAAAAGCCCAAATGTCGGGTTTTTATAAAAGCGATGTAAAATTTATTTTATCATGCTGAATTTATTTCAGCATCCTCTTTTTCAAGCATATTTTTCATTTTGCTTCAAAAAGTTGAGTCTTAAGCTCCTCTTAAAGCCGTTTGACTGGAAGCAATTTATACAAAAGACGCATTCTGAATCAGTAAATATTCAGAAGTTTTTGTGACTTTACCACCATTCATGGATATACAGCAGATTTAAATTTCAGTTGATATTATTTTCCCTTAAATATTCATCTGCTATAAACTGTGAACTTTCTGCCCACATACAGCTTTCTGTATTTTTAAACGCTGTAAAAGTTTTTGATGCATAAAACATTCCAAGAACTTCATCAAATGGTTTATTTAATAAATCTGCAAGAATTCTTACAACCTCTTCCAGTTTCATGAGAATATCTATAGTAATGTCCTGACTGTTATAAGTGTAATGAGGCATGTTAAACTTCCTTATCTTGAATCAATTTAAGGCATTTCAATGCTTTTTCTGTATGAAAAGAAACCTGATCATTTACCTTAAAAAACTTCAACTGCTCAATAGCCTGCTCTGCTGTATAAATTCCAGAAATATATAATGCAATTGTTCGCATAGTGTTATCATTTGCAACAGGTCCTTTTATAATATCATAATCATGGGGAGTTCCACCGTCCGTTCTGCACCTTTTTACAAACTCAAGCCATTCTTCATTCATTTCAGAAAACACTTTAACCTTAAGGTTTGCATTTTCCATAAAATCATATTCTTTAACAAAAGAACCATTACCACCATAACGAACTAACTGATTCTTAGCCCATTTTTCAGCCTGTTCAAAAATGGTAGTTGTATAAAAACCTTTTCCAAAGTCTCTTTTGTCTTTAGATTTTAATAAATCGATATCATCAAATTTTTTATTTGTTCCGTGAAATAATTTCATTTTACAGCTCCTGTATATCGCGCCATGACGTCTTCTACAAAACCAACAGTTTCTTCAAGAGACTGAGTATGCAATGCTTCGTACTGTTCACGAATCAGAGGAATAATGCTGAACTTTGAAAATTCTGCAAAAACGTCGCTTTCTGCCATATTATGATTCTGGGCATAACCTTCAACTGCAGAAACGACGAGCAGATTTGCATCAATTTCATTCTGGTTCATTTTTATATCCTCTTTACATTAATATTTCACTATACCAATCATAACACATATTTAGATTTTTTTATGAGGCAATTATGAAAAGTATTTTATCTGAAAAAAGATTCTCAGTTTTCACTGAAAATTCTAAAGCAGTTGACCCCTGTTCGTTTTTAGCCGTTTGACCGGAAGCAATTTATCTGGCTCAAATGTCGAGTTTCATAAAATTGTGTCATTTCTGTGTTTGGTATGAATATCTGTTAGCCCGAATATCGAGTTTTAATATTTGTATTTTTGTCATTCCAAGCTTGGTTCGGAATCTGTTTTTTGGAGAACAAATCAGATGCTGAACTAAATTCAGTATGACAAATAACCGGGCACGACAAAAGGGCGCTACGACCGGCAATGACAAATTCGAGCTGATAATGCAAAACTCGAAATTAAGGCTATTTAAAATAATAAAATCCAACGCGAGTTGGATTTTATTGGGTCATACGAACTCAGTTCGTTTGGCATAATGGAAGTGATTTACGTACAGTTTCTCACTTCGCTACAAAATGTTTGGGCCATCCTAGATTTGAACAGACAACCCTATATTATCTGTGAATATTTATCAGTTGTTGACATTATTTTAGCACTTTTTAGGGAATTTGGCACCATTTATGGGTAGATAACGGGTTAAAATTTCGGTTGATATTAACTTTACATAATGCCTGTCAATTTTTCGATATTTTCTTTCGACCACAATTCATTTTCCCAAAAGAAATATTCTGATTTACGTTTCTTAAATATTCTAAAAGCAGTTTCCAATGAGTTATCATATATATGACATACATCACAAACTTGAATTAACTCAGGTAAAAGTTCAAGTGCTTTATGATAACGTGAAATGACTTTCTCAACTGGCACATCATGTCCACCTTTTGCAAAACGAGACTTTACCCTTAAAACATTAATTTGAGGATCAACTGTCAACACATATATACAGCGAATAAAATAACCTCTATTCTTTGCTTCAAATAAAAGATCAAGATTCCTTCTTGTTGATAAAACTGTTTCAAACGTAAAACCTTCAAGATTCTCTACACACTTCTCACGCATTTCTGTTGCCCGTTGAGCTGCTTCCAAATCAGAACAATACAAACTATTTTTAATGTCGTCTGCATTTATATATGGAGGAATTACTTTTGCAAGTTTTGTTACAGTAGATTTTCCAGAACCATTAGGACCTGCAAAAACAACAATTTCAGGCTTCTTTTGCATATTCAATGTGTCCATCTGGATATTCAAAATAAGCTCTCTTTGTCTGAACATCATATTTTGCAATAGGAACGCCTTTTAGACGGCTTATTTCATTTTCTATTTTGATTGAGGCATTAAATAGTTCTGTCATTTTTTCATCAGAAATACCCTGTAATGAGTCAAGTTCATTTTCTTCGTTCATAGGAGCCTCCTTCAATAATCTTTATATAATATATCATATTTTTTAGATTTTTTTCAGATAGAATCAATCGAATTAGATATAAAAAAAAGGATTTCCAGCTTTTTACTAGAAATCCTGAAGTAGGTGGGTCATACGTCTCTTCGAGCCGTTTGACTATTGGAAAATCATTTAAAATAATAAAATCCAGCATTCGCTGGATTTTATTGTGCCATTCTGGATTTGAATGGCCACCTACCTTTCCTATAGACTCAATTAGTCAAATTTAGTGTAGTTTAACATGAATTTTGGGGTAAATCTACACTATTAATCACAGTTAGAAGCATGAACTTTTACTTGACTTGACTTTTTATTTGACCTTTAAATTTGAGCAAATAGTTTTACTTTTGTACTATTACTTTCTTTTCTATTGCAGACTGTATAACATCTGGTATAGAAGGTGCTTCCTTATTACCAATAAGATATAAACCAAATTTTGTTCTACTAGCACCTAAATATAGATCAGATAAAAATCTTCGTTTGTAGAATGCAATATTTGATGCATTTTTTTCATAAATACTATAGCATCCAATTAATATTACAACATCAAATTGTAAACCAATCACATATGAAGGTTTACTTATATATATGTTTTGTTTTACATATTTTAGTGCATGAGATTTATTCATTGCATCTATGACTTTATATTTTCTATTGTTTTTTACTTTATCCTGTATTTTAAGAAATAAAGAATCCTGAAGTGATAATATTGCGACTCTCTTATTTGAAGATTCTTGTTCTGCAATTTGCATTGCTTTTTCTAATTCTTTATCTGTATCCATCAAATAGAAACTTGGTTTTTCTCCATCAGCTTGCTTTGATACAATGTTTTTAATATTATTGTTCCAGTTATTTCCAAACCCCATCTCTGGATAACAGAAATCAATATGTTTAAGAAATTGAAGTATTTGTCGTGTATATCTAAAAGCTTCATCTAAACATATTTCATTATCCAACTCAACAATAGGCTGTTCATTAGTCAATATACTAGATATACCAAAATCGCTATATATCATATCCACAGACTGCTTAGGGTCCATGGCCATTACTATTTTAGGGTATTCTTTTGCATTTTTTGTAAGATAGTTTAAAACAGATTTTTCTTGAGCATTAAATAATTGCATTTCGTCAATAAAAATATAATCATAACCACTAACTTTTCTTTTTTTATTCCATGAAAACCCAGAAAGATAGTTTAAATAATCATTAAAAATCATGTCGGTTGTTTGTGTATTATTTTCATCTAGATATGAAAGTAATTGTGTGTAAATGTTATAGATAACTTTTTTTTCACATTCATTTTTCAAAGGAAGCATCCATGGTTGTCGTTCAATTAGATTATATTTTTCAAAACCAAGCATATCATCCATGATACCATTGGCGGAAATTGTACATGAAATTTCAATCATAATACTCCATGTGAAATTATTATTTGTATCTGTAATAGACTCAAAATTATTTATAAATTCTTCAGAACAAGAATTTCGCAAAATTTTCCAATCAGTGGAAGTCTTATAATTCTGTATTATTTTATTTAATAATTTTATTTGTTCAATTTTTCCCGTATAACTATCATCGCCTAAAGTCATCACATTCAATTGTTCATCTATAGTTTGCTCTTGTGCCAATGCTAATAAAGGATATGCATCTACCTTATTCCCAATATTTAAATCTATATTCGAAATAAAATCGCTTACTTGAATTGCAACCGACCAGCTATGACAAGTAAATAAAATTCGTAAATCAGGCTTTTTTGTAAGTAATTGTATAATTTTAAGTTCTAATAATAATGTCTTTCCCGTACCAGCAGGACCACGCAATAACAGTCGATTTGTTATTTCTTTATCTAAAAAAGTTGATTGTCTATTTGTTAACACTCTTTCCCAATCATTGTATGTATAATTCTTTTGTTGCTTATCATTAAAAAATAAGTCAAAGTTGTAATTATCACTTAATAATAATTGTTGATGCTCTAAGACTTCATGATATTCCTTGATAATTAACTCTCTATTCTTTTCTATTTCTTCTAATAATACATTTTCATTTGGTACTACTTTAGAATAATCCTTAATCAATTTTTCTTTTACTGAAAAAACATATATTGAACCATATTCATTTACATTTACTAAAATATAAATATATTTCTGTGATATTTCCAATATTAATAAGTTATTTTCACAATATTTCTTATTTGGTATATATTTTCGTAAATTTCTATTTTGATTAAAACTGACAACAGCGGCATGAATTGAAAATAAAGAATCTTTTACTATATCGATATTCTCACGAAATAGACTTACATCAACTAAAATAAATGGTAATTGTTCAATATGTTTATCTTTATCATTTCCTGTTAAGAAAACAGAATAGTTTTCATACTTCAAAGATACATAAATATCTGAATTTGGAATTTGTTCTTTATTCAATAAATCTTCATCTATTACATTCGCAAAAGTTAATAATGATTGTTCTGTTAAAACCATATTCATCATATACAACCTCCTAAATAACTAATATTTTTTCTATTGTTTCTTCACGATTATCTTCATAATCTTTGGACAAACCAATATCAGAAAACATCGCCCCAACATGCTGTGTTAAACTATGTATGAAGGGCGGATTAAGACGTGCTATTCTAAACAAAGTTTTTACACCTTTGTTAGTAACATAGAAATCTTGCTCTGGAAAAGTATTAATATAGCGTAAATAAACAACAAATCCCTTCTCATCTAATTCAGGAATATCATTTATATAAAATAAATCACCTGCCAAAGATTTAAAAGAATTTTTTATTTCACTTATAAGATTATTCATATTTGGTTGACTTCCAGTAGTAACTAAAAAAATACTTTTATAATCTTCAAAACTGAAAGTTTCATTTTTGTAATACTTCTTATAAGTATCTATTTCGTCTATAAATTTATTTCTCTTTTTATCATTTCCGTTAAAACAATCTGCAGGAATATATTTCTGTAGACCTTCAGAATCAAGAAGCATAACACTCTCAAAAGATGATTCCGAAAATTTTTCATCGTTTGCTATCTTTTTTAATTGTGATGTAATTCTTTGTTTTAATGAATCCAATTGATTATTAATTTTCTTTTTCAAAATAACAGTTTCAACATGATGCTTTGCAGTAAATATTGAACAAAAAGATATAATATTATTACATTTCCCTTTATCTATATCACAATCTCCTGTAATTACAATTCCATATTGTTCTACACCTTCTGAATTAAGATAAGAGAAAATATCTCCTTGTCTTACTTTTTGAGTCTCATCATTAATTACTGTACATTCGTTGATATCTTTCATTCTATGACCCTTGTAATATTTTTATTTTAATTCACCGAATTCTCTTCAAAATTCTCCACCTGTTCCATAACCTGACTGAATACTTCAGGACTATACTGTGGAGGATATCCGTTCTTAACCAAACAAATCTTAATATCAAGTTTGAGCTGATTACGAACGTTCATATTATTAAGCCAATCTGCAAAAGATGATTTTGTATCAATAATCTCTTTTACCTTCTTAGCCAAAACCTTACATTTGTCATTAATAACAACACCGTCTACAGTTTTATCTTCACCGTATTCAAAGTTGTACTTATCACGCATTGCTACAAGAATGTCATAGAATGCTTTTTCTTCAAAAGTTAATCCCATTTTACGGAAACTTTCTCTGTTTTCATTCATCTCTTTAAGAATAGCAAGAGCTTGTTCTGTGGCATTTTTTATAATACTTTCTGAAGCCTGTTCCTGTGTTTCACCAGCTTCTTCTGCATCAAGTTGTTTTCTTCTTTCGTGATATTCATCAATTGTTTTCTGAAGCATTTCCTGGAATGTCTTTGCTGCCAATCCATTTGTTTTTCCAAACTCTTGAATCTGCTTCTTTAGCATCTTTATTAAAAGTTCAAGCTTAGTAGCAGGCAACTTAACATCTGCAAGGCGATCAAAATATTCTGGAGTAAATAATTCTTCATCAATTCCTGATTCAAGAACATTCTCAACTTTGTTGTATTTCAATGCTTCTTCAACCATCTTAGCAACATGATTGTTCATAACATCAGTATCAGGAGCATCTGTTCCACTCATCTTACGAACAAATCCAGCTACAGCCATGAAACACTGAGCCAATGCTGATTCT
>JAZQNK010000051.1:0-2931 GCA_045627325.1 Treponemataceae bacterium | reverse complement strand
GACATTGAAGACATGATGACTGATTTTGGTATGATGCTTGACGGTATTACACTGGACAGAGCCAACGGATTAAATGAGCGCGTAAAATGCCGCCTTGCCTGTTACTGGGCAGACCTGCACGACAGGATTTTGAAGGAACTGGAAAATGAAACCAAAATTTGAATACAAGCCCAAAGCAACACTTACGCTGCGCAGGATGGTGCGCGACATGGTGCAGCACTGCCAGCACGTAAGTCAAAATCCGGTTTTTGGCTGCAATACTTGCGCGTATAACGTGTTTTATGCGCCGCAGCAGAAACCCGGCTGTTACTTTGAACATACAGGCGGCTTAAAGCCAAAAGACTGGCAGCTGAACGAAATGGGCAGCTGTGTATACAGATAAGAAAAAACAAGCCCCGGATTTTTGCATCTGGGGCTTTGTTGTTATTTAAATACTTGGAAAATTTATTTTTATTCCGTGTAAGGCAAGGAAAATCTGTAATTCTGTTCTGCGGATATAATGAACACCGTCCTTGACGTAAATTTCAAAACAATGAAGTGCAGTCAAGTCACATTTTTCACAATAAAATGAAACCTGATATTTACTTGTTGCTTTGTTTATGTTCTTCCATTGAAATCTGCTTACATATCCTTTTTCAAAAAGCTTTTCAAAAACAATGTCAGCTTCTATCATGCAGCTTTCTCAACCAGACTGAATTTAATGTTCGGTTCTATTCCGTACTGACGCTTGAATTCTTCAATAGCTTCTTTCTTTATGGCATCTATAACTCTGTGTCCGATGTCCATCTTTTTTTCGGCAAAAGAAAATTCTATTTTTCTGTATTCCGTCCAAAAGTTATTCATGCTGTCCTTTGAAACAACGTCTATAAGAGTTTTAAAACCAAGCGTTTCTATTGTTCGCTTGATGTATTCAATCAACATTCTGGTAAGAGATTCTGCCGCTTCTTCCGTATTTTCTGCAAATGTTACAAGCCCGAATTCAAGGTTTATGAATTCAAAGCCGTCTTCGGTTTTGTTTATAAGACAGTGCAGATGAGGTATATTGTAATCTTCGTTGTCGAATGTCTTTAAAACAATCTTGCCGACACCAACAAATTTGTATTCTGATGTATTCATTTCTTATTCCTTTTGACACATAAAAAAGACTAGCAATATTATAGTGAAACAATTTCAAGCCGTCAATTTTTATTTCGGCTTTATAGGAACTATTTTTGAGCATAAAAAAAGCAAGCGGTAAGGACTTGCTTTTTTGGGAGAATGTGGTATAGTAAATGTGTTGGGACTAGGAGTGTCTCCTAGACCCGTTATAAAGCATCTGACCTGCTGGCCCTTTCTTGGTTGGTAGCCACCAGATGCTCATTTTTTACCACTTTTTTTCTCGTATTACTTTTCTTGAAAGCTTTCTCATATGACCTTTCCAGTCCAAGTAAACAATTTTTATAGGCGACCGTAAAACTTCCGATTTTAAACCATTTTGTATTTCTTCTTTTGGCATATCATCTAAAGCCTTTAAATAAACAATTCTTGCACGTTGCTTTTTTGCTTTTTTTATTTCATGTTCGATTGCTCCTTTAGACATTGTTTCTTGATGTTTAAATTCTCCGATTTCATTATCAATAAGACAATCAGGGCTTTTTACTTTTTTAGCCAGATTGTTACGAGGTAAAAGATATACTTGATGCCCTTCTATAGCGAGTTTTTGGGCAGCATCCATTTCTTTCTTACTATATTCCCAATTCTTGGCTTTTTGAACATATCCGCCTCTATGCCCTTTATATGCAAGTTCATAGCCTTGCAAAAGTTCTTTTTGATAGCTTCTCATATCCATATTAAAAGCTTGTTGCAGAATATCAGCCCAAATACCAAAATCTTCAGCTCTCTTAATCATTGAATCAGTCATTTTCCACCAGCTTTCTTTATCTAGCGGATTGCCGCCAAATTCTGATTGCGGTTTGAATTTTGCAAAGTGACTCATGGAAGGATTGTCTACATTAATTCCCATTTTGCCGATTTGTGACGGATAAATCGGGCAGATGCTTGTACGGCAGTTGAAATGATAGCCTGGATAGCCGTACTTTTTCCAGAAAGGATGATCTACCGGGAGAATCATTCCATAGCCGCTTGCTGTTAAAAGATGCTTGCAAATTTTGCTCGTGCGAGAATCTTCCACAACCATAAGCTGATACGCTGCAACACCGGTTTTCTCGTATTTCTGCAATTTTCCTGCCATGTATGCGCTCTGCGTGTTCGTGCGGAAAACTGTTTCCCAATAGCCGGGCTTGAAAGACGGATTGCCGCCGAGAGAATCTTTGAGCGTCTGCCAGCTTTCCGCATAGGTTTCGCCTTTCTCAACGGCATCTGCAAGAATCTGCTTTGCGGTTTCTATTTCTGTTGCAGTGCCGAGCTTTGCCATTGTGAACGCGCGGAACTGCAATTTCCTGTTGAGCGCGCTCCATTCGGCTTTTGTCATGGGAACTTTGCTTTTGAGAAAGTCTATTGCCTCTGTGAAAGGCACTTTCTTGTTCTTTATGTCGATGCCGCCAGCCTTGGCAAGAAGCTTTTCGTCTTCGTCGGCGGCGTCAATCTTTTTGCGGTTTTCGGGCGGTATCTCTTCTTCTGCATGGAACTGGCCGAGAAGATACGACGCTGTTACAAGCGTATGGCACGCTTCTATCAGCTCCTCGTCGTCTTCTGGAAAATAAGGCTGTTCAAGGGTGTCTTTATCCGGCGTTTTAACGCCGTTAAGCCAACCTGTTAAGAGCTTTTTAAGAGGGCTTGAAACTGCCTTTTCCGCCGCAGCGCACAGGCTTTCAAGCTCGGCGATGTTCGCCTTTTCGCGCCTGAAAGCCGCGCTGTCAGCTAAAAGAATTGAAAGTTTTTTTTTACGTCCTTGCCGCTGCCGTCAGAAAGCATCATTCCGCCGGCAGGCTG
>JAZQNK010000050.1:0-2556 GCA_045627325.1 Treponemataceae bacterium | reverse complement strand
AACCCCCGACAACCTGGGTGTAAACCAGGTGCTCTCCCAGCTGAGCTAATCGCCCGTAACGTTTGTTAATATACAGATTTATAAAAAAAATGTCAATATGATTATCAAAAATTATTGATTATTTTTGTTTCCATTAATGAGAAAGCCCAAAAACAGCAATTTTCAAAAATGCTGTCATAAAAAGGCAATAACAAGCAACCTTGGAACAAATTCAAAAAAAGCAAAAAAAAGACCTCTGAAAAACCAGAGGTCTTTGGGCGATGAGGGGATCGAACCCCCGACAACCTGGGTGTAAACCAGGTGCTCTCCCAGCTGAGCTAATCGCCCGTAAGTGTTAATAGAATACACTTATAATGTTTTTTTGTCAATATCATCATCAACTTTTTTTATTAAAATTTTTATCCGAAATAAACCAGCATGACCAATAAGTTAAATGCATAGTGTATCCACAGAACCAATACAGAAGACACACCAATGTACAAATTTTTAACATTACGCAGATGCCGAACAAAGTTCTATATACCAATACTTTTTAGTTATTTCCACAATTCATTTAGTTTTATGCACAGTACTTATACATATATTTTCTGCTGAAACGCATAACTGAACAAACAGCACCACTCTGCAAGAATAAAAATTCTTTAAAAACTCAAATATTTTAATTATTTCACAAAATTAATTAACATTTTTGTCCATTCTTGTGATAAACTTTAAGAAGCGTACATAACATCATAAAGCAGAATCAGGCTAATGAGGTGTGATAACACATTACTTCCATGTAATTTTTATCACTGCAGCATGCAGATGCGTTGCATTTTCAAGCTGCTTATTCAACACCCCATGTGCTTCCGCTAACGCGGTGTTTTACAAGGAGAATTTTATGACTAAAGATGCTAGCGATACTTCCATTTTGGCAATGACACCAGTGAAGAAAATTTCCTTAATTATTATCATTACTGAAATAGCTCTTATAGCAACAATGACTATTGTCTATCAAATAGTAGCTAAAACTATTTTCTTTAATGGAGCAGAAATAAGACTGCCTCAATTTATTGAACGTACATCAAGCGCATTTATGGAAAGAGTTACAGAAGAAGCAAATCTTGTAATTCAGTTTTCAAACTCCATTGTTGCAAAAAAATACTGCTCAGATCCTTCTAATCCGGAATATAAAAGCGACATGAAAGCAGAAGCTGCTTTGTATACAAACAGATTCACAGATAAATGGTCCTTGTATTACAGCAAGGCAGATGATATGGTCTATATGTCTGACATGCAGCCGGTTCCCCTTTCTGCTGTTGAAAAATTAAAGCCATTAATTCAGCAGACTTTAGCCCTTTCAAAAGAAACACCTTATTTTGTTACCCTTGCTCCAGATTTAAGAACAGGCGAACTTAAAGTACAGATTGCAGCCGTAATTTTTGATACAAATGGCAAATCAACTGGTGCAATCGGAACAGCATTTTCTATTGAAAACTACATGGAACAAAATATTTTTTCAAAAGTACCAAAGAACATTACATGTTACTTCGTAGACAATAACGCAAATATTGTTGGTGCAAAAGATATGTCACTTGTAAAAAAAGGTGCAACAATTAACGATGTACTGCCACAGGAAATTGCAAAAAAAACAGTATCACTTCTAGACAAGAAAAACCGTGAAATACGCGAATCTTTTAAAGCCGGAAAAGGTGAATATTATCTTAGCATCGTTGAAAACATTCAATGGAATATGCTGACCTATTCTGAATATGATAATAAAACACTTTATTCAGGCTTTGCAGTTGTTATCTATTTTATAGTTGCAATTGCAGTTCTTATTCTTGGAACAGGATTTTATATTGCAGTTGTTAAATTCTATAAGATGCGCCTTTCTGAACAGGAAATTGGTGACAATCTTTTTGGACAGACACAGAACCTTGCTGTCGTTGCAAAAGAAACTGCTGCAACAGCACAAGACCAGAGTGCGGCCGTAAAAGAAATTGTTGCAACAATGGAAGACTCAAACAACCTTTCTGAAAATATTGCAACAAAAATTGAAGATGTTGCTTCTGTTGCAGACAAAACAACAGCAGATGTTTCAGACGGTGCAATGGCACTTGAAGTAAATGTTCAAAAACTGCATGAAATTTTTGAAGCAAATGCAAACACAATTGACGGCATTAAGAAACTCAGCAAAGAAATTGACAACATTTGGGAAATTGTAACAATGATTACAAGCGTTGCAGACCAGGCTAAGATTATTGCATTTAATGCAGAACTTGAAGCTGCAAGTGCCGGCGAAGCAGGCAAAAACTTCCATATTGTTGCAAGCGAAATCCGCCGTCTTGCTGATGGAATCATTGACAATACAAAACAGATTAAAGAGCGCATTACAAATATCCAGCACTCTTCAGACACTCTTATTCTTGCAAGTGAAAGCGGTACAACCAAAATTGACGAAGGCTGTGCAACAGCAGAAGAACTTGAAGCAAAATTCGCAAGCATCAAGAGTGCTGCAGAAATTACAGCAGATTCTGCAAAAGAAACTGCTGCAACAGCACAAGACCAGAGTGC
>JAZQNK010000049.1:0-75309 GCA_045627325.1 Treponemataceae bacterium | reverse complement strand
CGCATTTGAAAGTTCACGTCCGTCTTTTGTGCGCATGGCATATCTGCTGACCGGTTCTTTTGTGTTCTGGTCATAGATAAAGTTAAGCACGCTTATCTGATAAACTTTAGGTGCTTCTTCCCAGTCATCGCCTTTTGTAAGGTACGTAGTTTCAAGCCTTGAAACCTGATACTCAGCTCTTTTTCCGTAATCGTACTGCTGGTCAAACGCATGTTACGAAATTACTTCCTTGTAATTTCGTAACAAACAGTTTTGTTTGCACAAAACTGTCTCTGCTTGAGCGTGCCTTCCATGGCACGCAGACTTGTCATATTGATTAAGTCTTTATCAGTTTTTGCTTGCAAAAACTGTCAGCTTTAACCCAAATTTGTAGCACAATCCAAATGCGAAACCGTTTCTGCAAGTTGCTGGACGGTTTCAAGAGACAAGCCTGTACATTGCGCAATAACATTTAAATCAATGTTTGCTAAAATTAGATTTCTTGCAGCTTCAAGTTTTGCACGTTCTTCACCGATGGCAATACCCTCTTCTTTGCCAATTGAAATGCCTTCTTCTTTTGCGGAATTAACAATCATGCAGTAATCCATGTATTCTTTTCTAGCTCGTTCTGTCATTTTTATTTTCCGCTCCTTGTCTTTTAGTTTGTTGCAAAGGTCTGAATCTGCTTCATCGGTGAGGAAGAACTTAAGTAGTGCAGATTTATTCTGTTTTGTTATTTCTTTCCACTTTGAACAATTATAAAACAACTTATATGTTTTGTCTTCAAGATGTAAATTTAACGCTTGAAAGCATTGGAACTAATAAGGGAAAGGACAACCCCCTACTCAGAAGCGAGGTTTTTCCTTTCCCTTAAACCCTATCCTTTTCCGGCACTGCCAAAGGCTTTCGGCAGCCTTTGGAAACTGCAGATGATTCACATTTTTTGTTTGTGTTCTTCGCGACAATGATTGGTTTCCATTTTTTATTGGTTCAAGCCGTTACTTCTACAAGTTTTGCGAGTTTTTGCGTAAGCAAAAATCTCGCCGCTATTCGCGCTAGCGAATAGCCTTTTTCAGGTTCAGGGTACGATAGTCGTTCAATTTTTATGTCCAGCAGTGTTTCAAGAACTGCCTTGCAAAGGTCTGGGTCTTCCATGATTTTTGCAAACATAAAATTGTCTGAACATTTTAAATCATCAAACGATTTTTGGGTAAGAATGTTTTCCATAATAAGTAAACTCCTAAAAAGTGTTTACCTATTTATTGTGATTTTTTTAGAATTTTGGTGTGTTTTATGGGATATTTTACAAAAATAAAACCAAAAGCGGCAGCTATCGGCTTATGCCGATAGCTTTTTTCCGAATTGAATCAAAATATGTGTTCCAATTTATGCAGAAACCATTCTTTTATTCCAGCGTCAAATCTCCGTCTTTAATCCAGTTTATTTTGCGCAAGATTAAGCCAAAAGCATAAGTAAGAACAGCCGGCAGAATAAAGCAGACAAGCAGAAGCCCAAACCAGTCGATAAAACCTGGGTTTATGGCTTGTGCGCCGTGGCTAATGGCAGCTTCGCTTGGACTGAACCAGCCTGTAATGACACCAATCTGACCGACAAAACCACAAGTTCCCATTCCGCTTGAAACGGCTGCACCGTTCATTTCAAGACCAAAAATGCATGTAGCAATCGGACCTGTAATCAAAGAAGTCAAAATCGGCGGAATCCATATTCTCGGGTTTTTAATGATGTTTGGCATCTGGAGCATGGAAGTTCCAAGTCCCTGTGACAAAAGACCGCTTACACGGTTTTCTCTAAAGCTCATTACTGCAAAACCAATCATCTGTGCTGAACAGCCTGCAACAGCAGCACCGCCTGCAAGACCTGTTAAGCCAAGTGCTGCACAGATTGCAGCAGAACTGATGGGAAGTGTCAAAGCAATGCCGACTAATGCAGAAATAAGCATGCCCATTAAAAACGGCTGTAAAGTTGTTGCCCACACAATGAGGTTTCCAAAAGAAGAAGCTGCTTTTCCAATATAAGAAGCTGTAAGAACAGTAAGAAGTGCTCCGCTCAAGATTGTTACTAAAGGAGTTACAAGAATGTCGATTTTAGTTTTTTTGCTTACAAGGCTGCCGAGTTCTGCACTTATTATTGCAATAAAAAGCACCGCCAGAGGACCGCCTGCACCGCCGGTAACATTTGCAGCAGCACCAACGGCAGCAAGACAAAAAAGCACAAGCTGTGGCACATTCATTGCAAAACCAATACCAACGGCCATTGCAGCACCAACTACATGACTTTCCGAAGCAAAATTTCCGGCATCAACAAGAAAGGTAAAAACTGGATTTGTTCCAAGTCTTAAAAGCTGCTGACCTAATGTTTTGATGATTGTTCCAATCAAAAGCGAAGCAAACAATCCCTGCGCCATTCCACTCATGGCATCAATAAGATACCGTTTAACACGTGGGTTCATAAAACCTCCAGGACTTTGTTTAAGCTGCAAAAACAGACAAAGCAAAGCCATAAAAAATGAGATAAATAAAATGTTTAGGGTTGATATACTTGGCGATGTAGTGGTAGGAGCCGTCTGGCCCGTTAGGCAAATTATTGCCGACAGTCATCTCAAACGTAACATCTGCCTTTAATGTAATAAAGAATAAGAAAACTTGCAATACTTTGCACGTTATGGGTAAGAAGGAAAGGATATATAAAACGGGTCTTATAAAATATTTCTGAAAAGTTCAAATCTTTAAGATTAATCTTGCCGTTTTTCAAAATAATTCGTATTTTAGATAAAGAAAGTTCTTAAAAAGAAGCTTTCTTTATGAAGACTGCGGATAAAATGCAGCTGTTATTAGGAGATTTGCGAAATGGCAACTTATCAGTTTCAAACAGAAGTAAACCAGCTTCTGACACTTATCATTCATTCATTGTATTCAAACAAAGATATTTTCTTGCGCGAAATTGTTTCAAATGCTTCTGATGCTTTGGACAAATTGAAATATCTTACAGTTTCTGATGAAACTTATAAATCTGTAAATTTTGACCCGCGGATTGACATTTCATTTGATGAAGAAAAGAAAATTCTTGTTGTAAAAGATACCGGAATCGGTATGAACAAAGATGATCTTGTTGCAAACCTTGGTACAATTGCACGTTCTGGCACAAAAGCTTTTATTGAAAAGCTCGAAAAAGATGCAAAAAAAGATTCTGCATTAATCGGTCAGTTTGGTGTTGGTTTTTATTCAGCTTTTATGGTTGCTTCAAAAATTGATGTTTACAGCCGCAAAGCTGCAACAGAAGCTGTATGTAAATGGTCAAGCAACGGCACAAATTCTTATGAACTTGAAGAAGTTGCACTTGATGATGAAAATGTAAAAAAATATGGTCTTGATGCTTCGCACGGAACAGCAGTTGTAATGTTCCTTAACGAAGAAGATAATTCTTATGCTTCACGCTGGAAGGTTGAAGAAATCGTAAAAAGATATTCTGACCACATTGCTTTCCCGATTTTCCTTCATTACGACCAGAAGCAATATGACGACAAAGGCAAAGAAACAGGCAGAGAATCAAAAGTTGACCAGATTAACAGTGCAAGTGCATTGTGGCAGCGTTCAAAGAGCGATTTAAAGCCTGAAGATTACAATAACTTCTATAAAACTATTTCTCATGATACAGCTGATCCTCTTATGTATGTTCATACACATGCAGAAGGCACACAGGAATATACAACATTGTTCTATGTTCCAGAAACAGCTCCTTTTGATATGTATCAGGCTGATTATAAGAGCGGCGTAAAGCTTTATGTAAAGCGTGTATTTATTACAGATGATGACAAAGAGCTTTTGCCGTCTTATTTGCGTTTTGTAAGAGGAATTATTGACAGCGAAGACTTGCCACTTAACGTAAGCCGTGAAATTTTGCAGCAGAACCGTATTTTGACAAACATCAAGACTTCTTCTGTAAAAAAACTTCTCGGTGAATTCAAAAAACTTTCAGAAAAAACTGATGATGAAGGCAAAAAACAGTGGAACAAGTTTATTGCTCAATATAACCGTCCGTTAAAAGAGGGTCTTTATTCAGATTTTGCAAACAGAGAAGAAATTGCAGACCTTATCCGCTTTAAGAGCACAGCTGAAGAAGGCACCGGCGACGATAAATGGACAAGCTTTGCAGACTATGTTCAGCGCATGAAGCCTGAACAGAAAGCAATTTATTATATTACCGGTACAGACGAAAAACAGCTTCGTTCTTCTCCGCTTCTCGAAGCATATAAATCAAAAGGTTTTGAAGTCCTCATCATGGCAGACGAAATCGATGATATCGTTATTCCATCTTTGAACAAATATAAAGATTTTGACCTTAAGGCTGTAAACCGTGCCGGAAGCGATGAAGAACTTGGCGTTGACAAAGCAGAAGCAGAGAAAAAGGCTGAAGAATTCAAACCTGTTGTTGAAAAAATCAAAAAAGCATTGGGCGACCGCGTAAAAGATGTTGTTCTTTCAAAACGTCTGTCAGATTCTCCTTCTTGCATTGTTGTTGACGAAAACGACCCGTCTCTTCAGCTTGAACGCATGATGAAAGCAATGGGACAGGCAACAATGGGCGAAGTAAAACCAATTCTCGAAGTTAACGGCGACCATGCACTTGTTGCTGCGTTAAAAGCCTCTTCTGACGAAGAATATATTGCAGATGTTTCAAATGTTCTGCTTGATCAGGCTCTGCTTGTTTCAGGCGGAGAACTCAAAGATCCTGCAGATTTCGTCAAACGCATCAATAAACTGATGACAAAATAAAAAGCCTTAAAGCTTTTTCAAAAAAGGGATGTCCAATAAGTTCTGTCATGCTGAATTTATTTCAGCATCTATGCTTCATATAGTGTGTTAGATTCCGGATCAAGTCCGGAATGACATAGAATTTAATCTTTTTGGGCGTCCCTTTTTTTGTGCATATGAGGAAAACTGTGTAAGAAAGATGCTGTTTGTTGCAGCCGTTTGTTTATTTTTCGCCGATGAAAGGTTCGCCTAAAAGAAGCGAATCAATAAGTTCATCTGTTATTTCAGACTGTTTCAGCTTTGCAAGCACAATTGCAAGCCGACTCTGCACGCTTGACGGGTTTGAAATTGCATAATCGCCTTTATGTTTGTAAATGATTTTTCTGCTTTGATTTTTACCGTAAAGCGGATAATTATCGTTGATTATATAACCGCTTTTTGTTGAAAGGTAATTAAGCTGTGTGTATAGGCTGTTATCGGGTTCGTCATCAAAAATGCTGAGAAAGCTTTTTGCAGAAAACCTGTTTGTTTCATTTTCTTTTGCATTTTTAACAGCTTCGCTATAGGTATTGAACGGCAGTTCTTTTAAAAGTTCTGTCATTCCGCCGCCGATTCTTGTTGCAAAATCAATCGGAAGAATTCGCTTTGTTTTTTCTTCAATTATAAAATCGAACTGTGCAAATGAAATGTCTGTTTTTTCAAAAAGCGCATTCATCCAGTTTTGCAGAGCATAAATAGCAGGTTCATCTGGTTCTACAAGCTGAATGCACGCCGTGCATGGTTTGTTTTTAATGTTGACGATGTTTTTTCTGCACAGGCGCACAAGACTCATTTTTCCGCAGAACCAGAAACAGTCAGCGCTGTATTCTGTTCCTTCAACATATTCCGAAAAAAGTGCGCCTTTGTTTTCAATCTGCATGATTCGCATTACTTTGTTTTTCAAAGTGCTGGCCTGCAGAAAATATTTTTCTAAAAGTTCCATATCCGGGTCTTTTAATATTTCAACGCCATAGCCTGAATGAAGGCCTTCGGGCTTGATGATTAATGATTTGCTTGATTGAAGTGCTTTGTATGCTTCTTCTTTTGTAGCAAATATTTGCGGCACATCTATATTTTCAGCTTGAAGTGTCTCGTTTAACAATATTTTTGATCTTGAAGCTAAAAGCGCTTTTTTGCTGATGCGTGCAATATTTTTATCCAGATTATTCAGGCAGTAAGAAATCCAGTATTCGCTTAATGGCAGAACAAAATCTGAGTCTGAAATGTTTATTTCTTTTAAAAATTCGATTTTTTCGGTTTCTTCATCTGAAAGAAAGGGTTCCATAAACGGAGCATCAACAAACGAAGTGTTAAAGCCAAGACTGTTAAAAACTTCCTTTATAGACGAAAGCCCAAAGATACTGGTGGCTCCGGCTATAAAAACTGTCGGTTTTTGGTTTATTCGCGCCGACGGGTTCAATACCCCGACGCTCTGCGTCGTATGAAGGGTATTGGATCCGGAGTGTAATTTCCTTTTAGAACGACGATACCTCGAACGCTCTGCGTTGAGGTTCGTCATTTGCATTGTCCAAGCCTTAGGCTTTGTGTCCATGCGCTCATCAGAACGCCAAAAGCAACGCCGACGTTAAGAGAAGCTTTTATGCCTGTCATTGGAATTGTAACGCGCCCATAAGATGCTTTTTCAAGTGCTTTCGGGCTGCATCCAAGTTCTTCTGATCCGATAATGACAATGCCTTTTTTAGGAAAAACAAAATCTTCTAAAGGCGTTCCGCCTGTTTCTAGTGCAAAAACCGGAATATTCGGGTCTAAATCGTCTAAAGACGTGCGTTCCCATGGAATTGATTCAATGCAGCCCATTGCAGAACGGATTGCACGCGGGTGATTTGGATCTGTGCAGAAAGGCGACAAAAGGACTTTTTCTGCGCCAAAAGCTTCTGCACTTCTAAAAATTGAGCCCAAATTAAACGGTGAACGTATGTCTTCTGCGTAAACTTGAACGCCTTCAAAAAAGTTTCGGGCTAAAAGTGCACCGTTTTCGTCTCTTGGTGCATTGTGCGGCGCAATAACAAGATCCCATTCTGCAGGCAGTGTTCCAATAACGGCAAGAAGATGATTCCTTGCCGTGTTGCACAGACGACGCTCGTCAAACGGTTCTGCTTTTATTAAGGCTTCAATTTCATTTTTTGCGTCTGCGCTGAGCTGCGGGTCTGTCAAAAGAACCGCAGCAAGTTTTTTAGTATATTCTTCGCGCGGCATGCTTGTAATGTCATAAACGCAGCCGTCTTCGGCGGTGCCTGCAATGTCGCGTTCAAGCGCACCAAAACACAGCGCAAGTTTCCGCCTGCGCTGTCCGCCTTCTATTTGAAAAAGTTTTTCCGGTGAAATCATTTTTTAGTAAGCTTGTTTTACCAGATTGAAAAGGCTGTCTGCTGTAACAGGTTTTGCATAAAATGGTATAAAATCAAGCTGCATTGCATCATTTACAGAAGCTGCTATCTGTTCAATTGAAACAGACAGTTCCTTTAATCGGGCTGGAAGTCCAGCACGGGCAATGCGTCCGCGGATGTTTTCAGCGAGCAAATCTGCTGCTTCTTCTGGTGTGGCATTATTGCCGCATGCGCCGAGAAGTTTTGCTGCTTTTAAGATTTTGTCGCTTGAGAAAACGGCTTCTTCAATAAGATACGGCAGAAGAATTGCTGAAAGCAAAGAACGCGAAACTTTGTATCTTGAATATGTTGCAAAAGCAAGTGCGGTAATTGGTCCTGGTGCAGAAAGAGAAGCTGCCAAAGCTGCCATGCAACCGCATTGCAAAAGAGATTCGTCAACTGTTTCAGGCGAAGCAAGTGGATCTGTTAAATTGTCAGCCGGAGCCATCAGTTCAAAAATTTTCTCTGCAATTGCATCTGAGAAAAAGCTTGAACGGTTTGAAAAATATGTTTCGAAAGCAAGGCACAAAAGATTGAGCGAAATAGAAGAAATCTGATTTTTTGTAAGTGTTGCGCCTAAAGAAACATCAAAAATTATTTCTTTTGTAAGTCCTTCCTGAACCTTCAGTAACCTGAATTGATTTGAGCGTGCATCAATAATTGCACAACGTTCATAAAAAAGGAAAGTGTCCCGGATTGATGTTGGAATACAGATAAGAGGAAGAGGCTCTTTGTGTGAAATATCTCCATCAACAAAGTCATACAAAGGTTTGTCTTCATTGAAAAGTGAAGCTACGCCACGACCAAGGTTCAGGGCTTTTTCGCCGCCACAGGCAATTACACCTTGAATATGTGCACCCTGAGAAAGTTTAAGAACTTGTGCCAAAGTTTCTGTTGTCGGGTCATTTGGCATGTCTTCGTAAACTATAAAATCAATTTTGCTTTCAGAAAGAACTTGTGTAAGTTTTTCCTTTGCTTTTGTTTCTTTTGTAGCAGGATCCAAAACCAATAAATATCTTGATGCTAATGGAGATGCAAGTGCTCCGAGTCTTGAAGATGTTTGATTGCCCAAAAGTATGTGTGGAGCAACCTTGAAAGACAAATCGTTCATATAATTCCTTCTGAAAGCTAGAAAAAAAAAGGCGGATAGAAAATCCGCCTTTTAAATAGCACACGTCAACAGCAGAAATGCTGCTTAGATGCCGTATGCATCCATAATTCTATTTGCGACAGTATTAACAACGGCTTCGTTGATATACGACGGATCCTTAATCTTTTCTTTAATTTCTGCAATTTTATCTGCGCGAACGTCTGGAGTTTCTTTTGCAACTTCAGAAGCGTAGTAAGCTTCTGAAAGCTCTCTTGCTTCGTCTGAAAGATTTATGGAATCTCTAATATCGCGTACAGAATTTCTATTCTGTGACTTCTGCGCATTCTGCGTATCTTGCAGCGGATTAATGCCATCAAGTCGATTAATTACCATAAAAACCTACCTTATTCCTCTAAATAAATATCGGCATCATTTTCAGTTTTTTTCAGTTTTTTTTCTCCAGCAACAAAAACCGAAAACTCGCCTAAAATCTTACTCCGCGCGGAAAAATTATCCCGAAGCTCGCCAGCTGTTCCCTCAAGAATTTCTTCATGAAGCTTGGTAAGTTCCCGCCCAATAACAATACGACGCTCATTATTAATTTCGGCAATATCTGACAAAAGCTTAACTATTCGGAACGGAGATTCGTACAAAATAAACGAATCTTTTGTTTCAATCAGCTCTTTCAGACGAGCGCGGCGCCTTCCAGGTTTGGGTGAAAGAAAACCCTCAAATATTACGGTTTTTCCTGCAATGCCGGCCACGCTTAAAAGCGAAGCAAAAGCAGACGCACCCGGAATTGGAATGACCGTATGTCCAGCTTTTCGTGCTTCTGCAACCAAAACGGCACCAGGATCACTTATTCCCGGTGTTCCAGCATCGCTTGCATAAGCTACGTTTTTTCCTTCTTCGAGGAGCTGAACGATTTTTTGTGCCGCTTCAAGTTCATTCTGTGAACGGCACGAAACCAAAGGTTTTCTTATTTCAAAATGTGTCAAAAGCTGCAATGTGTGGCGAGTGTCTTCTGCTGCAATTGCATCAACTTTCTTAAAAGTTTCAATTGCCCTAAAAGTCATGTCGCTAAGATTGCCAATCGGTGTGGCTACAATGTATAATTCAGACACAATATTATTATAGCGTTATTTTTTACTTGAAGCAAGTGAATTTATAGCGCAATATATTATTATGCAAATGTTTATAATTTTTGTACTGCTTTCTTTTGCAGTCTGTCTTTTAATGCTGGTTTTCAGCGGAAAATTGTCATTTAAACGGAAAAACCGGAAAAGAAATTCAAAAAACAATCGGTCAAAATCCGGTCAGCAGAAATATGCAGACGGTGTGCAGCCGGGGTGCTGTCCTTTGTGCGGAACGTTCCTCGTTGGAGCAGAAAAAATACAGTCATCTGTTTTTGAAGGCGGCAATGCAAGCGACCGCCTCTGCTATATTCACGGTTGTCCTCACTGCGTGCCGCCTGAATCAATGTCTGTAAAGCGCATCTGCCCGGTCTGCAAAAAAAATGTTCCCGTTGAAGGTCATCTTACAGCCAGAATGTTTGAAAGAAAAGGCGGTGCCCATCATGTTCACATTTTAGGCTGTACGGAATGTCATAAAAGATAAAAGACATTAATTTGTTGTTTTACAATGAATTAGAAAGCGTGTTTTTCTGCCTTAAATTGAAGAAAGTGAAATTTCAAGCAATGACTTTCCGTTTCTTGCTTGCACCTCATTTCATTTCGTGTTACGCTGAAGCAGTATGAAAATCATTATTGTCGGTGCGGGTTTTACAGGCATTCAGCTTGCAAAGCGGCTTGTTTCAGAAGAAAATGACGTTGTTCTTATTGATAATGACGAAGAAATTGTGCGTCATACATCAAACAGAGTAGATTGTCTTGTAGTGCAGGCAAATGGAAACAACCTTGAAACGCTTGAATCTGCCGGCATTGCCAAAGCAGATGCGCTTGTCGCCCTTACGGAGTCTGACGAATTGAACATGATTACATGTTCTCTTGTTGATTCGGTTTATCCTGATGTAATAAAAATTGCACGTGTAAGAAATGATGATTATTATGCAAATTCAAAGCTTTTAGCTGCGCAGAAATGGCTTGAAAATACTTCAAGACCGCCGCTTTATGGCATTGACGTTATGGTTCACCCTGACGTAGAAGCTGCAAAAACCATTGTTGCGGCTTATGAACATGGTGCTTCTGCTGAAGTAATGGAATTTGAAGATTCAAATTATGCCATTGCGTCTGTTGATATTGAAAAAGGCAGTCAGCTTGAAGGAATTCTTGTTCAGGACATAAAACCTCTTGTGCCTTTCCGCTTTTTGATTACGGTTGTTGCACATGAAGGCGAATCGTTTTTGCCGCGCGGTGATACAAAACTTTATGCCGGCGATACGCTTTCGCTTTTGCTTGAAAAAAATCAGCTTCCTGTTTTTCTTGAGCTTACTGGAAATTTAGAGCAGAAACCAATCAAAAAGGTTGCTTTAGTTGGGGCTGGAAAAGTCGGTTCAAATGTTGCTGACGGAATTTTGAAAAAGTCTGGTGCTACCGGTTTTCTTTCAAAGGTTTTCGACAAGCGGTTCAAATCGCGCATGAATCTTGTAATTATCGAAAAAGACAGGGAACTTGCCAAAGAAGCTGCTGCAAGATTCCCAGAAGCAACTGTTTATAATGCAGATATAACAGATGAAAGCTTTGTCGAAGAAGAAAATCTTTCAAATTTTGACCTTGTTATTGCAGCTACAAGTAATCATGAACTGAATATTGTTACTTCTGCTTATTTTAAAGCACAGGGCTGTTCAAAAAGCATTTGTCTTGTTACAAGTTCGTCTTATGCAGCCATAACACGGAATATTGGAATTGATGTCGTTGTGCCTATAAAAGATGCTGTTGTTGATACAATTATGAGCCATTTGCGTGGAAAAAGCGTTACGGGCATTCATACTTTTTCTGAAGGCTCTTTTGAAGCTGTCGAATATGAACTTCCAAAAAATTCAAAAGCGCATGGCAAATTCTTAAAAGATTTGCGGAGCGGAGATGTTACTTTCCTTATTCTGCTTGTGAACAAAGGCGAAGCTTATACAATTGCAAACGGCAATACGCAGCTTTCTGGTGGAGACAAGCTTGTCTTTATTGCTGACGCAAAAGATACAAAGCGTGTACTTGAAAAATTTGGAGATTAAATGATTCTGCTTGTTTTACGCTTAATTTCGTTTCTTCTTGCTATTATTTCTCTGACTTTTATTTTGCCTTGTACCTGCGGCTTATATTATGGTGAAACAGAGGCTGTTTTAAGCTTTGTCTGGCCTTTTGTTTTTTGTTTTTTGTTTGCTGCCATTATGTTTTTTGCAGGCAAAAAAAACGATGTAAAAAAACTGTCTTTACGGAGCGGATATGTTCTTGTGGCTGTTGCCTGGGTAATGGCCTGTGTTTTGGGTGCCGTGCCGCTTTTGCTTTCTGGCGTGGTTTCGTCTTTTACAGATGCTTTTTTTGAAAGTGTTTCTGGTTTTTCAACAACCGGCGCAACTATTTTAAATGATGTTGAAGCATTGCCAAACTGCATAAATTTGTGGCGAATGCAGATGCACTGGCTTGGCGGTATGGGAATTGTTGTGCTTACTGTTGCTTTGCTGCCGCTTTTGGGCGTGGGCGGTTTTCAGCTTATAAAAGCAGAAACTACAGGCCCCGACAAAGGTAAAATAACGCCGAAAATTGCAACAACTGCAAAAATCCTGTGGTTTATTTATGTCGGTATGACGCTAGTTGAAACATTGCTGCTCATGCTCTGCGGCATGTCTTTCTGGGAAGCTTTGTCGTATTCGTTTTCAACGCTTGGAACCGGCGGTTTTGCAACAAAAAATGCAAGCATTGCCGCATATAATTCATCTGCAATTGAATGGGTCTGCTGCATATTCATGGCTCTTTCGGGCATAAACTTCAGCCTTTATTTTCAAGCTTTTAAAGGCAACTTTAAAGAAATCGTAAAAAATACAGAACTCAAGTTTTATATTGCTTTGCTTGCAGTTTCAATTTTTATTGTTACTTTTTCACTTTTGCCGCAGTATCACGATTTTTGTCTGGCAGCAAGACTTGCTTCGTTTCAGGTTGTTTCGATTGTAACAACAACAGGTTTTGGCACTGCAGATTTTACTTTTTGGGTTCCGGCTGCACAGTTTGTTATTTTTATGCTCATGTTCGTCGGCGGCTGTTCAGGTTCAACCGGCGGCGGCTTTAAAGTTATACGCTGGGTAGTTTTAGGCAAACAGGCTTCAAACGAAATGCGTCATATTCTTCATCCGCACGGAATTTTCACAATAAGAATAAATAATGACCCTGGAAGAAAAGATCTTGTTTTTAGTGTTGCCGCATTTGGGCTTTTGTACGCATTTCTTGTTCTTATTTCAACTTTTATTGGCACTCTTTTTGGTCTTGATTTGTTTTCTGCTTTTACAGGCGGTCTTGCAATGGTTGGCAACATCGGTCCAGGGTTTGGAATGATTGGTCCTTCTCAAAATTACGGTTTTCTGGCGCCTTTTGTAAAATGGTGGTACAGCTTTGCCATGCTTGCCGGTCGCCTTGAGCTTTATACTTTGCTTTTGTTCTTTTCTCCGTCTTTCTGGAAAAAATAAAGCAGTATTTGTATATAGCCCAAAAGTCGAGTTTTATACAAGCGATGTAAAATTTATTTTGTCATGCTGAATTTATTTCAGCATCCCCTTGTATTAAGAGATTTCGTGTTGAAAGCCGCCGAATGCTAACAAATTCGGACTGACAGATTGTTTTTATGGTTTTGTCAGTGCAAGAACAACTATGGATTTCATAACTCAACATTCAGACTATATAGTTAATTTCTTTCAATATAATCAATTAAAATATCGGTTTGTTTTATAGTTTTGCCAATAAACCGATGCAGCCGGCAAGAACATCATTATATGTCTGGTCAAAATTTCCTGTATACCACGGGTCGTCAATTTCTTTTGTGCTGCCGTACATGCTTGAAATTCCGCCTTTGTACGAAGCCGGTGCAAATTCAAGCAGCAGATGTGTCTTGTTTTCTGCATATTCTCCGCCAATCCGCAGAATGTTCCGAATGTTTGCATAGTCCATTCCGATTACATAGTCATATTCTCTGCAGTCGGCTTCCGTTAATTGAACTGCCGCTCGCCTCTCAAAAGGAACGCGCATTTCGCGAAGTTTCTGTCTTGTTCCGTAATGAATGTCATTTCCAATTTCTTCGCGGCTTGTTGCACTCGAATTAATTAAAAATTCATCTTCTCTTCCGGCCTGTCTTACAAGGTCTTTCATTACAAATTCTGCCATTGTTGAACGGCAGATATTGCCGTGGCAGACAAACATTATTTTAATCATTTTTGCTCCAATGTTTGTTTTTGATCTTTAAAAATACATTGAGTTTATTCTGAATTTTGTCTGGTTTGTAGTCTTTTTACGCTAAATCCTGCGTTAATCCAAATTTTATGCAGAATTTAGCGTATTATTCAGTATTTTTGAGCAGTTTCAGATTTATTGCTTTAGTCTCTGCGGTTTTTGGCTATAAAAACAAGCCTTAAGAATGAGGCAATTGCAGTTAAAGCAGAAGCAACATAAGTCATTGCAGCGGCAGAGAGTACTTTTTTGGTGGCTTTTAATTCAGCTTCGTCTAAAGTGTTCGTCTGGCGCAATATTTTGATCGCTCTTCTTGAAGCATTGAACTCTACCGGAAGCGTAACAAGCGAAAAAAGCACAGAGTAGCCAAAAAGCAGGATGCCAATTTCAACTAAAAGCCAGCCGATTCCAGAAGAAGTGTTGCCGTATCCGATGCCGAGACCTAAACAGGCAAGCAATGGACCGAATCGTGAACCAAAATTTGCAACCGGAACAATTGCGCTTCTAAGCCAAAGCGGTGCATAGCCTCGTGCATGTTGAATTGCATGACCTGTTTCGTGTGCTGCAACACCAATTGCTGCAATTGAAGTTTTTGAATATACAGAATCTGAAAGTCTTAAAACTTTTTGTGTAGGTGCATAATGGTCGGTTAAACTTCCGGAAACATGTTCAATGCGGACATCTGTTATGTTATTTGCTTTTAATAAAAGCTGTGCTGCTTGTGCACCGTTTATTCCACGTTTTGAAGCATATTTTGAATATTTAGAAAAGGTAGATTTGACCTTGAATTGTGCAAAAAGTGAAATAATAATCGCTGGTACAACCAGAATAATATAATATTGGTCAATGTACATAAAAACCTCCATAATTGTGCGCTAAAAACGGATTAAGCCTAAAAAATTTATAAATTCGCTTGTCATAAAATACTTTACGAAGCAATAAAAGTCAAACTTTTTGGCCTGTAATTTTCAGATTTTAGCTTGTTATAAAAAAGAAAAAGGTGAATTGCAGAAAATATAGGAAGTTGTCGAAAATCATTAATGAATTTGCCGTAAAAATTGAAGTTAAATAATTTTTAGGGGATTTAAAAAGAAAAAAGGCCGCTAAAGGAGGAAAGAAAAAAACGGCCTTTTTTCAAAAGTATTGCTGTTTGTTGTATATAAATTATATCAGTTTAAAAAAAATGTCAATAGAAAGCCTTGCGGTATTTTGCAAAATATATGAAAATCTCGCAAATATTGCAAAAATAAGTAATATTTTGCGTTTGTGTTACAAATAAACCTAAGTTTTAACAAATTAAAGAACGCTTAGCATATAGAAATTGAACATAAATTCCGTTTTTTATTCATGTAAGATTTAAATATCTGTTTTTGATTGAAATGCAATATTCTGCGCCTGAGATATATTGATTTTATTATTGTCTTTCAAAATTTCACTTCAGTGTTTCATACTTTCAAAAGAATTTGCTTTTTGTTATAATTTATTCTGGTTTGACGCAAAGTGTCAGAAAGTTAAATTTTTCGAAAGCATTATAGGAAACGTATATGACTAAAAAAATTGGAATTATTGGAGCAATGGATATTGAAGTAAAAATGCTTAAAAGTCTTCTTTTGCCGTTGCCAGAAGAAAAAAGTATAAAAATTTCAGAAGCAGGAGCATGCACGTTTACGGAAGGACTTCTTAACAATGTTCCAGTTGTAATTGTTCAGTCTGGCGTTGGAAAAGTAAATGCAGCTTTGTGCGCACAGAGATTGATTTTGCAGTTTGGAGTAACTCATGTAATAAATACTGGCATTGCAGGAGCTATGGCGCATGGATTAAAGGTGCAGGATGTCGTAATTTCTACAGATGCACTTTATCATGATATGGATGCAGTAGAATTCGGCTATAAAATTACAGAAGTTCCAGGTATGAAATGTTCTGATTTTATGGCAGACAAAAAGTTGTTGGAAACAGCTGAAAAAGCTTTTAAATCTTTAGATGAATCAAAAGGACATGATTTGGTCAAAGGAAGGGTTGCAACCGGAGATCAGTTTATTGCTTCTAAAGAGCTGAAAAATAAAATTATTGAAAACTGTGCACCTGCTTGTGTAGAAATGGAAGGTGCGGCAATTGCCCATGCATGTTACTTGAACAGTGTTCCATTTATAATTATACGCTGCATGAGTGATATGGCAGATGATAATGGAGAAAACACATACAGTTTTAATGAAGAAGCTGCTGCAACCTTAAGTGGAAAACTGGTTGAAAAAATGGTTGCTCTGATTTAACAATTGATTCATTTTTTCTTGTGTTTTTGAAGTGAAAGTCTTGATAAGGGCTTTCACTTTTTTTGTTTAAAAATTGATGAAATTTAATGCAAAATTTATCTCCGGTTTTTGTTCAAATTTTGCCGTTAAATTTAGAAAGCATAAAGCATGTTTTCGGGCATTTCTCAAGAGAATTTCCCTGTTGTTTCTGGCTAAAATTTTATAGTTTATGCAGAAAAAAGCTGTTTTTTTAGTTTAAAACTGGTCAAAATTTAGAAAAAATCAAGTTTTGCAATCTTGTTGTTAAAGATTGTTCTTGTATTAAAAATATTATGGTTGATTTGTTTTTGATACAAGAATAAAATTGGTTTAGAGCTGTTTTATATCGTTTTAGCTGGCTAAGTTGCTTATAATTTTATGTTTTTTGATGCAAAAATAGGCTAAAAAATCAGAAAATGCTTGTTTGTTTATGATGAATAATGAATGATTTTTGATGAGCGAAGCATGGTTGAATGACGGAAAAATACAAAAAAAGGCGCAAAAAGTTTGAAAATGTGAAAATTTCTACTATTAGCGGACTTTGAAAATATTATTTATATAAAAACTTAAAAGGTATAAAGTTTTTGCGTCAGAAACAATATATCTATTGTAAAAAATATAAAATCCTGGAAAATTTTCGTAAGAATTTACCAACAGGAAGGGAAAATTATGAACATGACAAATGAATTTGCAGAGAATCAAAAAATATCGCATGATAAAGATGTTTTGTTTTTGATACAGAAATTAAAAGACACAAAAGATATCTGTGATAAGAATATAATAATTTTTGATACAATTGATTCAACTAATACTTATTTGAAAAATGCTGTAAAAACAGAAAAAGCTGTTCATGGAACTGTTGTAATTGCATATGAGCAGACTGCCGGAAGAGGCCGCTTAGGCAGGACATTTTATTCACCTGATAAAACAGGCCTTTATATGAGTATTTTGCTTGATTCAAACAAATTTGAAGATGAATTTTCAAAAAATCCTGCACTTTTTACAGTTACTGCTGCAGTTGCAGTTTCGCGTGCAATTCAAAAAAAAGCTGATATAAATGTTAAGATAAAGTGGGTAAATGATCTTTATCTTGAAAACAGAAAAATTTGTGGAATTCTTGCAGAAGGAATATTAAATTCAGGGAAAATTTCAAAAATTGTGCTTGGTATTGGTTTAAATTTGACTACGGTTGATTTTCCAGAAGAATTGCAGCAGAAGGCAGGTTCACTTTTTGGGTTCAGCGAAATAGCTTCTGCTTTCAGATTGGAAATGGCAGCAGAAATAATAGACTGTCTGTTTGAAACTTTTAATGAAGACAAGCAGAAGATTATGAGCGAATATAAGGAAAATTCTTGTGTTATTGGAAAAACAGTAGAAATAATTACTGCAACAGAAACATATACTGCAAAAGCAATAGATATAACCCCAAATGGAGAGCTGGTGGTAGAAAAAAATGATGGTTGCCGTAATCTGCTTAATTCTGGTGAAATAAGCCTGAAATTATTTTGATGCTGCTTTTTATATTAAATTTCAGCTGTTTGTTTCCAAGATGCATGTTTACAGAAACAAGTGTCATATGTTCGGTTCTAAAAATAAGTTTAATTTTTTTATGTGTTCAATGGACTGTTCTAATAGCAAAAAGTTTTTGAAACAACGGATAAACAATGTGTAATGTTGCTGTGTTAGAAATAAAATTCAAGACATATGATTAAATCTGGCGTTTTTGTCTTTTATAACTTAAAAAGTAATTGCATCATGTTTTTTAGAAAATCTTACAGGAATTTTCTTGTTTTTATTTGATTCAAAATTATACAGACTAAGGATTTATGAGCATGATTTTAAAAAAATGTTTGACTTCCGGCAATTTGTGATTTATACTGTTAAAAAGTATTTTTTGTTAAAAAGTATTTTTTGTTTGAATTATTTAAAATTGTTCATTTTGTTTGTAGCTTTTTTATGAGGTTTTTAATGCAACGATTTTTTGATATTCACAAAAAACGTTATCAAATTCTTCTTTTTGCTCTTATTGCTGCCGTTTTTGTTGCATGCACTTTGGGTATGCTTTTGTTCCAAATGCATAAATTTTCAAAGGAGAGCATTTTTTCAACTGTAGAAGCAGTTTCTGAGCAGCGCAAACACGAAATAAATACGACCTTTGATTACCGCATAAAAAACCTTAAAATTTTAGCTGGATTTTTTGAAAAAAGTAAGTCAGATAATAAAAATGAGCTTATAGCCGTCTTGGCTCAATATAAAGCTTCTTCCATTTATGATTTCATATTTTTTGCTGGAAAAGACGGAATTGCTGTTAACAATTTTGGAGAAACATATCCGATAGAAGACACTCCTTTTTTTCAAGAGGGTATCAATGGCAGTGTTTCAATATATTCGCCTCATGCTTCTCCTGTTGATGGAACTGATGGATATACAACTATTTCTGTTCCAGTTATTGATGAAAAAGGTTCTGTAATTGGCATAATCGGCGGTACATGCCGGCAAAAGCACACAAATGAAATTTTCCTGCGGAAAACTACAGGAAATGTTGTTTCTTTTTTGGTTGATAAAGACCACAATATAATTGCACATTCAGACATGGAAAATGAGGATGATGTAGTTTACAAAGCCTTGCAGAATTTAAAGCTGTCTGAAAATATGTCAGAAAAAGAAATTATTCGGATCAGCGGTAACCGCTATTTTGTTGTATTTGACAGTATGCCGCAGAATGGCTGGTTTCTTATTTCTCTGGCTGCTGCATCTGAAATTTCAAAACAGTATTTTGCCATAAGTTTATGGGGTGTTTTAGCTTCGCTTTTAAATTTGTTTGCATTTCTATTTGTTATAGTTGCCATGGTTTTCATTTATTCAAAGTATTTAAAACAAATAGAAGATTTTGCTTTTATTGACCCGGTAACAAACGGAATAAGCTATCAGAAATTCTTAAGCGAAGCAGAAAAATATCTCAATTATCATAGAAGCGGCTCAATTCTTGCTGTCTGCATTGACATAAATGATTTTAGAATTTTCAATGATTTATATGGTTTTGAAGAGGGCAATGCATTGCTTGCAAGAGTTTACAGGGCTCTTGTTTCTTTTGTTAAGTCAGGAATTGTGTGCCGTGCTTCAAATGATACGTTCTATTTGATTACGGATTTTAAAGCAACAAAAGATGAGCTTCTGCGAAAAAAAGATTTGTTTACAGACAGTTTCAATGCAGCGCTTGAAAAGAATAAAAAGCCTTATCATATAACATTTACCGCTGGTTTTTATCAGCTTGAAGAATTTACAACGCAGGTTTTTTCTATAATTGAGCGCGCAAATCATGTTCATACATGTGCAAAAAAAGAAGGCGTAACCAATATATTCTTTCAGGAAAGTCTCAGACAGGGTGCAATCCGGCAGAAAATCATTGAAAATTCCATGCATGAAGCATTTGCAAACCTTGAATTTCAGATGTATCTGCAGCCAAAGTGCGAGCTTGTATCAAGACATCTGGTTGGAGCAGAAGCGCTCGTCCGTTGGGAAAGTGAAAAAACCGGAAATCAGTATCCGAACGAATTTATTCCGGTTTTTGAAAAAACCGGGTTTATTGTGCAGCTTGATCTTTACATGATGGAATGTACATGCCAGCTTTTGCGTCATTGGATTGATTTTGGTATTGAACCAGTTCCGATTTCTGTAAATCAATCAAAGCTTTTGCTCTTGAATCCGATTTATTTCAATGTAATTACAACAACAATAGAAAAATATAATTTGCCGCCTCGTCTTATTGAAGTTGAAATTACCGAAACGATTATGTATGACAATACAGAAGCATTAAACGAGCTTATTTCTAAACTGCATGCATATGGAGTGCGGGTTTCTATTGATGATTTCGGTTCCGGGTATTCTTCTCTGCTTTTAATCCGCGATATCAAGGCAGATATTCTCAAAATTGACAAATCGTTTGTTTATAAAGCTGAAAATGATACGATTGGTAAGAAAATCCTTTCTTCAATCATTCAGCTTGCAGACACGTTGAACATGCAGATTCTTGCGGAAGGCATTGAAACTGAAGACCAGCTTTCAATGCTTGCTGATTTAGGCTGTCATGAAGGTCAGGGCTATTTATTTGGACGTCCTGTGCCTGCAGAAACTTTTGCAAAGAAATTTCACGATACGTTATAAAAAAACATCTCTTGAATTTACTGTCTGTAAATCTTTAGAGATGTTTTAACACTTTTTTCTTAATGCAGAAGATTTTTTATGTCTGTTCTGCTCAAGACAGGCAAACCAGCTTTTGCATTGCATCAATTAACAGAATAAACAATGGGAATGGCTAAAACAGCGTCATGCCGAATTCGGTTCGTTTAAACCTGTTAGACATTCCCAAAGCTCTCTCCATTCTGTTAAAGACGCTGGTTATCGAATGGATAAAGCCATATATTTCAGCTGCTATTTTTTATAGCTGCGTTTTACTTTTTGTGTCGTCGTCATTTCAAGCGGCTTGTCAAGAATTGTAATTTTTGAAATTCTTGCATATGGCTGCAATGTTTTATTGACTTTTTCAACAATGTCAGAAATTGCATTGCAGATTTCATCCTGACTTGTCATATCGTCACGGTGAACACCAAGTTTTTTTATAAGCTCGTCTGCCGGATATATTTGTGCTTCTATTCCTTCTGATTTTGATCCTGCTTCCATTTCGTAACCGACAACGGTAATCTGGTTTATGTCGTTGTAATAGAGCTGGAAGGCATTTTCTATTTCTTCTGGATATACATTTTTTCCACCGGATGTAACAATAAGGTTTTTTGCACGTCCGCACAGATAAAGGTAGTTTTCGCTGTCCATCCAGCCTAAATCGCCTGTTTTAAGAAAACCATCTTCTGTAAACATTGCTGCTGTTTCTTCTGGCATGTTGTAGTAGCCCTGCATGACCATTGAACCTTTTACAGCAACTTCGCCAATGCCTTTTTCGTCTTTGTCTATTATTTTCATTTCCATGTACGGAGAAAAATCTCTGCCGACACTTTTGATTTTGAAATGTTCAATAGGATTTAATGCGATGATAGGTGAAGTTTCTGTTAAACCGTAGCCCTGGATAAAATCAATTCCAAGTTCCTGATATGTGCGGAAAATGCTTGGAGCTAATGGTCCGCCTCCGCAGATTGCAACACGAAGCGTGCTGATACTTGCTTTTTCAAGTACAGCCTTGAAAAGTTTTTTGCCAGGGTTTCTGCCTGTCAATTTCTTGATAAGGTAAGAAAGTCCCATTAAAAATTTCATGAAGCCATATACAAAAATGCCTTTTGCCCGAATTCCTTTTAAAATTCCGGCTAAAAGTTTATTGAACAGAAGCGGAACACCAAGAATCAGCGTAATTTTGCCTTCACGCAGCTCTTTTAGCATGCGGGAAACAGCCATTGATTTTCCGAAGACAATTTCTGCACCGACAGAAATCGGGTTTATAAAAGCTGCCTGCATTGTATATGCATGATGAATTGGCAGCAGTGCATAGAATACATCATCTTCTTTTATAAGCAGGTTACACTGCGCAATAAAACAGTCTGAAACAAGGTTCTTATGCGAAAGCATAACGCCTTTTGGTTTTCCTGTTGTTCCAGATGTAAACAGAATGGCGGCTGTATCATTTTCTGTTGACGGTTCCGGTGTAAAGGTTTTGTCTGTTTTTAAATTGAAAATATATGTTTCCTGAATCTTTTTATTTAATGAAAAGATTTTTGCACCGCATGGGTTGTTCTGAAAATACTGGTATTTTTCTTCATCTACAAAGAAAAGTTTCGGTTTTGCCGTGTTTAAAAGGTTTGTCGTTTCCTGTTCGTGCAGGGCATAGTCAATTGGAACGATTATTGCACCGACAAAACCTGCTGCAAGATATGCAACTGCCCATTCCGGCGAGTTTTTGCCAGAAACAGCGATGCAGTCGCCTTTTTTTATGCCCACGCTGCAAAGCCATTGAACAAACTGGTTTATTTTTTCGAGAACCTGCGCATATGTATAAGTATTTTTGTCAGGGTCAAAATCTGTAAAGCAAGGTCTGTTTGCAAACCGCTCTGCACTTATTGTTATTAATTCAGCAAGTGTCGGCCACTCGCCTTTAAAAATTTTTCCTCTCCATGGTTCGATTGATGCCCATGGAAGCGGCCGCTTCGTTTTTGTCATATAATGTTATTTCCTTTTGTGCGGAAAACACCGCATAACTGTTTGACACGAGATGTTTAAAAATGGTTGCAGAAAAAGTGAAAAAATTAGAATTTTGTGGTTTTTGTGCGCAGCTTTTAATTTCTATTTATAAATAAAAAGAGCGCTTTGCAGAGGAATAAGGATTATTGATAAAAATAAACATGAATTTTGCCAGTGTGCTAAAATTGAGGCACTGCCGATAATGAAAAGGGTTTATTGTAAGTCTTTGCTGAAACCGTGTGTAAAAGCAGATTTTATAAGACCGTTTGCATGAGCAAAGTGCTATTGTCAAGGACGACTGTGTTGCTTCGCTGTGCTTTTGCATTTTATATGCGGCAACATGTTTGTTTGTGCAAAAATTGTAACTTCATGGAGGAAAGAACAATGAAAAAAATGCTGACGTTATGCATTTTGCTGTGCATGACGCTTGTCTCTTTGTGTGCGCAAAATTATACACCTGAAGAACAGCGCACATTATTTCTTGAACAGTGCAAATCCTATTTGGGAACTCCGTATAAATACGGCGGCATTACAGCTTCAGGAATGGACTGTTCAGGTTTTATCTATACTTCTGCTAAAGAATCTTTGGGAATGAAGCTTCCTCGTCGTGCTGAAGATTTGTACAATTCAACAGAACGAATTGACAAGTCGCAGCTTCAGCCTGGTGATTTTTTGTTCTTTAAAGCTGCAAATACTGTAAATCATGCAGCCGTTTATCTTGGAAATGACCAGTTCATTCATTCTGCAAGCGATGGCCCAAAAACTGGCGTAATAATTTCAAAACTTTCAGATAGTTACTGGAATACAACTTTTGTAGGCTGTGGAAAATTTCTGCCTGTTGCTACTCATCCGGAAAAAATAGGTCAGTCTGTTGAAAAGGCAGAAGCTGTTCAGACACAGGTTGCGGTTGCAGAACCTGTGCCGGTTGCAATGCCTGTTGCAGAAGAACCGGAAGATGATTATGTTGCAATTGAAGCTGTTCCAGCCGGAACAGAAAACCAAGAAGAAGCATTTACAGCCGTTCCTGTTCCAGGAACAATAAGCGCAGGCGCACAGCCTTCTGCAGCAGAGCTTGAACTTGCAAGACAAAAAGAACAGCTTGCTGCACAGGAAGCAGCACTTGCACAGGCAAGAGCACAGGCTGAAGCTCAAGAAAAAGCATTAGCTGAAGCCCAGGCACAAGTCAGGGCTGCACAGGCTCAGGCAGAAGCATATGCAAGAGCACAGGCCGAAGCTCAGGCTGCACAAACGGCACAATTGCAGATGCAAAATCAATCGCAGATGTCTGCTGTTCAGGAAACGACTGCTGCTGCAAGAGAAGCTGCCGCTGCTGCAAAAGAGGCAACTGCTGCTGCAAGAGAAGCCGCTGCCGCCGCAAAAGAAGCAACTGCTGCTGCAAAAGAAGCAACACAGGCAAGCAAAGAAGCAATAAAGGTTGCAGATACAAGCTATCGTTCAATACTTTCGTTTCCAGATGTAACTATTTCGACGGACAATTTTATTTATTGATATGCAATATTTCAATGAAAAACAAAAGAAAATAAAGTTCTGCACATTTTTAATGTGCGGAACTGTTTTAATCAGTGTGCTTTTTTTCAGCTGTACAACATCTGTTGCCCTTGAAACACGTTTAGATAAAACCGGTGCAGTTGCAATGCAGACAAAATTAAGCCCATCGGTTCAGACGCTTGTTTCTTCGCTTGCCGGAGCTGATTCGACAGAAGCTTTGTTTGATGCTGCTCAAATAAGGGCATCATTAAAGGCAGCAGGTTTTGCTGTTACGGGGTTAAAATTCCCGTCAAAATCTGCACTTACAGTTACTGCAGAAACAAAAAATATAACGACAATGCTGCGCGGGTCAAAAGATTTTATTACTGTTGTAAATGACAAAGGTATAAATGACATGCGCATTAAATTGACGCCTGAAAATGTCCGCAAGGCTGTTGCAATTATGCCGGAAGATACGGCACTGTACATTGAGCTTTTGATAGCACCTATTTTTACAGGCGAATCAATGAGCGCAGAAGAATACACAGATTTGATTGCAATTGCATATGGTGATAAAATAGCTCAGGATCTTTTAAAGGCAAAAGTCAATTTGATTTTTACTGTGCCGGGCACAATAATTTCTGCTGAAATGACAAACAGCAAAGAAAATGATATTGCAGTACAAAACAGCACCATAACGATGTCCATTCCTTTGGTTACACTTCTTACGGATCTTAAAGGAACAGAATGCAGGATTCGCTGGAAGGAATAACTAAAAGCATCTGGAGTGTTTCGGTGTGCAGAAAATTCAGATGCAGGAAATCTTTTAGAATAAAAAGTGTTAGAAATATTTTTTGATGTTGCCTCTAAAGACTGAAGATTTAGAGGCAGCTTTATAAATACACATATGTCAGGTTATATGCTGATTAAAACCTTGACACATGAGCATTCTGGGTTTGTAATAGACCTTAGAAGAAATGTTTTAAGTCGCATTATTATAGCGGTTTGGAACTTGCCGGCATCCTTAAAATTTTTTAAGGATGGTCTTTGTGTAGATAAAACTTGAAACATGGTTTTTGTGTTTCTTTTTCTAGCAGACGCTTTACCAGATTTCAAGAAAAGAGTACAATTGTTGCGATTGTACTTGAATCGTATCAGTTTGATACGAACAACATTTATAATGTTGCATCTCAATCATGGAGAGGCGTATGCTGAAAAAAATAGTTTTCGTCGCTTTGTTCGTTTTAGTTTCTTTTGTTTGTGTTTTTGCTCAGGAAGCAGAATCAAATAACATTAATCCGTGGGAAGAAGTTGTATACAGATCTTTTTCTGATACAATTCCAGATACTTCAAAAACTTACACAGTAGAAGTCCGCTATTCTCCTTATGGCGATGAAGCTTATATTACTTATGTAATTCTTGACAGTCTGTATCGCGAAAGTGATGCTGTTTTTGCCGTTCGTGATGTTGCACGTAAACTGGCAAAGGAATATGGCTATGACTGGTATAACTATGCTTCAGCAGCTGTCTTGAGATTTGATAATGTGAATCACCTGGCTCGGTATAGAGCCAATATTATATTTAGGAAATATTTAATTCAGGAAGATAATTGATGGACACACAGGCGCTTATCAAAAACTTGCACCCTCTTGAGATTCGTGTTTTGCGAACTTACAGTGCAAAAGATGAATTGACAGCTGAACGTTTGCAGAAGGAACTTGACTATAAAGAAGGTCATGCAAACCAGGCCTTTTCTTGGCTTGCAGGCAAAAAACTTGCAGAAGAGGTTCGCAGAGAGCCCCATGTTTATTTTGAAATTACAGATCTTGGTCGTTCGTTTGCAGAAAATGGAACAAATGATGAGCGTATTATTTCGTTTTTAAAAGAAAATGGTCCGCATTTGCTGCCGGAAATTGCAAGTGCATTAAAAATTGAAAATAAAGATGTCGGCAGTGCTTTTGGTCTTTTGTCTAAAGAAGGAATTCTTGCCATGGACAGTGCCAAAAAGGCTGCTTACACTGGAAAACCAGCCGGAGAGCGCATTTCTACAACAGCTGCTTTGCTAAAAAAAGCTGTTGCCTGCGAAAATGGCCTTATGGATCAGTCAAGTCTTTCAAAAGCTGAACTTGACTGCATGGGTTCTCTTGCAAAAAAACGTGGTGCTGCAGATTCTGCTTTCCGCATTGTTGAAAGAGAAACAGTTGTTTATAAGCTTACAAAAGATGCAGAAAACGTTAATAAAGCATTGAAAGCTGCTGGTGTTACCGGTGAAGAACTTGGTGCTTTGACTCCAAAAATGATTGCATCAGGTGAATGGAAAGATAAATCTTTCCGTGGCTATAATATTGCTGTTCCTCCGGCACGTATCATTTTAGGCCGCACTAATCCTTATGTTTCATTCCTTGAAAGTGTAAAAGACAAGCTTGTTTCAATCGGTTTTGAAGAATTTGACGGTCCTCTTATTGAAACCGAATTCTGGAATGGTGATGCGCTTTTTATGCCGCAGTTCCATGCTGCACGTGATATTCATGACGTTTATTATGTTAAGAATCCGACACATGCAAAAAAAATAGAAGAACCTTATCTTTCTAATGTTTCTGCTGTTCACCGCGACGGTGGAAACTCTGGAAGCCGTGGCTGGAATTATACATTTGATAATAATTTTACACGCCGTTTGATTCTTAGAAGCCAGGGAACTGTTCTTTCGGCACATCAGCTTGCTTCAAAACCAAAGATTCCTGGAAAATATTTTGGAATTGCACGCTGTTTCCGTTATGATAAAGTTGATGCTACACATCTTTCTGACTTTTATCAGACAGAAGGAATTGTTTTGGGTGATGAAGTAAATCTTAAAACATTGCTCGGCTTCCTTGAAATGTTTGCAGTTGAAATTGCCGGTGCTACAGAAGTTAAATATGTACCTGGTTATTTCCCATTTACAGAACCTTCTGTTGAAGTTCATATCAAGCATCCTGTGCTCGGCTGGTTTGAGCTTGGCGGTTCAGGCATTTTCCGTCCTGAAGTTACAAAGGCAATGGGAATTGACTGTCCTGTTTTGGCATGGGGAATCGGTATTGACCGAATGGCATTGATGGCACTTGGTTTGAACGATCTTCGTGAACTTTTCAGCAGCGATATTGAACAGGTTCGTTTAAGAAAAGCCAAATATTAATTTGAAATATATTTTGTTTTAGGCAAATAAAAAGCACTTCATTTTTTGAAGTGCTTTTTTTGTATTTTTCAAGTTATAAAGGTTAAATGTTATTTTGCAGACTGTGCTTTTCAGTCAAAGCCAATGACTTTTTGAATTCTTATTGGCAACTGGTTAACATCGAACGGTTTGGCAATATAATCAACTGCTCCAAGCTTTAATGCATGTGTAACAACATCTTTGTCTGTATTTGCCGTCAAAAAAATTACTGGAATTTTTTTGTAATCATCGTGCTGTTTCAAAAGCTCCATTACGGCAATTCCGTCCATTTCTGGCATTCGGATATCAAGAAGAATTAAATCTGGAATGGCGCGTTCAAGCATTACAAAAAGCTGTTTTCCGCCTGTTAATAGCCGCAGCTGATAACGGTCTTTTAATACACTTTCAGCAACCCTCAAATTTGTAATTTCATCATCAACAAGATAAATCTGTTTCATACCAAATTTCTTCCTTTCTTCATATTTTTATATTTACATCCCTTAAAAACCGAAGTTTCATGTTATAAAAGAGCAATCAGCTTTTCTGTTTCTTCAGACATTTTGTCATAGTCATATGCATAAGCTGCTTTTGAAATGTCTTCAAGTTTCACTTTTATTATATCATTCCATGTGTAATTAGCAACTTTTTTCAGCGATTCTTCAAAAGAAACAATGTCCATGTCATTGGCAAACTGCTTTAATTCTTCTGCCGTGCTTTTTAAAAGATTCATGTCGCCTTCTGCAAGGCTTTCGTCTGTTCCGGCATTTTTTGAATTCAAATAATCTTGGATATTTCTGCAGACTTCTTTATATAAAGTTATGCATTTTTCAAGGTTTGCGTTTATAAAATCGACGTCGTCTTTTTGACCGGCATTTTCAAGTTCTAAAGCAAGGTCAGAAACCGTGTCTGCGCCAACGTAACGGGCCGCACTTTTAAGGCCGTGTATGTTTGTTGTAAAACCTTCAATGTTATTTTCTTTAAGCATCTGGTTCAGTTCTGCTTCTCGTTTTGCAGAATCATTCGAAAATGTTTTAAGAATATCAATGTAAGTGTTTTTGTCATTGCCTGCAAAACTAAGTCCGTTCTGGAAATTTATGCCTTCGATTTTGTCTGTTTCTTCCTGTACAACAGCTTCTTCTGCAGCAGGTTCTTCTGTTTCTGCCGGCAAATCATAATTGATTTTTTCAATGGGAATCCAGTCGGCAAGAATTGAATTAAGCCGTGCAGGTTCAATTGGTTTTGAAAGAAAATCATTGAGCCCTTCTGAAAGGAAAATTTCACGCATGCCGCTTAATGCATTTGCTGTAAGCGCAACTATCGGTTTCTTTGAATTTTCGTTGTTTTCAAGTGCCCTTATTTTGTGTGTCGTTTCAATACCGTCCATATCAGGCATTAAGTGGTCCATAAAAATAAGGTCATAAGTTTTTTTATAAATCATGCTCAAAGCTTCATAGCCTGAAGTTGCTGTTTCGCATTCGATTCCGTGTGTCTTTAAAAGACCACGCGCAACTTTCAGGTTGACCGAATTGTCGTCAACAACAAGTACTTTTGCTTCTGGTGCAAAGACGCGCTTAAAATTATGTGTCTGTGCAAGATGCGACTGAACAAACGAACCGTTGCCGGAAAGAAGCTGTGCAAGCTGAATGCAGTAAACTGGTGTTACAAGCACGCATGTTTTGCTTTGCGAAATTGCTGCTGAATCTTCTGTAATCTGAACGACTTTTAAATCTGCAAGCTTTTCATCTTTTAAATACTGATTGATTTTGTCGTAATATCTTGAAGATACAAAAACGAAATCATAATTTTCTGTGTCAGGTTTTTTGCTGTTTTCAAGATATTCTTCTGCAGTTTTTACATCGACACAAAGATCAACATTTGCATTCAGTGCTTTAAATTCTTCCATTACATGCTGGTTTGTTCTGTTGTTCGGCTCAAAGTAGAGGATTTTTTTGTTTTCGGCATCTTTTATATCAACAAGCGGTTTGTAGTTTGAAACTGTCTGATGAACAACAGCCGTAAATGTTGAGCCTTTTTCATATTCACTTTTTACAGAAATTGAACCGTTCATCATTTCGCAGAGCTGTTTTGTAATTGAAAGTCCAAGACCAGTGCCTACAATATTTCTGTTTTTTTGAGCATCAAGCCGTTCAAATTCGGTAAACAGATGTTTTTTGTCTTCTTCTTTAATGCCGATTCCCGTATCAGCAACGATAATTTTAAGGATATAATCGCCGTCAGCAGATTCTTCACCTGTTATTGTCAGCGACAGATAGCCTTCGTGCGTGTATTTTACGGCATTACTCAAAAGATTCAGCAGAATCTGTTTAATGCGGATTTCATCGCCGGTCATTTCTGCCGGAACAGATGGATTTATATGAACGAAAAAGTCAAGGTATTTGTCCTGAGCACGAAGCTTAATCATTGTAATAACGTCATTTATCATTTCAATGAAGTTATATGTTACAACAGTAAGGGTGAGTTTGCCGGACTCAATTTTGGAAATATCAAGAATGTCATTGATTATGCCAAGCAGGCTTCGGCTTGCAGTAGAAATATTTTTTGCGTATTCAATGTTTGAAGGCGAAGAAGCTTTATCAAGCAGAATCAAATCACTCATGCCCATAATTGCATTCATTGGCGTTCTTATTTCGTGGCTCATGCTTGCAAGGAAGTTTGATTTTGCTTTTGTTGCGGCAAGTGCGGTTTCTTTTGCTTCGCGCAGCTGCTCGTTCATTTTGACCATGTCTGTAATGTCTGTAAAAATGCTGTACATAACAGGCGTACCGTTATAGTTTTCGTTTACGAAAAGGCATTTTGTGCGCACAGAAATGTACTGGCCGTTTTTATGCTGTATTCTGTAAGAAATTGAATACGGCATCTTTTTTTCCATTGCAAAATACAAAGCTTCAAAAATCTGTGGAACGTCGTCCTGGTGGAAGTATTTGATGCCCATGTAACCGTCTGCTTCTATGTCTTTTGACGTGCGTCCGATGAGGTTTAAGAATTTCTGGTTCGTATAAAGGAACGTAAATTCCGGATTGACGGCAAGTTTTGCAATGCCGTCGGCGGCGGTGTTTACAAGTTCGTCAATGTCTTTTTCGTCAACAAAAAGTGCCTGATGTTTTAAAAGCTGAGATTCATAGATTGTAAAAGTATCCATTCCGTGTGTCTGGCTGAAATAAAGTGCTTCGTTTGCCTTGCCGAAAAGCTCTTTGTAGCTTGTACTGTGTTCTGGATAAAGTGCACAGCCGATACTTGCCGTTACGTTACACGTAATATTTTCGTTTACTACCTGTTTTCGAAGTTCGTCGCAGAGAATCTGAAGCTGTGTTTTAAGCATTGCACGGTTGCCGTAATTTTTGACGAGAACTGCAAAGCTTACACCGCCCAGACGGCCGACTATGTCTTCGTTTCGGATGTTCCGTTTGATTGTTTCAATAAATTCCATGATGATTGAGTCGCCGCTGAGGTAACCCAGTGTTTCGTTAATCTGTCTGAAGTTGTCGATGTCAAAAATTACAAGTGCGTGCAGGCCGTTTGCCGTTTCGGCTTCTGAAAGAAAATCTTTTACCCTGTTTTCAAAAGATGATTTGTTTAGCAGGTTTGTAAGAAAGTCTTTTTCGCTTTTTTCAATAAGTGAAAGTTCCTTGCGTTTTTCTTCGTCGATGTTGCGGACGAAAATGATTGCACGTACTGTTTTTGTCGGTTCAAAATGATAAAGCGCAATTTTTGCACTTTTCCACAGGTAATTTGAACTGTTGGTGTTGTCCATAAAAAGAATTTCACCTGAAGTTTCACCTTTTTCATATTTTTCAAGCAGTGTTTTGGAGCAAAGCGTTTCGTGAACCTGGTCTGAAAAATTCGGATGAATTACGTTTTTAATCAACGAATCAAGAAATTCATCGTAACTGGTTTTTTTGCTTAAATTAAGCTGTTCAAGAAGTTTATCAGCAGATTTTCCAAGAATAAGATTGTCGCTAATGTCTGCTTCAATTACATTTTCATAAATGTCACAGCAGATTTCCCTTAAAAAGCGTTCGTGTTCATAACGCGAATCTGCAAGTTTTTCTCTTGTAAGATAAATACGGCTTCTAAGAAAATAAACTAAGATGCAGACACTTAAAACAAATGCAGCAAGAATCCAGACTGTTGCAATTATATATAAAAGACCGCTTTTAAAATCGTTTGTTGAAACAATCGAAAATAAAATCCAGTCTCTGTTTTCGACGGGCAGATATGTTGCAAAAAAAGATTCGCCCTGATTGTTTTCAAATGCAAACAGACCTTGTGGATTTTCTTCTGTTTTTTCTTTTAGTTGGTTTGCCGTTATTTTTTTTAGAATAAAATCTGATGAACTTTTTATGCTGTCAAAAATGTTTGTGTATATGCTGAAACCCTGCCCTGCAAGATTTTCTGTTGAAGCCAGAATCATTCCGTCTTGGTTGCACAAAACAAAAGATTTTTTATGTTCTTCATCTTTTTGAATGAATTTGCTGAAAATTGTTTCTGCATAGATAAAATTGCCAAGAAAGCCGCTGACATTTGAATTTAAATATACAGGAGAAGAAAAGGCAAAAACAGTTTTGCCTTTGGAGCCTTTATACTGTGTTATTGAGCCAGGACCGTAAAAGCCGCTTTTCTGTGCAATAAAATCATGAATTTCTTTTCGGGCTGCATCGTCAACTTTTCCGTTTGAGGAATAGCAGATGTTTTCGTTTATATCTTCATAAAACAGAAAGTCCGCATCAAGTCCGTCTTGAAAAAGCCTGAGGATTTCTTCCGGGCTTTTTTCTTTTTCCAGGGAATATGCAAAATCTTCGGCGGCTGTCCGTGTTTTTAAAAGTTCATAATTTAAAGAGATTTTAAAAGTGCTAAGCTGCTGTTCAAGTGCGTTTAGGTTTTGTGCCGTCAGTTCTTTCAGCTTTAAATCAACAACAAGAAGACTGGCTGCAGTAAGTGCAAAAATCAAAAAGATAACGACTGGAATAAAAATAAAGAGAGGCAAACGGACTTGTTTTTTCTGGTCAGACATTTTGTTCCCGGTTTTAAGTGCTGTCTGAAAAGATTGTTAAATGTTCAGCACAGGTGAACGTTCAGGCTTTTGCAGGTTTGCAAATGAAAAGCAAAAAAGCGTGCATGTTCAGGCTGAAGCAGGTGTAATTTTTCAGACAGCAGCTTGCATAAATTATATTGAAGAAAGCTTTTTTGATTAAATCGAGGTTGCTTCCGGCTTTTCTAAAACACTTTTTGCAGATGTCTTGGGATTTTAGCCTGCTGCATTGTGCAGTTCAAAATGCAGCATTTTTAAAGTTCCCCTGAAAACTTTCCTTTAGATATCCTTTATTATACAACAGTCTTTTAAATAAATGGAAAAAAAGTGCATGAAATTTCTGTTGTTTTAAAGCTTTTGAATGCAGTAAGAACGGACGGCTTTCTTCAAGCATTGTCATGCCGAATTTAATTCATCATCTGCAATAAATTGTGCGTATAAGCTGAGTTTTGAAACAAGACAGAAATGACGTTATGCATAAATTTTTTGGTCATCTTTACCTTGCGAAACTTAAAAAATCCAAATTGTTTTTGGTTTTTCTGTCTGTTTGACATTATAACACCGAATGTTAAACAGACTTAAAAAAGCTCGTAAAAATGGAGATTTTTAAATTTTTTGCTTGCGGATTATCATGTTTACTTGTAAAATAAAAACAAAGCAGATGACTTTTAGTATTACAGAAGGTTTAAATTTTTTTATTCAGATTTTGTAATAAAAGTTCTTAAAAATCGAAATTACTGCCGTTAATATAAAAGCAGTCTTTTTTGAATTTTGTATTGTTCTTGTTTCTTCTTGAAATGATTTCAATATTAAAGATAATCTGCACGATTAAAGCAAATTATTGTTTTAATTTGGAACTACAAGAAAGCACTTAAAAATGTGTTTCTAAAATCTATAAAGCTGATATGTTTTCAGCTGAATTCTGGGAGTTTCCATGAAATTAACTTACAAATTACGGCTTTTGTTCTTCGCTGTTTCATCTATTCCGTTGTTTCTTAGTAGCGCCATGCTGCTTCTTATGAATTTCAGTTCAACAACGGATGATATCTACTCTTATTATGAAACATATGTAGATAATTCAGCTGATACTATTGCATCATTTTTTCATGAAAAACTTGCAGTTACGTCTACACTTGCAAAAATTGAAGACGTTGCAGACCATAAATGGGACAATGTTCAGGCTTCAATGAAAGACATTGTTTCTGCCGGAACTTTTGAAAAAATCATTCTTGCGTTTAACGATGGAACTTATCACAATACTGGTGGAGGCAATCCGTATTTTGACGGGAAGCAGACATCTGATAACAAGAGCCCGAATGCAAAGCCTTCTTCAATTGCAATCCGTGACTATTTCAAAGACATTGTTACAGACAACAAAACTGGAAAAAGCATTTCTTATGTTTCTGAACCGGTTATTTCATTGAGTAATGGTGTCCGCCAGATAATGATTTGCCAGACTTTGCATAAAGGCGGCAAAATCAACGGTATGATTGCCGGTTCCATTTCGTGGGATTTGTTTGCAAAAGAACTTGCAAAAATTCAGGAAAATGCTAAAGCAACTTTTGGTGCAGATATCAAATTACTTATTGTAAACAATCAGGGAAACATTGTTTATCACTGGGATGATACAAAGATGGTTCGTATAAAAGAAGAAAATGGAAACAAAGTTTCTGTTACTTCTTCTATTACTGAACTTCCATCACAGTTTCTTCCATATGCAGAGCAGATGGTTGCCCGTACAGAAGATTTTAATGCAGTAGAATATCGCATGAGCGATGGCAACAGAATGTTGTTTGATTTCTGTCCGATAGATGGTACGTTTATGACACTTGGTCTTTTTATTGAACGTGCACCAATGTTTGCTGACTTAAGAAGCCAGCTAAATGTTGCAATTATATGGCTTGTAGCCGTTACACTTATTGTTCTTGTAATTTCATTTGTATTTGCAAAAAAAATAGTTACTCCGTTGAGTTCAATTGCAAACAATTTCGGCGAACTTGCTACTGGCGGCGGCGACCTTACTGTTCGTCTTGGTGTAAAACAGGGCAGCAACGATGCTATTTCGCGCATTTCAAAGAACTTCAACAGCTTCCTTGAGATGCTTGGACGCATCATTCGTTCTATTCAGTCAGAAGCAGAACAGCTTGGCCGTGTTTCTACAGATTTGAATGAAACTGTTAATGATACTAAGACTGCCATCGGCGACATTAACGATAAAACTTCTGCTCTTTCACAGAATGCACTGAACTTGAGTTCAAGTATCGAAGAAACGACTTCAACTGTTCACGAAATTTCAAGAACAATTGAAAGTCTTAACTATCAGATTGGAAACCAGGCAAACAGTGTTAATGAATCTTCTGCTGCTATTGAAGAAATGGTTGCAAACATTCAGTCTGTTTCTAATAACCTGGGTCGTGCAAGTAAAACCTTTACTGAATTGAAAGGTGCTTCTGAAACTGGCCGAAATACTATGGAAGGCGTTATTGAGTCTGTTAAAGAGACTGCTCAGCACTCACAGCAGCTGCTCGAAGCAAACGAATTGATTGAGACGATTGCTTCTCAGACAAACCTTCTTGCTATGAATGCAGCTATTGAGGCTGCTCATGCCGGTGATGCAGGTAAAGGCTTCTCTGTTGTTGCAGATGAAATCCGTAAGCTTGCAGAAGATACTTCTGAACAGTCTAAGAAGATTGCAGAAATGCTTCATATTGTTGTTTCAAACATTGGAAACGTTGTAGACCAGTCTACAGATGCAAACACTGTATTTGAAGATATTTCTGGTCAGATTGGAAATGTTAACGATTTGATGTCAGAGATTTCTATGTCAATGAATGAACAGGCTGAAGGTTCTCAGCAGGTTCTTGAATCATTGCGTGCAATGCAGAACACAACTTCTCTTATCTTGAACGGTTCAACAGAGATGAATACTGGTGCTTCAATGGTTCAGAAAGAAATGGTCAACCTGCGTGACTTTGCTTATCAGGTTAAGGAAGTTACACAAAATGTTAATGACAGAATGGCACAGATTAATACTTCTGTTGACAGCGTTTCTTCTCTTTCTAACAGAAATAACAATTTGTCTGATGACCTTTATGCACAGACAAAAGGTTTCAAACTTTAAGAGATTTAGGGCAGCCTGAATGGCTGTTCTAAAAGTGAAAAATATGATGACGCCCCGATTCTAAAACGGGATTGTGAGTTTTAGAATCGGGGCGTTGATTTTTTAAAGGTTAAATTGCAAAGATAAGTGCGGCGTTTTTAATGTTTTTGATTTTCTTTGAGTGCTGCCAATGCTTTTGCATAGCCTTCAAAACCAAAGCCTGCAAAAGTTTTAAAACAGTACATTCCTGCATAAGAAATCTGTCTGAATGCTTCGCGTTCAGAAACTTTTGAAATATGAACTTCAACGGCTGGAAGTGCAACTGCTTTTAGTGCGTCTAAGATTGCTACGCTTGTATGTGTATATGCGGCTGGGTTTATTATGATGCCGTCAAAATGTCTGTATGCTTTTTGGATTTTTGTAACAATAGCAGCTTCGCTGTTTGACTGGAACAGAGAAACTTTTATTTTCTGTGTTTTTGCGCTGCCTTTTATGAATTGTTTTAAATCTTTATATGTTTGTCTGCCATAAATGTCTGGTTCTCTTATGCCAAGCATATTTATGTTTGGACCGTTTATTACAAGTACTTTCATTTAAAAATCTCCAGCAGGTCGTTTAATGCTTTTTCTATGGTGCTGTTATTTGAAATTTCTGCATCGGCAAAGCTTTTATAAACAGGCATTCTTTCTTTTGCAAGTTCTTCTACGCCTTTTTCTTTTGAAAGAGGTCTATTATCAAGCGGAAGCTTTGATAAATCTCTGCTGATGAACACGCAAAATCCGTTTTGTTTTAGATTTAATCTATTGCGGTGGTTCATAACTGCGCCACCGCCTGTTGCAATTACTGCACCAGAAGTTTTTGCAATTTCTGCAATTACTTCACTTTCTTTTGCCCTGAAATAATTAATGCCAAATTTAGCAATAAGTTCTGGAATCGAAATTTTTTCGCGCTTTTCAATTTCAATGTCTGTATCAATGAAAGGACGGTTTAAAGCTTTTGCAACAGCTTTGCCAAGACTTGTTTTGCCACAGCCCGGCATGCCAGTTAAAATGAGATTTTGTTTCTGCCTTAAAATTTTATGATAGACTTTTTCTTCTTCTTCTTTTGTAATTTGTTTGTCTGCAAAAAGTTCTGCTGCTTTTTTTGCCTGACCAACAAGCATTGGAAGTCCTCCGCTTGATTTAAGACCTCGCTCTAGCCCCTGCTGGACAAATCTGCTGTATAACGGCGTGTAAACAACATCAAGAACAGCTTCTGCATTTTCAAACTGTTCAATTGAAGTAATCTGGTTTTCTGTTTCTGGATATGTGCCGATTGGTGTTGCATTAATAAGAATTTGTGCATCTTTATATTTAGGCAAATCTGCATAAGTTATTTCGCCGTGTCTTGAGATGACTGTTATAATTCCGCCTTTGTCTTTGACTGCGGCGCAGATTGTTGCACTTGTGGCACCGTTTCCAAAAATCAGTACCTTTTTTCCGTTAAAATCTACGCCTGCTTTTTCAGCCATGGTTAAAAAACCATAATAATCTGTGTTTTCGCCAAAAAGTGTGCCGTCTTTTCTTTGTACAATTGTGTTGACTGTTCCAATTGATTTTGCCTGTTCTGAAAGTTCGTCGCAGAATGGGACAACGTCCCGTTTGTATGGAATTGTTACATTACAGCCGTAAAATGTACGGTTTTTTATAAATGGCAGGAGTTCATCTGGCTCAAGGTTGATTATGTCATAGTCGTATCCGGCAAATTCTTTGTGAATTTCCTTTGAGAATGAATAATCGATATTTCTGCCGATAAGACCAAATTTTTTTGAATTGTTTGCTGCTTGATATTGTTTGCTTGTTTCAAAGATTTTTTCGTATATCTGCCTTAAAATTGGAATAAATCTTTTTGGCATCAATTCAGAAAGTCTTGCAATTATGGCTTCTTCTCTGTTCTGCTGGTTTACTTCTATTTTGTGTGTCTTTTTAAAAATGCCCACTTGTTCTACAACCTGCATTCGTTTTGCAAGTAATTTTGTAATCTGATTGTCTATTTCATCAATCTGATTTCTCAATGTTTCAAGATTTTCTTCCATAATGTTCCTTTACAAGCTGAAAAAATTCTCTGCTGTTTTTTATTAATTTTCAAGAAGCATGTCATAGATTGCTATTGCTGCTGCTGCTTCAACACAGGGAACAGCTCTAAGTACGACACATGGATCGTGCCTTCCTTCAATTATCAGTTTTTCATTCTTTTTAAGAGAAAGATTAACGGAATCTTGTTCCTGTGCAATTGAAGGAGTTGGTTTAAAAGCCGTTTTAAAGACTATCGGCATTCCAGAGCTTAAACCTCCTAAAATTCCGCCGTGGTTGTTTGTTCTGGTTTTAACTGTGTCACCTTCATAAAAAAATGCATCATTGTTTTCTGAACCATAAAGCATCGAAGCTTCAAAACCTCGTCCAAATTCAATGCCTTTTACGGCTGGAATTGCAAAAACAGCCTGTGAAAGTCTGTTTTCTATTCCGTCGAACATCGGTTTTCCAATGCCGGGTTTCAGACCGATGCATGCACATTCAATAATTCCGCCGACAGAATCATTTTTCTGCTTTGCATCAAGTATCGTTTTTTCCATTAAAGGCCAGACTTCCGGGTTGTTTACAGGTCTTTCGGCAGATTTTAGAAAATCGAGTTCTTTTTTTGAAACCGAAACCATGTCAAACGGGGTATCTGTTATGTCTTTTATAGAAGAAATATGTGCGCCTATAAAAATATTTTCTTTTTTAAGCAGCTGAAGGCAAATGGCACCGGCAAAGCAGAGAGGTGCTGTAAGCCTTGCAGAAAAATGACCGCCGCCGCGGATATCGTTAAAGCCTGAATGCTTGAAAAAAGCTGGAAAATCTGAATGTGCAGGTCGCGGCACGTCTTTTAGTTTTGAATAGTCTTTTGAATGTGTGTTTGTATTTTCAATTATTGCACACAAAGGCGCACCGCATGTTATGCCGTCAACCAGACCGCTCACTATATGCGGTGTGTCTTCTTCTTTTCTTGGTGTGGATACATTGTTTTGGCCCGGTGCGCGTCTTTTCATAAATGCTGAAATTTCATAAAAATCAAGTTTTATACCTGCTTTCAGACCGTCTATGACAATGCCGATTGCTTCAGAATGTGACTGACCGAAAATTGAAATCTGTATGTTTTTACCGAACATTGATGACATTAGATTTTCCTCCGAGTTTATTAAAATCATAAAAGAAAGAAGGATATGATTTTTGAACAGCTTCTGCACCCTCAATTATTATTGGATTTTCTGCAATGGTTGAAGCAATGGCAGCAGACATTACAATTCTGTGATCATTGTGGGACAAAATTTTTCCGCCTTTTAGAGAGCCTGTTCCAAAAATTGAAAGAGAATCTTCTCTTGTAGAAGTTTTTCCACCAAGATTAATAACTAATTCTGAAACTGTTTCAATGCGGTCGCTTTCTTTTAAACGAAGTCTTGAAGCATTTATAAAGTGTGTAACATTTTTTCTTGCACATGCTGCAATTGCAAGCGGTGGAACCAAATCTGGAATGTCCGAACAGTCAACGAAACATTCTCCGTCTTTTTCAAACTGGTTTAAGATTTCCACAACTGCTTTGTCGCCTTGTGGAGAACTGCAGTTCAGGCCGTTTACTTTTATGTCTGAACCCATAAAATTGCTGCAAAGCCAGAAAGCACTGCAGGACCAGTCGCCTTCAACTGTATATGTTTGTGGAGAAACAAAAAACTGACCTTTTTCAACTGTAAAGCTGTTTTCTCTATAAACGGTTTTTATTCCGAATGTTTTTAAAACACTGCGTGTAATATCAACATAAGAAGCAGACTCAAGTGGAGAGGTTAAATTGATTGTGCCGCCGCCAAGAACTGCAGAAGCAAATAAAAGGCCGCTTATATATTGAGAGCTTACATTTCCCGGCAGAGAAAAATCTGTACTGTTTAGTTTTTGTTCGATTTTTAGCGGAAGATATTTTGTTGAGGTTTGTGTCAACAAAGCGCCGTTTGCTTTTAAAGTTGCACATAATTCTGTAATTGGTCTTTCAGGCAATCTTCCGCTGCCTTCAAAAACGATTTTTCCGCCAATTGCGGCTGCAACAGGCAGCAAAAAGCGCAGTGTTGAACCGCTTTCTTTGCAGTCTGCCGTGCAGTCTAATGACCTGCTTTTCCGTGGAAAAACAATCAGTGTATTCTGCTGCTTTTCAAATGACGCACCGAAAGTTTCCAGAACGTTTATTGTTGCTTCAATATCATTTGAAGTGGTTGAAAGTTTTATTGTACAAGGCTTGTCTGCAAAGGCAGCACAGATTAATGCTCTGTGTGCGTCAGATTTTGATGCAATTGCTTCAATGTTTCCGTTTAATTTAGATGGCGTTAATTCTATGTTCATAAAAGGTCTTTCAGTCAAAAGCTGCCGCAATGAAATTTTCAAAATCTTTTAAAGGCAAACTTAAAAGTTTTGAACAGCCTAATTCCGGTGAATAAACAACAGTTATTGAATCTGCGTTCCGTTTTTTGTCTGATAATGAAGCGCTGTAAAGTTCCTGCTGTGAATAACTGTGTTTTACAGGAAGATTGTTTATCAGCAGGACTTCGATTAATTCATTGTAGAGAGAAGATTTGCAAAGATTTTTGTTCATGCATGCTTTTGTAATCAGGCTCATGCCGATTGCAACAGCTTCTCCATGGTGAATTTTGTAACTGCTCAAGCGTTCAATTGCGTGTCCAAGTGTGTGCCCGAAATTTAAAATCTGCCTTAAGCCGCTTTCTTTTTCATCTTTGGAAACAACGCTGGCTTTTATTTCAACGCATCTGCTTATAATTTTTTCAAGAGAAGAAGAATCATCTTTTGTTATGCGTGTTTTAAAAATCTGGAAAAGTTCAAAATCCTGAATGACGGCGGTTTTGATTGCTTCTGCAATTCCACATGCGAAATTTTTATCGTCAAGTGTTTTAAGGCAGTCTGTACTGCAGATTACAAGTTCAGGCTGATAGAATGCACCTGCTAAATTTTTGCCTGCACTTAAATTGCAGCCTGTTTTGCCGCCGACAGAAGAATCAACCATTGCAAGCAGTGTTGTCGGAATTTGTACAAAACGGATTCCGCGCATATAAATTGCTGCAGAAAAACCGGTCATGTCGCCTGTTACACCGCCGCCTAAGGCTATTGCAAGATCTTTTCGTGAAAAACCGTTTAAGGCAAGAAACTCGAGCATCTGTGTAATTGTGCCGATGTGCTTCTGTTCTTCGCCATTTTTAAAGACAAACTTAAAAACTTGAAATCCTTCATTTTTCAAAGAATCTTCAACTTTTTTGAAATAAAGCTTTTCTACAATGTCGTCGCAAAAAACGGCCACTTTTTGAGGAGACGGTTTTACTGTTTCGTTAATCAAAGAACCGCATTTTTCAAGCATGTCTGCATCAATGAGGACATTGTAATTTTTTGAAGCTGCAACTTGAATTGTTTTCATAAGCGGTCTTCGCCTTTGTCTGCATTTTCCTTGCAAATTCTTCCTTCTTTTAAAAGGTTTTTCAGAGTTTCTGCGTCTTTTGCTTTAAGAGAATCCCGGTATTGGGTCAGATTATTAATTACTGTATCAAGTTCTTTCGAAAGGTTTTCTGAATTTTCAAGGAAAAGTTCTGTCCACATTGTTTCGTTTAAGCGTGCAACTCTTGTCATGTCTTTGTAGCTTCCTGCTGAAAAACCGGCATGTTCCTTTGCAGTTGGGCTTTTTATGTATGCACTTGAAACAACATGAGCCAATTGAGAAGTGTAGGCAATTATTCTGTCGTGTTTTTCCTGTGTTGTTATTTCAAAATTAGAAAAGCCAAGACTGCTCCAGAACTGTTTTATTACCTGAAGAAGTTCAAGGTCTGTGTTTTTTGGTGGAACAAGTATAATGGAAGCATTGTTAAAAAGTTTCCGCTGTGCATTGTCAAAACCTGAATATTCAAGACCTGCCATTGGATGTGCACCGATAAAAGTAAAGCCATATTCTTTTGCAACCGGAAAAAGTGCTTCGCAGACTGCTTTTTTAGTTCCGCAGCAGTCCATGACAAATGAATTTTTTTTGAATTTGGAAGCATACTGCTTTACAAAATCAATGCAGATTCCAGGATATGTGGCAATAATAACGATGTCGCAGTTTGAAAGTTTTTCATCCGTCAATTGACCGTCAATTGCATTTAAAAGAATTGCTTTCCGCAAAACAGGTTCTGATATGTCTCTGCCAAGTACTGTATGTGGTGTGCTGTGTTTTATTGCTTTTGCAATTGATCCGCCGATAAGTCCTAAGCCGACAACTCCAATAATCATGAATAATCTCCAGGTTTTAGTCTTTAATAATTGAAAAGCAGGCTTAAAAATTAGAGCCGGCTTTTCATACTGCTGTCTTTAAAGCAGTCAGCAGTATGTCTGTAGTTTTTAAGAAAGCTTCTTTAAAAGCCGTTGTTTTAATTCATTGAAATAAAAAGAATTAAAACATTGATAGAAATTAATATTTGCAGGAATAAGGATGAAGTGCAAAACAGCATTTTGCAACTTCATCAAAAACCTGTGGTGTCAAAGACTGGGCACCATCGCAGAGTGCGTGCTGCGGGTCATTGTGCACTTCAATCATAAGTCCGTCTGCACCGGCAGCTGTTGCAGCCATTGCCAGTGGTTTTACAAAAGAAGAAATGCCGCAGGCGTGGCTCGGATCAATTACAACCGGAAGGTGTGTCTGTTTTTTTAAGACAGGAATTGCAGAAATATCCAGTGTATTTCTCGTTGCGTTTTCAAAAGTGCGGATGCCGCGTTCGCAGAGAATTACATTTTCATTTCCGCCAGCCATGATGTATTCAACGCTCATCAAAAGTTCCTGAATTGTATTTGCAAGACCGCGTTTCAATAGAATCGGCTTTTTTGTGTGACCAAGTTCTTTTAAAAGTTCAAAATTCTGCATGTTGCGTGCACCAACCTGAATCAAATCAACATCGTCAAAAAGCGGCAGCTGAGAAAATTCCATGATTTCAGAAACAATCGGCAGACCGGTTGCTTCTTTTGCCTTTAAAAGGTATTCGATGCCGTCTGCACCTAAACCCTGAAATGAGTATGGCGAAGTTCTTGGTTTAAAAGCTCCGCCGCGCAGCATTGTTGCACCAGATTTTTTTACCTGCTGTGCAATGCATGTAACCTGTTCTTCAGATTCAACAGAACATGGACCTGCTATAATATTGAAACTTCCGTCACCAAATTTGATTCCGCCGACATCAATGATGCTGTCTTCCGGGTGGAATTTTCTGTTTGCATTTTTATAAGGTTCCTGAATCCGTTTTACATCTTCAACAATGTCAAGAGAACGAACAAGATCAATGTCAACTGCAGTTGTGTCACCTACAAGTCCAAGGACAATTGAAGTTTCGCCTTCGCTTTTATGAATTGAAACTCCGAGACTTTTAATCCAGTTTAAAAGATTTTCAAACTGTGTTTCGTCCGGGTTTTTCTTTACAACAACAACCATATATGCTCCTGTTAAGCTGTTTTATACTTATGTTTCTATTTTATGAAATAAAAATAGTGTAGACAAGTCAAAAAATCACTTTTCTATAAAAAAATATAGCAAAAAACAAATATATAGCTATGCAATTGTATTGTTATGGTGAATTTTTAATGTTTTAGTACTATTTTCTTGTATAGTTTAAAGAGAAAAGAATGTTTTTGAGTTTTAAATTTCAAAAATAATACTAAAATATTGTTAAGTAATATTTCTTGAAATTTGTAGGGGTATTTCCCTATTTGTAAAACGTTTAACGTAGTATTATCATATTTCCTATAAAGGAATATGGAGGAATTATGAAAAAGATAATGTTAGCTGCAGTAGCTGCAGTTCTGGCATTGAGCTTGGTGGGATGTAACAAAGGCTCTTCTGCTAATGGCAAGAAAGAAGCTATGAACATCTCAATTTTTACAATCCAACAAAGAGAACAGCCGCCTGCTGACAATAAGGCATACAAATGGATCGAAGAAAAATTCGGTGTAACATTCTCTTGGGATATTCTTGTTGGTGATAAAGACCAGAAAATTGGTTTGCTTATTGCTTCAGGTGACCTTCCTGATCTCGTTGAAGTAGATTCAGAAAAGTTCCAGGGTGCTGGATGTCTTAGAGACCTTAAACCATTAGTAGAAAAATATGCTCCAAATCTTATGAAGCACTATGAATCTGCATGGAAAAAAATGATTGACCAGGATTCTGAGAAAGATGAAAACGGAAACATTGTTAAAGAACACATCTACTCACTTCCAAACTATGGTGTAATCGACGGTATTCCTTCTGATACATATTACAACCAGAACGGTTGGTGGATTCAGAAAGCAGTTCTTAAAGAATTCGGCTATCCAGAAGTTAAAACAATTGACCAGTATTTCGACCTTATTGAAAAATACTACAAGAAATATCCAACAATTGACGGTATGCCAACAATTCCATTCTCAATCATCACAGCTTACTGGGAAGCCTTCGACTTGTGGAACCCACCGAACTTCTTGGCTGGTTATCCAAACGATGGTAACGGACATGTTAACTTGGTAGACGGCAAATATGTTTACACAGACAACTTCGTTGACGAAAACGCAAAACGTTGGTTCAAACTTGCTAACGGATATTTCCAGAGAGGTCTTATCGACCCAGCTTCATTCACAGACAACCGTGACCAGTACTATGCAAAGATTGCACAGGGCCGTGTTCTTGGTATGTTTATTCAGGGATGGCAGTTCATGGGTGAACCAGAACAGACACTTTGGTCTGCTGGAAAAGACGAAAGAACATATGCTCCACTCCCAATTGTATTTGATGAATCAGTTAAACCTCACTACCGTGATCAGTCATTGCCAAACCTCCAGCGTGGTTATGGTATCACTGTAAAATGTTCTGAAGAAAAAGCTATTAAGATTCTCAAATTCATGGATGAGATGATTAAAGAAGAAAACCAGAAAGTTCTTTACTGGGGCTTTGAAGGTGAAGACTGGCAGAAAGATGCACAGGGTCGTCCTTCAAGAACAGACGAACAGCGCGCACAGCAGAAAGATCCAAACTGGATTCAGAAGAACCGTGCTACACTTTGGACAGAAGAAGCTCCAAAATTGGAAGGAACAATGCCAAGTGGTTATACACGTTCTATGGATGACCTCGCATGGGAATATGAACTTTGCTCTAAAGCAGTTGATATCGAATTGTGGAAGGCTTACGGTGTAGGTTCTTATGCTGAATTCGTAGACAGAAACCCACCAAAGAATGCCGGCTGGTATCCAATGTGGCAGTGCAACCCATCTGCTGAAAACGGTGGATTCGAAGAAGAAGCAGCAATTGCTATGACTGGATTTGAAACAATCCAGAGAAAATATCTTCCATTGATGATCATGGGCAAACCAGCTGATTTCGAAAAGACATGGGCTGAATATGCTTCATTGCTTGCTCCTCTTACAGAGAAATACAACAAGTTCATGCAGCAGCAGCTCGATCACCGTGTAGAAGTATTCGGTGGTTTCCAGGACTAATTAGTTGCTGGCACGCTGAGTGTCAAGCTTGATTTTGTAACGGAAGAATATTTTTAATATTCTTCCGCTTAAGATATAGTCCACGGAGACTTTCTGTGGACTATTTTTTTAATCATTTTTGGATGTGTATTTTTTATGGAAAATAAAAAAGATTCTGGCACCACAACAGTTTCAACTGGTGCAGTGCTGATAAATAAAAAAAGCAAATGGCAGATTTTGAGTCAGCAGAAAATGCTTATCGTTATGTCTGTCCCATTCGTTCTTTACACCATTCTGTTCAGATATGTTCCACTTTTTGGTTGGACAATGGCTTTTCAGGATTACAAGCCTTATAAATCATTTACTGATCAGACATGGGTTGGTTTAAAATGGTTTATCCAACTTTTTACTGAAAAAGAATTCCTTCTTTCTTTAAGAAATACAGTAGGAATGAGTATTATCAGTACCGTTCTTGGTTATATTACTGCAATTTTGATTGCTGTATTCTTGAACGAAGTACGCCATATCGGAATTAAAAGATTTGTTCAGACAGTTTCTTATCTCCCTCACTTTCTTTCTTGGGTTATAGTTACTGGTTTGGTTGCGAATGTACTTTCCGTTGAAGACGGAATTTTAAATGAAATATTATTGTGGCTTGGTGTTGTTGACCAGCCTGTACAGTGGCTTGCTGTACAGAAATACTTCTGGAATATCATCGGTTGGACTTATGTATGGAAGGAAGTTGGTTGGAACACAATTGTTTATCTTGGTGCAATGACAGCTATCGATCCTTGTTTGTATGAAGCAGCACAGATTGATGGTTGTGGACGTCTCCGCAAAATCTGGCACATTACACTTCCTGGAATTAAACCGACAATCATTATCATGATGATTATGTCTGCCGGTCATATCCTTGATGCTAACTTTGAAATGCCATATTTGTTGCAGAACGGTATGATTCAAGATGTAGCAGAAACAATTGATATTTATGTTTTGAAATATGGTTTCAAACTGTCTAGATATGGTCTTGCTACTGCTGCCGGTATCTTTAAAAATGCAGTTAATATTCTTCTTCTTGTTATAGCAAACTCTATTGCTAAGAAGAGCGGTGAGGAGCGTTTGATATGATAGATGAAAAGAAGAGAAGTGCATATGCTGCAGCAAAAAGACGCACAGAATTAAGTAACTTTATTTTCGATTTAATTATCTATATTACACTTGGATTTGTTGTTATTGCTACAGTTTATCCATTCTGGAATACAATTGCTATTTCATTGAACGATGGTCTTGATTCACTTAAAGGTGGAATCAAGTTTTTCCCAAGAAAATTCACCTGGAAGAACTATACTGATTTGTTTCAGACACCTCGTATTTTTCAGGCTGGAATTATTTCTGTAACACGTACAATTTTTGGTACAATCTTGAATGTATTCTGTACAACAATGCTTGCTTATGCTTTGAGCCGCAAGGAATTTGTTATCAGAAAGTCTCTTACAACAATTCTTGTTATTTCAATGTATGTAAATGCCGGTTTGATTCCAGGATACATGCTTATCAAGAAACTTCACCTTTTGGGAAAATATGCTGTTTACATTGTTCCGTGTCTTGTAGATATCTTCAACTTTATTCTTGTAAGAACATACATAAACGGATTGCCAGACAGCCTTGTTGAATCAGCTCGTATTGATGGTGCTAATGAATTTACAATTTTCATTAAGATTATTCTGCCACTGGTTGTTCCTTCTGTTGCTATGGTTTCTTTGTTTACAGCCGTAAATGCATGGAACAGCTGGTTCGATACATACCTGTATTGTTCTGATAAGCCAAAACTTCACTCATTGCAGTACGTATTGATGTCATTCTTGCAGCAGAGCCAGAACCAGAGTTCATCTGCAGCAGATGCTAACTCAATGGCAGTTGCAGCAGGCGGTGGTTCAACGTCTGCAAAATCTACACCAATTAGTATCCGTTCTTCTATTACAATAGTTGCAACACTTCCTATTCTGGTTGTTTATCCGTTCGTACAGAAATACTTCGTTGTTGGTTTGACAATCGGTGGTGTTAAAGAGTAATGCTATAAATTTTCTGGAATTATTTGCAGGTCTTTGCTAACAGTTCAAAAAGTTAAATTGTTATGACCTGCAAGATAGTCTGGATATGCTTATGGCATTGACGATTAAATGACTTAAGGCTGACAGAAACTTTTGATTCATTCAAAGTTTTTGCCAGCCTTAAATTTTTGATGGGAATAATAAAAGCTGCTTTTATTTAAGAATTAAATTGATGTACAAATCTGCAATATTTTACTGGTATATTTTTTTATAAACAGCTGTGTCGGACTGCACAAATAAAAAACAGCCGGCATGAAAATATTCATTGCGGCTGTCTTTTTTAGAGTTCTAATTTGAGTTAGTTCATGTCTGCAATATCAATGAGCATATCAAATTTCCATTCAGGTTCATTTACTGTTAAAGAAATAAGATTGCCTGTTGCATATGCCGTTAAAGGCATTTTCCCAGAAAGCTGGTACAGGAATGAATAGCTGTTTTGATAATCTTGAATGACTGTAACTGCAACATCATATGTTTTTGCAGAAATCTTATTGAAAAGCAGATAAAAAGTTTCGCTTCTTGTCTGATTATTTGAAAGATATTTTCTGTCGCCTGTAATTAAGAAACTTCCATCGTTTGACTGTTCAGAAGAAAAAATTTCTCGGCATGTTGAAAGAAGATTATAGCCGTTTGCAGAAAAACGGATTATTTTTGCGCTATTCTGTGGTGGTTCTTCAAATGTTTTGGGTTTTTCCTGTATTGAATTGAAAACGAGTTTTTCATCAATTTCTTTCTGCAGATTTTCAAGCTGTGTCAAAATTTGCTGAAGCAGAACATTCGTTGTCTGATTTTCATTATTTGTATTATTCAAAAGATTTGAAATAATGTCTTTGTTTTGGCTTGTGCCGCCGCCAAGAAAAGAAGCTGAAAGATTTGCAAGGCTTGCTGCTGTAAGATAATCTTCGCTGTTTGAGCTTGTGGCTTTTTTGTCAGCTGGTTCTGCATCTGTTTTTTGTTTTTGCGGCTGGCTGGCTGATGTTGAAGAAATTGTTGGAAAACTTGAAACTGAAGGCATTGATGGCGACGAAATTGACGGCATCGATGTGGTCTGCGCTAATAATGGGAATGCTATAAAAAATAAAGCAAAAATGTGTAATGATTTCATAAAATAATTTTACCTTGTATGTGTTTGGTCTGCAAGAAAAAAATAAAACATTTGTAAAAATTATAAGATTTTTTATTTGCCCATACAACACGAATGTTTATTGATTTCAAATTAAAAAATCAATTGATTTTCAGAATATTGCCAAATTTTAAAATGCGAAGCACAGGCTTTATAAAAAGCATTATGTTTTAATATGGCTTGTAATTTCCACTTAAAGCAAGAAGGGCAAAAAGATAAAGACAGTTGTCATAATAGCGTCTTTTGCCTGTTCTAAGGGGTGTGTGCCAGAAAAGATTAACAAAATGTTTTGCATTTTCCAAAGCCTTAGGGTTTGCGTCTTTGTTTGCAAAAACTGCAAGGCTTGACTGTGCAAGTGTTGCAAGCAGTGCAACCGGATGCAGTGCAGAGCCTTCAACCTGTGTGCCGTCTATTTTATAGATTCCATAGTCACAGGGAGCTATATCTTTAAAAAAGTTCTGTATTGCAATTATTCGGTCTGTTAAACAGTCTGCAGAACCATTCCATAATGCATCAAGACCGATGTTTGCAGCTGTTCTGTATGAATCGCTGTAAAAAAAGCCGTGGTCGCCCCAAGGACAGTCTAAAACTGGGGAACCGTCAAAATGTGCATATTCTGCAGAAAGGCCTGTGTTTTTATTGCAGCTGATTTCAAGATATTTTCTGCTTGCATTTGCGGCGCGTTTCCAGAATTCACTGTTTTCGCTGTCATATTCTGCAAAAAGTGTATAAAAATGTGGCAGATGATAAGACGGGTCTGTATAAGGACAGGCCGGTACAAATAAAATAAGGGCATTGTCTTTATTCCACATAGGTTTTTTGTGTGTAAGGCATGTATGAAGAATTTCTTTGGCTTCTTTTTCATAATTGAAGATGTTTTCGCCGTTGCCCCATCGTTTTGCTGCAAAGAAAAGGGACATTGCATAAAATTCTTCGCCGTCTGGAGCAGGACTTTCAAAATTTTTTTGTCCTTTTAAATTACATGACCATGCAAAATATCCTTTCATTTCGCCTGATGTAAGAAACATGTTTTCTTTTGACCATTTCCAAAGGCTGTCAAAAATATCTTTGCGGTTCATTTGAACAGCCATCATCATGCCGTAAGACATTCCTTCTGTTCGTGCATCAATATTTCCTGTATCTTCCATGCAGCCAGAATCTTTCGTCTGCTGGTGATAAAATTTGCTGTCTGATGACTGGTCAAATATTGTGTTCCAGACCGTATTAATGCGTTCGTCAATTTCTTTTTGTGAATAACCAAGCTCGGCAAGCAAATTTCTCATAAAAAAATCCTTTGAAAATTTATTTTAGCGGTTAAAATTCTTTACAAATTGAATCTAATGTAAGACGCTTTTTGATTCTATCAGCAAATTTACCCACAGAACAAAAAAAAGAGCACAAGCATAAAAACTTGTGCTCTTTTCATATAGGATAAAGCAGTTATTACTGGAGCAATCCAAGGATTGACTGTGGCTGCTGATTTGCCTGTGCGAGCATTGCAATGCCAGACTGTGTAAGAACCTGGTTCTTTGTATGTTCAACCATCATTTCAGCCATGTCTGTATCACGAATGCGTGATTCAGATGCCTGGAGGTTTTCAGCACCGATATCCAAACCAACGATTGTGTATTCAAGGCGGTTCTGATATGCACCGAGGTCAGCACGCTGCTTGTTAATCTTTTTGAGTGCTTCATCAAGTGTATTGATTGCACGGTTAGCAGAATCTGGAGTTTCGAGAGAAAGAATCTCTTCGTTTCCGAATGTTCTGATTCCGAGAGCTGTAGATGTCATTGTGCCGATGAAAGCCTGTGAGCGCTGGTCCATGTTTGCACCAATGTGGAACCACATTGAAGCTGTAACTGTGTTGTCGCCGTTTTCTTTTGCATAGCGGCCTGTGAGCATGTTCAAGCCATTGAACTGAGCTGTTGAAGCGATGCGGTCAACTTCAGCGATGAGCTGAGAAACTTCAACCTGATTCTGCATGCGGTCTTCTGCTGTGTAGATACCGTTGGCTGACTGAACTGCAAGTTCACGGATTCTCTGAACGATATCAGTTGTTTCCTGAAGATATCCTTCTGTTGTCTGAATGAACGAAATTGCGTTCTGTGCGTTTTCAGATGCTTTGTTCAAACCACGAATCTGTGCACGCATTTTTTCTGAAACTGCAAGACCTGATGCATCATCACCTGCACGGTTAATTCTATAACCAGAAGAAAGTTTTTCCATTGCTTTCTGGCTAGATTCATTAGTCTGTCCCAAAGTTCTGTTTGCAAACATTGCACTAATGTTGTGATTGATAACCATAATTTATCTCCCTTCCTGTTGAACATCTTGTGAAGCAAAAAATGATTCACATAAATAGACTTGATAAGTCAGATGTTTTATGCCTGATACTAATCTATCGGAGGGCTAAAAAAAGACTTTAGAAATTATTTTTTACTTTTGCAAAAATATGTGGAAAATGTTGTGGAAATCTTTGAAAAAACATTTTATTAAAAGAAAATAGATTAGCACCTTGCACAAGCGGGTGTATTAAATGTCCTTAACGGAGAAAAATTAAAAACAATCAATTTTTTTTCTGTTTTTACTTGTCGCGCTTTTCATAAACCGTTAAAATAAACGGCTATGCTAAATTCAACAAATCCACTTATTGTTCAAAGTGACCGCACGATTTTATTAGATGTTCATGCTCCACGTGCAGAAGAATGCCGCAATGCGCTGATTCCGTTTGCAGAACTTGAACGGTCGCCTGAACATCTTCATACATACAGACTGACGCCTCTTTCATTGTGGAACGCAGCAAGCGCAGGATTCAGCGCAGAAGATGCGATTTCAACATTAACTGAATATTCAAGATTTCCTGTTCCTCAGGCTGTTGAATTCTGGATGAAGGAAACGGCAGGACGTTTTGGTAAACTGCGCATGGTCGTGCCTGAAAATGTTGAATCTGATTCATTTGAGATTTTGTTTCTTGTAACGGATTCTCTGCCAATTTATAAAGAAATATGCGCTGCAAAACAGATGCGCGATTTTTTGACGGCTGATCCTGATGATAAAAAATTGAGGTTTGTGCTTAAACTTATCGACCGTGGAATAGTCAAACAGAAACTTCTGCAGCTTGGCTGGCCTGTTGAAGACCTTGTTCCATTAAAAGACGGTGAACCATTGGAAATTTCAATGCGGGATTCGTGCCGTTCAGGCAATAATTTTGTTGTCCGCGACTATCAGAAAAAAGCAGCTGATGCGCTTGTCGGCAATAAAGGTCCTGGAACAGGTTTTGGCACGATTGTGCTTCCGTGTGGTGCAGGCAAAACTGTTGTCGGCATGGAAATTATGTCCCGGCTAAAAACAAGTACGCTTGTCGTAACGACAAATATTTCAGCCGTACATCAATGGATTGCAGAACTATTGGATAAAACTTCGCTTGAAGAAGACCAGATAGGTGAATACACAGGAGAAGAAAAAGAAATAAAACCTGTTACAGTTGCAACGTATCAGGTTTTAACATGGCGCCCAAATCCAGATTCGCCGTATCCGCATTTTGATTTGTTCAGAAAACGGAACTGGGGTTTAATCGTTTATGATGAAGTTCATCTTTTGCCGGCACCTGTTTTCCGTATTACGGCAGAACTTCAGACAATAAGACGTGTCGGGCTTACTGCAACATTGGTGCGCGAAGACGGCTGCGAAGGTCATGTTTTCAGTCTTGTCGGCCCAAAGCGCTACGATGTTCCGTGGAAAGAGCTTGAAACTTCAGGCTGGATTGCAGAAGCTGAATGTGTAGAAATAAGGCTTGATCTGCCTGAAGATAAAGAAATTGAATACGCTGTTGCAAATCAGCGCACCAAGCACAGAATTGCAAGTGACAACCTTTATAAACGTGAAGTTGCAAAAAAACTTATTGAGCTTTGCCCTGAAGACAAAATACTTATAATCGGTCAATATATTGAACAGCTCGAAATTATTGCAAAAGAGCTTAATGCACCAATTATTACAGGCAAAACACCAAATGCAGAACGCGACCGCATTTATGCGTCGTTCCGGTCTGGCGAAAACCGTGTAATTGTTGTTTCAAAAGTTGCCAACTTTGCAATTGATCTTCCTGATGCGTCTATGGCTATTCAGCTTTCTGGAACATTTGGAAGCAGGCAGGAAGAAGCACAGCGGCTTGGCCGCATTTTGCGTCCGAAAGACAGAAAGGCACGTTTTTTTACGCTTATTACAAGAGGAACGGTGGAAGAAGAATTCGGCATGCACCGCCAGAAATTCTTAGCAGAGCAGGGCTATGATTATCGCATTTTAAGATATACGGATGATGATTCTCTGCGCGAAGCAACAGAAGATGCTAAAACCTTGGATTGAGGAATGTTCTGAAAACTGCAAGTTTTAGAACCAACATAGAAGCTTTGATTGTTTTAGGCCTTGATTCTGGTGTAAACTGAACGGACAGAACATACAGCAGATTCAACTGAATCTTTTAAGGATATTAAATGGAACAAAGTGAACGGGCACAAGCGGTTCTTGCATGGCGCGAATCGCTTCTTACAATGAATGATACGCATTTTTTTGAGCTTTTGCGGATGTATCTAGGTGAAATTAAAACACCTTTCAATAAGCAGAAACTTATTGAAGAACTTAGTGCATTTTTGCGAAAAGATGAAAATGTTAATGTAATTGTCAGCCTTTTATCTCCAAATGATATCCTGATTCTTTCTGCAATAAAAATTCTTGCTTCGCCGACACAGGAAAAACTTTCGCAGTTTTTTTCTACAGATTTTTCGTTTGCAGAACTTTATGAACGGCTTTTGAACCTTGAAGAGCGGCTTTTAATTTACCGCAAGACAGAACAAAAACAGATTCGGTTTGTTTTGAACCCTCTTTTGATGTTAAAAATCGAGCCGCTGCTTTCGGGCTCGCTGCTTTTGCCGTCAAGAGATGCGCCGGCTGCAAAAGCTACTGCATTTGACCTTTCTGCAACATTTTTGGCTTCAGTTTTTTCGTTTTTTTTCCATCAACCCGATTTATACAAAAACGATGGTCTTTTGAAAAAGAAAGGCGAAAATCTCATGCAGTCTGCTTTTCCGTTTACAAAACAGAAAGACGGAAAAAATTTTTTCTTTCTTGTTTTTGAAGGTTTAAAAAATCTAAAGCTTCTTATGCAGACAGAAACAAATCTGTCTGTAAATGTCGAACAGTGGGAACAGTTTGCAAATTTAAATGATGTTTCCCGTGCGTGCTATTTATGTGCAGCTTCGTGTGGAAGATTTACGAATGAAACGTTGCAAAAATATGCACAGCTTGTGCTTTCAATATGCAGCACTGTTCCAGACGGCGGTTTTTCTTATCCTGTGCTGATGCGGTCTGCTTTGCTTGAAAGCGAAAAAACTACAGAATCAAGGTCGATAAAAAAAAGCCGTCTTGCGTCGCTTCTGCAGGACATTCAGCCGCCCAAAAATGAAGCAGGTACAAATGTCGTTTCGGGTGAAAATCTTTCGCTTAATGTGGAACTTTCAAAAATCGTGCAGCAGATTATTAACATGGGGCTTCTTGTTGAATCTGACGGTGCGTTTGTAAAATCTGCCTTTTTCAGTGCTGCTTTATATGAAGCAGAAAATAATTTTGATGCACAGAACGGGTCGTCATTAAAAGGACGTCTTTCGCTTAATGCAGATTTTTCTGCAGCTCTTCTGCCGGGTGCAGGTTTAAAAGACCTTCTGCCGCTCATGCAGGTTCTTTCAATTACAAGGTTTGATACAATGCCGGTTTTTGAAATTTCACGTCAGTCATGCAGTGCGGCTTTTGACAAAGGCTTTTCTTCAGAAAAAATAAAAAGTCTTTTGAAAGATGCTCTTTCATATGAAATTTCTCAAAGCGTAGACTTTTCACTTGATGACTGGGAGAGGACATATAATTCTGTTGCATTGTACAAAGGATATGTCCTTAAAATTGACAGGGAAAAACGGGCTGTAATTGAAAACAGCAAGGTGCTTGCACCTTATGTACTGGCAGTGCTTGCAGAAGATGTTTATCTGTTTAATTTTGCAGATGATGAAGAAGCAAGGGAAGTCTTAAAGAAAAGCGGTCTTGAATATGTTGGTGCCGTAAAAACAAAAAAGCCTGTAAGACATCCGCTGCCATTTATGATGCTTTCCTGCGGAACAGCCCAGAAAATTGCAGAGCCTGAACGTACAGTTCTTTCAAAAAATGAACGGGACAGCGTGCTTGACGCATTTTATGCAGAACTAGAAAACCGGAATTTTTCAGACGAACAGATTGATGGCTTAAAATCAAGAATCAGACGCAAAGTAATAGTTAATGCAGTCCAGCTTAGGGCAGAGTCTGTGCGTTTTGAACGCATTGAAGCCAGCGGAATGGATTTTCTTGGAAAAATTCATGTTATTGAACATGCAATTTCAACAGACAGCATGATTGAGATTGCTTTTGATGATGAAAGCGAACGGATTGTTGGAACACCTGTCGGGCTTGAAAAACATGAAGGTGAAGCAATATTAAAGCTTTGTGTAGAACCGGAAAAAGCATTGAAGCTTTTTTCCGTGAGCAAAGTCGGCTATGTAAAGCGAATCCGAGGTGCTATTTTTAAAGAACTTTGACAGTTCAGTGTAATTTATGTTTTTGAGGAACAAATTATATGAGAATGTTAGTTCAGCGTGTGCTTGAAGCAAATGTTACAGTTGATTCAAAAATAATTGGCGAAATAAAAAAAGGTTTTCTGGTGTTTCTTGGTGTTTCAGATGATGACACAAAAGAAACAGCAGAAAAAATGCTGAAAAAGCTTATTGGACTTAGAATTTTCGAAGATGAAAACGGCAAGACAAACCTTGCATTAAAAGACGTTAACGGCGAACTTTTAATTGTTTCTCAGTTTACGCTTTATGCAGACTGCCGCCGCGGCAACCGTCCTGGTTTTGAAAAAGCCGGAAAACCTCAGCATGCAAACGAAATATACGAATATGTTCTTGAGCTTGCCCGTAAAGAATGTGCACGTGTAGAACACGGCGAATTTGGTGCAGATATGAAAGTAAAACTTTTAAACGACGGACCGTTTACAATCTGGCTTGATTCAAATGAACTTGGAATTTCAAAATAGCTGCTTGAATTAATCTTTGCAGCAATAATTTTTTAAGAAAGGCTGTAATATTTATCAATGCCGCCAAACCCTTTGATTAAAACATTTCTGTGAGTTTTTTTAATAAAGCTTTCGAGGCGTTTTTTAAATTCTTCAGGTCGGTTTCTTGCAGCGTCAATGTAAGCAATTCTAATTCGTTTATAGCCCTCCGGAAAATTCTGATAATTTTTCCATGTTTCAGTGTTTTCTTTAATTGCTGCAATTATGTCCTTTGGAAATTCATAAGGGGCTTTGATTAATGGCAGGACAGATTCACGTATTTCGTCTGTCAGCATGTTTTGTTTTTCCAGCCATATCAGGCGTTCAATGTTTGGTCTTGAATATGGGCTGCCTTTTTTTCTTGGTGTAAAATGCTGTGCCCGGTGAGTTTCATCAATGTGTTTTATGGTGCTGTCAATCCAGCCGAAACATAATGCTTCTTCGACAGCGTCATTATATGAAAGGCTTGCTTCACCTGTTTCTTTCATTGGAAAAATGAACCATATTTCAGATTCTGTTTTGTAATTTTTGGAAAGCCAGCCTCTCCATTCTGCACGGGACGATGTGTAAAAAGTTTTTATTGAATCATTCATTTCTTAAATTGTTTAAATTCCGGTTTATATCAGGCTGTGTGCGGTATTAAGAATATTGCTTTGTCGGCAGCTGAAAATTTTATATAATTGCAACCCGGATTTTTAAAATCCGGATTGCAATATGCAATTTTTTATTTTGTTTCTTGAATGTTCTGTCGGTGTGCTTCATATAAAAGGACACCGGCTGCAACAGAAACGTTAAGGCTGTCGAGTTTTCCACAAGTTGGAATTGACAGAATGACATCGCATTTTTCGCGGATTGAATGACTCATTCCAGAGCCTTCGCTTCCCATTATGAAAGCAATTTTTCCGGAAAGTTTTGTTTTTTCGAGTGTAGAACCGTTTGCATCTGCGCCATAAATCCAGAAACCGGCTTCTTTGAGCTGTTCTGTTGCACGGTTCAGGTTTGTTACAATTGCTTGTGGAACCCATGCTGCAGCGCCTGCACTTGAACGCAGAATTACATCGCTTTCGCTTGAGCTTCGTCTTTCTGGAATGACTACAAGATCTGCGCCGAACTGGTCGCATGAACGGATTATTGCACCGACATTGTGCGGGTCTGTTACAGAATCAAGGAGAACTACAACTGCTGAATCTTTTTTGCTGATTTCAGCGAGAGTCTGTTCAAACTGCACGAAATTTTGTGCTGTTTTTTGTGCGCCTTCAATAATAAGAACAATGCCGCGGTGTTCTTGTGCTGTTTTGGCAAGATTAACCGTAAGCTGGTCTAATTCAGACATTGTTGTTTCTTTTGCCGGAATATTGCGCTTTTTGGCATCTTCAAGAATTTTTTTTATGCGTGGGCCTGGTTTTGCATATTCAATATGCGGTTTTGCTCCATTTGCAGTGCATAACGGCGAACGGAGCATTTCTTCAACGGCATGAAAACCTGTAATAATCTGCATCTTTATTCCTTTGGTTAAAATAAAATGCCGTTCTGTGTGCAATTTGTACAAAGAGCGGCATTAGGTTTAAAAATTATGTGTTTTTCTAAAATTATCTGCCGCAGCACTGTTTATATTTTTTGCCAGAGCCGCATGGACATTTGTCGTTTCTTCCGACTTTTGGAACAACACGTTTAACAGTTTCTGTGGTCATGTAGCCGCTTGTATAAAGCCATTCGCCGTTGATTTTTTTGAAATTAGCTGTTTCGTGGTGCAGTTCACGGAGACCTTTCTGTGTATAGTCAGCAATAAATTCAACAACGCCTTCTTTGTCGTTTTCTTTGCCTTTTTCTGTTCTGATAATTTTAAGACCAGACCAGATTGATTCATAGCTCCATTTTCTTGTTTCTTCAAGATCAATTTCGCTGTCTTCTGTTTCGTTTACACATGAAGAAGCGATAAATTCAATTTCGTGTTTTACATAAGCTGTGTAACGGCTTCTCATCAAGGCTTCGGCAGTAAGGGCTTTCGCTGTTCCTTTAATAATTGGTTCGCAGCATTCACTGTATTTTTTGCCAGAACCACATGGACACAATGTTTCATCCATAAAAATATAACCTCCGTTGCTGCAAAAGCAGACGACAAGACAATTATAGCAAAAAGCAGCTTTTATGTATATGCAATGCTTTAAACGTGCAGGCAGAATAAAATAATGTGAAAAAACAGCTGTTTTATTGTGTTTTATGTTGATAAAAATTGCAGATTTTAGAGTTTCTTATATAGAAAATTATTAAGCTGATTTTTTAATTGTCGATAATCTACTTAGCTGTGTTTCTTTTAAAAAATCAACAATAATTGCACAGCATTTGGTTTGTATGCAGGTTAATAAAATTTTCAATTCATTTAAAGTCAGTGTTTTTTGTGCAATGTTTGCTTTTGCTTCGTTTTGTCTTTTTGCCGTTCCAATAGAAAATAAAACAGAAACCGAGCCTTCTGCTGATCTTGCAGTTTATGGTCCGATTACAGAAGAAGAATTTATGCAGGCTGAAAAAGCAGCAGAAGAAGCCGAACCTGCCATTCCAGATGAAGATTTAGCATTGCATTTTTTAAGCTCATATGACCCGATTATGATGAACAGCGATGTAATTGCTTTTTATGGTCATCCAAATGCAGCTTCAATGGGCATTATCGGGCAGTATTCACTTGAAGACCTTGAACCAATTCTGGTTGATTTTGCTGCTCAATATGACGCAGAAAACGGCACAAGAACTGTAACACCGGCACTTTATCTTATTTTTGGCACATGCTGGCCTGAAGGCGAAATCGGTTATTTGAACAGCGACACAATCAAAAAATATATTGATTTTGCTGCAGAGCGTAACTGGCTTGTATTCTTAGATCATCAGATTGGAAAATATTCCGTTGAATATGCTACAAAACGGCTTCTGCCATATTTAAAATATGAAAATGTTCACCTTGCGCTTGATCCAGAATGGAGAACAACAAAACCGATGCAGGAAATAGGCTGGGTAACAGCAGAAGAAGTAAACACCGCACAGCAGATGATAGAAGACTATCTTATTGAAAACGAACTGCCCGGAAAAAGAATGCTTGTCATTCATCAGTTTAAACCATGGATGATAAACCATCGTGAAAATGTGCGGACAAATTTTGACCGTGTAAATCTTGTGCATTGTGCAGACGGGTTTGGAACTCCGGCACAAAAAAAAGATTCTTATGCTGCCAATGCAGAAGCAAAAAATATTCCATTAAAATCTTTTAAACTTTTTACAAAACCAGCAATTGCAGGTGCAGGTTATGATTCTCCGATGATGACACCAGAAGAGGTGCTTGCGCTTGAACCGCGTCCATGTCTTATTATGCTTCAGTAAAGCAGAAAAAATGTACTGCATTTGAGGCAAACTCATTGATGCTGAAATTTATGATTTATGTTATAAGCTTGACTTATGTCGTTTATAAAAAATATTCATTTTACTTATGTTCAAAAAAAAGCTAATATACAGGCATAATTTTTCATGGCAGAGGGCTTTATGTCTCTTTGTTATTTCGCTGATGTAGCGTTTTATTAGGAGAATTTATGAAATATTCTGGAACAATTTCCCGCGGTATCCGTACCCCTATTATCAAGAAAGGTGATGACCTTGCGTCTATCGTTGTTGACAGTGTTTGCAAAGCTGTTGAAGAAGCAAAGCTTGAAATTAACGACCGTGACGTTGTTGCAATTACAGAAGCTGTAGTTGGAATTTCGCAGGGAAACTATGCAACTGCTGACCAGATTGCAAAAGATGTTTCTAATAAATTCGGCGATGCTACAGTCGGTTTGATTTTCCCGATTTTGAGCCGCAACCGTTTTTCAATGTGTCTTAAAGGCATTTCTCGTGGCTGCAAAAAACTCGTAATCATGCTTTCTTATCCAGGTGATGAAGTTGGAAACAAGATGGTTAATCCTGATGTTTTCTTTGATTCTGGCGTAAACCCATATACAGATGTTTTTACAGCAGCAGAATTCAAAAAGAAGTTTCCAAACTGCGTACATGAATTTACTGGTGTAGATTACATCGACTATTATGAAAAAGCAGCAGAATGTCCTGTTGAAGTTATTCTTGCAAACGATCCTCGTGCAATTCTTAAATATACAGACAATGTAATTGTTGCTTCTATCCACGAAAGAAAACGCAACAAGAAAATCCTTGAAAAAGCCGGTGCAAAAAAAGTTCTCTGTCTTGATGAACTTATGACATCAAGCGTTGACGGTTCAGGCTATAATGAAAACTTTGGTCTTCTTGGTTCAAACCTTGCAACAGACAATTCTGTAAAATTGTTCCCACGCAACTGCCAGCCACTTGTTGACGATGTTCAGCAGAGACTCATCAAGAAATTTGGCAAACAGGTTGAAGTAATGGTTTATGGCGACGGTGCTTTCAAAGATCCTCAGGGAGGAATCTGGGAATTGGCTGACCCTGTTGTAAGCCCGGCTTTTACAAAAGGTCTTGTTGGAACACCAAACGAATTGAAATTGAAGTATCTTTCAGACAATAAATTCAAAGATCTTTCTGGCGATGAACTTAAAGCTGCAATGATTAAAGAAATCAAAGAAAAAGATTCTAACCTTAAAGGTACAATGGCTACACAGGGAACAACACCACGTCAGCTTACAGACCTTCTTGGTTCTCTTTCAGATTTGACTTCAGGTTCAGGCGACAAAGGAACTCCAGTAATTCTTATTCAGAATTATTTCAGCAACTACGCAAACCAATAATTTATAGAAAACATTTTAAGATTTTCTAAATAAAGCCCTGAAACTGCATGAACGCAGGCTTCGGGGCTTTTTTGTTTTTATTGAAAAATTCCTTCATTTGAAAAAACTGTAGCTAGCTGCTGTTAGCAGATGCCCAAAATCTGCAAAATTGAAAAATTCTCACTGAGATTTCATTAAAAACTCAGTGAGAAAATTTTTTTTCTCACTGAGAATTTTTATTTTCTCACTGACTTTTAAAGCAAACCTCACTGAGAATTTTCATAACCAAGAAAAATAATTGACTAACCAATCAAAATCAAATTAAACTGAATTGTTGCAGTTTTGTAACAGAGATCTAAAACAGTACAGAGTTTACAACCGTTGCTCTATTGCAACACCAACCTGCCGTTTTCAAATGTAACATTCAGCGAAGGTTCAACCAGCACCACTTCACCGGCAATAACAGCACAAAGCTTTAGCCAGAGCAGTAGTTTTGCGTCAATCGCTGCTTTTGTGCAGGTTTTCTTGATGGTGCTATTTCCGATGTCAATTTTATTTTAGACCGTGCAGAAATATTCGTCAGATATGGATGGATAGGTCTGGTAATAAATGAAGCCATACAAGATTTTAAAACAGCAAAAGCCGTTTATGAAGCATTACCAGAGATACAAAATTTTTTAAGTGATCCTATAACTAATGCTAAAAATGCATATGATGCATTATTTTCTGAAGACAAAGCTTATATAGCCGGTCAAATTACAGAAAAAGCTGTTGTTATCTATGCCAGTGCAAAAGCTTTTGGTTCTTTAAAGAAAGCGTTAAAGGGTAGTACAAAGTCAGGTGGAGCCTATAAAGATGTGCCTGCTAATGGGGGACAAGTACATCATATGCCTGCTGATTCTGTTAGCCCTTACAGTAAAAATGCTGGTCCAGGTATTAGGATGGATACTCCAGACCACATGAAAACAGCTAGTTGGGGTAGGTCAAAATCTGCACAGGAATATAGAGCAGTACAAAAAGAATTAATAGATAAGGGGCTATTTAGGGAAGCTCAACAGATGGATATAGATAATGTTAGGACATTATTTGGAAATAAATATGATGATGCGATTCAGCAAATGTTAGAGTATACCAATGAATTATTAAAATAATATATGGAGGAATTAAATATGTACGAGATCAAGTCATATCAAGGAATTGATGAAATTAAATTTGGAGATGAAAGTGCTGCAATTGAAAAACTTATGAAAGTTAAACCAAGTAAGTTTAAAAAGAGTCCTTATGATATTAGTGAAACAGATGCATACGAAGACTTTTTCGTTTATTACGATAAAAATGGAAAATGTGAGGCAATAGAGTTTAATAGCAATGCAGACTTGATATTTAAAAATATTTCGTTTTTTGACATAAAATATGTTGAGGTTGAAACGGCATTTAGAAATATTGATTCTGATATAGAAATAGATGAAGTTGGTTTTAACTCTAATAAGTTTGGAATAGGGGTGTATGCACCAAATAAAGATGATAATGATGCAGAAATAGAAAGTGTTATTATTTTTAGAGAAGGATATTATGAGTAAAGATTTTGAACATTCTTATCATAATAGACGGTAAATCTAATACAAATCTTGTCTTAAATAGCTGTAATTTGTTCCCCTGAATTTATCAGTATGAACGGCACAGATACTTTGGGCAGCGTCCGCAGCGTAACCGACAAATACGGTGCTGTCAAAACCCGAAGCCGCCCGAACAGTGCACGTTTTACGACGATTGACCCGATACGTGACGGCTCTAACTGGTTCAGCTACGTGGTGAATGACCCAATCAATTACATTGACCCGTTTGGGTTGACGCCATTCGACGTAAAAAGACCAAACATTGAATTAATAAATTCCACAATAAAACCGATTCTATATTTAGTGTGCAGAGTTTTCAATATTATTCAATTCTATGCAAAATTTTGCATAGAAAGCGAATTAAACGTAAAAAATCTGTATCTTTATGCAAAATTTTATTGATACAAAAGTTCATTTTTTGTAAACTAAAATCTGCTGAGCCATTCAGTATTTTGCCGGGTATGTTAAAATCTGTTAGTTTTTAATGTCCTGTTAAATTGATAAAAAGTCTTTACGTCTTTTATAAAAAAACTAAAGGCACTTATAAAACGGCTTTTCGATTTTGTGCAAAGCTGTATTTGTGCAGAAATTTCAACGTTAATTTGAATATTTCTGCAACACCATTTGACAAGAATGTATTTTATGCGTTGCATTAAAGTTCATTCGTCGGAGAAACAAAGATGTATACAATTCTTGAAAAACGGCAGCTTTCTGCCGATGTTTTTTATTTCAAGGTTAGTGCGCCGGACATTGCCCGCAATAGAAAAGCAGGTCAGTTTGTTTTGGTTCAGCTTGATCTTGAATATGGGGAACGCATTCCTCTTACAATTGCAGATGCAAACGCTTCAGAAGGTTGGATTGCACTTGTTTTCCAGGCAGTTGGAGCAACAACTCTTAAATTGTCTAGAAAACAGAAAGGTGATGAATTAGCAGCCATTTTGGGTCCTCTTGGAAATCCTACACATATTGAAAAAAAAGACGGTCCTGTTGTTGTAGTTGGCGGCGGCATTGGCGTTGCTCCATGTTATCCGATTGTCAAGGCTCATAAAGAAATCGGCAATAAAGTAACAATGATTATTGCAGCACGCACAAAAGATCTTTTGATTTTTGTTGATGAAATGAAAGCTGTTGCTGATGAAGTTATCGTAATGACAGATGATGGTTCTGCAGGCCGTCAGGGTGTTTCAACACTTCCACTTAAAGAAATCTGTGAATCACAGTGTCCTCCGGCAGAAGTTGTAGCAATTGGTCCGCCAATCATGATGAAATTCTGTGCAGCAACAACAAAACCGTTCAATGTTCCAACAACTGTTTCTCTTAACACAATTATGATTGACGGAACAGGCATGTGCGGCGGCTGCCGTGTTTCAATTGGCGGACAGACTAAATTTGTCTGTGTTGATGGCCCGGAATTTGATGGTCATCTTGTTGACTGGGACAATATGATGATGCGCATGAAGTCATTCAAAGAACGCGAAACAGAAGATTTCCACAAATGCAAGATGGAAGCACAGGCTGACGCTCTTGCAGCAGGAGAGAAAAAATAATGTCTGAATATATCGATTTTAAAACACTTGATGAAAGTGCAAAAGCTGAATATGCAAAAATTTCTGGAAAAGCACTTTCTCCAAAAGATAGAATGGCAATTCCACAGCAGATTATGCCGACTGGTGAACCAAAGGCTCGTGCACGCGAAATGACAGAAGTTGCTCTTGGCTACACAAAAGAGCAGGCAATTGTTGAAGCAAACCGTTGTCTTCAATGCAAAAACCAGCCGTGTGTTTCAGGCTGTCCTGTAAATGTGCCTATTCCACAGTTTATTGCAGAAGTTGCAAAAGGCGAATTCAAAAAAGCTGTTGATGTAATTAAAACTGCAAACCTTTTGCCTGCAATCTGCGGTCGTGTTTGTCCGCAGGAAAAACAGTGCCAGGGTCAGTGTACTGTAGGCAAAACTTATAAAAATGCAGAAAAAGCTGTTTCAATCGGTCGCCTTGAAAGATTTGTTGCAGATTTTGAACGCAACAATAATCTTCAGACTGTGCCGGAAGTTGCTGCTCCAACAGGAAAAAAAGTAGCAATTATCGGTTCTGGTCCTGCAGGTCTTACAGTTGCTGCAGATGTCCGCCGTGCAGGTCACGATGTAACAGTATTTGAAGCTTTCCATAAAGCCGGTGGTGTTATGGTTTATGGAATTCCGGAATTCCGTCTTCCAAAAGCAATTGTTGCAAAAGAAATTGAAATGCTCAAAAAAATGGGTGTTGAATTCCGTACAAACTTTCTGGTTGGCCGCACAGGCACACTTATTCAGCTTTTAAAAGAACATGGATATGATGCAGCTTTTATTGGAACAGGTGCCGGACTTCCAAAATTCATGAATATTGAAGGCGAAAACCTTATTGGTGTTTTCTCTGCAAATGAATATTTGACACGTGCCAACCTTATGAAAGCTTATGATACAGACAAAGCTTGTACTCCGCTGTATAAAGCAAAGCATGTTGTAGTTGTTGGCGGTGGCAATGTTGCAATGGACGCAGCCCGCATGGGTTATCGCCTTGGTGCAGACGTTGTTGATATCGTTTACAGACGCACAAAAGCCGAAATGCCTGCACGCCGCGAAGAAGTTGCACATGCAGAAGAAGAAGGCGTTAATTTCAGATTCCTTGAAAACCCTGTTAAAATTAACGGCGATGAAAATGGCCGTGTAAAGAGCGTAACAGTGCTTTCTTATGAACTTGGTGAACCAGATGCATCTGGCAGAAGAAGCCCTGTTGCAATTAACGGAAGCGAACACGACATTGAATGCGATGCTGTAATTGTTGCCTTGGGCAATGGTTCAAATCCTCTTATGGTAAAAACTACACCAGGCTTGAACGCAGACAGCAAAGGTCACATTACAGTTAATGAAGGCGCAATGACTTCAATTGACGGTGTCTGGGCTGGCGGTGATATCGTTCTTGGTGCTGCAACAGTTATTCTTGCCATGGGCGAAGGTCGCAAAGCTGCACGTGGCATCAATGAATATCTTGCAAAAAAATAACTGAACGGTTGTTTTAATTATTGATCTGTCGGAAATTTGCATAATTTGTGCGGATTTCTGGCGATTTTATAAAATGCTCCTGAACGCAAAGAACGGGAGCATTTTTTTATGCTAATTTTTTGTTATCCGGTCAAAAGGTTCAATTAAAGGCTGAAATCTTGTGGATTTTTTTGGCAGTTTATATAAACTTGAAATCAAGAGGAAAATATGGAAAATTCTGCAGAAAAACAGCAGTTTTTAAAAATGACAGAAACACCTGTAGCACCGCTTATTGTTTCGCTTGCGGTTCCTACGGTAATTACAATGCTGATAACTTCAATCTATAACATGGCAGACACTTTTTTTGTTTCGCAGATTGGTACAAGTGCAAGTGCAGCTGTCGGCGTTGTTTTTTCTCTTATGGCCATAATTCAGGCAATTGGTTTTACGCTTGGAATGGGTGCTGCAAGTATAATTTCAAGACTGCTCGGTGTGCGCGATATTGAAAATGCGTCAAAAACTGCATCAACTGCTTTTTTTGCAGCAATTGCGTGCGGTGCATTGATTGCCATATTTGGTCTTTTGTTTCTTGATGAATTGATGCGTTTTCTGGGTGCAACTTCTTCTGTTGTGCCTTATGCCAGAAATTATGCGCGTTTCATTCTTCTTGGTGCGCCTTTTATCTGTGCGTCTTTTGTATTGAACAATATTCTGCGTTCAGAAGGCAAGTCTGCAAAGGCAATGATTGCACTTACTTCCGGCGGAATTATAAACATATTTTTAGACCCTGTTTTTATATTTGCATTGAATCTTGGAACTGCCGGTGCAGCTATTGCCACTGTCATAAGCCAGGTTATAAGTTTTATGCTTCTCCTGCAGTTTTTCTTGAGGAAAAAAACACTTTGCAGAATTTCAGTTTTATATTTTGATAGAAATCCAAAAAAGCTCTGGCATATAATTTGTACAGGTTTTCCGTCGCTTTGCAGGCAGGGGCTTGCAAGCATTTCAACTGTGCTTCTAAACAGGGCTGCTTCTGTTTATGGAGATGCGGCTCTTGCAGGCATGTCAATTGTAATGCGGTTGATTCAGTTTGTGGCTTCTGTAATGATTGGAATAGGGCAGGGCTTTACGCCAGTTTCAGGCTACAATTATGGTGCAAAAAAATATGACCGCGTAAAAAAAGCATATATATTCACTGTAAAAGCCGGTTTTGTCTGTCTTACAGTCAGTGCAGGCATTTTATTTGCTTTTGCACCGCAGATAATCAGGCTTTTTAGAAACGACCCTGAAGTAATTGCAATTGGTGCTGCGGCATTGCGTTTTCAGGCAATAGGACTGCCGTTTCATTCGTTTATAATTGGAACAAATATGCTCATGCAGTCAACAGGAAAAATAAAATCTGCATCTTTGCTTTCGTGCATGCGGCAGGGAATATATTTTATTCCGCTTGTTATCATAATGCCGATTCTGTTTAATCTGAAAGGCGTAGAAGCATCTCAGGCAATTTCTGATTTCTTAAGTTTTCTGTCTGCAATTCCATTTATTGTAATTTTTTTCAAAAACCTAAAGAAAGTTGAAGCTCAGCATGAACAGGCAAATTAGCAGGACAGATTTTATAATCTATAGTTTACGTTTTTCTGTCATTCTGGCAGCTTCAATTATTTGTGTCTGCCTTAAAAAACTGAATGTAAGTGCAGCCATAATATATTTTGCATTTTTTGTTTTATTTGAAGCTGCCTTGGCGGTCTGCCTTTATCGCAAAAAAATGCACATTCCTCATTCCGTTATGTTTGTTTTGCAGACAGGCATTTTTTGTGTGCTTGTTCTGCATGACATGAAACGCCCGTTGATGGACATTTATGTTACGCTTGGCATAACCTGTTTTGTGCTGTTTTTTTTGCTTTTAATTTTTCCGCTGCTTTATAAAAAAAGCTGAAAAAAGTTTAGATGCGCTGCACCGTTACAGAAGGCTTATGTACTGTTCAATGTAGCGCAGAATTTCGCTTTTAAAAAGACTTTCGCGCCGGTAATAATCGTTCTGGTTGTCTGGTTTTTGTGTGCACAAGTCAAAAATAATTTTTGAATAGTTTTGCGGCACTTTTTCAAGCGAAAGCGAATAATAAAGGTTTCTGTCTTCTGCAGCCCAATAAAGACCGTTTATAAAATAAAGGCAATGAATGGCTGTTCTTATGGCTGCATTCAAATTTTCGTTCATTTGAATATATGCCTGACGGCGGTTCCAGCGGTCAACTTTGTAATCGCCCAGAAGATAAATTATATAGCCGAATTCTTCGTTCAGCTGGCGTTTTATGTCAACTTGCGACCAGAGATTAATTTCCAAGAGTTCGTTTTGAAATTTTTCATTCGGGTCGTAAAGAATTTTTGATTCAAGAAGCGAATATTTTGCAGGATTTGACATTTTTTTGAAATTTTCAATTGTAACGAAATCAATAAAATTAATTTCATATCCTATGCCGTTCCGGTTTATGCAGTGAAACGGAATGTTTTTTTCTTCGTTTGGACCGAATATTTCTTCTGCAGAAATTTCTGCACCGGGTCTTTTCATTACGGTCAAATCAACCATTCCGCTGAATTTTCCCGGAAAAAAATCTCCTCGGGCAACGCTGCCGGAAAGCAGAATTGTTTCGATTTTGGTTTTGTCGATTGTATACAAAAAATCTACAGTCTTTTGCTTTATATCATTTATGAATGTTTGCTGTTCTAAAGCAATTTCGGCTTTGCTTTTCATATATTCATTATCCTAAAAAAAGTGTGATTCCGTCAAAGTTTTTCCGGGGCTTTGATTTAATTTTAGCATGGCATTTTTTTTAAATAAAGCTTAGATTTAAATGCTTTGAAAAAATACGTTTGTTATGCAGATTTGCTGCACTTAAAGTTGTATTTGAAAAGCGCACTTTTAAAAAGAAAAGATTTTTTGCTTTCCGGGGATTGTTTACAGTTTTGCTTCGTGTTATGCTAGGCTCATGAAAAAGATTATTTGTTTTGCCATTATGGCAGTTTTTACTTTAAATTCGTTCATTTTTTCAGAAGATGCACTTGAATCATATCGAAACGGCCGCAGCATGGAACAGGCTGGCATGACCGATTATGCAAATTCATATTACAATGAAGCAGTAACAATCTGCAAAGATGAGCTGTCTGTAAATGACCGTAATATCGAGTCTTATGTCGTAATGTGCTGGTCACTTTTCAGACTGAAAAAATATAATGAAGTTGTTGAATATTCTCAGAAAGCTTTAAAAATAAATCCGAATGAATATCGCATTATTGAAAATCTTGGTGAAACATATTTTTATCTTGACAGATATTCAGAAGCACTGCGCAATCTTGAAAAATATGTTGATGCACTTCCAAACGGAGACAGAACTTCAACAGCTTATTTCTTTATGGGAGAAATTTACCGTATTGAAGGTAAAAACCATCATGCAGATATTGCATATTCTCATGCAGTAAAAAAAGAGCCGTCAATTGCTTTGTGGTGGTATCGCCTTGGCATTGCAAGAGAAAAAGCCGGAAATCCTGAAAAAGCAAAAGAGGCTTATAAAAAGGCACTGGCATTAAATCCCTCATTTAAAGAAGCCGAACAGGCTTTAAGCCGTTTAGGATAAAACATAAACGGTTAAAACGCCATAAGCCGCATTGGAAAAAAGGTTTATTGAATTTGTATCTTTGTATAGATGTATTGGACAACCTCAAATTTTTGCTGAAATTAAAGTATTGATACGGGCTTTTGCTTTTCTGGAGGCTGTACAAAATGAGGTTACAAAATTACTTTCATGTAATTTTGTAACTGGCAGTTTTGCATGTGTAAAACTGTCTCTGTTTGAGCGTGCGGCTATTCGCTTTTGCGAATGGCTTTGAGATTTTTGCTGTCGCAAAAACTGACAAATTGCGAAAAGCTCAAAGCAAGCTGCCTGTAGTACCAGGCTTCGCGAGTTTATGTGCAAGCATAAACTCGCGGGTTTTGCCAGATTCAACCTAAATTTGTAGTACTGACCCAAATGCAAAACCGTTACTGTCGGATGCGTGCTGCCTGTGCGTGTCCTGCAAGACCTTCGGTGTCGCCAAGAACAGCTGCTGCTTCAAGTGATTGTTTATAGCCAGATGCTTTTGCATCTTGTGTTCTGAGCGTTGTAACAGTCTTTAAAAAGTGCCGTACCGAAAGACCGCCTGTGTATCGTGCAGACATTGAAGTTGGCAATGTGTGGTTAAGCCCTGCTGAATAATCGCCCAAAACTTCGGCAGATTCGTGTCCAATAAAGAGCGAACCATAATTGTGTACATATTCAGCAAGTTCATCTCTTTCTTTGCCTGCATCAAGTGCAAGTTCAAGGTGTTCTGGTGCTTTTTTATTTGCAATGTCAGCAGCTTCTTTTAAAGTTTCTGTAATAATAATTTTGCCATGGCGCAAAAGGCTTTCTCTTGCAGTTTGTTCTGTTGCAAGTTTATCAAGCTGTTTTTCAAGTTCTGCAGCAACTTTTTCTGCAAGTTTTTTTGATGGTGTTGCAAGAACAGCTTGTGCATCAACATCATGTTCAGCCTGTGCAAGCATGTCTGCTGCAACCCATGCAGGGTTTGCAGAATCATCTGCAATAATAAAAACTTCAGTTGGTCCTGCGACCATGTCAATGCCACACTGACCATAAACTTTGCGTTTAGCTTCTGCGACAAATTTATTGCCTGGCCCTACAATAACATCGCATGCAGGAATTGATTCTGTACCATAAGCCATTGCTGCAATTGCCTGAGCGCCGCCGCATGCATAAACATGATCTGCTCCGCAAATTGCAGCAGCTGCCATGATGCCTTTGTCTGCATATGGTGCTTTAGGATTTGCAGGGTGTTCGCGTGGCGGTGTGCAGAGTACAATTTCTTTGCAGCCTGCGGCTTTTGCCGGTGTAATGCACATTACAACTGTAGAAAGCAGCGGAAAACGACCGGCTGGAACATAAACTCCGGCTCTTTCAATTGGAATTGTCTTTTGTCCTGTAAAAAGACCTGGTGCAATTTCCATTTCAAAATTATCAAAAGAATCTTTTTGGCGCAAAGCAAAAGCCAGTGCAAGTTCATGTGAACGGCACAAAGATTCATAAAGCTTGCTGTTTTGTGTTTTTAATTCTTCTTTTGCTTTTTCAAGCTCTTCACGCGGAATTTCCAGAACATCCGGTGTAGCACGGTCAAATTTTGAAGAATATTCTTTGATTGCAGCGTCTTTTTTTGCACGGACATCTGCAATAATGGCTGCAACTTTGCTTGAAACATCGCTTGTTTCTGCTGTACTTGCAAGTCTTTCTGATGTAAAAAATGATTGCGCCAAATCTTTGGCGGAAATAATCTGTATTGGTTCCATAAAAAAGAGTATACAGAAACTATATGTTTTATGCTAGTAAAGTTTTGCTTTAACGGCTTGCTGTTTCTAAAGCTTTTGTTTGGAAACTAGTCTTCTGTTTTCCGTTCAGATTGTTCTGTTTCAGAATCGCTGCTTGAACCGTTTGTTTCTTCTGTATCTTCTTCTGGTTCGTTTACTTTCAGTATTTTTTTCAGTCTGTCGATTATTGTTTCGCTTTCTTCAAGTTCATAAATCTGCCACGGTGTGTTTTCTTTAAGTTCATCTTTCAAAGTTTCAAAATCATGAAAAACTGGTGGAAATTCTGCGATTTTGTCGGTGGTTTCATTGTAGATGAAAACATAACCGTTGTTCGGACCACCTTTTGCAAGGCCTGCGTGTGTTATGTCGCAATAATTGAATTCAAGCTTTTCTCCGTCAATGCCATATGCCGTGCAGCCTTCGCTGTAAGTTTCAACGCGGACGCTTTCTGTTTTTTTTAGCATTTTGTAGATTGAAATTGCTGCCCAGATTCCAATTACAGAACCGGCAATGCCCATAAACGGGTTGAGAATAAAATAAAGGCTTGCACCCGCTGCAGGAAATGCGATGCATATTAAAAGGACAAAATAACGTTTTGGATTTTTTCTGGTGTCGTATTTATAAGTCATAGCTGATTATATGAAAAATTGCCAAGAATTTCAATTTTCATAAAGTTTTTCAGGCTTCTTCGCGGATAATGTAAAGAGGCCGGTTTTTGACTTCCGTATATATTTTAGCCATATAAATGCCCATTATTCCAATTGTAAATAATTGAATTCCGCCAAGAAAGATAATTATACAGACGCTGCTTGCCCAGCCTTGAACAGGGTCGCCGTAAAGCAGCTTTCTGATTATCAGAAACAGAATGGAAATAAATGCTATGATAATTGCAAAAATTCCAATGAAGGCGCTTAAATATAATGGTTTTGTAGAAAAGCCGACGATTCCATCAATGCTGTAAACAAAAAGTTTCCAGAAAGACCATTTTGATTTTCCGGCAACCCGTTCAACATTTTCATATTCAAACCATTTTGTGTTAAAGCCAACCCATGGAAAAATGCCTTTTGTAAATCGGTTTCTTTCGTCTAAAGACAGAACAGCTTCTTTATATTTTTTTGTCATCAATCTAAAATCGCGTGCACCGTCAACAACTGGTACATTGCTCATTTTACGCATGACTTTATAGAATTTTCTTGCAAACCATGATCGGATTACAGGTTCGTTTTTTCTTGTTGAGCGTCTTGTGGCTGCGCAGTCGTAACCTTCTTTTTCTATTGCTTCAAGCATTTTAGGCAGCAGACTTGGCGGGTCCTGCAAATCTGCATCCATAACGGCAATATAATCGCCCTGTGCTTTATGCAAACCTGCAAAAAGTGCTGCTTCTTTGCCGAAATTTCTTGAAAAACTCAAATAATGAACGCTTTTGTCTTTTTCAACCAGTTCTTTTAAGATGTTCAGTGTATTGTCTTTTGAACCGTCATCAACAAATACAAATTCTGCTTTGCCGGACAAACCCATTGCGGTCAGAACTTCATTAGCTTTTTCATAAAAGATTGGCAATGCGTCTTCTTCATTAAAACATGGAACTACTAAACTGATTTTGGGGTTTGTCATCTTGATTTTCTTCTATATTGCTAAAAGTTAAAGAATTTGCAGCTCAAATTTCTGCTTTCATATTAATATAATGTATTGTCATGTTTCTATCAAATAAAAAGTGAAAAATTTCTTAGTTTTAAACGTTCAAAATTGGGGCTTTGCAGAAAATTTGAATTATGTTGATTTTTTGAAAAATGCTGATATACTTTTGTTAAACGTTTAACGTGCGATTTATAAATGAATTTTTTGGTTTGGACCTATAAACTGACGTTTTTAGTTCAATGCCGTATCGAAAAATTTTAAAAATGGGAGTTATTTATATGTTACGCGAAGTTCAAACAAAATATGGAAAAGTACGTGGGCTTCCTGCGGCTGATCCGCGTATTACTTCATTTAAAGGCATTCCTTTTGCTGCACCGCCTGTGGGAAAAAACAGATGGCGTGCTCCTCAGCCTTGCCAGAAATGGGAAGGTGTAAAAGACTGTTTTCAGTTTGCACCTATTTCAGTGCAGAATACACCAGGACTTGGCACAGATGTTTATTGCAAAGAATGGCATGTTGATCCACAGATTCCAATGGGAGAAGACAACCTTTATCTGAACATCTGGACACCGGCAAAGGCTGCGGATGAAAATCTGCCTGTTTTAATCTGGTATTTTGGCGGTGGCTTTCAATGGGGTTACACTGCAGAAATGGAATTTGACGGAGAGCGTCTTGCCCGTCGTGGAATTGTTGTTGTAGCGGTAAATTATCGTTTAAACGTTTTTGGTTTTCTTGCACATCCCGAAATTACAAAAGAATCACCAGATGCACCTGGAAATTTCGGTCTTTTAGACCAGCATGCCGGTTTAAAATGGGTTTATGAAAACATTGCTGCATTCGGTGGCAACCCTGAAAAAATAACAATTGCAGGTCAGTCTGCTGGTGCAGGCAGTGTAATGCATCAGATTACAACACCAAAAAACAAAGGACTTATAAAAGGTGCTGTAGTTTTCAGCGGAATGATTTCAAGTCCATACGAAAAAGGCGGAATCGGCTGTCCGATGAAACTTGCTGATGCAGAAAAATGGGGTACTGAATTCTTTGAATTTATGGGTGTAAAAACACTGGACGAAGCACGTGCAATCGACCCATTTAAATTGCTCGAAAAATATGATGCATTTGTTGCGACACATCCAAGAATGTTCACCATTGAAGACGGCTGTTTCTGCACTGCTGCACCTACAGAAAAACTGCTTAAAAGTGATTGTCTTGATATTCCGGTTATGGCTGGAAATACTGCAGATGAATTCCTTAATTTTATTGGTGCCGAAGATGAAGCAGAATTAAAACAGAAAGCAGAAAAGCTTTTCGGCGATTCTGCAGAAGAATTTCTTGCTTTTGCAGAAACAAAAAAAACAACAGGCATTGCACCGGAATTTCCAAATGGAATATTTGCAGCACCTGTTTTTGGAAAAAGACAGAAATATGCTGAAATCAGCGGCATTGAATTGACTGTAAAAAAAGTGTTTGAAGCACGAAAAGCTTCCGGCACTAAAAACAATTTTTACTATTACCGCTTTAATCCAGATATTCCAGGTCCGGATAATCCTGGAACATTTCATTCTGTTGATTTGTGGTTTTTCTTTGAAACTCTTGCAAAATGCTGGCGTCCTTTTGTTGGTCGTCATTACGATTTGTCTCGGCAGATGTGTAATTACTGGGCAAACTTTATAAAAACAGGCAACCCTAACGGAAATGATGCAGACGGTTCCAAAATGCCGGAATGGAAACCGTATGAAGCAAAAGAAAAATGGGAAATGGAATTTACATCAAATGGTTCTGTATTGAAACAGGAAGAAGGAACTGGTTTCAAAGATTTTTTAAGAAAACATATGTGATTTTTTGAAACTTTTTGAAAAGTGCCCCTGTACAGTTTTTGTGCAGGGGTTTTTATTTCTGTTAAAAAAGCAGGTGCTTAGTTTTTCTGTACCATTCCGCGTTAAGACCTTTTTTCATCGAAGGGTAGTCTTTCCTGTTTTCGTTCATTTCGTCTAAAACATGCTGAACTTCTTTTATGTTATTTGTTTCTGCGCAATGTTTTGCATAATAATAGCCGATTTCAAAATTGCTTGTATTGAAGAAAATATCTTTAAGCTTTTCAAAATCCTGATTAATAAGCAGTTCAATTAAAGATTGCTTTTCGTCTGTAATTTTGTTATGTTCTTTAAATTCTTCAAGAGCTGCTTTTGCTTCTTCAAGTTTGCCTTCGTGAAAATAACATTCTACAATTTTAAATTCAATTACGGCATCGTGTTCGTAAGGACCTTTTAAGCAAGATTTGAATAATTCAATTGCTTTCTGGTATTGTTCGTTTGAAGCATAAGCTTCTGCAAGCGACACTTTGTTTGCAACTGTTTCTTGTTTTTTTACAAGATGTTCAAGTTCTTCAATTTTTCTGTTCGGGCTTATGGCAAGGTTAATTGAATTGCCGGCTTTATGAAGCGTCTGGCTGTGCATTAAATCTGGAATTAATTCAAGAATTAAATATGCAATTCCGCCAATATAAGGGAGAAAAACAATAAGCCAAAGCCATGCAAAAGGGCGTCCTGTTTTTATTATGTGAATAATAAGCAAAAGCTGAAAAATATAAGGTAATAAAGCAAAAATCATAAAAATATACTAATTAAAAATCTGATTTTCGTCTATTGCGTGTTTGATTCGTGCGGGTGGGGTAAAAAAATTCTATTGCGAAGCCGGTTATTTTCTCTCTAAAACTTCTCATTGAAGTTTTCCATTTTTCAGAATTGCTAAATGGGTTTTGCGCTTTTTTGAATTTTAGGTTTTTGAACAGTCCTGCTGTTTTTTTGTAAGCAGATTAACTGTTATGCACTTGCATTATATAGAAACATCTGCGCTGCAGCAAAAACAGCAAGTTTTGCAAAGTACAATCTTGCTGTTTTTGCGAGGTTGTACTTTGCATTAAAGATAATGAACTAAAATCGGAATGATACTATGTTCCAAACTTATTAATCATTCTTTTAAAACAATCTCATTAAATCTTTAATTGTTTCTCTTCTGCGGATAAGTTTTACTTTACCTTCTTTTGTAATTAAAACTTCTGCTGGACGAGGACGGCTGTTATAAGTTGAACACATACTCCAGCCGTAAGCACCAGTATCTAAAATACAAGCTAAATCACCACGTTCCATTTTTGGTAATTTACGTGCCTTTGCAAGAATGTCCCCAGATTCACAGATATTACCAACAACAGTCTGTTCAACCAAATTATCGCGGCTAACAACTTTACCACCACGGATAACTTCAACATCATGCCAGGAATCATACATACTTGGGCGAACAAGAACGTTCATTCCAACATCAGTTCCAGCATAAAGATTTCCGGCATTCTGTTTAGTTGCATGAACACGACCTAAAATTACGCTTCCTTCTGCAACACAGTAACGGCCAGGTTCAGATTTGAACAAAGGAGCACTGCCATATTTAGAAACAAAATCATCCAATAAAGGTTCAAGTCTTTTCTTAAAATCTTCCATTGGGTAAGGAGCTTCATCATCAAGTTTGTGATATGGAATACCGTAGCCACCGCCAAAATCGATGAACTTAAGATTTTTAAACTGCATTGCAATTCTTAAGAAGTTTGTAACTGCATCAAGATAAGGCTGTGGATCCATAAATCCAGAACCAATATGCTGATTAATTCCCGCAATTGTAATGTGATATTTTGAAGTAATTTCAAAAATCTGTGAAATATCTTCTTCGGCAATTCCAAATTTTGTTTTCTTTCCACCAGTAACAACTTTTTCATTGTGACCAGCACCAACGCCAGGATTTATACGGACAGCACAAAGACGTTTTTCATCGGCAAGTTCCAAATCGCAGCAGCACTGACCAAAAAGTTCAAGCTGAGCCAGACTGTCCAAACTTGTAATCACGCCTTTTTTAAGTGCATAAATAATTTCTTCTTCTGAAACATTGTTTGGAATAAAGAAAATGCGTTCTTTTGGAAAACCAGCTTTAAAAAGCATTTCGATTTCGCCAACGCTCATTGCATCGCAGTTAATTCCTTCTTCCAAAGCAATCTTAAGGATATGGATATTTGTATTTGCCTTAACA
>JAZQNK010000048.1:0-26718 GCA_045627325.1 Treponemataceae bacterium | reverse complement strand
CCATTGCCAAAGACATATTTTTTTTCAGATTTATTTTGAGCAAAAACTGTACTGATAGAACTTACTAGATATAAAATACAAAAAAGTCTTTTCATAAAATCTCCGTAGTTTAGCGTCAATTACGACAAATTGATTTAAATAAGCGACAAAAGTCGCTTCCCTTTATTTTCTACTTTTTCCAGCCCTGTAGGCTGTCCGTATAACATTGTTTTAAACCGCGGGCAGCTTGTCTGCGAATCGGATTTTGAAAACATTGTTATGCTTTATTCTAATATATTTACGTTATTTCTAGTTTCATATATTTATTTGATTTATTATTAATAACCCTCTGGTACTGTTTGAATAGATTTCCTTTTTTCATATGAATAAAAAGGATATTTTTTATCTTCTTCTGCAATATCTACAGGTTTATCGATTTCATAATAATTCATTCCAGAAGTCATAATACCACTAATACAGGTGTCATCATAATCAGTTCCTTTATACACTTCCAGAATAGTAAGCTTAATTTTCTTTGTATATCTTGGTAATTGGATTTCCTGAAAATTAGGTGTATCTTCCAATGTATATTCAAAGTTATATTTTTCTTCATTATCTATTGATTCAATACGAATTTTTTTAACCCGGTTATTTTTTTTATATAAATCCGTACGAAAAAAATCTACATATCCATTCATTATGACAAAAGATTTACATTTATTTTTGCTTTGTTCATCTGTTTTTGAAAACTCATTAGGTACAAATTCTACATCAATTGAAACACCAATACCATCTCCAGCTTCTGCCTCAGCCCATGGAATTAATGTTGAATTAAAAAGAAAAGCTTTATCATATCTTTTATAAGGCCAGTGATCATTATAAAGAATGAAATTATTTTCAATATTTTTAATATTATAAGATTGAGATTTATCTTTTAAATTTGAAGAACAAGAAAGATTTACTCCATTCGTATTCTGTCTTGTAAAATCATCTTTTAGAATATATGCTGTTCTTTTTTTATCCCAAACATTTGTTATTTCATTCACACCATCAAAATCAGTCCTAGGACGATGTTCATAATTAAAACCAAATGTAGAAGGATTTTTCCAATCAATATTTTTATCAAAAATTACAGCTCGTCCGCCGCCATATAACAAAATAACATCTGTTCCCCATATTCTTAATTCAGGAAATCCTTCTTTATTCTTTTTTATTTTTTCAACTGTTGAATAGTCATAAAATTTTATATATTCACCATGCCAGTCAAAATCATTTTTAATTAATTTTATTTTATTACCCTGCTGCTTAATTATAAAATTTACTTTTTCATAAAACCCCAGTTGTTCAGATATAAAATTTTCAGACATTGGACTTTCAGCTGTTATAGTTGTCATATTGATTATTTGAACGATTAATGCAACACAAATTATTTTTATTCTATTCATTATTTTCCTTTTTTAGTTAGTTCCTTTAATTTTCACTAAAATAAACACAAGTTTATTTAAGCAACAAAAGTCACGAACTTTTTCTCAACCATGCTATAAGCGTGTAAGCATAACATTGTTTTAAACCGCAAACCGGCTTGTCCCGCTGTCGGCTTTACTGCGCCGTGCGCGTAAGCGCACTATTTAATAACTTCTGCTCACGCAAAACACCGAATGTATTAAAACGGTGTTATATGTTTTATTCAATCATTAGTTTTACATTTTCAATAACAGCATTAATTTCTTCCGAAGAAGCTTTTTCGATAAAAGTACATTTTCTCTGGACATAATCTAAATTTTTTACTTGATCACTTAGTACACATCCGTTAATCAAATGATTTTCCAGCACAACTTCAAATGGATAACCTTTTATATGACTTGTAACAGGACAAAATAATGCTAAACCTGTTTTCTGGTTATAAAGCTTTTGAGAAATGCAAATTGCAGGTCTATGTCCCTGCTGCTCATGCCCTGCTTGAGGATTGAATTCCAGCCAGACTAAATCACCTTTTTCAGGAATAAACCCATTGTTTACCATTCTTCTTTACCTGCTGCCCCAAAAGTTTCTATTTCTGAATGAAGATTTTCTTCTGTAACCAAATTCATCATATCTTCAAGAGACTTTTTTTGAGGAAGAATAATCATTTTTCCCTTTTCGGCAATTACTTCTACTTTACTTCCATTTTTGATTTCGTTATCTTTTGCCCACATGGATGGAATTCTAAGACCTAAACTGTTTCCCCATTTCTGAACTATTGCCTGCATAATAGCCTCCTATATCCAAGTATATACAATGTATATTCAAAAGTCAAATACACAGAGACAACACATGCTAACGCTTAAAACCTTGACCTTGCCTCTTTTAGGAACAGCTATAAAAAAGCACAATCTGGCATGCTGTCGGCTTTACTGCACCGTGCGCATGAGCGCACTATTTAATAACTTCTGCTCACGCAAAATACCAAAGGTGTTAAAACGGTGTTAGGCGATTATTTATTCAAATTCCTTAAAAAATTCATAATCAATATCGTAAACTGTTCTAGGTTTAAGTCCTAATTCTAAATTTTCAAATAAAGAAACAAGCTTTTCTCCATCTATCAATTCAATTGGAGCAGCTCCATCTCGTACAGCTTCTTCTTGTGCATCTTTTGTAAATCTACCTGTTGTAATAAAAATTCCTTTATCTGCACGACCAGCTAAGGAACCTCGAAAATCTCTAATTTTATCTGAAGAAACCGTATCCTTATATCTTTTCGATTGAAATAATACCTTAAAACTTAATAAAGGATTAATTTCCAAAGTTCCAACTCCATCAATACCTCCATCACCAGATTTTCCAGTAACTTTTACTTGAGTAAAACCTGATTCTCGAAGTAATCTTTGACACAATCGTTCAAATCCATTCGGAGACAAGTTTTTTAATAATTCAATTAGATCTTCCTTATAATCTTCATCATTAATAACTTCATTAATTTCTTCATTAACTTGACTTTCAGATTTATTAATTTTCTTTTCATTTTTATTAAATTGTTTATGTACATCTTGAAAAAAAGTATATTCATCTTTTGCAAAACTTTCTTTATATCCTTGTTTTAATATCCAAATTCCACGCTTTGATGAATCTAAAACATTTCCTTTTGCTAAATAAAATCTAGCCCAAGCAATTCTATTCTTTACGGTTGATTCTCCGTTTTGATTTTTCTGTTCTAACTCTTCATCAGTAATATTAAATCGTTCAATTATTAAATCAGTAACTTCAGAAGGTTTTCCAGAACCTCCTAAATCTTCTAATATTTCTATAATAGGTTTAAAATATTTTATAAAATCTGGACCTTTTTCAATTTTTAAACTCTTCTTTTCCATTTTCTTTCCTCCAACTAACCACGACATAAAGTTGTAAGCATGACATGACATTTAAACCGCAGTGGGTTTGACACATTTTCAGTAATTTGAAATACGTGTTAAGCCTTTCGATTACCGTCCATTTACAGGATCATCTGGATCAATGTATGGCATTTCGTTTAATTTTTCAAAAGATACTAAATTTCCGCCATTAATATATTCTTCAAAATATGTACTTGCTTTCTTTGCAATTTTTGGCCAGTCAGGGTCAGAAAAAATTGCAGTAATACATGTATCTTTATATTTACTGCCTTTATAAACATCCATAATTGTAATTTTAAATGACTTTGCTGGATTTTCTGAAACAATACGGTTGATATAAATTTTATCTTCAAAATCTTCAATCCAGTTTTCGCCTGTTGTAAGATTTTCAATTTTTAGTTTTTTTACTCTAGAATTATTTTTATAAAGATTAAGATTGTAAGAATCAACATAACCATTAATTACATTAAAAGCCTGTACTTCATTTTCAAATTCAAAAGTAATACTTTCTCCAATTCCGTAATCATTTTTTCCTTCAACCCAAGGAATTGCAAAGTTATTTACAGAAATTCTATGATCCAAATAATCAAGAAATTTAAAAAGATTTTCCGGTTTGTATTCTATCTTGTTACCGTTTACCTCTTCTGATAAATATGAAGTTGAAGAAACTTTTACTCTTTTGTCATAAAAAAAAATTGATTTAAGACCGCTACTTTTTTTGCCTGCAACAACTTCATAAAAATCATCCGGACGTTTTCCTGGATTTCCCTGATAATACATTCCAATTGTATAATTTTCACCTGGAATTAAAACACGAGTCGTAAAATCAAATTCTCCAACTGAATTCCATGGAAATGTTACAATTGTATAACCTTCATTTGTATTTTTGATATATTGTTCAGGCAATTTTGCGTAATTATTGTACATCCAGTTATAAACATAAAAATCTTTTCCATCGTGAAAAAGCATATTTTCTTCATCTGCAATATATAATGGTGCATAAACTACTTTTTGTGCAAAAACCGCAGACATAAAAAATGTAATTAAACAAAAACCAATTATCTTTTTCATTTTTTTCCTTTTGTATGATTAAACTGAAGTTTATAATATATTGTATGAACAAACATTAATGATAAAAATTACATAAATATTTTTATCACATTTCCTATTTAATTCTGTCCTATACAAAATCATCAGCAATATAAAACAACTCAATATTAGCCCGAATGTTGAGTTTTTCGAAATGACAAAACTTTAAAATTCGATATTCAGGTTATTAATACAATTATCATACAGATACAAGAAATCAATGCACTTAATGTTTCTTTTTTATGTTTTATTGCAGAAACTCTTTCTGCAACTGCTTTACATTTACTTAAAATCTTTTCCATTAATTCTCTTCTATTTTTTATTTTAAGAGCAATAAAATAAGGAAACTAACTTTGATTTTTATATTCTTTTATATATAAATCAATTCGTATAAGCGATATATGTCGCGTACCTTTTTTGTTCTTACCCCAGCCCAGTGGGCTGTGCGTATAACATTGTTTTTAAACCGCAGGCAGCTTGACTGCCTGTCGAAGTTGATGCGAAGTGCGCGCAAGCGCACTATTCAATAGCTTCCATTCATGCAAAACACCGAAGGTATTAAAACTGAGATATGATATCTGCTTGCAATTAGGAATTTTCTCTAAATCTTTTTCTGTACCTCTATAATGCGCTTGCCTTAAAAATTTCCCTAGTCTAAAGCATATTTTTTATGATATAGTATTTTGTGGTGCATTTTTTCATTTTATGCGATGCACCTTAAAAATTATGCGAAACACTTTTTTGTTTTCCATTGTACAACAATAAGTCAGCATATCATAAAATCTTGATTTTTAAGATTCAGCTGCAATGCAGTTCATTACGGCATCTTAAAAATAAAAGGAGTTTCCTCTTTATGGATAAAAATGAAATCCTTGAACGTGCAAAAGCCTACATTAAAAACGAAAAAGATTCAGGCTTTGCAAAAGAAGTAACAGACTTGATTGCAAAAGAAGATTTTGCAGAACTTGAAGACCGTTTTTACCGCAATCTTGAATTTGGTACAGGCGGACTTCGCGGCGTAATTGGCGGCGGTACAAACCGCATGAACACTTTTGTAATCAACAATGCAACACAAGGTCTTGCAAATTATTTTATCAAGACATTTCCAGACAAAGCAAAAAACGGCACACTTTCTGCTGTTGTTGCATTTGACTCACGCCGCTATTCAGATGTTTTTGCAGAAGCAACCGCTTTGATTTTTGCTGCAAACGGCTTTAAGACATATCTTTTCACAAGCCTCCGCCCTACACCGGAACTTTCATTTGCAATCCGCAAGCTTGGCTGCGACACTGGCGTTGTAGTTACTGCATCACACAATCCTCCACAGTACAACGGTTACAAAGCTTACTGGAACGATGGCGCACAGGTTATTGAACCGCACGATGTCGGCATCATCAACGAAGTAAATGCCGTTACAAGCGTAAAAACAATCAGCAAAGATGAAGCAATTAAATCCGGCAAGCTCGTAATGATTGATAAAGAAATTGATGAACCTTACTGGGAAATGGTTAAATCTCAGCTGTTCAGACCAGAACTCATTGCAAAACTTGCAAAAGAAGTAAAAGTTGTTTACACACCTCTTCACGGAACAGGCGCAATGCATGTTGAAAAGGTTTTAAGCGATTTAGGCTTGAACGTTACAACTGTTCCAGAACAGCGCGAACCAGACGGAACTTTCCACACTGTAGAAAAACCAAATCCAGAAGAAGCTCCTGCACTTAAAATGTCAGTTGAACTTGCAGAAAAAGTAAAAGCAGACGTCGTCATGGCAACAGACCCGGACGCAGACCGTTTCGGCAGTGCCGTTCCAGGCAAAGACGGAAAATTCGTACTTATTACAGGCAACCAGATGGGTGTTCTGCTTACAGATTACATTCTGCTTTCGCGCAAAGAACTCAACAAAATGCCAAAAAATCCTGCAATGATCCGCTCGATTGTTACTTCTCCAATGGTAGACAAAATTGCAGCTGCAAATAATGTTTATCTTTCTGAATGCCTTACAGGCTTCAAATGGATTGCATCTGACATGGCACATTTTGAATCAACCGGTGAACATTCATATGTTTTCGGTTTTGAAGAAAGCTACGGCTATAACGTTGAAACTGCCGTAAGAGACAAAGACGGTGTTTCTGCTGCTGCAATGTGTGCAGAAATGACACTTTACTGGAGAAGCAAAGGCAAATCTCTGCTTGAAAGACTTGAAGAACTTTACAGCCAGTATGGCTATTTTGAAGACTGTGCAATTTCAAAGAATTTTGCAGGCGCTTCTGGTGCAGAAACAATGAAAAACATCATGTCAAAGCTCAGAAAAGACGGCTTCAAAACTTTGGGCGGCAAAAAAGTGCTCAAAATCCGCGATGTCCAGCAGAGCATAGTTTTTGATCCAGAGAATCCTTCTAAAGCAGAAAAACTTAATCTGCCAAAAAGCAACGTTCTCCAGTTCTTCCTTGAAGGCGGCACAGTTGTAAGTGCACGTCCAAGTGGAACAGAACCAAAAATCAAATTCTACATCAATGCACAGGTTCCTTCTGGCAGCTGCTTAGATTCTGCAAAGAAAGAAGCCGACAAGCTGTGCACAGCAATAAAAGCAGAAATTAATGCTGTACTTGATGCAGCCTGCTAAGAGAAAAAACTGTGTCTACAATTACAGAATTGCTCCAGATTTACGAATCTGGAGCTGTTTTTACCGCCTTTGATACCGAAACGACAGGTCTTAAACCTGAAGAAGAAAAGGTGCTTGAAATCGGCGCCATTTCTTTTGACAAATTCGGTATCAGAGCCCGCTATAATGTTTTAATAAATCCTCAAAAGAAAATTTTACCGGAAGTTACCCGCATAAATGGAATTGATGATGAAATGGTGAGCGATATGCCCATCTTCAAAGAACATGCGCCAAATTTTCTTGATTTTATCAAAGATTCTGTTCTTATTGCGCACAATACTCCGTTTGACATAAGTTTTATAAACAAAGAACTTGAACAGGCAGGTCTTTCGCCTCTTGAAAACAAAACAGCTGATACGCTTGTTCTTTCAAGGCAGCTACTGCCAGATTTAGGCAAATATAACCTGCAGTTTTTAGCCAAGTATTTTGAAATAAACGTTGTCAATGCACATCGTGCAGAAGACGATGCAAGAGTGTGCATGGAAGTGCTTTTAAAACTGTTTGAAAAAGTAAAACCTGCAAAGCCAGAAAATGAAGAAAATGGCGAAGCAGAAAATTCTACAGCAAGCCCCGGAGCATAATTTCTTTGCTTTAATTTGAAGTCTAAAACACCCTATTCTTCTGTCTTTTCAAGAGCATGAAATAATCTTATTGTTTTAAGGCCGTCAAACCAGCAATGGAATGCTTTTAACAAAGCTTTGCTGTTATTTTTATTCTGTTTACAAAGATTAAGCCAGACATCATAAAATTTTTCGTTTTCAAGAAATGCTGCCAGTGTATCAGAAATGTTTTCTGCACCTTTTTTAAAATCTTTTTCAAGCGGCTCATTTTGAGCAACTGCTTTTTCGCTTATTTCTTTTGCAAGAGAAATAAGCTTTGCAAGCACTTCAAAAGTTTCAGCCGAAAAATCCTTGATTTTATATGTTCCGTTTATTGTACCAGAAACAGCAGCACCTGTTCCAAAAGGCACACGCCAAGAAACACGCGCAGAAGGATGAACGCCTGTTGGAATTTCAGCAAATGTTTTTTCGTTTGTTGCTTTTAAAAGAGCCTGAAGATAATAAAAATCTTCGCCAGCAACATGCCTGTTCATGCCGCCAGCCTGGGCATAAGTTTCTGCCGTGCAGACTAGTGTTGGTCCAAGCGCAACATAAAACCACGGAGAACCTGCTTTTTTAAGCATTTCAGCATGATTTTTTAAATATGCTTCGTATTCAACAATTATTTTGTTTTCCTGTTCAGTACCATCAAGCCGGTGTGAAAACTCTGTAACGCCAGCCTTCAGTTTGTTTTTTACGCCATCTTCAAAAAAAGTTTTTTCAAGAATGCAGAAATAATTTTCATCAACCAATGTGTCGCTGTCCATGCAGCAGAGCAAAGCTTCGCTTGTACCGCCACTTGAAAGATAGGCAAAATCGAGCGCAACTTTTCTTGCAAAACCTGCACCGTCTTTTTCGCTCATTGTCAAAACAGTTGAACAGTCAATTGCACGAAAACGGTCTGCATCATAAGACGCAAGTTCATGCAGAAGTTTTTTGTTATTGTCTTTTACTTCATCATTGTGGCTCTGGCGGTTGTTTACATTGATTACGTAACAGATTTTTTTTGCTTTTTTCTTATTTTTTAAACATTCTGCTTCATAAAAAAGACGTGCTTTTTCCAAAGATTCAATCGTGTTTAAAATCAACGGATATTCATTTATTGCAGGAATGCATACGAATATTTCGCCGTTCAAAAGTTCAAGATTTTTGATATACGGCTCAACAGGCGCCATTCTTTTTCTGCGATAAGTTTCAATTGAATGAATCATAATTTCACATCGTTTTTTTCAATAAGCTCTAATGCTTTTTGAAAAACTTCTGCTTTTGTTGTATTTTCATCAGTTTCAAGCCAGTTTATTCTGCAGCCCTTTCGTTCCATTCCACGAAACCATGTTTCCTGTCTTTTTGCAAACTGACCGATTGCAATATAAAGTTTTTCAACAAAAGCGTCATAACTTTCAAATTTACCCTGAAGATATTCTGAACAAAAGCGATATTCAAGACCTAAACGCTCAAGGCGTTCAAAACTTGCGCCATTTTCATGCAATTTTTTTACTTCATCAAGCATGCCTTCATCTAATCTTGCAAGAAGCCGTTTTTTAATGCCGGACCGAAGTCTTGTTCTTGGAAAAGTCAAACCGATTACAAAAAAATCTAAATCAGGGCGCGGCACCATTTGTGCACGCTGAGCTTTTGCTTCCGTTGAATTTTCATATTCAGCAATTTCAATTGCACGAATCAATCTGTGGCGCTCTGTTAAATCTGTCGTGTTATGCACTTCGCCTTTTATGGAAATAAGGCGTTTTGCAAGTTCTTCATCTGACACACCGTTAAGCGAATTGCGCAGTGCAACATTCGTCGGCACATCAATCATGTCATAACCACGAAGAAGCGCATCAATGTACATGCCCGTTCCACCGGCAAGAACTGCTGTTTTTTTGCGTTTTGAAATGTCATTCAATGCAGCATAAGCATCTTTCTGGTAATTAAAAACTGAATATTCAAAAGATAAATCTGTAATGTCAATTAAATGATAAGGAACAGTATATTCTGTGCCGTCAGAAGCTTTTAATGAAAATTCAGATAAATCTTTGCCAGAACCAATATCAAGCCCGCGATAAACCTGTCTTGAATCGGCTGAAACAATTTCTGCACCGAATTTATCTGCAAGTGCAACTGCAAGAGATGTTTTTCCTGTTGCGGTTGGTCCAAGAACGACAAGACATGTTCTTTTTTCTTTGTTCATTAAAGCACCCTGGCTATAACACATTTGAGATATTCAGATTTTGGATAACCAACCAGAACAGGATGGTCAGGACCTGCACCTCTTTTTTCTAATATCTGCAGGCTGCGTTTTGCATCATGTGCCGCATTTGCAAGCATTCCATAGAATGTCTGCGCATCAAAAAAGTGCGAACATGAACATGTAATGAGAATGCCACCTTTTTTAAGAATCTTCATTGCACGAAGGTTAATTTCTTTATAGCCGCCATATGCTTTTTCAATCATACGTGCACTTTTTGTAAATGCCGGCGGATCAAGAATGATTACGTCAAAAACTTCGCCAGCCTGTTCATACTCTTTAAGAAGGTCAAAAACATCAGCACAGCGGCTTTTCATTACTTTCTGGGCATTGTTCAATGCAATGTTTGCATCAACAGTTTTGCATGCATCTTCAGAAATATCACAGGCGATAACATCTTTTGCTCCACCTTTCACCATATTTAGAGCAAATGCACCTGTATGCGTAAAAGTATCAAGCACACGTGCATCTTTAGCAAACAAAGAAGCCATCTTGCGGTTAAATTTCTGGTCGAGAAAATATCCTGTTTTCTGTCCGTTCGCAATATCAACCTGAAGCAGAACATCATTTTCTTTAATTACAATCAACGGATTAAATTCTTTTCCAATCCAGCCAGCCTGTTCTTCAAGACCTTCAAGCTTTCTAACAGAAGCATCACTTCGTTCGTAAATTCCTGTTGGTTTTGTAACAATTTTTAATGCTTCAATTATTTTATCTCTAAAAACTTCAACACCAAGCGTAAGAAACTGAACGACTAAGAAAACACAGCCGTTTGTATCACAATATCTTTCAACGATAAGCCCCGGAATAAAATCAGCTTCAGAAAAAATCAAGCGGTATGAATCGTTTTTGTCATAATAAGCAAGCCGAAGCTCAAGAGCCTGTTCAATTCTCTTTACAAAAAATGAAGTATCAAAAAACGAAATGCCTTCCGGTGTTGCCGTGCGTGTCAAAAGTCTTACAGTAATTTTTGAAGTGCGGTTAATAATGCCCGAACCTAAACATAGACCGCCTTTTGTATAAACTTCAACCAATGTTCCGTCTTTTACATGGCACTCTTTTAATGGTGTCTGTTCAAGCTTGCCGTTAAATTCAGCTTTTACAAAAGCAATTTCATTATCAAAAATCCAAGGAAAACCTTGTAATATCTCTTCTTCTTCTTTTTTATTCAAAAAAACGCGTGGATTTGTCATAGCAAAGAGAATACACCAAACACAATATAAAAACAATATTTGAAAAGCTTTAACAGTCTGCTACGGACATTGACTTATTCAACTAGAACACATTGTACTTTTGCTCACAGCATAAAAAAGACCTTTTTTGCCCAATGAGCATTTGCTCACGGCTTATAAAGTCTGTTTGTATAATTGCATTTCAATTCCGGCTAGCTTAAAAACTTTGCTTTTAGAAATGCAGATTCTATGCTATATTTTATACATGAACCGTAATTCTGAAACTGAAGCTACAGTGCTTGCCACAAAACAAATAGGAGAACAAAACAGACTTGTTACCCTATTTGTTCCAAAAGACGGCATTATTACGGCAGTTTTATACGGTGGTCCCAAAAGCAAGCTCAGAGCCATGGTTTCTCCATATCACCGCGGAAGAATGTGGCTGTATACAGATTCAGTCAGACATACATGCAAAATTTCAGATTTTGACGTGCAGAATTTCCGGCCAGGCATTAGAGAAAGTCTTTTTAAAACATGGACTGCTTCTTTGTGTGCAGAATTAATCATAAAAACATATGCACACGGAGAAAGCACATATAAATTAGTGCAGGGGTTTCTCGACGGACTTGACATTGCAGATGAAACACAGGCGAAAATCGGGCTTTTGCGTTTTTTGTGGCGGTATCAATGTGAACTTGGGCTGCAATATAATACGGCGACATGCGTTCAATGCGGTGCACTTTTAAGCGGCTTTAAAAAAGACGAAACAGTCCTGCCTTTGCAAAGCATCGGAGGATTTCTCTGCCCTGACTGCTGCAAAACAACAGACACAAAAGCTGCATTAATGAATCCGCTGACAATTGAAGGCGTATTTTATCTGCAGGCAATTGAAAATGCACCGCCACAGGAGGTGCGCCGCCTGAAAATTGACCAGACGACATTTAACAGCCTGCAAGGTTTTCTGTTTGAACGCACAAACCGTGCCGCAGACTACAAATTAAAGACACTAGAAACTTCCAGTTTGATTTTAAAATAAGCATAAGCCGCAAAGGAGGAAAACATGCGGGCAGTAGATTTAATCACAAAAAAAAGAGGAAATCTGTTAAACCCAAAAGGAGAAGAACTTTCAAGAGAAGAGCTTTCCTTTTTGATTAACGGTTACGTTAACGGCAATATTCCTGATTATCAGATTGCTTCATGGCTTATGTCCGTTTATTTTAACGGCATGACATTTCAAGAAACAGGCATATTAACAGACATTATGCTTCATTCTGGTTTAACATTTGACCTTTCTGGAATAAGCGGTCCTTTTGTTGACAAACATTCAACAGGCGGCGTCGGAGATAAAATTTCCCTGCCGCTTGCTCCACTGGCAGCTGCATGTGGCGTAAAAGTTCCAATGATGAGTGGCAGGGCACTTGGGCACACAGGCGGAACTCTCGACAAGCTTGAATCAATAAAAGGCTTTAATGTTTCGCTTAATCAAAATGAATTCAAAAAAATCTTAAGTGAATGTGGTTTTGCAATGACAGGTCAGACAAAAGAAATTGTTCCTGCTGACCGTCTGCTTTATGCTTTACGCGATGTAACAGGAACAGTTGAATCAATTCCATTGATTACGGCAAGCATTCTTTCAAAAAAAGTTGCCGAAGGTTCAGACGCATTTGTTCTTGACGTAAAATATGGTTCGGGCGCATTTATGAAAACAGAAGAAGCCGCAGAACAGCTTGCAGTCAGCATGGTCAACACATTAAAAACCATGAACAAAAAAGCCACTGCCATTTTGACAAACATGAACACGCCTTTAGGCTATAAAATCGGCAACTTCCTCGAAATTGAAGAAACAGTCGAATGCCTTGAAGGAAAAGGTCCAAAAGATGTTATGGAACTTACAAATACATTCTGTGCATGGATGTGTGTGCTTGGCGGAAAAGCAAAAACATTGGATGAAGGTTTTGAACTTTGCAAAAAAGCACTTGAAAGCGGAAAAGCTCTGGAACTTTTCTATAAAAATGTAGATGCACAGGGCGGCAATGCAGAGCAGCTTCAAAAAGAGCTTGGCAAAAGACGAAGCAAATATAAAACAGAAATTTTTGCAGAACAAGACGGCTATCTTTATGTTGAAGCTTACAAGACAGGCATTGCAGGCTGTTCTCTTGGTGTAGGCCGCAACAAAACAGATGAATCTGTCTGTGCGGATGCAGGCATGATTCTGCACAAAATTTCAGGCGACAAAGTAAAAAAAGGCGACCTGATAATGGAAGTTTTCGGCAAATCTGACGAAAGCTTAAAAACTGCTGAACCTATCTTGAAAAGTGCACTTACATACAGTCAGCAGCCGGATGAAAGAATGAAAAAGAAGCTTATTCTAAAGACAATTGAATCTTAGTTTCTTATTTTGGCATAATTTTTATAAACAGGTTAAAGCTGGTGCGTTTATATCTTATTTGCACAAAATGATATAAAGCACCAGTTTTTTTTCTTCAGACATAAACCTCATTTTTAGAGGTTCCATTTTTTGCCAATATCCATTATATTTTTATATATGAAAATTTGGGAAAAAAAGGAAGTTGCCCGTGAAGTGGTCAAAGAAATTCATGACCGCTATCAATGTGATGCATTGACTGCTGCAATTCTTGCACGCCGTGGCATTACAAACGGAAATGATATACTTTATTTTTTAGAAAACGATTCGAGATACCTCCACAGTCCATTTTGCTTTTCGTCAATGGAAGATGCAGTTGACCGCGTTATAGATGCAGCCGAAGAAGGCGAAAAAGTACTGATTTTTGGTGACAGAGACGCAGACGGCATTACAAGCACGACAATTCTGTATGAAGCACTAAAAGACATGCAGATTGATGTAAGCTGGAGAATTCCACAGGGAGATGATCCTTATGGACTTACAATACAGGCTGTTGATGAATTTGCAAAAGATTATGGCTCGTTAATCATAACGGTTGACTGCGGCATTGCAAACAACGCAGAAATAGCTCATGCAGCAAGTCTTGGAATTGATGTCATTGTTCTTGATCATCACAATCCGCAGGAAGAACTGCCCTCACCTGCAATCATCATCAATCCAAAAGTTTCAGCATCAGGTTATCCGTTTGACGGGCTTGCAGGTTGCGGCGTAGCATATAAATTTATAAGTGCACTAAGATTTTCGAAAAACGAACTTTATAAACAGCAGATTTGTCTTTTAAACGTAAGACCCGTAAATGACGCATTCTGTATTGAAGCATTAAAAATCGTAAACTGCTGCGAAACAGACCGGATTGCCGAAACAATTACACCAGGTCTTGTTTCTATTACACAGACACGGCTTCTGCCGTTTCTGCAGGGTCAGCAGATTTTTGTCTGGGACGCAGACTTGCAGAAAAAACAGCTGTCTAAGATTTTTGGAAAGCGCGTAGAATTCAACATGATGGACATCAGACCGGTAATTGCAAAAACAATTCCGAGCGTTGCAAACATGAGTCTTTTGCGGCTTGCACCAAAATCAAAAATTGCAAAATTTTCAGAAAAGACGACATCTGAACTTGACGGTTTTTTCAACATTTTCATTACTTTCATTCAAAAAAAGATTTCGCTTTATTCGCCAAGAGACGAACAGGATCTGCAGCTTGTCTGCCTTGCAACACTTGCCGATTTGATGCCTTTAAAAGACGAAAACCGCATACTTGTAAAGCTAGGGCTTGATGCAATGAACAAAGGCAAAGTCCGTTATGGACTTTCTGAACTTTTTGCACGGCAGAATATGCTCGGTAAACACTTAGGCACAACAGATTTAACATGGAATATTACGCCTGTTCTTAATGCCGGCGGAAGACTTGGACACCCTGAAAAAGGCGTTGAGCTTTTTCTTGAACAAGACCCGCTGAAACGTGCAGAACTTGCAGACCAGATGATTCAATTCAATAAAGAACGAAAGCAGCTTGGTGTTGATGCATGGCCGCTTGTTGAAAAAGCAGCCGCAGAATCACTTGAAAATTTTAACAACAGTCTTGTAGTTGCCGTTGACGAACATGTTCACCGTGGCGTAACAGGCATTCTTGCAACAAAACTTGTACAGTATTTCAAAGTGCCTTCTATTGTAATTGCATTTTTAGACGAAGAAAATGCAGTCGGCTCAATCCGTTCAACACGCGGTTACGATGTTTCTTCTCTGCTTGAACAGTGTGCTCATCTTTTAACAAATCATGGCGGTCATGCATATGCAGCGGGTTTCAGTCTTGAACGCAAAAACATTCCGGCGTTTCTTGAAGCTGTAAAGCACATTGCATGCACAATTGAGTTTACACAAAGTGCAGACGAGGAGCACATTTTAATAGATGCTGAACTGCCGCACAATTACATGACACCAGATTTATTAAAAATTGTTGACCGTTTTGAACCTTACGGCGAATCAAATACAATTTTGTGCTTTATGGCTAAAAATTTGAAACTTATCAGCGCAGACATTATGGGCAAAGTTGAAGCAAAGCATTTGAAACTTACGCTTGGTGCAGGCGCAAACAAATGGCCGGCGCTTTACTGGAACGCAGCCGAAAAATTAAAAACCGAATTTGATATCGGTGATTCGGTTGATGCCGTTTTTACAGTCGGCAGAAACTGCTTTAACGGCGCAGAAATTCCCCAGCTTACAATTACAGACATTCACAAAAGTGAATAAATTAAATTAATGCTGTTTTGGTTTTATAAAAGGAGATTTTGAATATTATGAAAAAAACAAGCGCAAAAATAATTTTGTTTTTAACTGCATTCATTTTTTCGTTTAATGTTTATGCAGAAGATTTTGCATTCAAAACAAAAAACGGAACAGTATCAATAAATGTTACTTCAAAAACGTATCCGGGCAATGTTGTTTTTATAAAACTTGCAGCAAATAATGTCAAAATCGAAAATGTAAAAACAACGCTTATCCGCGTTGGAAACACAAAAAGCATTGCGAACGGCACATGCTATGCACTAAAAAACAAACCTGGAACATATATTTGCATTCTTCCAATTGATTCTCTTATAAAACCTGGAGATTTCAACCTGAACATTACAGGTTCATTTGGAAATGTTCCATTTGAAAAAAGTTTTCCTGTTTCAATTTTAGACAAAGACTTTTTGAGCGAAACGCTTGAATTGAACGAAACAAACACAGCAATAAAAACAGATACTTCAACAAAAAGAATGGATCAGATTGACAGGCTGAATAAAATTCTTTTTTCTACAGACAAAGACGCACAATATATGAGCGGAACTTTTTCATATCCTGTAACATCAACAAGACGCACTGCATATTACGGCGACCGTCGTATATATGCTTATTCAAACGGCAAAAGTTCAACAAGCGTGCATTATGGCTACGACTACGGCGTTCCGACTGGAACAGTTGTTTCTGCATGTGCAGACGGCAAAGTCGTAATGGCAGAAGACAGAATCTCAACAGGCTGGTCTGTAGTCATTGAACATATGCCAGGTCTTTATTCGCTTTATTATCATATGAGCAAACTAGAAGTTGAAGTCGGACAATCTGTAAAACAAGGCGAACGGCTCGGCTTATCTGGCGCAACAGGTCTTGCAACAGGTCCACACCTGCACTGGGAAGTGCGTCTTTTAGGCACAGCAATTGATCCGGATATTTTTATTTCAACACCGGTTTATTAAAAATAAGGGCAAAGTTTTAAAAACTTTGCCCTTATTTTTAACCTGCATGTCAAAATCAAGTTTTTCAGTTTAATCCGGAAGAAGCGAAATTGTACCGTCGCTTGCAATGTATATTGCACCAATTGTGCCTTTGGGCATAGAAGTAAGCCTTACTGTTTTTATGCTTGTATATTTTCTGTAAAACGGAAACTTTGATGAAGTAAATGCAAACACACATAAACGCTCGATATCCTTTACTTTCTGCGGCTCTTCACCAAAATTTGAATAAATCCTGCAAATTCCGTCCATTAAATAATAACGCTTTAGCTGAACTCCACCTTCTGAATAATCTGAATATATGCGGACAGGAAACTGCATGACGGTTTTTCCAAATTTTACTGTAGCAAAATCAATATACAAAGCGCCGCCATTCCAGGACCGTTCAATTGAAGCAATTTCCCTGGAATTTTTATCATACAATGAAAAATGACAGCTGACTGTATCTGAACTTGAACCATATACCAAAAAACGCGCAGGCTTTATTGCAGGCACAGTTCCTAAGCGTTCTGCAGCTGCCTTGCACGAAACAAATTGAAAGCTATATGCAATAACACAGCCTGTTAAAATGGAAATTAATAAAAAGACAACAAATAAAAAACTTGTTTTCACATATGAATTCATTATTTCACCATTTTAAGAAAACTTTCTTCATCAATTATTGAAATGCCATAGCTTGAAGCTTTTTGATTTTTAGTCGAACCAGAAGATGTGTCATTTGTTACAAGATATGTTAAATCTTTTGTTACAGAAGATTTGCACGTGCCGCCGTTCGCTTTTACCAAAGCTTCTGCCTCTGCCCGTTTCATTGAATGAAGCTCGCCTGTAAAGCAGAATGACATGCCTGAAAGCCTAAGGTTTTCTTTTGAAGCAGAGTCAATCAAAATTGTTCCTTCCGAAACAAGAGAATTCATTTCATCTGCATAATCTTTTAGACCTTCGGCAAGCGTATGCGAAGTAATGTCTGCAAAACCATAAACAGCCGAGAAACCATCTTCTGTTGCGTTCTGCAATTTTTCAAGCGAATCAAAACCGCCGGCAATAAGTTTTTCAACCATTGTTGAACCAATTCCTTCAATATCAAAACCGGCAATAAAATTTTCAAGGCTTATTTTTCTGCTTTTCTCAATTGAAGCAAGCACTTTTTTTGCACCAAGAGACTGTTTATCTTTTTCAAGACTTTCTTCATTTAGAAAATGTTTTGTAAGCGTTGCTTCATTCAGTTTATAAATATCCGAAATTGATTTTACATCTCCAGAAGCAAAAAGCCCTCTGATTAAAGTTGAGCCCAAATCCCTGATATCTGCAGAATCAATCCATTTTTCAAGCTGATGAAGCACACGCTTTGAACATGATTTATTCGGACAATAAAGTCTTGTTCCTTCATTTACAAGTTTTGAACCACAGACTGTACATGTTTCTGGCAGCTCAATTGGCATTGTTTCAGAAAAGTGCAGGTCTTTTTTTTCAGACAGGACATATTCAATTTTTGGAATGATTTCGCCGCGTTTAGTAACAACGACATGACTTCCAATTTCGATGCCAAGTTTTTTTATTGTGTCTGGGTTTACAAGACTTGCCCTAGAAACTTTTGTTCCGGCAAGTTCAACTGTGTCAAATTCTGCAACAGGTGTATAAGTTGCACCATTTTCATTCCACACAACGCGGCGCAAAATTGATACGGCTTCTTCAAGACTGAACTTAAAAGCAATCTGCTTGTCAGGTCTGTTTCTTCGGGCATCTTCCATATCAATCTGGTTATTTTTTATTACAAGACCATCAATGTCAAAAGGCAAATTTTTGCGGTTTTCCATTACTTCTGCCCTATAATCAATTACATCTTCTGCAGAAACACATATTTTTACAGGAACGGTATTAAAACCCGCTTTAGCAAGCCATTTCATCTTTCCGCTTTCATCTGTAAAAGGCTGTTCATCATTTCCAAAGTCCGAAAAGAACGCATCGTAACAGATAACTTCAAGATATTCTGAACCTTCGCCGTCTTTTCGCTTCATCAGGCCATTTGCAGCATTACGGCAGTTTGCTTTGTCACTAAAAAAAGTTTTATGCACTTCATGACTCATTATTACTTCGCCGCGAACTCCACCTGTATAGGCACCGTCTAAAACAGGAACAAGCCCTTTCATTTTCAAAACATTTTTTGTAATGTCGTCGCCTATTTCACCGTCACCGCGTGTAACTGCTTTTAAAAATTTTCCGGCTTCATACTGCAATTCAAGGCTTGCACCATCAAGTTTATATTCAACAAGATATTCATCATATTTATGCTTTGCAGCCCAAGCTAAAAATTGTTCAGGGTTTGCTGCTTTTTCCTGGCTTCCCATAGGAATGCGGTGGCGGGCTTTTTCAAAATTTCCGCCGGAAACAACATCTTCTGCTATATCCGAACCGATTTTCTGTAAAAGTGGATGTTCCGGAGCGAGCTGCTTTAATTCATCCCAAAGAGCATCAAATTCAGCATCAGAAATTTCAGCTTCGCCTGTATAATAAGATTTTTGATATTTTGCAATTTTTTCTGCAAGTTCTTCAATTTTTTCTAATTCAGCCATTGGAACCTCAAAAAAGATTTTCAAGTGATTCTTACGGAAGTTTTCGTTCGTTATATTTTCTCAAAAATCAATTCAGAAATTTTTCTGTCAGCAGAAAGACCTTTCTGCTCAAAACGAGTTTCTGGGCGCCATTCCTGATGAGGTGCATAATGTTCGTAACGATTTACAAGACCTTCTGTTGCAGTAAGTTCTTCCAGTGCAAACTCCGCATACGGCTCCCAATCTGTTGCCATATAAATATATCCGCCAGATGAAAGTTTTGACGCAAGAAGATTTGTCCGCGGACGCTGCATAAGTCTGCGCTTATGGTGTTTCTTCTTTGGCCATGGATCTGGGAAAAAAACATGAAAAGCTGAAACAGAATTATCTGGAAGCATAGTTTCAAGAACTTCAATTGCATCGTGTTGAATTATATAAAGATTGTGCAAATCTTTACTGCGGATTTCGCCAAGCAGACGGCCAACACCAGGAGTATGAACTTCAATTCCAAGATAATTTTTATCAGGATTCTGCTCTGCTATAATGGCAGTGGCTTTTCCCATACCAAAACCAATTTCAACAATTACAGGATTTGTATTATCAAAAACATCAATAAAATTCAGTGTTGTCGGCGAATAAGGAATGCACCAGTGACCAGACAATTCATCATAATCACGTTGCTGAGCTTCTGTCATGCGACCTTGTCGAAGTACAAAAGTTTTGATAGTGCGATGGATTACAGGTTGTTGATTATCGTCCATAATTTTCCTTATTAATTTTCCGTTTTTATTTCTGCAATTTTTTGCGGAGGAGATAAAACGGCAAAAGATTTATCATTTGCAATCAATAAAGTTCTTGCAAAAACAGCAGAATTCTGGCGCGCAGTTTCAAGAATGTCAGGAACATTATTCGGCAAATCACAAAATAAAATGGCACCATCGCTGTCATAAAACACTATATACTGTTGCAAAACTTTTTGATAGTCCTTGAATGACAAAAATTGTTTATAATTGATGTCTGCTATTTCATTTTGCAAATTAATAAAAGCAGAAATTTCAGAAGTTTCAGAAGAAGAACTGATTACAGAAAGTTTATATTTTCCAGAAGGAAGTTTTTCATACCGTGGTGCACATATTCCAGAAACACCGGCCCAGTTTCCCTGCGGTGTACAAACATACTGAAAATCTGAAATATTCCATGTGTATTCGGTTTGTTCAGAATAAAGGCGAAACAGTTTAAGATAGCCCAACTCACCGGTAGCCTTTACAAAGGCAGTCAGCCAGCAGTCAGGCACCTCATTTTCTGTTTCAAAAGAATAGACAGGACAAATTATTGAATTTGAAATTTCAAACTTGTTCTGCGTGCATGAAAAAAAACACAGAAGCAGCAGCGCACACAGAACACATAAAAAATGACGCATCTAGAAGTTAAAACTCAATGTAATAACAGTCAAATCGTTTGTTGAGAATTGATTAACAATTGAATCAAACTTTACATTGACCTTCTGACAGGCTTCGCTCAAATAAGAAAGATAATACAAACCAAGACTTGTATCATCCTGCCCGTCTGTATCACTGTTATAAAAATCAATAAGAGATTTATCTTTTGAAGATGCAACTTTAGTTTTGTCTACGTTCTCTTTAATTTCATCATAGACATCATCTTTGTTATACAGAGTAATCTGCAAACGGTTCTGCATACCGATTGAATTTGAAGAACCACCACCGAAGCGCCACGAAATTGAAACAAATTCGCGTTTTTTGGTTATTTCGCTAATAATATTTTTTCTAATCTCAGGATCATAAATGGCTGCAGTTTCATCCATGATGCCGCGATACATAATTTTTGCTTCTTTTCTAAAGTTGTTGTTTTCGCTGTTAATGGCAAGTTCCATCAACATAAGTGCAATGTATTCTGCAATCTGGCTTTTTTCCATAAAGTCCTGCAATGCAGGCTGAATAATCTTTTGAATGATTGCAAAATCATCGCCTTTAAAGAAACGCAAAATCAAATACCATGAATACAAACTTAAATTATCAAGATATTTCTCTGACAAAAGAAGATAAACATTTTTTTCTTCAATTGCTATATCTTTTCTTGCCATAATTTTTGCACGAACAGGCTTTAATATATTCTCTTTTGTCGTCTGATACTGTTTTTCCATTACAAGCATTTTTGCACGCAATGTTGCAATCGGCATTTCTGTTTTTGCATCAAACATATGAGAAGGATTCAAACGGTTATATTTTTTGATTACTTCCGTATCAAAAATCTGGCTTAAAACAAGCTTGTCCATCTGTTTATACAAAACGCCATAAACAGTCAATTTTGACAAATCAAGAATATCCTGTCTGGAAGAAGAAAATTCAGGCATTGAGATTTCAAGCTGTTTGATGTAATCTGCCAAAAACATCCGCTGCAAAACAGATGGAGAAATTGACGAGGTTTCAATACCATACTCTTCTGTATTATCAGCCAGATGCATTTTTTTCAGTTTTGTTCTTTTATTGATAAACTGAGTTGAACCTTCCTGAGTAAAAATGATACGCAATGGCAATGAAAAAGTTGCTTTTTTTGATGCAGCAGACATGTGTTTTCCTAAAAATTATTTTTGTAAAGAAGCAGCAATCCACAACTGCTTTCATTAATATTACACCATTTTCTCCATTTTGAAAACAAGTTTTTTTTAATTTACACAAAACTATTTTTTTTGAGCAAAATACAATGAATTTTTTAGCGTTATTCCTAAAAAATGCAGTTTTTTTATCTGCCGTTTTATACGGCAAGCTAGAAATTTCTTCAAAAATTAAATGTGTGTTTTTGTACCTTGCAAGTAGCTTTACATCATGATATCTTTTGCATATGCGCATAACACAACTGAAACGCATTTTTATATGTGCTTTTTTGTTTTTTACTCTTTATACTTTCAATGTTTTTTCTCAAACAAGAATTTCACATATCGATTCTGACAGCATTTATAATTTTTTTGAAACGAAAGGTTTCAAACCGCAGATACTTCCAAACCGCTCAAGAAACACAGTTTTTCCATACAGCATGGTTTTTGACTTTTCTAAAAAATCATCTGCAGTAACATCACAAAGCCAGACTGCAGCAATTTCAGATGATGAAGAAAATCTAAATGAAGACAATACATTAATTATCGCATTAACGCAAAGCTCAATTCCATTGTTTTTAAACGAGCTTTCTGCTTACATGGAGCAGCTCAAAAAATATCCGCCGCCAATCAACATAAAAATAGTTCTTACAGCAGAAGACACATCTGCTATAAGACTGCTGACAAATGAACAAAATTCAAATCTTGAAGGAACAGAAATATTCCTTTCAAGTCTTGATACACGCAATAATTACACGGCATTAATTCTTGACATCAGGAATTCAATTACGCTAAGAAACCGGAATATTTCTGTTACGCCGGGAATTACATATAAAGCAGCACCTTCATGGTTAATAAGTGCCGTCATGCAGGCATGCGAAAAACAAAACATTCCACTCAAAATTGACGGTCTTTTCATTTCATTTTACAGAGCAGGCCTTATTCAATCAAACCAGAAACTTGAAGCATATTTTAATGAAAACATACCTGCCCTTCTGCTGGAATGTTCATCAGCTGAAATTTTTGAAACATTGCCTGCAATTACAGAAACAGTTTCAAATAATTCATCAAATGCATGGGATTATCATTACAGCATGTTTGCCATAGGCGGCAAAACGTTTTTCATTCCAGAAATTGTACTTTTAATAATTCTTCTTATAACGGCAGCTTTTGTCATACTGGATCTTTGCATTATTTCTTTATTGACTAAATACAGCACAAAATCAACAATCAGTTCCATAAAAAAATCATGGATTCTTGTTCCATTAATGATTATCATTACCTGGGTTTTGTTTTTTGCAGGTCAGATTATTGCAAAAAAGATTTATCCGAACTGGAGATTTCATCTTTTCAGCGCATGTATTTTAAAAACATCCATAGCCCTCATGCTGTTTTTGATAGTTTCCCTTGCGCACAGGCTCATTCACTTTCCAACGAACGATTATGCATACGCATGGCTGTTGATTATAATTTCGTTTGCAAATATTTTTATTTTTGCTTCTTTAGACCTTTCGCTTTTAATGATTTTCAGTGTAGAAATGATTCTGGCATTGATTTTTGCAAAACTGAAACATGTTTTTCCTATGATTCTCATCAGCGTTTTAATGATTCTTCCGTTTATTTCTTTTGCATATGCAGTTCTGGCAATGCCAAGACAAAACATTCTTTATAGATTTTTTAATGCTTCTTTTGCAGAAAACGCCCTGATTGCATGTCTTATTCTTCCTGTGGAATTTTCATGGATAAGAATTGCAGTAAAACTTGGCATTTTTGGAAAAAAATACAAAAAAGGAAAATTCCCATATTTTATTGCAATCGGTTTTCTAATTGCCATTGCAGTTTCTGCCGGCGTCATCGGTTATTCATTTTTGCAAAACAGAATTACGCTGCCAATAAGAACACAAACAGAACAGCCGGAGCTGAACTCTTTGAGTTTTGAAACAAAACGTTCCAAAATAATGAACCGCAACAGAATCGATTTGCAGATTAATTCAGTCGAAATGCTTTTAAAACTTGACATAAAAGTTTCAACAGAAAACGGTGTCGCTGTTTATGATGCAAATTTTCCGTTTGAATCAATAAATTCAAATCATTCTGTAAAATTCATACTTGGTGAATATCCGCCGAATCCTTTTACTGTTCAGTTTACATGCGATGAAAATGAACCAATTACAATTGAAGTTACCGCATATTTAATGACAAAAAACAGGCGGACTGTACAGGAAACAAAAACAATAACTGTCGAGCCAATCGGAGACAATTATGTTTCTCCACGTTGATCTTGATGCATTTTTTGCATCTGTCGAACAGCTTGATTTTCCAGAATACAGAGGCAAGCCTGTTATTGTCGGCGGCGACCCAAACACAAGACGAAGCGTTGTATCAACCTGCTCTTATGAAGCCAGAAAATTCGGCGTTCATTCTGCGATGAGCTCTGCACAGGCAAAACTTTTATGTCCAAATGGAATTTTCATTCAAGGCAGAATGAGCCGCTATCACGAAAAATCGCAGGAAGTAATGGCAATATTTGCTGACTATTCTCCAGATGTGCAGCAAATGTCTATTGACGAAGCATTTATTGATTTGACGGGCACAGAAAGGCTTTTTGGTCCGCCGGAAGAAACAGCAAAAAGACTTAAAACCGAGGTAAAAGAAAAAACAGGTTTAACTGTTTCCGTTGGGCTTGCCTCAAATAAATACGTTGCGAAAATTGCTTCAGGGCTTTCAAAACCGGACGGCTTTGTCTTTGTAAAACCAGGCGAAGAAGAAACTTTTATCCAGTCTTTACCGCTGGACAAGCTTTGGGGGGCAGGACCAAAAACATTAGACAAATTGAAGTCTCGAGGCTTTTTTACTATAAAAGCAATAGCAAGTGCATCAGAAGAGGCACTGCAGACAATTTTTGGCACAGCAGGCGGTACATTTCTTTTCAACGCAAGTCACGGGCTTGCAGCAGAAACATTCGGCACAGAATCAAAAAATCATTCAATAAGTGCAGAACATACGTATCACTACGATTTGACAGATTCATACATCATAGAAACAGCCTTGATGCAGCTGTGCGAAGAAGTGCGCTTCAGGCTTGAAACAGAAGGTTTTTACAGCAAAACAGTTCATCTTAAAATCAGATATGGCGATTTTTCAACAACAGGCATACAAAGAACATTGCAGACAGACATCGACAATTTTGATCTGCTCTTTGAAACTGTCAAAAATCTGTTTTACTCAAAATGGCACACAGGTTATGGCATCCGCCTTCTTGGTGTAAGCATGCAGAACTGCTCAAAAACACCAGATGGACAAACTGAACTTTTCAATTTTAAAAACGAAAAACTTTCAAAACTTGAAAAAACAATAATCAGGCATAACAACCAGAAAAATGTGCCCAAAATTCAAAAAGCACGTTTTCTTACAAATAATCCCCCGAAAACAGAAGAATAACTTTCTTGATAAATCAACAGCTTAGAAGCAGGCTGCAAGTTAAGTTGTGCTCAAAAAATATTACATCGATTTCAATTGATATTTATTTCGGCACAGTGCATTTTATTTTTTGAAACAGACATTGAATCCAAATTGCCACACAAAATTTAAACAAGGTCAAAAAAAAGCAGGTTTCATCAAGACAAAACCTGCTTTCAAATAAAATTTCAGATTTTCAGACCGACTATCGGATTTTGAAATAATATCTGTCAATATACATTATTCTGTTATTTGCCTTTTTCCAAAGCGCACTTGAAGGATATCTGTCGATAAGAGCCTGATAGCAGTCTCTTGAAGTTCGGATATTTCTGAATGAAGCTTTTGGAGATTCATAAAGCTGACCTTTAAGGAACCAGCCTTCATCCAGCTGTGTCGTTGCTTTTTCGAAAAACAAATTTACATAAGAAAGAGAATCATCATATTTCTTTTCGTCAAATGCTTTCTGGGCTGCAGCAAGAAGCTGTGCTGATGTATAATCTGCAATATTTGCAGGCAATGCAGCAGCTGTTTCTGCAGCAACGTCTTTTTTGGAAGGTTTTACTTCCGGGGCAGATTCGTTTATCTGAATAGTACGGTTTACTGTTCTGTCTGCCTGTGCATTTGTTTCTGCAATATTTGTTTCAGTTAACTGCGGAAGTTCTTCATAAGTATCTTCTTCAATCATTGCAGCATCATTTTTTACAGAACCGGCATTTGATGAAGAAGAAACATTCTGCTGACCATTATTCTGGCGGCGTGCAGTATATTTCCGCTGGTTTGGCGGCACAATTTCACTGTAAAGCGGTGCAACCTGATGTTCATTGCCTTTATACTGCTGAGGCAAAACAACAACTTCAAGGAAATCATCAATATATGTACCAGTAAGAACATCCTGTTTATAAAAATGCAAAACAGCTGTTCCAGATTGAATTGCACGCAAAGTAAAACATGTATCAGAATTATCAAGATCCCTGTTTGCAAAACTGATTAAATTTTGAGATTCATCAACTTCACCAAGATAAACCCAGCCTGCACCTGGATAAGCAACATCAACATATTGATTTACAAGCACACGTACTGAACGAGATGGTGTTTTATCAAGTGTTTCAACTTCATATGGAGCATCTTCTATTGCAGGAGTTACTCTTGCTGCATCTATTGCAGCCTGACGTTCAAGAGCTTCTCTTCTTGCAGCAGCTTCTGCCAATATTCTTTCTTCTTCAGCTTTTTTTTCTGCTTCTTTTGCAGCTTTTGCCAAGTCGGATCGTAGCCATGTCGTTCTGTG
>JAZQNK010000047.1:0-3987 GCA_045627325.1 Treponemataceae bacterium | reverse complement strand
TGCGTATGCCTGTTCGTCGAGCATTTTACGGATTAAGTCTACACCAGTTGTAATGTTTCCCCACTGGTCAGAACCTGCAACCTGCATAATACATTTTTTATCTTGGAACAAGTGAACAAAGTCGTAGCCCTGCAAAAGCATATAAGAAAATTCTGCATAAGTAATGCCAGTTTCCAAACGACGGCGGATAATGTCTTTGTCGAGCATGTAGTTCAAGCTGACATATTTGCCGACATCGCGCAGGAAGTTTAAGAAAGAAAAATCTTTTGTCCATTCGTAGTTGTCTACAAGTTCTGCAGTTGGAACAAGGCGTTTAATCTGAGAGCGAATTCCGTTTATGTTTTTGTTTACTGCTTCTTCTGAAATAATTTCGCGTTCTGCTGTTGGGCGCGGATCGCCGATGCGGCCTGTTGCACCGCCACAGAGCAGAACAGGGTGATGACCTGCATTTGCAAGTCTTTTTGCCATACAAAGTGAAGAATAGTGTCCGATATGAAGAGAATCGGCTGTCGGGTCTGTTCCCCAGTAAAATGCAAATGGTTTTCCATCAAGCACTTTCTGCAAATCAGATTCTTCGCCGGCAATGTCTTTAATAAGACCGCGCCATTTTAAATCTTCAAATAATGTCATCTTAAATCTCCTGTAAGGGGACTGTCCAAAAAGAATTGTCATGCAGAATTCGTTTCAGCATCTATACTACATATTGTAGAAAGATTCAGAAACGGGTTCGGAATGACACTATGTCTTATAGTTCTTGGTCGCCCCGACATATACATATAAAAAAAGCCTTCCGTTTAATGCGGAAGGCTTGTAATTACCATATCAAATCAGCAACACATTTTTGCACTAGCGTGCAGCTTCCGCAGGGTTAATGAGAAAATTACAGCTATAGTAAAGGTAAGCCAACGTAGAGGAATTAATTTTCTGTGCCCAACGGGAAATGTGTTTCATAATGTTCAAACTTTAACAAAACAAATTCTTTATGTCAAGAAAAGCTTAAAATGGTCTAAAACTTCAATTTTAGAACCAGATTAAGCTTTAAAACCTGATGAAGCCGGATTATTCAGCAGGAAATTTTTCCTGAACAGCTTTTACATCTGCTTCAGAAGCTTTGACCCAATACTGGAATACTTTAATTGGACCAACAGTGCCTGCCATTGCAAGTGACGGTTCTTTAGCTGTATAGCTTTTGTTTTTATCGCCAGTATTAAGATATTTTATTACACAGCCATACATTTTGCCGTTGCTCGGATCAACGATTGTGCCGTCTTTCCAGTTGCCTTCAGATTCTTTAACCATGTCATAAATCCATGGAGTGCCAACTGTAGTCATTTTGTTTACTGCACCGCTTTTTGGAAAATTCTTGTAAGATTCCTTGCAGCTTGAAGCAATTACATTCTGCGGAAAATCTACGACAGCAGCAATTTCACCGAAAAGTTTTCCGTCTTTTTCGTAAATGTTCCAGATTGCAGTAATTTCACCAGTTTTGTCATCAATGCTTTTCCACAAACCACAAGCAGGATCTGCTGCAAAAAGTACACCTGCAAAAAGCACAAATGAACATATCAATGTAAGGATTTTTTTCATAAATTTAGACTCCTCAAAAAAATGATGTTCCCTAACAATAGCACATAGCATGATTTTTATCTATGAGCGAACTTAAAAATTGAAATTTTAAGCGAAAACCTTTGCACAAACTTATATTTTATACGATAATATTACCGCCTGTAATTTTGATTCATAAAACCATCTTATTTTTTTGGATTTGAAATGAAAGAAAATATTTCTAAATTTTTATCTTGTTTTGCATTATTTTTAATTCTGGCAGTCTGTGTTTCGTGCGGCGGCGGTGGTGGCGGCGCAGGTTCGCTTTTTATGCCCGAAAACGAGTTGAGAAACGGCGGCACAGGCGGATGGGGCGGAAAAGGCAAAAAAAGCTCTTTTGGTGCACCAGCCAGCAATCTTGTGCTGACAGGCGGAACAAGCCTTGACGTTGACTATTATGTATATAACGGACAAAGATACAACACAGCAGAAGAACTGCTTGCAGTGCTTACAGCACAAGTAACGGCAGACGGCACATATTCAGTTGATGTCTATGTAAGCGGAGAATCTTCTGCAAGACCGGGCAGATATGTAGTAAGCGGCGACCGCCGCACACTGCAACACCCGTATAAAATAAACATTACTAGCCTTGACTCTAGTTCGGAACTTTATTCAACAGACAGCGACGGAACATATTTCTATGCAAGCGACAGCTTTCCATTGAGCTATCTTGGAGCTACAGCTGAAAGTAAAAATATCAACGGTGAAAACGTTGACTTTCCATATACATATACAATTGACGGACAGCCGGTTCTTGCAACAGGGTCATTGTCAGGTTTTTCTGGTGACATATCATTTTCTACACTAAAAGAACAGGCAAAATATGTAATAAAAAATGACAAACTTGCTGTTGATACAGATTCGTATACTGCTAATGAAACTATAGAAATTCCAGAAAGTGCAGGCAGTTTTTCTGGTCTTTTAAATGGTGCTTCTGACTTTTCTAACAAACCTCTTGATTTAAGCAGCGCAAATCTAACAAAAAGTGACGGAACTCCCCTTACAGCACTTGATTATGATGCATATCAAGCTTTTCATATAAATGAGTTGGCTATGAATTCTCTGAATTCAATTACATTTCCACCAATGCCAATAGGTAATTTTAGTAATTCCTCATTAACAGATGTAGTAATACCAGAAGGAATTACAGAAATTTCTTCTGATGCATTTAGGGACTTAGGGACTTTATCCAGTATTGTATGGCCTTCAACACTTGTAACTATTGGAACCAGAGCATTCTTTGGTTGCGATGGTTTAGCTTCAATAAATATTCCCGAAACAGTTGAAACTATCGGTCAAAATGCATTTTCAAATTGTAATAATTTGAGTAGTGTAACTCTAAATGAAGGCTTGGAAACAATCGGCATAAATGCATTTTATCTGTCTGGCAGTCTTGCTTCAATAAATATTCCATCTACTGTTACAACAATAAGCAACGGTGCATTTCTTGGATGCAGTTCAAGCTTAAACGTGTCTGTTCCATGTACAATTTCGCCTTCAATTTGCAGTGAGCTTGCCAGGGCAAATATAGTAGCACCTGCAGGAACAACTCTGAAAATAACTGCTGCAGAAAACGGCACACATTCTATTGACTATAGAAAGTTTGCGGGATGCAGTCTTCCAAAAAATTTAATAATTGACAGCAACATTACTTCTGTTGGTCAAGAAGCGTTTGAAAACTGCAGCGGTCTTGAAAACGTAACGCTAAAAGGCAATCAGCTTGCAATTTCAATATTCAGTGGCTGCAACGATTTGACAACGGTAGTTTTGCCAAATAATGGAATTACAACAATACCAAGCAGTGCATTCTCTTTGTGCGGAAATTTAAATAACATAACCATTCCAAATAGCGTCACCAGAATAGAAAATAATGCATTTCAAAATTGTGGCTTAAGTTTTGTAAATCTAAGTAATGTCACCTATATCGGAGCAAATGCATTTGTGGGATGCAACAGATCGGATCTTGTATTTAACTTTGGTCTTTATGAACCTGGTAATCCTGGTAATCTTGGTGGTGGATCACCCATAACCATTACAATGCTTAATAACTGTTTTCCGCCTTCTTTTAAAGGTCAATGGAATGACTCCGGTGGTACAAGGACGTGGACTGGTTCCAGTTGGTATTAAGCGGTGCCCGGCTATCTGCGCAGCAGATAGCGGCGCGATTTTTGCTAACGCAAAAACTCGCAAAACTTGTGCAGATTGTCATGCCGAATTTAGTTCGGCATCCCGGCTATTCGCTAGCACAGAAAGCTTCTAGTTTGCTTGCGCAAACTAGTAAAACTTGTACAAGTGTCACCCCGAACCTGTTTCGGGGTCTATGAGCAGACCCTGAAACTAGTTCAGGGTGACAGGTTGTGCAGGTTTCGGCTCTTGCCGCGA
>JAZQNK010000046.1:0-5028 GCA_045627325.1 Treponemataceae bacterium | reverse complement strand
TCTCCTTCGCGGTCGTTATCACTTGCCAGCAGAACTTCATCTGCTTTCTTTGCTTCTTTCTGCAATTCCTTTAACAATTTTGCACGGCCACGAACAGTAATATATTCAGGCTGGAAATTATTATCTATGTTTACTGCCAGTCTTGACTTTGGCAAATCAATCAAATGCCCCATTGAAGCCCGAACTGTATAACCAGTTCCTAAATATTTTTCAATAGTTTTAGCTTTTGCAGGTGACTCTACAATCACCAAAGTGTGTTTTTTTGCCTTTTTTTGAGCAGCCTTTTTCTCTGGCATAACAATCTATCTCCATCTTATTGGACAAATATTGAGTTTTATAAACTCAGATTTTTTACTAATTAAGGGAAACCTGAAAATATTTCAAGTTTCTGCACATTCTAAGCCTTTTACTTAAACAAAACTGAATCAGCCTGAAACATTATCAAAATCAAACTCCGTCTGTTTTTCCTTTACAGTCTGGCTTGAATTCAGCATCTCTATTAGTTCATCGGCATTTTTTACAATTGGCGCACCATCATGAACATATCTATTTATATTCATTCTCTTAGGATCAACCGGTTCTTTATATTTCTGGTTAACTCCATAAGCATGAAACGCAAGTTCTCTCCCCTGCTCTATTGCAAAATCTGCCGTAATCAACGCGCCAGAGCCTGCTGGTGCTTCTATAACAGCAGTAACAGATGACAAACCGGAAATTATTCTGTTTCTTGCAGGGAAACACCATTTCTGCGGCAGCGATGCAGGCGGATATTCACTTAAAACACAGCCGCCTTTTTCTATTATTGAACCGCCTAATTTGCTGTGGCTTGCAGGATAAAGCGAATCGACTCCACACGCTATAACGGCACAAGTTGAGCCATTTCGATTAGTATCTGCAATTCTTGCAGCAAGTGCACCTTTATGCGCGGCACCGTCTATACCAAGTGCAAGACCAGAAACAACGTTTATTCCTTTTTCTGCAATTTTTTTTGCAACTTCAAATGTTGTTTTAAGCCCCATTGCAGAAGCATGACGTGTTCCAACAATTGCTATTGATTTTTTTAAAGCACATTCAATATTGCCGCGCCAAAAAAGCATAAACGGCGGGTCAAAGATTTCCTTTAAAAGTGCAGGATAATCATTGTCTTCCATTGTACAAACTTTTATATCATATGCTTCCATTAGTTTTAAACGATAAGCTGTTTGTTTTTCAATTTCTTCAGGATGCCACAAGCTTGTTTTTACTGCACGGTGAACAATACTGGAAATGTCACTTATTGAAAGTAGCGCAAGCTCTTTTATATTGTCAAGATTATTTCTTAAGATCCTTTTCTCATGCGGCTTTAAAAATTCCAGGCCAGAGATACAAACATTCAAAGGCAAATCATTCGTACATATCATCAAGTACCGCCTTTTTATTTGCAGATGCAGCTTCCCTGCGCTCTTTTGAAGAACTTGCTGCAATTACCTTGTCATACATTTCAACAGCAGCGTCATAATCAAAAACCATATAATATGCATGCCCCAAAAGCATCATTGCTTCTTCGTTTTTAGATTCAATTTCAAGAACATGCTCAAGCAAAGAAATTGCTTTTGCCGGCTGGTTCATTTCAAGGACATAAAGCACAGAAAGACCATAAAGCGCCTTTACATAATCAGGTTCAAGTTCAACTGCCCGTTTATAGCCAGATTCAGAAAGCAAAAGGTAATTGTCGCGTTTTGCCTTATCGCCAGCTGCATCTATGTCAAGAGAAGCTTTTGCCATAAAACCGGCAGAAACTCCAATGTAATAGAACAAATTCTGATTTGCAGGATAATAATACACGGCTTTTTCTAAAGCCTGCAAAGCTTCTGCATACATTTCTTTATCAAGATAGCGTGTTGCAAGAATTTTGTACCATATTCCAGTTTGTTCCTGTGCAGCAATTAAATCTTCTGCACGATGCTCATATTTTTCGATTGCTTCTTTTAATTCTTCTACTGTAGTCGGGTTTGAAACACCTTCTTCCATTCTCTGCACGCTTTTAATTATCTTTTTGTCAGAAGCATTGCAGCTTAAAAAAAGTGAACAAATGAGTAAAGCAAAAATAATTACTGGCGCAACTTTTTTTTTCATAATTTTTCCTTAAAACAAACTGAAAGTTCAATGCAAAAAAACAAGGACATCTCTAAACATTTTAAATTTTAGATTCTTGCATTATAGATTATAAAGCTGTGTACTAGGAACATCGGCAAATAAAACAAATGTTTACAGATTTTCCACTTTAAAATAGAAAAACAGCTTTTATTTTGAATGATTTTCGTCTTTTATATTTTGCGGGAAATATTCAGTATAATATTCATGCAGAGATTCATTATCAATGTGAGTATAAATCTGAGTCGTAGAAATATCTGAATGTCCAAGAAGAGCTTGAACAGAACGCAAATCTGCACCACCCGCCAGAAGATGCGTCGCATAAGAATGGCGCAGTGTATGAACTTTTGCAGTTACGCCAGACTTTGCTTCAAGCGTTTGAAAATTTTTCCAGACTCCTTTTCTGGAAAGCGGCTTTCCCTGATAATTAACAAAAACAGTCGGTACAAGTTTCTGACCGACAATAGCAGGTCTTGCTTCTTCAAGCCACTTTTTCAGCCAGTCATAAGCTGGACCACCAAACGGAACAATTCTTTCTTTAGAACCTTTTCCATTAACAAGAATCATCCGTTCAGACATATGCACCTGTTCCATAAGCAGATTTGATGCTTCGCTAATTCGAAGCCCACAAGAATAGATAAGCTCAAAAAGTGCACGGTCACGAATTCCCAAAGGAGAAGAAACATCAATTGCAGCTAAAATTGCTTCAACTTCTTCAACAGAAAGTACTTTCGGCAACGTACGATGTACACCTGGCTTTTCAAGCAGAAGTGCAGGATTATCGGTCCAGCCATGAAGAGAAATCATAAATTCGCCATAAGCACGCAAAGCTGAAATATCTTTTGAAATTGTACGTTCATCGGCACCTTCAGTTTTTCGCCATAACAAAAAACGGGAAAGTTTCTGAACAGGAAGCATATCTTCAATAGAAAAACCGCCTGATGCACCGTCAGCTGTTTTTAGCCATCGGTACAAGGCGGTTAAACTAAGAGCATAAGTTTCTGCAGAAAGTTTTGCTTTGTGGCTTACTGTGATTAAATAAGCATAAAACTGTTTTACTGCAGAACAACAAAATTCCATAAATTATTATTTTTTTGGTCCAAGATTAATTGTAGACCGGCCTTTTCTTTCGCATGCAGGTCTATCAAGATCATCTGCAAAAGTATGCTGACCTGGCAAACGAGAATCATGCAGCGATTTGCTTTCGGTGCCACCACCAGAAAGACGAATCCACTCATTGCGAGAGAAAACTTCATTCTTGTCATCTTGAACAGGAGGTGCTTTTTCTTTAACGGCTTCTGCAATAACTTCGCGGTCTGTTGCTTTATTTGTCCTAAAGTCTGCATTAAAGCCTGTTGCAATTACAGAAACAAGCACTTCTTCATTCATGTTCTGGTCAATTGCTGTACCTGTAATAATAAGTGCTTCTGGGTCAGCAGTTGCAGTAATAATCTTTGCAATTTCTTCAGTTTCAACCAGAGAAAGTGAATCATCTCCAGTAATACTGATAAGAATATTTTTTGCACCTTCAATTCTTGAATCTTCAAGCAATGGATTGTTAATGGCAGCAGTTGCAGCATCGACGGCGCGGTTTTCACCTTTTCCACAGCCAGTACCCATAATTGCATCGCCTTTGTTTTCCATTGTGGTTTTTACATCGGCAAAATCTACATTTACAAAGCCAGGCTTTGTAATCAAGTCTGAAATACACTGAACACCCTGGCGTAAAACATCATCTGCCATTCTATAGGCTTCTTTGATTGGTGTTTTTTTATCTACAATTTTAAGAAGATTCTGGTTAGGAATAACAATAAGAGTATCAACAGCAGCACGAAGTTTGCGGATGCCTTCTTCTGCAAGAGCCATCTTAACTTTGCCTTCATATTCAAAAGGTTTTGTTACAACACCAACAGTCAATGCACCTTGGTCACGTGCAATTTTTGCAATTACTGGTGCAGCACCTGTTCCTGTGCCACCGCCCATACCGGCAGTAACAAAGACCATATTAGAACCTTTCAAAATTTCCTTGATTGTTTCAGTGTCTTCCTGCGCAGCTTTTTCACCAATTTCAGGCTTTCCACCAGCACCAAGACCACCGGTTAATTTTGAACCAATCGGAATTTTTGTAGTTGCATTCGAATAATTCAAAGCTTGAACATCAGTATTTGCTACAATAAAATCTACATTTTCAAGCCCACAAGCAATCATTCGGTTTACAGCATTTGAACCGCCGCCACCGGCGCCAATTACTTTAATAACCGTAGGACTTACGTTCTGCTGACTAAGAACTTCAATATCCATCATGTTTCCTCCCACTCATAGGAAAACGTGTAATTTATATGAGATAAAAACAGCTTTAACTTTTTTGAAAGTGCTGCAATTTATACAGTTTCACCTGTTTTTTAAAACAGCCTGCTACTATATATCAAAAGAATCGGAAATTTTCAAGAAAAAATTAGTAGATTTACGAGCACCTTGCAAAACAAGTATAAAATATCAGCTGAAAGCCACTTTGTAATGTCAATACAAAAGATTTCCAAATTTTTTAATTTCAGAAACCTTATGTACAAACTGAAAGTTTTAGAAAAATTCTTTAAGATATTCTTTTAAAGTTGCCAGAATACTCTTGCCTAAAGCATGATCACGCTGTTTTGGTTCACGCAGCTGCAATTCACCAGATTCAATTGCTTTTCGCCGTACATCAGCCTGTGTTAAAACAATGCCTGTTGCAGTTGCATATTGAGGCGTATGATATTCATCAAGCATTCCGCCCATTTTTGCAGAATTTCCGATACGTACAGCTGTAGTATCAAAAACATAAGAGGTCAAGTCTGCAATGCCGTGCATAAGAGCACCACCGCCACAAAGAACAATGTTTCCAGAAAGCTGTTTTGA
>JAZQNK010000045.1:0-30342 GCA_045627325.1 Treponemataceae bacterium | reverse complement strand
ATTGTTCACTTGAAAGATTAACCGTTTTATTGAGCAGGGTTTCATATCTAAAACCTGATTCATACCAGAGTTTTGTAATTGTGTCTGTAAGTGGTTCTGTCAAAACTTCGTTTTTATATTTCAGATAAAAAGCCTTAGCTTCGGCATATTTCTGATATTCTTCTGTTGAAACAGCTTCGACAGTCTGTTTTATTTTTTCATCAATTTCTTCGTGTTCGGAAAAAGCTGTATAAATGCTTGTTATTATCTGATCTTCTGTGTCTTTTTGCATTATTTTTTCTGGAATGCACGAAAGAATAAGCTGCACTGTCTGGTTTTTTAGCCCTGCAAACGGCGAGCATAAAAAAGCTGCAAAAGACATTTTATCCTGTGGATTTATGCAAAGCTTTAGAAAATTGAAAATGTCAGTTATCGGGCCGTCATCAAAAACTGATTTCTGCTGGTCAACGCTGTAAGGCAGTTCAAAACGGTTAAGATTTTTTACAAGTTCTGCATAATTTGTACGGCCTCTGCACAAAATGGCAAAATCTGCAAATTTCGGGTTGTTTCCGGCTTCTTTTTCTTTGTTATAAAGGTCATAAATCTTTTTTGCAACATAAAAAGCGACTGTTTCATCTTTGTTAAAAAAATCGTCTGTTGTTTTGTCTGGCGGAAGTTCATCGTCTTTAAGCAGATTTGTGTCAAAAATGCTTACATGCATTGGCACATTTTCTTTTGTAAGTTCAAAATCGACTTCTTTATCTTTGTACGTTGCGGCTTTTTCGTAATAAGCCTCGTACTGTTTTTTATTTTCCGTGTTTTCAAAAATGCAGCTGTTGATTCCGCTTTTGCCGATGTTGCCAAAAATCTGATTAAACATGGCAAGAACAGCTTCAGTTGAGCGGTAATTGTTTGTCATATAAGTTTTTACTTCGCCGTCTACGGTCTTGGACAAATCTTCTGTCAGAGAATTAAAAACTGAAACATCGGCACCGCGGAATTTATAGATTGACTGTTTTTCATCGCCGACAAAATAAAGTTTGTCAGATGAAAGATTCTGTGTAAGTTTTTTTAAGAATTCGTCTTCGTCTTCGCATTTTTCTGTAAAAGCGTCATCTTTTTCGGCCAGCAAAAAAAGCATGTTGCGGTTATCGCCGTTGTTATCCTGGAATTCGTCAATCATGATTTTTTTGCAGTTCTGTTTTTCCTGATTCCGGATGTTTTTTTGTTCAATAAGAATTTTTAACGCAAGCGCATTTATGTCGCCAAACGAAAGGCAGCCTGATTTTCGCTTTTTGCTGTTTATCTGTTCCATAAATTCGTCTAAAAGTTCGCAGATGCGCTTTAAGTTTTGATAATTCATGATAAAAGCGCCGAGCGATTCAATTGTTATTTTTGACGTGTCTCTGAAATATCTAACCGTATTTCGAAATTCTGTTGTATAACCGCTTATTCTTTGGTCAAAATTAAACAAATCTATCCAGGTAAGCACTTCTGAAACATTTTTCTGAACAGTTTCTAAGTTATTTTCAAAGTCTAAAGTGGATAAAGTGCATAATTCGGGAACGTTTTCAAGAATTTGTGAAACTTGAAGGCAGTATGGCTGAGAATGCTTTTCTTCTGGTGTTTCGTCATATCTTGCTTGAATTTCTGCTAAATGTGCTGGAATTCCCCAGCCTTCATCTGGATGATCTTCGTTTATGGAGTCGCTCATCATGCGGTTCCATGTTTCAGCAATTGTGTCGCACTGAATTTTCAGTTTGCTTTTAAAAAAGTCTTTTTCGCATGTTACGTTTGTGTATTCGGTTATGGCATATATAAAAATGTTTTCTGCAAGTTCCTGCAGCTTGCCTGGTTTTGCAATTGCAAGAAGTGCTTTTTCATCTTTGTGTTTTACAAGAAAACTGAAAGCATCTGCTTTGAGCGTTTCGACATCGGCAACTGTAAAATTCGGGCGGATGCCGTAAAGGTTTGCAGCCTGGCGCACAATTGTGGAACTGTAAGAATCGAGCGTTTGAATATGTGCTTTGTTAAAATCTTTTAGAGCCTGAATTGCCCGTTCTTTTTCTTCAGCCGGTGTCTGTTCGTTAGTTGCAAACTGGTTCAGTGTCTGGTAGATTCTTTGATAAATTTCTGCTGCAGCCTTATTTGTAAATGTCAAAGCTAGAATCTCTTCAACCTTGATGTCGCATGACATTACAAGCCATGCAAAACGTGTCGCAAGCACCTGTGTCTTGCCGGAACCTGCACCTGCTGCAACAACTGTGTTTACATTTCTGCAGCATGCTGCGCGCTGAGATTCATCAAGTTTTCTTTCAAGAAGGTCAAGGTATTTATAATTATCAGTCATTGTTAAAGTCCTTTTTTGCAACGGCAAATGTTGTACGGCAAATGTCTTTGTAATCGCATTTTTTGCAGTGAACATAGATTTTTACTTTCTGTCGTTCATTTTTAGTTTTGCACGAAGGTTCAAAATTTGCGTTTGTTATGTCAGATGCAAAATCTTCAAGATATTTGTCTAAAAGTGTTAAAACATCTTTTTCAAATTCTTCCGCAGTTTTTGTACTTTTTGAATCTGGTACGAGTACATATGTTTTTTTAAAAACTTTTTTGTCGTTTTGTTTTTCTTGTTTTAGGCTTTGGAAAAGTCCTGTCTGTACATCATAACGGCTGTTTTTCTGCTCTTTTAAAAGCTTGTAATAAAACGGCATCTGAAAATCGTTTAAAACTTGTTTTGCATTCGGATAAAAGTTTTTCTTTTCGGGTAGAGTGCCTGTTTTGTAGTCAATGATTACTTCGCCCTGTTCATCGTTGCCCGACAAAATGCAGTCGATTTTTCCTGAAATGTCAAAATTTTTATTGAAATTACTTTTGCAGCTTTTTTCTACGCTGTTTACTTTAAAGCCGGCAAATTTGCCGTCGTTCATTTTTTTTAAAGGCTGGCAGATTTGTTTCATAAAAAGCATGATGTAGTCTGTAAAGATATTTTTCTGCGCCAGAAGCATTTCTGTAGCAAGATGACTGTTTTTTATGTCGTCCGGTTTTATCCATTCCTGTTTTTCTGTCAGTGCTCTTTCTGTTGCGTCTTCAACTATGCTTTTTACTTCAGCTTCTTTTCCTTTGTCAGAAAGGTCAGGCAGGCTTTTGCCGTCTTTTGCAAAAGTGTCAAAAACGAGCTCAACTATTTTGTGGCAGATGTTGCCAAAATCGAACTGTCCCATAAGTTCAACACCTGCATTTTGTTCTTTAAGATGAAGCACTTTTTTGAAAAGCCACTTCCTCTGGCATGGAAAAAAGTTTTTCAGGTCTGTCTGCGAAATCTGCTGTTTTTCACTGCTGCCATAAATCAAAGACTGCTTTGCCTTTTCTTTAAGAATGTCTGATTTTGTAAAATCCAGCTGTGTATTTTTCTGCTTTTCTTTCCAGTTTAAAAAAGACTGTTTTTGCTGTTCAGTAATTGCAGCCGGTTTTGGCGAACCTTCAGAAAGCAGATAGTTCTTTTCATTTAAGAAAAAATCTTCGCTGTCAATGTAATTGTAATCTTCCGGGTTTGAAGCTTTTAAAATATTTTTTTCAATAAAAAAGGTGTGTGGAATTGCAAAGCCGTCAAAACTGTTTGTGCTGCTTGAGAAAAATGCGTGTTCTCTGCCGGTTTTGGCATAAAGCCTTATATATGCTTCGCTTGCGCCTTCGTTGTCGCTTGCGCCAAGTTCTTTGCGTTTTTTTTCATTCAAGAAGCTGAGTTCTTTAAAAGGAACAGTTAAATCTTTTTGGTTTGCATTGATTATAAAATGATAATCAAAATATGCGTCTGCTGCGGTACGATAGTCAAAAACTGAAATGCAGACATTTTTGGGCTTTTGCGGTGTATAAATGTTTGCGTTCAACTCTTCAAGAAAAAAATCAAAAGGATTTTCAATTTCGAGATTGAGCTTGCTTGCATATTCTTTTTCAATTGCAATATATTTTGACAGTTCTGCAATACAGACACCGATTATATTGTCTTTGTCGTTTGGCCAGACTTTATCTTCTGTTAAAAACTGTGCTTCAAAATTGTGCCATTCTTCTTTGATTGTCTTAAAAGATTTTGACATGCAGATTGAATTCAAACAGCTTTTTAAATTTTTATAGCGTTCAAGTGCGCCTTTTAAAATTTCAAGTTCTTTTGAAGTTTCGGGCTGTTCTTTTTCAAGATTTTCTGCCTGTTTAATTCTGTCTTCAAATGCTTCTTCAAGCGGGTCAACTCTTGCACCGTTTTTTGTATAAGAGCAGATGCTTCTTGATTCAAGCGCAACCTGCACGATTTTTTCGTTGAGTTCAGGTTGCTGCCATGGTACAAAACCGTCCTGCAGAATGGTGCGCATTGTTTCAAGGTTAAAATCGTTTTTTACGCACGAATCAATTTCGCTGAAAATTCTTCCTGCACTGTTTTGTGTATAAGGGATGCCTGACCTTATTGCATATGGAACGCAGTAATTTTTTAGTTCTCTTTCGATATAACTGCGATAAGATGAAAGATTTGGTACAGTCAATGCAATGTCTGACCAGGCGACATTCTGCTTTGCATTTAATTCACGGATTTTTAAAACAGTGCGCCGCAGTTCCATTCTTGCATTTGGATAGAGCAGACATTCTGGTTTTTCTGCATTTTGCGGCAGACGTACTAAAGTTGCGTTGCATTGTTCAATTTTTTCTTTATAGTCATTGAAATCTTTGAGCTGTTCCGGGTGAAAAATTACGAAATGATACTTTTGGCTTATGTCGTTAAGTTCAACCCATGCAGGATCAAACATTTTGGCTTTGTCCAGAAATTCTGAATATTTGTCATAAAGGCTGTTGTAAACGCGGTCTTCATCATCTTCAATAGATGTTTCTGCACTGCCACCATTTTTTTTAATGAATTTTGATTTCCATAAAGACAAAGAAGGAAGAATTGCAGCAAGCCAGTCTGTAAAATGCATTGAATTGTCTGCAAACTGGTCATTAATCAGAGGGTGCAGAAATGAAGGCTTGCCGGCTTTGACCAGTCTGCTGTTTTCTTTTATTAATGTGCGGACAAATAATTTCCGCAAGGTTTCTGGAATGCAGCTTTTTTGTCTGTCATGTACCTGTGCAAATTCATTTTTAAAAGCGTCCCAGACAAGCCACTTTTCAAGTGCAACAGCACGGCAGCCGGTTTTACTGCTGTTTTTTATTGTCCAGTCTGTCCATGTTTCCATTGCAATTGTTGAAGGAAAAACAAACTTTACGTTTTCTTCATTTATGAAGTCACAGATTACTTCTTCGGTTGTTCTAAAATCTTCTTTTGCAGTCATTCTTTTATTTTAGCATGAGTAATTAAAATATGTCATGAGTTTCATGTTCCATTAAAATATAGTTCAAACTATGGCGAAAATGAATTTATTATGTTAAAATATAATCCTATGAAGTCGCTTAGCGTTCAACCTGGTAAACCGACACCTGCTGGTGCAACTATTGAGCACGATGGTGTAAATTTTACGGTTTTTACGCGTAATGGAACACGTGTTTTTCTTGATATTTTTGAAAACGAATCTTCTGATGTGCCATATTTTTCTGTTGAATTTGACCCGTCAATAAATAAAACCGGTGATATCTGGCATGTTAAGGTTTTAAATCTTACGGCCGGTGCACTGTATTTATTTCGCGTAGACGGTCCGTTCAAACCAGAACTTGGCCACAGGTTCAATAAAAAGCAGTATCTGCTTGACCCTTATGCAAAGGCTTTGACAAATACGTCTGTTTTTAAAAATCTTCCGCCGGATTATGCCCCGCCTGTTGATGTAATGGATATTGAATTTGCAAAGACAATGCCTGCAGCTGGTTTTCCAAAATGCATTGTAATTGATGATGAATTTGACTGGCAGGGCGACCGTCCGCTTAATTATCCGTTGAATCACTGTATTATTTATGAAACAAATCTTCGTGGATTTACTAAAAGTGAAACTGCAAAAACTTCTGCGCCGGGCACATATCGTGGATTAATCGAAAAGATTCCGTATCTGCGTGAACTGGGCGTTACTAGCGTTGAGCTTTTGCCGATTCATGAATTTGATGCGTATGAAACTACAAACGTAAATCCAAAAGACGGAAACCGTTTGAAAAATTACTGGGGCTACAGCACCATTTCGTTCTTTGCGCCAAAAGCTTCCTATGCTGCATCTAAAGAACCAGGCGGACAGGTTGCAGAATTTAAAACAATGGTGCGCGAAATGCACAAAGCCGGTCTTGAAGTAATTCTCGACATTGTGTTTAACCATACGGCAGAAGGAAACGAACACGGAATAACGCTGAATTTCAGAGGACTTGATAATTCAATTTATTATATTTTGTGTGAAAACCAGAAGCAATATTACACAAATTATTCCGGCTGCGGAAACACTTTTAACTGTAATCATCCGATTGTGCGTGAATATATTCTGGATTGTCTTAAATATTGGGTTATCAATATGCATGTTGACGGTTTCAGATTTGATTTAGGCTCAATTTTGGGCAGAGACAGCAAAGGCGCATTGATGTCAAATCCGCCTGTTCTTGAATGGATTGCAGAAGACGCAATCCTTCGCGATACAAAAATAATTGCAGAAGCATGGGATGCAGGCGGTGCTTATCAGGTCGGCTGTTTCCCCGGCGGCCGATGGGCAGAGTGGAATGACAGATTCCGCGATGATATCCGCCGTTTTTGGCGTGGCGATGATTTTCTTGCAACGGCTGCTGCAACCCGTGTTGCGGGCAGTTCAGATTTGTATTCAAATGACGGCCGGAAACCGTTTCATTCAATCAATTTTATAACAAGCCACGACGGCTTTACAATGAACGACCTTGTTTCGTACAACGGAAAGCATAACGATGAAAACGGCGAAAACAACCATGATGGAAGCGATAATAATTCAAGCTACAATTATGGCTTCGAAGGACCGGCTTCAAATGTGGCAATTGAAACTATCCGTTCAAGACAGATAAAAAACATTATGCTGACGCTTCTGCTTTCTCAAGGCACACCTATGATGCTTGCCGGAGATGAATTCAGAAGAACACAGAACGGAAATAATAACGCATATTGTCAGGACAATGAACTTTCATGGATTGATTGGACTTTGAAAGACAAATATGATGATGTATTCAGATTTGTTCAGAAAGCAATTGCGTTCAGAAAAAAGCATCCGGCGTTGCGTCGTCCAGAATTTTTTACAGGTAAAGATACATCTTTAAATTCCATGAAAGATATAACATGGTATGATGAGCTTGGCGAGTCGCCGGACTGGTCAAAGCTTGATCATTTTCTGGCGTTCAGGCTTGATGGAAGCAGGGCAGAAATAGTTGCAGACATTGACGACAACGATTTCTTTTTGATGATGAATTCTTCAACAAAAGATGTAACTGTAACGCTGCCTCCTCCGGGGCCCGGCAAAAAATGGCTTCGTTGTGTAGATACTTCTGTTGAGGCTCCTAATGATTTTCTGCCGGAGAACGAAGAAGAAATGCTTGAAGAACAGTCTGTTTACGTGCTTCCGGCACGAAGCTTTGCAATTTTGCTTAGCAGATAGGTTTTGCTGAACCTGTCCTTGATTTGAACTTTTTTGGCTTTAATATTTCTTGTTTTAGAAAAAGCCTTTTGAAAATTATAGAGTTGGGGTTGTCTTAATTATTTACAGACAGTCACTTCGTATTCCATTTGGAGGAAATATGGAATTTAATGCAGAGGAATTCAAAGAGAACCTTACGGCACGTTTAAAGCGTCAGTACGGCAAAGACATTACACAGGCAAGCAGCCATGATTTGTTTGATGCCGTTTCTGCTTCTGCCCAGGAACTTATTATGGACAACTGGATGCGCACCCGCCGTGAATATGAGAAAAAACCGACACGTCAGGTTTATTATCTTTCAGCAGAGTTTTTGATGGGTCGTGCCCTCAGCAACAACTTAATCAATACACTTATAAAAGACTCTGTAGTTGATGTTTTAAAATCATTGAATATTGATTATAACTTGATTGAAGACCAGGAACCGGATGCAGGCCTTGGAAACGGCGGTCTGGGTCGTCTTGCAGCTTGTTTCCTTGATTCACTTGCAACCCTCGATTATCCGGGTCATGGTTATGGAATCCGCTATGAATACGGTATGTTCGAACAGCATATTGAAAACGGCTATCAGGTTGAATATCCGGATAACTGGCTTGTTCACCGCGACCCATGGGAAGTAAAGAGAAGCGACCTCGCTGTTACAGTAAAATTTGGAGGCAATGTTGCTGTTGCAAAATGGCCTAATGACACAGACAGATTCTATGTAGAAAATGCCGAAGAAATTATTGCAACACCATATGATATGCCGATTGTCGGCTATGACACAAACACTGTAAACACTCTCCGTTTGTGGCAGGCTTCTTCGCCGGCTGGTTTTGACCTGCAGCTTTTTAATGACATGCAGTATAACCGCGCAGTTGAAAAGCAGAATGATGCAGAAAACATTTCTCGTGTTTTGTATCCAAACGATTCAGGTCCTTCTGGAAAAGCACTGCGCTTAAAGCAGCAGTATTTCTTCTCTTCTGCAAGTTTGCAGGATTTGGTGCGCCACTTTGTAAGCGAATATGGCACAGACTTCCGTAAATTCCCGGAATATCATGTCATTCAGCTTAATGATACACATCCTGTTGTTGCAATTCCTGAACTTATGCGCATTCTTATGGATGAATATGGTTTGGGCTGGGATGAATCTTGGAGCATTGTTACAAAGACTTTTGCATATACAAACCATACAATTCTTGCAGAAGCACTTGAAAAATGGCCGATTAATATTTTCCAGGGGCTTTTGCCTCGAATTTATCAGATTGTTGAAGAAATTAACCGCCGTCTTGTTATGGAACTTCGTGATAAATATCCGACTGATTATTCAAAACAGAACAAAATGGCAATCATCAACAACGGCATGATTCACATGGCATGGCTTGCAATTCACGGCTGTTTCAGCGTAAACGGTGTTGCTGCCCTTCATACAGAGCTTTTGAAAACACAGGAACTTAAAGACTGGTACGATCTTTATCCAAAGAAATTCAACAACAAGACAAACGGTGTAACACAGCGCCGCTGGCTTTTGTGTGCAAACCCAAGCCTTGCAAAGTTCATTACAGACAAAATTGGCGACGGCTGGCAGAAAGATCTTTCTAAACTCAAAGGCCTTGAAAAATTTGCAGATGACGAAGCAACACTTAAAGAATTCCTTGCAATTAAACAGGAAAACAAAGAGCGCCTTGCAACTTATCTTAAAGAAACACAGAATGAATTCCTTGATCCGGAATCAATTTTTGATGTTCAGATTAAACGTCTGCACGAATATAAACGCCAGCTTTTGAACATTCTGCACATTATGTACCTTTACAATCGTCTGCTTGATGATCCGAGCTATAATCCGCCGGCACGCACATTTATTTTTGGTGCAAAAGCAGCTTCTGGTTACAGACGCGCTAAAACAATCATCAAGCTTATCAACACAGTTGCAGAAAGAATCAACAATGACCGCCGTGTAAGAGGAAAACTCCGTGTTGTTTTTGTTGAAAACTATCGTGTAAGCGTTGCAGAAAAACTTTTCCCTGCGTCAGATGTTTCTGAACAGATTTCAACTGCCGGAAAAGAAGCTTCTGGAACAGGAAACATAAAGTTTATGATAAATGGTGCCGTAACAATCGGAACACTCGACGGTGCAAACATTGAGATTGTTGAAGAAGCCGGTGCAGAAAATGCATTCATTTTTGGTCTTACAGCTGAAGAAATAATCAAGATTGAAAGCGAACACAGCTATAATCCTCAGAAATATCTTGAGAGAAATCCACAGCTTGCAAAAGTTATGAACCAGCTCATTGACGGCACATACGATCCGACACACCAGCTTTTCAGAGAAATCTATGATTCTCTGGTTTATGGCGTTGAAGGTCAGCGTCCTGATGTTTATTATGTTCTTGCTGATTTTGCTGCTTATGTTGAAGCACAGGAAAAAATTGCAGAAACATATACGGACCGCATGAAATGGGCAAAGATGGCTCTTTTGAACATTGCCCGTTCAGGCAAATTCTCTTCAGACCGCACAATCGAAGATTATGTCCGCGACATCTGGAAACTTAAGCGCGTCGAAGTAAAATAAACGCCGAAGATTCAGTTTAAAAAGAATTTGTAAGGGAATCCTTGAAAATATTTCGGGGATTCCTTTTTTTTTGCTTTTGTTAAAAATCAATTTTTCACTTGCAAAAATTTAAACCTTTCTGCAAAATTAGCTTATGAATCAAAGCTTTTTTATAATAGGCCAGCAGGTGCTTATTCTGTTTATAATGATTTTTGTCGGGTTTATATGTGCAAAACGCAGTTTCTTTTCAGAAGAAGGCATAAAATGCATTACAAACTTTGTCCTTTATATAATTATTCCATGTGTCATTATCAATTCGTTTCATCGCGAATTTGACTCTGCAATGATGGGAAATCTTCTGAAAGCATTTTTTGCAGCTGTTTTTGTGCATTCATTTAACATTATAGCGGTAAATCTTCTGGTGCACGACAAAGATGAATGCCGAGAGCGTGTCTTGAAATTTGCTTCGATTTTTTCAAACTGCGGTTACATGGCGTTGCCGCTTCAGGAAGTTCTGCTTGGTCAGGACGGAGTGTTTTTAGGCGCAGTTTTTATTGCTGTTTTCAATATTTTTAACTGGACTTACGGGCTTTTCCTTATGGGTGGAAAAGGAACAAAAATTTCTTTTAAAACTGTTTTTTTAAACCCGGGCGTAATCGGCATTATTATCGGGCTGCTGTTTTTCTTGACCCCGCTTAAACTGCCGCATATTCTGCTTGCTCCACTTCAAAGTTTTGCTTCTATGAATACACCGCTTCCGACTATTGTAATTGGTTTTTATCTTGCACGCGTGCCTGGTTTGAGCGTTTTAAAAGATGCAAAACTCTGTCTTGCGTTGCTTCTGCGCCTTGTTATTCTGCCTGTTGCCGAAATGATTTTGCTTTATCTGTTTGGTTTAAGAGGCAGCCTGCTTGCTTCTATTGTTATTGCTGCATCTGCGCCTTGTGCTGCAAATACTGCAATGTTTGCCGGAAAATTCGGCAGAGACACCAGCCTTTCTGTTACGCTTGTGTCTGTTTCAACGCTTTTTTCTATTTTGACAATGCCGGTCATTGTTCAGTTTTGTATGCGCTAAAAGGAATATTAAAATGAAGCTTTTTGTATTAAGACATGGTGAAACCTGTATGAATTCACTGAATCAGGTTTGCGGAATAAGTAATGTAGCCCTTTCTGAAAAAGGAAAATCGCAGGCTTTTGAAGCTGCCGAAAAATTAAAGCAGAAGCTTAACGGCACAAAAATCGATGCAGTTTTTGTTTCGCCGCTGCTTCGTGCGCAGGAAACTGCACAGGCTGTTCAGACTGTGCTTTCAAAAACAGGTCTGCTGCCGGGCAGTTTTTCTGTTGATGAACGGCTCATCGAACAGAATTACGGCAAATTTGAAGGCAAAAACCGCCTTGATAAATTGTTTGAAGAAAGCAAGCGGCAGTTTGCAGACAAATCGCATGACCAGGAATCCCTGCTTTCTGTAGCATATCGCGTTTATGATTTTCTTGAAGAACTTAACCGTAACAAAGATAAATATAATTCTGTTCTTCTGGTAACTCATGGTGCTGTCTGCCGGATGATATGCAGTTATTTTAACAGCATGACAAACGAAGAATTCGGTGCATGGCGTGCCATAAACTGCCAGATTGATGAATACGAAATGTAATCATAGCTGACAGCCGGGCAAATTTTCACATGAACAAAAAAAGGCTTATTGCGCATAAACTGCACAATAAGCCTTTTTATAGAATTTAGCTTAAAAAATGATGCAGAATGTTTGGAAAAAAATTCTGCACAAATCAATTAATTGAAATATTCATCGCCTGTGCCATAGTTATCAACAACAAAGTCAATGTCTTTGTCGCCACGGCCGCTCAAGTTTACAAGAATTGATTTCTTTGGGTTTTCTTTTGCGTAACGCATGGCGAATGCAACAGCATGGCTTGATTCAAGGGCTGGAATAATTCCTTCGTAACGTGAAAGCTTATAGAATGATTCAAGACATTCTTTGTCGTTTGCTGTTACATATGAAACGCGGCCAGTGTCTTTCAGCATGCAGTGTTCTGGTCCGCTTCCCGGATAATCAAGACCAGATGCAATTGAATAAACTGGAGCAGGGTCGCCTTTTTCGTCTGTTAAAAGATATGTTTTCATTCCATGCAGAACACCTTCTTTGCCATAGCTTAAGCTGCATGCATGGTCGCCAAGCTGCAGAGAGCGTCCGCTTGGTTCAACACCAAAAAGTGCAACATCTTCGTCTGCAATAAAGCCAGAAAAAATGCCCATTGCATTTGAACCGCCGCCGACACAGGCTGTAACAGCATCTGGCAGTTCACCTGTCATTTCAAGGAACTGTTCACGTGCTTCAACACCAATTACATGCTGAAAATCGCGAACCATCATTGGGAAAGGATGCGGACCCATTACAGAACCGATGCAGTAAAGTGAATTTTCCGGATCTTTAAGATAAGCATCAAAAGCGCTGTCAACGGCTTCTTTCAATGTTTTCTGTCCATGTGTAACAGATACAACGTTTGCGCCCAAAAGCTTCATGCGGACAACATTCGGATGCTGTTTTGCAATATCAACTTCGCCCATATGAATGTCGCATTCAAGACCAAAGTAAGCTGCAGCTGTTGCAAGTGCAACACCATGCTGACCGGCACCAGTTTCTGCAATAATCTTTTTTTTGCCCATGTATTTTGCAAGAAGTGCTTCGCCCATGCAGTGGTTAAGTTTATGTGCACCAGAATGGTTCAAATCTTCGCGTTTAAGATAAATGCGTCCGCCACAATGTTCGCTTAAACGTTTGCAGTAATAAACCGGTGTCGGGCGTCCCTGAAAATGCTTGCGTATTGAGCGCAGTTCATTGATAAAATCATGTGATTTGCTGATTGTAAAATATGCATCATTTATGCGGTTCATTTCTTTCTGAAGTTCTTCAGAAACATAGCTTCCGCCCCATTTGCCGAAATATCCTTTTTCATCTGGAAACTGCTTTAAATAATCTTTCATTTTTTACTCCTTTTAAAACTCCGCATTAACAGCCGGAAGCGCTGAACTGTCAGTCTGTAAATGCAACGCATTTGAAAACTGCAGTGGAAATCATTTCCTGTGCTTCACGTGTTTTTTTTGTATCTTTGTATAGTGACAAAAATGCAATAATTTTCTAATTAAATAGAACCGTCGGTTCTTTGTGAAGAAACTACACCTTTTCAGAGTTCTTGTCAATAGTAATTTAGCTTTTTTTATAAAAAAAAATTATTTTTTTGAAAATTTCAAATTTTATGATATTCATGCTTTTGCCTTTCTTTCGCAGTATTGTGTTTTCAAGTTTCGTTTTTCTTGACGTGTTTTAGAAACGGCTTTATCATTAATTTACATATTCTTTAAATCTTTTTAATTTTTGGAAATGACTCAATGGTTATCTTGAAAAACTTCTTTTTGAATTTTGAAAGATGTCCAAATATAAATTTTGCCGCTTTGTTTCTGCGGAAAGAGGAGAATTCATGTTCATTAACAACATTCGGGTAAAGCCTAAACTGATTGGCGGTTTCTTTTTAATAGCGCTTCTTTCCGCTTTAATATTGAGTTATGCGTTGTCAGCAATGAATACAATAACTCAAAAATTTGTATCAAATACAACTGAATTTGAAAATCTTGTTGTTGTTCCAAAAGAGCTGCAGATTCAAGTAAAGCAGCTGCTTATTGTGCTGAATACTGCAAAAATTGAACAGAATGCAGGTAATCTCGACTTGAAAAAATCTATGGCAGTTGTTTCAAATGCACGCAGTACAATTGATGCACAGTTTGAGCATCTTGAATCTGCAAATGTAAGCTATAAAGTTGGAACGGCTGTGCAGAATGCAAAAAAGAACATAGCATCGTTTAATGCAAATCTTGACAGGTTGATTTCTCTGACTGTGTCTTTAAACGGTGTTTCAAATGAAGAACTTGTTGAACTGTATGCTTCCGTTATGTCAAATGGAAATGAAGTTGATGCAGAATTGACACAGCTTCACTCAATAATCAGTGAATATGCAAAGGAACAGACAGATGCTACGAAAAAGAGTTCGAATAAACTCGTTGCTTCAACAATGATGCTTGCATGTGCTTCTATTGTATTTTCTTTAATAATTGGTCTTATCATTGCACTTTCAATTGGAACTCCTCTTGCTTCTTTCTTAAAGGCTATGCAATGCATTGCTGAAGGCGATATGCTGATGACAGAAGTAAACAAAGAAGAGCAGGAGCATATAAACAACCGGAAAGATGAAATTGGACAGCTTGGCAATGCACTTGCAACGCTTGTTGCTTCTGTAAGTGAAGTTGCAGCGTCGATAATTGAGGCAAGTACACAAGTTGCTTCTGGAAGCCGTGAAATCAGCATGACAAGCCAGAACGTTTCTTCTGGTGCTTCTGAACAGGCTGCATCTACAGAAGAGATTTCTTCTACAATGGAACAGATGGCTTCTAACATACGGCAAAATGCTGATAATGCAATTGCAACTGCAAGCATTGCAGAGAAAAACGTTGAATCAAGCACAAAAGGCGGCGAAGCTGTTGCAAAAACTGTAGAAGCAATGAAAAGTATTGCAACAAAAATTGCAATTATTGAGGACATTGCTTCTCAGACAAACTTGCTCGCGCTTAATGCTGCAATTGAAGCTGCCCGTGCAGGCGATGCCGGTCGTGGTTTTGCCGTTGTTGCAAGCGAAGTTCGAAAACTTGCAGAACGAAGCCAGATTGCGGCTACAGAAATCAGTGAACTTTCTCAGTCGAGTGTAACAGTTGCAGAAGAAAGCGGTGTGCTTATTTCTTCTATAATTCCAGACATTCAGAAAACAGCTGAACTTGTGCAGGAAATTACATCGGCCAGCAGAGAGCAGGATGTTGGAGCACAGCAGATTAATAAAGCAATTCTCCAGATGGATTCTGTAACACAGCAGAATGCATCTGTTTCAGAAGAACTTGCTTCTATGGCAAAAGAGCTTTCTTCTGAGGCAGAAGTGCTTCTCAACAGTGTTCAGTTCTTTAGAATTGATGCATCAAAAATCAAAAGCACAAAGAAACAGCCTAAACGGCTTATGCCGCCTGTTTCTGTAGATTATGATGAAGACATTGTATCTGCACCGAAAAAAACTGTCATTTCAGACGATTTTGATGATTTATATGGCGCAGAGCCGGATATTTCTGATAAAACATCATTTAATGATGAATATAAGCCGTCTGTAAATTCTGGAATTTCAGATTCTGATTTTGAAGAGTTTTAATAAAACCAGCTGCGTTTAAAGAACGCACAGTTTTTTAATAGTTAACAGACAAAAAAAGCTGTTCATGGAAGCGTGAAAACTTTCATAAACAGCTTTTTTTATGGTTGTTCAAAACCGAAAACAGCAGAATGTGTATTTCGTTTTTGCCGGTAACTGCTTTTAGCAGATTACGCCTTTTGTTGATGGAATTGCATTCGGTGCACGTTCATCAATTGAAACAGCAGCTCTGATTGCGCGGCCGGCAGCTTTAAAAAGACCTTCCATTTTGTGGTGGTCGCTTCTTCCTCTTATTGTGTCCAAATGAAGGTTGCATTTTGCCGTACTTACAAAACCCTGCCAGAAGTCTTCGAAACAGTCTGTCTGAAAAGTTGTGCAGACTGCGGCTGGTTCCTGGCATGAAGCAACTGTGCCGCCTACAAGTGGTGTTCCAGAAAGTTCAGCATTGCATACCAAAAAAGGTCTGCCGCCAAAATCTACGGCTGCCTGGCATAAAGATTCATCCATTGGATAAATGAAGAAACCTGCACGCAAAATGCCTTTGCGATTGCCCAAAGCTTTGTCAAAAGCGGTTCCAAGTGCAATTCCTGTATCTTCAATTAAATGGTGCTGGTCAACGTCTAAATCGCCGCGCAAAACGCCTTCAAGATCAAACATGCCGTGTTTGCAGAATGCACTGAGCATATGATTAAAAAAGCCGATCGGACAGTCTAAGTTGCATTTGCCTGTACCGTCAAGATTTAGCTTCAGTTCAATTTGTGTTTCTGCAGTTGCACGGCTTATGCGGACTGCGCGCGAAGTGTTTGTGCTTATCCGCTCGCATGCCGGCTGTGCAATGCTGTTTTTAATTGGTGAAGAATGGCGTTCACAGGCTGGCTGTGCAAGTCTTAAATCTTCTTCTGTTTCTTCGATTTCGTCAAACATATTGTTTATTCTGCAACCTTTCTAAGTTCATATTCCAAAATATCTGTTGCACCCAATGCCTTTAATTTTGGCATAAGTGTTGGAACTTCAGATTTTCTGACAGCAATTTTAATTGCAAAGCCGCCGTTTCCGTACAATGGAGAAACAGTCGGCGAGCGCATTGCCGGGAGAGCTTTTACAAGTGATTCAAATTTGTCCTGTGCAACATTCATTTCGAGCATTACGCGGTCGCGTGCGTTCAAAACAGAAGTAAAAAGCATCTTCAATTCCATGATTTTCTGTTTTTTTGCAGGATCCTGCATTGCTGCTTTTGATGCGAACATTCTTGTAGAGCTTTTCATAAGAACATCAACGATGCGAAGATCGTTTTCGATTAATGTTCTTCCTGTTGCTGTGTTGTCAACAATCATGTCTGCATCATCTGGTGGAAATACTTCTGTTGCACCGTATGTGCGTACGATAAGGTGGTCGATTTTCTTTTCTTTCAGCCAGCGCTCTGCAATGTGTTCATATTCTGTTGCAACGATGATGCGTTTTTTAAGAAGTTCTTTGTCGTCGATTGAATTTGGAACTGCTGCTACAATTTTTACCGGGTCAAAACCAAGGTCCATAATTTCTTCAACATCTGCATTTGTTTCTTCAATCCAGTCGCGGCCTGTAAAACCAACATCATGTGCTCCAAGTTCAAGCAGTTTTCCGATGTTCTGTGGTTTCATTACTTTTGCTTCAAGGTCATCCTGGTTTACAGTTGGTCTGTATGCGCGCTCCGGCAGTTTAATGCTTATGCCGGCACCTGCAAAAAGTTCCGTAACGTTTTCATAAATTCTGCCTTTTGGCAGCAAAATTTTAAGCTTTTCCATATTATTATGCTCCTATTAATTTTATCGGTTAAAATATGTCTCTTCTTTTGTGTACATATTCATTAATTACAACTGAAAATGCATCATTTTTATATGTGAGAATAAAAAAAATGTCAGCCTTTTGGGCTGACGTCTTTTATTCAAAAAAAATGCACATGCATAGCCCAGATTTTCTATGAATTTTTGAGAATATGGTGATGTACATGATGCTTTGCATATTTCATACACATGAGTAAAAATGAAATAAGCTGTTTTGTCAAGGCATATGATTTATGTTTCTGTTCATAAAAAATATAAATCATTTAGCACAAAACTGTGTCAATGTTTTTACGAGCAGTTTTATGTCAATCGGCTTTGAAAGATGACCGTTCATTCCAGCTTCAAATGCATTTTTCTTATCTTCGTCAAATGCATTTGCTGTCATTGCAATAATCGGAATTTTCGTGTAGTCGTCATTTTTTAAGCTTCGTATTTCTTTTGTTGCCTGATATCCGTTCATGTAAGGCATCTGCACGTCCATCAGAATAAAGTCGTAATAATCTGGTGCATGATTTTTCACTTTATCAACGGCAACAGAACCGTCATCTGCTTCTTCAATAATAAGTTTTTCATCAGAAAGCAGTTCGTGTGCAATTTCCATGTTAAATTCATTATCTTCAACTATAAGGACACGTTTGCCTTTCAAAAAAATATGGTTTGTTTCATTTAAACCTGCATCGGATTCTGATATGTTTTTCTGTTCGCAGATTTTAAAATCAAAGAAAGTTTTTACCGTTGTGCCTTTTCCAAGTTCACTTTCAATCTGAATTTCTCCGCCCATCATGTCGATGAGCCTTTTGACAATTGACATGCCAAGACCGGTTCCTTCAATTCCGCTTTTTGTAGAATTAGATGCCCTCGAAAACTCTTCGTAAATATGAGAAAGATATTCTTTGCTCATGCCTATTCCATTATCTTTGACAATGCAGACAAAAGAAGCCGTGCCTTTGCTGTTATTTTCAATCTGTTCAATGCAGTAATCTACGCTGCCGCCCTGTTTTGTGTATTTAACTGCGTTGCTTAAGATGTTCAAGAGAATCTGTTTAAAATGAAGTTTATCTGCGTAAATACAATAGTTTTTTATGTTCTTTAATTCGTAATTAAAATTGATTTTTTTTGAACTTGCTGAAAACTGAATGATTTCAAGCATTTCTTCCGTTATGGTTTTGATATTTTCAGGAGAAGAATCAATTTTTACTTTGCCGCTTTCAATTCGGCTCATGTCAAGAACATCGTTTATAAGATGCAGAAGATGTTCGTTTGAAGTTTTTACTTTTTCAAGATAATTTGCTGCTTTCTCTTTATCATCAAGGTTTTTTTCTGCAAGTTCTGTAAAACCTTTTATTGCGTTCATCGGGGTTCGTATATCGTGGCTCATATTGAACAGGAATGTAGATTTTGCTTTATTTGCAGCTTCTGCCTTTGCCTTTTGTTCTGAAAGAATTTCTTTCTGTTCGTTTTCTTTTCTTATTATGTAATCGCGGTCTTGAATTGTTGTAATAATGTGGCTGTCATCAATTTTTAAAATCGTAAGTTCATAATATTTAGGTGAACCTGTTCTGTTATCCTGATACTGAATGGAGAAGAGAAGGTTGTCGTTTATCTGGTTTTCAGAATTGATAATTTCTCCGGACAGCAGGTTTTTGATTGTGTCTGTAGACATACATTCTTTTAAAATTCCGCGGTATTCTTCCAGAACGACAGAATCTATGTAATTTGCAAAATCTTCTGAAAAAGAATTTCCTTTATACCATTGAGCAAATTTTTTTTCAGCTTCATATGGAATGTATGAATTGTCATTGAGATTTACGTAGCAGATAGATTCATAATAATCGCCCATAATTTCAAGAATATCTGTTTTTCTTTTCGATTCGTTTGTCTGTTCAATCTGGGTTCTTACAAGTTCATCAACGTTGCTCGTGCCAATCATAAACTGTTTTTGAGAAAACCAGTTTTCGGTGCGGATAATTTTAATTCTGTAATAGCGGATGATTCCGTTTATATCCTGCCGGTAATTGATATAAAAATCTTTATGTTCTGTAAGCTTAGTTTTTATGTTGCTGATGTTGAGCTGCTGCATAAACATATCAAGGTCTTCTTTGTAAATAGATTTATTGCAAAGCTCTATAAATTCAGTTAAAGATAATTTCTGGTTTAAATATTCATGGTTCTTTTTAAACTCTGGAGTAATGCGGATATTTTCAATAAAATTTTCATCAAGGTTTGCAATATAAACTGAATCATAGTCATCTGAAAGGCTTGTAATGTAAATGTCTTTTTTCTGCTGTTCAACTGTTTCTGTTCTGTTAATAAAACCGACAAGCAATTTTCCGTTTTCTTCATATTTTTTGGGTTTGACAACCCTCATTTCATAATACTGGTTAAGCCCTGTGTGAATGTCGATAAAGCTCATGTCAAAACGTGTTTTATCTTTCATCTGTTTACGCAGAAACGAAATATCTGTGCAGCGTTTTACCAGGTCTTTATAATCAGGGTGAACGTCGTTTTGAATATATTTGCTGCATGATTCAGAAAATGTTGATTTTCCATCATTATAATTTTTTGAAAGGTATTCTGAACGTCTGAATGTTTCAAAACTGCCGTCGAGCGTGTTGACAGAATAAATTGATTCATATGCGTTGCCTACGGCGCTGATAATTTCGTTTCTTTCCTGCTGCTCGTGGATTTCGTCATCAACATCGTAAAAGCCGATTATTATTTTGTTTTCTTCCCCGGGAATCTTTGATTTTGCACATTTTACGGCATAGTAGCGGATTTTGTTGTTGATATACATTCTTATATTGAATGTGTATGTTTTTTTGAAAGAAAGTTCTTCTTTGATAGATTCTTTGCTGAGCTTTTTAATTATAAGTTGATGATCATCTTTATATACGTTCTTTTTTATAAAAAGAAGCCTGTCAGCAAAAAAATCGCCTGTTGTTTCTAATGTTTTTGTGTCTTGATTTTCATTGAAAGTCTCGTTTATAAAAATCTGATAATTATTTGTTTCAAGATCTACGTAATAAATGCCTTCGTAGTCGGCAGAAATTGCGTCTGCAATTGAAGCAAATTTGTTTTTTTCTTTCTGATGAAGTTCAATAAGGAATTTTTCTCTTTCGGATGTAACATTAAAGCCGTAAATTGCAACACATATAAGCATAAAACCCATCGAATAGAATGCTGCATCCGGAAAAAGCATCTGGAGAATTCCAAATAAAAAAGGAATTGCTGAAAAGAATGCTGTCGAAATGTAAATTCTGTTTTTAGATCCTCTTGTTTTAATTAATGCTGCAAAAGAATAGCACATGATAAAAATATAGTAAGAAAACTGTATGTAGAAAGAATAATTTCTCAAAGGGGTCGGCAGATATTCGCAGTTTTGATTTATGTTGAAGATATTTTTGAACATGACATTCTGCATTAAAAAGCCGAGCTGGATTATGAGGATGCACGAACGGACAATATCTATATTTTTCTTTGAATTTTTGCTTATTTTAAGATATTCATTCATGTAGCCGGCCCACATAAAAGCAGACAGGGCTGCACCTATGTGAAATGCATATGTAGAAATATAAAGTGCATAATAATTTACAAAAAGTTTGGGGCTGACGCACAAACCCCATATTCCGTCAACAAGACTGAAAATAATGAAAAATAAAAGAAGTATTGCAAAAGGTTTCTGCTTGTTATTGTTATCGCATGTGCGTATAACTCTGTTGAAAATAATTATTTCTACGAGCATGCTTACACAAGCAATGCAGGCATACATTATACCAAAATCCATAAAAACACTCCGATAGAAATACTGAAAATTTTAAAAGTGTAGATAAGATATATAAAAGAATTATAGCATGTGTTAGTGATAAATTGCAGAATATTATTTATAACACGGTTTTAAAAATGTAAAATATAAAAAGATTTCTTATGTAAATCTATATATTATAAAATGATGTGTATGAATATTTTTGCGTGTGAAAAGTAGATAAATTTGCGTATTTTAAATTTCAGTGTTAAGATATATTAAATCACTAAATAAATATTAAAAAAAGCTTGAAAACTGAAATCTAAAAGAAGGGAAATTTTATTTATGAGTGATTCTACAAAAGATGACGAACGAAATGTTGCTCATAAAGTATTGATTGTTGACGATTCTGAAATTAACAGAGATTTGCTGACAGAAATGCTTGAACCGGAATATCTTGTTCAACAGGCAGAAGATGGAGCAGTAGCTCTGGATTTGATGAAAAAGTCAAGAAGCGAATATTCCTGTGTATTGCTTGACTTGAATATGACATGTGTCAACGGCTATGAAGTTTTAAGTCATATGAAAGCAAACGGCTGGCTTAATTCTCTTCCTGTCATCATAATCAGTGCAGAAGAAAATGTTGAATTGATTAAAAAAGCATATAGCCTTGGCGCAATTGATTATATAAACAGACCTTTCGACATGGAAATTGTAAAGCGGCGTGTCCGCAATACAATTGCAGTCTATTCAAAACAGAAAAAACTTGCGCAGATGGTTGTTCATCAGGTTAATGAAAACGAACGCACAAGCAATATGCTGCTTACAATTCTTGGATACATAATTGAATTCCGCAATAAAGAATCTGGCGACCATATTGAAAATGTAAGTATTTTGACGGGAATTTTCCTTGAAAAGTTGATGCAGAAAACAGACAAGTACAATATTGACAAGTCTATGATAAAAATCATAGTAAAAGCTGCGGCTCTTCACGATGCCGGAAAAATATCTGTTCCAGAAAACATATTGAATAAACCGGGACCTCTTACTTCGGAAGAATTTGATGTTATGAAACTTCATACATTAAACGGTGCCGAAATGCTTAACTCATGCAAACAATATCAGGAAGAACCAATAGTAAAAACGGCATATAAAATCTGCCGCTGGCATCATGAACGATATGACGGCAAAGGTTATCCAGACGGACTTGTCGGAGATGATATTCCGATTGAAGCTCAGGTTGTGGCTCTTGCCGATGTTTATGATGCACTTACAAGTGTGCGTTGTTATAAAAATGCTTATACACATGAAGAAGCAATCGGCATGATTCTTAATGGCGAATGTGGAAAATTTAATCCGAAGCTGATTCTGATATTGCGTGAAAATTCAGTAAAGCTTCCTAATCTGATTATGAATGCAAAATCACAGAAAGCACTTTTCCAGAACAGAGCAAATTAATAGGACGATTTTATGACACCTGAAGAATTTTATAATAATATTCAGTCAAGCTATGAAGAAATTTCAGCCAGGCTTATGACAGATGAGCGTATTGTCCGCTTTTTAAATAAATTTCTTGCAATAGATGATTTTTCACTTTTGCAGCAGGCGTATCAGGATAATAAACCCCGTGATATTTTTATGTATGCACACCGGCTGAAAGGAATTGCATTAAATTTAAGCCTTTCGAACCTTGGAAAATATACATCTGAGCTTACAGAACTTTATAGAAATGACGATGTGCCGGATGCTGTAAAAGCGAAAGAAGTTTTTGAAAATGTAAAAAGCGAATACAGCAAGATAGCTGAATTAATTCCGCAGGTTAAAGACGGTTCCAAAAGCTGAAAAAAAAATTGCATTTTTTTAATGCTGTACTCTTATTGCTCAATGGTTCTAAGACAGATTCTAAAAATGCCGTTTTGGCACTTTCATAAAATAAAAAAGCCTTCAGAAATTAAAAATAATCTCTGAAGGCTTTGCTTTTGAATGGGATGTGAATTTTAAATCGTTGAAATAGAACGGCTTAAAATTCACGTTTTGAAGCAGTTTTTATTTTACAGCTTTTTTCAAAGCTTCAAGTTTATCAAGCTTTTCCCATGAGAATTCATTTCGTCCGAAATGACCATAAGCAGCAGTCGGCTGATAAACTGGTTTCTTTAAATCGAGTGTTTTGATGATTCCTGCTGGAGAACAGTCGAAAACCTCGTTTATTGCCTTTGAAAGAGATTCTTCGCTTACAGTTCCTGTTCCGAATGTATCGACCATGATTGAAACTGGATATGGAACACCGATTGCATATGCCAGCTGAATTTCGCATCTTTCGGCAAAACCTGCTGCAACAACATGTTTTGCAATGTAGCGTGCCATATATGCAGCTGAGCGGTCAACTTTTGACGGATCTTTGCCAGAGAAAGCGCCGCCGCCGTGTCTTCCCATTCCGCCGTATGTATCAACTATGATTTTGCGGCCTGTCAAACCTGTGTCGCCGAATGGTCCGCCTACGACAAATCTTCCTGTTGGGTTTACAAAGAATTTTGTCGTTTTATCAATCAAGCCTGTAGGTTCAAGAACCGGAAGGATAATCTTGTTGATTACGGTTTCTTTGATTTCGTTATATTCAATTTCCGGGTTGTGCTGGTGCGAAATTACAACAGTATCAATGCGTTTTGGCTTGTTGCCTTCGTATTCAATTGTAACCTGGCTTTTGGCATCTGGTCTAAGCCAGCCGATTTTGCCACTTTTGCGCAGGTCTGTTGCCTGGTGCAAAAGTTTGTGTGCATACATGATTGGTGCCGGCATTAATTCTGGTGTTTCTGAACATGCAAAACCGAACATCATGCCCTGGTCACCTGCACCCTGCTGTCCTTCAAATTCTTTTAAGCCGGTGCCGGAAACACCCTGATTGATATCTGGCGACTGTGAGTGAATCATATTGAGGACAGCCATTGAATCGCAGTCAAGACCGAAATCTGAATCTGTGTAACCGATGTTGCGTGCAACTTTGCGTGCAATGTCCTGTACATCTACATAAGTGCGTGTAGTAATTTCGCCGCCAACCATAACAAGTGCGGTTGAAGCAAAAGTTTCACAGGCAACGTGACTTTCCGGGTCGTCTTTAAGACATGCATCAAGAATTGCGTCAGAGATTTGATCGCAAAGTTTATCCGGGTGCCCTTCACCTACAGATTCTGATGTAAAAAGGTAATGTTTGTTAGATAAGATAGAACTCATTCAGAGCCTCCTATTTAGCAAGTTTAAGTTCTGCTACGAGAACTTTTTCCGCCTGCAATTTGGATAAATCAGCGGATTAGATATGTATTTATCGATATTATATTTAATTGCTTTTTATTGGGCAATATGAAAAATCCTGTTTAATGCAGAATTTACTTATAAAAAACGAAAACTGTTAAGATTTTCTTCACAAAATAATTTTCATGTAGTATAATCATTAAAGTTAGACGCACAAGTTTTTACTTGTGTTGTGTCAAATATTGTTTTTAGGGAAAAGATATGGCATTATACAAAAATTATTTGAAAACTCAGAAAAAGTGCAAAGTTACTTTTGAGTTGAGCGCAGAAGCTGCGAATGGTGCTGAAAAAGTTTGGCTTGCCGGTGATTTCAATAGCTGGAGCAGCCTTGATACACCAATGAAAAAGAACAAGGACGGCAGCTTTTCTGTTCAGTTGACACTTGAAACTGGAAATGAATATCAGTTCCGTTATCTGCTTGACGGCAAAAAATGGGAAAACGACTGGAATGCTGATAAATATATTCCGGCACCATTTTCTAACACAGATAATTCTGTAGTTATTGTTTGATTGATTTTTACGCTGTTTGTTGTGCGCTGAAAGGCTGGAGGAGCTTTTCAGCGTTTTTATTTTAAAGCGCTTTTATGCAAGGCGGTCAGTCTTTTTAGGGCAAAAGTAGCGTCATGCTGAATTCTGTTCAGCATCTCTATCTTGTATATTTTTATTATTGCCAAAATCTCGAACTAACCCCGGGATGACAAATTTTGCAGTACATTTTATTTTAGAAGTTGTTGAATTGTGTTTGTTCATTATATTTAGATAGGAAGCCTTGTTATAGAGTAAAATTAAATTAGAATCAGATTAAATCAAACGCAAAATACTTTGCACAAAGAGAAAAAAGAAATATTATTGCCTAAAAATATTAAAAAAAGGGAAAAAAATGAAAAAATTAATCTTGTTTTGTCTTATGATTGCAAGCTTATTTGCAGTTTCATGTAAAAGCGATTCATCTTCGTCAAGCAGTACAACACCAACAGCAACACCGTTGCAGGGAACATGGAGAGATGGTACATCAAATCAAACCATGTTATTTTCTGGTTCAAACATGACTGTTACACAGCCAGAACTGCCGAATCCTTATGATTTTTCTATTTCTAATGTGACTATGGTAGTTACTGGGACTTTCAGAGTGGATGGTGGCAATCTTTATTTTACGCCAACTTCTATAACTGCTACAATCGGAACGACACCTATGACCCAGGCAGAGCTGGATGCTTATTTGGTTGGCAATCCGATGACTGTGAATAATGAAATACTTTGGGGAACTTACGCTGTCAGTGGCAATACTTTGACAATTAATGAAACAGGCGTTTCTACTCCAAATACATACACAAAGCAATAAAGCAGCTGAATTAAAAATAACAGCATGATGCTACGTGAAATGAACGGATCCTGACGCAAAGAGCGCAGGGTTCGTTTTTATGTATTGAATGCGTGTTTTATATAAATTATTTTGACGCAGATTGTCAGACTTTCTTTTATATATAAATTCGTTAGTTTTAACAGTCAAAATCTGGTATTACAACCAGATTCCGTTCGTGTTCTTCTTTGCCTTCGCCCAAAAAAGGAACATTTAACGGTTCTGCTTTCCACGAGGGCACAAGCTTTGAAATTGCGGACATTTCTGCTTCTATTTTGTCTTTTCGTGCTTTATATGCTGCAATTATTCCGTTTTCAGCTGGAAGTTTCAGCAGTGTTTTTGTCATTTTTTCATCTAATGGCCTGAATGCCCTAAAAACTACAATATCAAAAGCTTTTTGTGGTGCTTTTTCTGCTTCTGTGTTTAAAACTGTTACGTTTTTTAAACCAAGCGTAAGGACGCAGTTTTCAAGAAAAGTACATCTTTTACTCATGCGTTCAATCAATGTAACAGACACTTCCGGAAAAGCAATTGCAAGTGGAATTCCCGGAAGTCCGCCGCCAGAACCTACGTCAGCAAGACGAGGGTTCCCTGAACCGGATACTTTGGCTAAAAGTTTTTTTAAAACAGGAACAGCTGCAAGACTGTCGAGGACATGTTTTTTCAAAATGTCTTCTACAGAATCTGCTCCTACAAGGTCGTATGCTGAATTAAACAGATTTAATTCTTGTGCATATTTTTCGAAAAGTGCTGCATATTCTTTGTTTATGCCGAGTTTTTCGAGTTCTTCTGCAAAAAAGTCCTGCATTACTGTTTTCCTGCGTTTGTAAGGTCAATAACTTCATCAAATGAAACGTCTGATGTTCTGTATGTTGCATCATTTGTAAAAAGTACATAACAGTCAGATGCATTTATGTTTCTTATTGCTGCTTCAACATCCATGACGCTTACTTTTTTTGTTTTTTCAAGATTTGCTTCCCAGTCTTCAACAGAATAGCCTCGAACATGGTTTACGGCATAAATAAAAGCCTGGGTATAAAGTCCTATAGGGCTTGTTTCAACACCGTGTCGTGCAATTATGTATGGTGCAAGAGATTCTTTTGTAATCTTAAGTTTTGCATTAGATGCCCTCTTTTGAATTTCAAGGCTGCGCATCGGTTTTGGGTCTCTTGATGTATAAGCAGAAAAATAAACGCGGTCTGTGTTTGCACTTGCACCATATGCACCGCCTTCAAGCCGGATTTGCGGAACATAATATTCATTTTCGAGAATATCAGAAGCAATTGAATATGCTTGAAGTTTATCAAGCGGAATGCTTTGTGCCGAAGCAAGATAACTTACAGAATCTTTTATGATGTATGCGGCTCGTTTTGCAGGCTGTGCAATTTTTGTGTAGTTTGTGCAAGGTGTGCCGTCATATTCTTTAAGCCGTTTTGTAATTACTTTTCCGGCCTCAGATGCTGCTTCTGAGTTTGTTCCAACTGTAATAACAAGCGGCATGTTTGCTACAAGCATTTTTTCCCTTACGGCAATTAATTTTTCAATTACAGTTGAAGGATTTTTGCTGACTTCTTTATAAGCCTGCTGAATAAAGAGGTAATAAGGAATGCCGTAAAGATGGTTATAAAGTGAATAGCTTGATGCACATGCTGCTCCTGCCCGGCTTAATGCGTAAAAAGTTGCATTGCTTTGAAGGCTTCTGTCTGCACGTGCTTTTTCCATTGAAATCAGCACCTTAAGACGAGACGGATCAAGGACTGTGTCGTACAAAATGGAAGAAACAAGCTGTTCTGCTTTTTTTGTGTTTTTCAATTCTGCGTACCAGCTCAAATTAATGACCGGATATGAATTTTTGCGTTCATAGCTTGTGTAAAATGGTTCAACTGTTGTGCTGAGCCCCAGAACGAGCATGCTGAGCTGAAAGTCAACCTGTTCCTCTGTCAGATTATTTGTTCCAAGGTCGCCAATCAATGTCATATAAAGATTTGCATAATGCAGTTCTTCTGGTGTTAAATCTGAAAGATTAAGATAAAGAGTTGTGCGCAAAGCCGGACCATTTGCATAAGAATGAACATGACGGAATTGACCTGATGTTTCATCTTTTATGTTGCTTGGTACAAGGTTTGTGTTCAAATTTTCAGGTGTAAGTACCTGAAGTTTTTTTATGCTCTGCCTGCCTTTTTCGTCTTCGCTGTTGAGCCATGAATTAAAAGCAGCAGTCTGGCTGACAATCGAATTGATTTGTTCAGTTGTCATAGATGATTTGATTTTTGCAAGTCTTGCCCGTTCTGCTTTTTCCTGTTCTTCACCCAGTCCTGGTTTCGGATCAATAATTACAAGAACGCTGTGGTTGTTGTTTACCAGAAAATGGTCAACAAGTTTTGAAGCATTTTGAATCGTTACGTTCTGAACGTCATAATTGGCCGTGGCAATTGAATATTTTGAACCGATTGAAAGTTCTCCTACTGCCATGCTTTCAATTAAATCAAGGCCGATTTGTGTATTTTCTCTTGCAAGAATTGCGCCTGCATAAAAGTCTGCTTTTACAGAATCAAACAGATCCGGGTCGATGCCTTCCTGTGCAATTTTTTGCAATGCAGAAATGACAATGTGTTCAAAAGTGCTTGCCTTGTTCGGTGAAATATTCTGTGCTGTAATTTCAAAAACAGGCTGTCTTGTTGCCATGGAAACGTTGATAAAATAGCTGTCTGCAAGATTTGATTCATCAAGCGATTTCATGAGAGGCGAGTTGTCATTATCAAGAATATTCATTAAAAGCATGAGCGTTGGCATTTCTTTTTCGTTAATGCCTGTTAGAGCGAAGCCTTTTGAAATTACAGCCTTGCAGTCTGCATTGTAGTTTGATGGAACTGGAAAATTGCGGTAAACAGATTTTGATTTTGAAAAAGGTTTCTGTTCCGGAATCTGTACCAGAGAAATAGATTTTTTGTATTTTGAAAGCCATGACTGATTAAGAAAATCAAGAAAAGAGGCAATATCCAGATTTCCATAAATTCCAATAATTGAATTTGAAGGCACAAAATATTTTTCATGATATTTGCGGACGTCTTCTGCTGTTAATGTTGGAATATTTTCTGTTTTTCCGGCAGAGTCGTTTTTTACGACAGTGTCCGGAAACAGAGATTCGCGCATGGCAACGCTCGACTGGCGCAGAATATTTGAATTTGCACCTTTCATTTCATTGTAGACAATTCCATTTATTGTCAGCGGAGAATCTTTTGTAGGCATTTCATAGCGCCAGCCTTCGCGCATAAAAATGTAGTCATCAAGCGTAGGTTCATAAACTGCTGACATATAATAGTCTGCAAGCTGCTTGAACTGGCGCTCATCAGTTGTTGAAAAAGGAAACTGAATATAAGTTGCGGCTGTAGAAGCATTCATGTAAGTGTTAAGCGTTGTGTTTGATGCACCAAAAAACACTTCTTTTCCAGGATAAGACTGTGTTGAAGCTAGCGTCATATGCTCAAGAATATGGTTTGCACCGTTGTCAAGTTCCGGTGGTGTTGAAACAGTAATTGAAAAGCTTAAATTTTCATCATCGTTGTCAATGTAATAAATTTGTGCACCGCTCTGTGTGTGTTCAAGAATATAAGCAGTGCCGTTGACCATTTCAATTTGTTTTTGCTCAACAAGCCTGAAACCGTACTGGCTGAAAACAGAGGAAGATATATGCTTTTTTGATTGGACTGAATTTTTTTTAGAGGATGTTGATGTACAGCTGTTAGTCATTAAAGTCACCAGAAGAAAAAATGCAGCCATTACTGCGGCTGTTTTTGCAGGCTTGAATTGTGTCATAAAAATTTTGTGTCCTTATAAAGTGTATTAAGTAATGCATTGAATTCATCTGAAGATTTAGCCACAATTTAGAAAATCTTCTATATAGAGCATCGGATGAAATGCATGTATTCTGCATGTGTAAAGGCGTTATAAAATGAATCTGTTGGCAAAATTTATGTAAAAACTTTTTGGTTTGCTTTTTCATTTTTGTGTTCAGACTAAAAATGAAAAGGCTGCCGTTTTATGAAGCTAAAACCAGCTTCTTACAGCAGCCTTGTCGTATTTTTCAATGCTTTTTGTGAAGTTTTGCAGTCTGATTTTCTAGATTGCTGCAAGACCTTTTTTCAAATCTTCGATGATGTCGTCAACGTTTTCCAAGCCTACAGAAACGCGAACCATACCACCGTCGATTCCAGCTGCTACTAGCTGTTCGTCTGTAAGCTGGCGGTGTGTAGCAGAAGCTGGATGTAATACACAAGTGCGTATGTCTGCAACATGTACTTCATCGCTTGCAAGTTCAAGAGCATCCATAAAGCGAACAGCTGCGCTGCGGCCACCTTTTATGCTGATTGAAATTACACCACAAGTTCCGTTTGGCAAGTATTTTTGTGCGCGTTCGTAATATTTGTCGCCAGGTAATCCTGGGTAAGATACGCTGGCAATTTTATCTGATGATTTACAGAACTCTGCAACTTTGCGTGCGTTTTCACAGTAACGTGGCATGCGAACTGCAAGTGTTTCCAATCCAAGGTTCAAATAGAAGGCACTCTGTGCTGCAGGATAACAACCAAAGTCTCTCATAAGCTGAGTACGTGCTTTTACAATGTAAGCAGCCTTTCCAAAATCGCCAACATATTTAAGGCCATGGTAAGATTCATCAGGTTCAACCATGTCAGCAAATTTTCCAGTAGCTTTGTATACTTTTTCCCAGTCAAAGTTTCCAGAAT
>JAZQNK010000044.1:0-18211 GCA_045627325.1 Treponemataceae bacterium | reverse complement strand
ACCAGAGCTAGATTTTTGCTTGTAATAGGAAGCTTTCTTGATACCCCGACGCTCTGCGTCGGGGAGCTTCATTGTTTAGCTATTGCCCTTTAAAAACAAAAAAAGCCGGTGTACGATGCACCGGCTTTTTTAGTATACGCTTTGTTATTGTTGCACATCGATATAATTTGCCGTGCGCATTTCTGCGGCATAAATGCTTTTTCTGTTTGCATAAGGATTTTTAAATTTTGCAATCTGATTTCTTATGTGGACAATATTATTTTTCAGCAGATTGCGGTTGCGTTCGTTCTGTGCAAGAACTTGTGTCTGTAATTTATAAAGATCTGTTTTCATCTGTGGAATTTCTGTTTCTCCATGTGGATATACAGAACGGTACAAATCTTCCATTGGTTTTATTACACGCTGCAGGTTGTTTATATTTGCAACAATCTGTTCTTCAAGTTCTGCCTGTTCCGAAATTGCATTGACATTGTCTGTACGGATGCTAACTTCTTGTTTTTCAAGAATTAAAAGATAATCTTGAAATTTTGCTCTCTGCTCTTCAAGCAAATGACGGAGACGTTTCAAAATTTCAACACGCTCATCAATTTCCGTCTGTGTAATGTTCAGAGTCTCCATCATGGATAACCACCTTAAAAGCAAAAAAGTGAATCTACTTCTGAAGATTTACTTTGTATGAGAATATTCTGCATAATATTTTCTGGATTATGCAAAATATTTTGACTGCGCAATTTCATTGCATGCGCTGCAAAAACAAAAACTGCTGCAAATACAGCAAAAACTAGCCTGAAATATTAATTCCTGTGTGCTGCATCGTCTGATTTTCAACTGGAACTGTGTTTACAATTGCAGATGCCCATGATTCCCGAAGCTGACTCATCATATTACGGACAAAAGTGATTTTTTCAGGTTTTGTTCCCATGTTTGCTTCAAGAAGTTCCTGGTTAAAAAACATATAAAGATTCAACAGGTTTTGTGCAATTTCACCGCCAGAGTCCATATCAAGTGAAACCATTAATTCTGTAATGATTTCCTGTGCCTTAATAACGTTATGGCTGAATGGTTCGATGTCTTTGGCTGCAATTTTGTCATCATCACCAAATTTTTCTAAGGCAGAAGAAAGCTGCCGGCAGCATTCATCATAAAGCATTATGATTAATTTGCCTTGACTTGCCGTTTTTACACTTGCTTCTTTATATGCACTGTAGGCTTGATTATATCCCACCGTTTCCCCCTGTATAGAAAGCACACCGATTGGTGTGTGTCTGTATTTTTAGCAATACATTAGACTGTCTCTGGAAAGTTTGAATTTCAGGGCAGCCTGTTACAGACAGAATACAATACACTCTAATTCGTTTAAGTATCGGCATCAACGTAAGTATCTTTAATAAAAAAGTGATTTTTTTTGAAAATTGTTATATAATTTTATTGAAAAATTGCAATCTTTTTTGTGAAAATGCAAACTTCTTTTTTGTTTTTCACTTAAAAGTTTTTTTGAAATGTTTGACAGTTGTTATGTCAAAAAAGAGGTATTTATATGAATGGTGAAAAATCAAAAGTTTATTTTACAGATTTTAGAACGCCAATGTATGGCGAAACAATGCCGGCAAAATTTAAACGTTTAATAAAAACAGCCGGAATTGATAAGCTTGATTTAAATGGCAAGTTCATTGCAATTAAAATGCATTTTGGGGAACTTGGAAACGTAAGCTATCTTCGGCCAAATTATGTGCGTGCGCTTGTTGATGTTGTAAAAGAACTTGGCGGGAAACCTTTTTTGACAGATTGCAATACACTTTATCCTGGTTTTCGCAAAAATGCATTGGAGCATCTCGACTGTGCATGGCAGAATGGTTTTACACCATATACGGTCGGCTGTCCGGTTATAATTGCAGACGGTCTTAAAGGTACGGATGATATTGAAGTTGATGTTCCGAATGGCGAACAGATAAAAAAAGCAAAAATCGGCAGAGCTGTTATGGACGCCGATGTTTTTATAAGTCTTTCTCATTTCAAAGGACATGAAGAAATGGGCTTTGGCGGTGCTCTTAAAAATATCGGTATGGGCTGTGGTTCTCGTGCCGGCAAAAAAGACATGCACGCAACGGGACAGCCTGTGGTTGACCAGAAACTTTGCAGAGGTTGCCGCAGATGCCAGAAAGAATGTGCAAATAACGGTTTTGCATTTGATGAAAAAACAAAAAAGATGAGCATTGATACTGCGCATTGTCTTGGCTGCGGCCGCTGTATTGGAGCCTGTAATTTTGATGCAATTTCATTCAGGTCATCAAATTCTTCAAAAGATTTGAACATTCGTGTTGCTGAATATACACAGGCTGTCATTTATGGAAGACCGAATTTTCACATTTCGCTTATTGTTGATGTTTCGCCAAACTGTGACTGCCACTGTGAAAATGATGCCCCGATTTTGCCTGATTTGGGAATGTTTGCGTCATTTGATCCGCTGGCACTTGACTGGGCTTGTGTTGATGCCTGTATGAAAGCAGACCCGCTTGCAAACGGTCAGATTGCAGATAATATGAAGAAAAGCGATTTTGTTGATCATCATGATCATTTTAAAAACAGCAGGCCGTCTGTTGAATGGCGTACATGTCTTGAACATGCAGAAAAACTTGGAATTGGTTCACGTGATTATGAATTAATAACAATTTGATTTTCTGTTTGATGCTGCTGGTGCTGAAAACTGTAAATTCTGGCACCAGCTTTTTAAAAGAATGAACTTTCACTTTTATGTGTTAGTTTGTTCAGCTTAAATCTATGTTAATTTGAAAAAAAGTTTTCTATATTAATCGCTTTTCTATAGCCTAATATCATTTATTTTCGTATATTTATGGTATAGTCCGAAAACATAAGCTTTTTTGGCGTTTCTTTTTTTAATGATTTTTGAAGTTATTTCAAAACACGGAGTATGTAATGAGCGAAAACAAAAACGACAATGACAAGAAAAACGAAAACGATCCATTCGATTTTTTTAAATTGTCATCTGAGCCTCCAAAAGGTTCTGGTGATAAAAAACCGAAATGGTCTTTGTGGATTCTTATTGCTGTTGGCGTTGGCATAATTCTTTTTGCAAATATGATGGGCATGTCGAAATCAGATGCGACAATTCCTTTTTCTGAGTTTAAGCAGCTTATTGAAAACGGATCTATTGTCCGTGTTGATCTTGGACAGAGTTATTTTATCGGATATGGTGCACATGCTGATTCTTCGCAGTATTCATCGGGAAATGATATTTTTTCAGTTTTAACAAAGGGTATGAATTCTGCGGTTGAATATAGAACAGCTGCAATTTATACAGAAGATTTTTTAAGACTTCTTGATGAAAAAAAAGTTGTTTATCGGGCTGTGCCAAAACAGAATAATTTTATTCTTGAAATCTTGCTTAACTGGGTTGTACCTTTTGGTCTTTTGTTCCTGATGTGGCGCCTGCTGTTTAAAAAAATGGGCGGCGGCATGGGTGGTGGCATGGGCCTGTTTTCTGCAGGTCAAAGCCGTAACAGTGCAGTTGAAGAGGGCAAAGTTACAACACGTTTCAGCGATGTTGCCGGTGTTGATGAAGCAAAAGAGGAACTTGTAGAAGTTGTTGATTTTTTGAAGTCACCAAAAAAATATACAGATATCGGTGGAAAAATTCCAAAGGGCGTTCTTCTTGTGGGTCCTCCTGGAACAGGTAAAACTCTTTTGGCCCGTGCTGTTGCAGGTGAAGCAGGTGTTTCATTTTTCCGCATAAGCGGTTCAGACTTTGTTGAAATGTTTGTCGGTGTCGGTGCAAGCCGTGTCCGCGACCTTTTCAGACAGGCACGCGAAAAAGCTCCATGCATTATTTTTATAGATGAGCTTGATGCAATTGGAAAAAGCCGTGTAAATGGTTTTGGCGGTGGCAACGATGAGCGCGAACAGACATTGAACCAGCTTCTTGTTGAAATGGATGGTTTTGACAACGAAAAAGGACTTATTATTCTTGCAGCTACAAACCGCGCAGACATTCTTGATCCTGCACTTCTGCGTCCGGGGCGCTTTGACCGTCAGGTTCCGGTTGAAAGACCTGATGTAAAAGGCCGTGAAGAAATTCTGCGGATTCATGCAAAAAATGTTAAGCTTGAAGATGATGTAAATTTTGAATCTGTTGCACATGGTACAGTCGGTTTTGCCGGTGCAGATCTTGCAAACGTTGTAAACGAAGCAGCTTTGCTTGCTGTAAGAAACGGCAGAAAAAAAGTAACAATGGAAGACTTTAATGAAGCCATTGATAAAGTAAGCATTGGTCTTAAGAAAAAGTCTCGCAAAGACAATAAAAAAGAAATGCGCCTTGTGTCTGTTCATGAAACAGGTCATGCACTTATGGGTGCATTTACACCAGATTTTCCGCCGGTAAACAAAATTACTGTTGTGCCGCGTTCTCATGGTGTCGGTGGTTTTACACAATACCGCGAAGAAGAAGAGAAGAATTTTCAGACTAAAAAAGACATGCTGAATGAAATTGATTCTTTGCTTGGCGGACGTGCTGCAGAAGAAATTATGTTTAACGAAATTTCAACTGGAGCTTCTAATGACATTGCTCATGCAACAGATATCATAAAACGCATGATAACTGATTTTGGAATGAGTGATAAATTCAAGAATATTACGCTTGGCAAAGGTGTTCTTAATCATTCTGGTGAACCGACAATTGTCCGTGAATTCAGTGAAGAAACACAGAAGTTTATTGATGAAGAAATGGCACGTATTATGGCTGAACGCTATGAGCATGTTCTTTCTGTATTAAAAGAGCATAAGCAGCTGCTTGAATATATTGCAAATCGTCTTATTGAAATTGAAACAATGGACGGCAAAGAATTTGCAGAAATCATAAAGGCAGAAGCAGACCTTTCGCAGAAAGTTTTGACTCAGCAGCCGGAAGTTTCTGAAGAAAACAAAGACGATGCTTCAGTTTCAGATGAAAGCAAAACTTCTGAACAAGCAGAATAAAAAGCTTAAATTCTAAAATAAACGGATTTTTGAAAAAAGGGCAGTTTCTTTTGAAATTGTCCTTTTTTTTGTTTGCGGTTAAAGTATTGTGAACTGTGTGTACTGCATAAAGAGCTGAGTATATTTCAGCTTGTCAAAAAATTATGCCGGTGCGTTTAAAGCAGTAAAAATTAAAAAGTTGCTATTGTGCGTTTCTTTTTATTGACGAAATAATCTGGATATTCAAGTTTAAGATAATGCAAATCGTCAATAACGCGTGTCAAATGGCGGTCTATTACTTCAAGAGATTTTGCTTCATCTTTTGCTTCTATTGCATCTGTCAATTCTGTGTGGTCATTTATTAAACGCTCCATGTCCATTCGTGCAAGATTTAAATTTCTAACACGGTCAAAATGAACTCTAAGGCGTTTTAAAAAATTGAATACAGATTCTTTTTGGCAGAATCTAAATAAAAGTTCATGGAAAGCGTTGTCAGTTTCGAGCATCTGTGCTGCATCTTTTGTTTCGAGACACATTTTCTGCTTTTCGATGTTATTGCGTAGTTCTATAATGTCGTAATCTGTGTGTGTCTGCGAAAGCTGCTGAACAATGCAGCGTTCAACAGCCCAGCGTGCAAAGCGGGCTTCTTCAACCAGGTCTAAATCAATATGAGAAACTCTGGTTCCTCTCTGCGGCATGATTTTTAAAAGACCAGATTTTGAGAGGTCAAAAAAAGCTTCGCGTACTGGTGTACGGCTCAATTCCAGCTGTTCACTGATAATTGATTCGCTCACCAGCTGTCCTGGTGTAAGATGAAGATTAACAATATTGTATGACAAACAGCGGATTGCATAATCGCGAGTTGATTCATATCTTTCTCGTTCTAGAATAACTAGTTTTGTTTCTGCTTCCATTGTATCTTCACTTTAACAGACTGCTTAACTTTTTTCAATTGCTTCCCAGAGACCGTTAAGATAAGCAGCACCAAGTGCACGGTCGTAAAGACCGTAACCTGGCATTGAAACTTCTCCCCAGATTGTTCGTCCATGGTCTGGCCTGATTATGCCGTTAAAACCTGTATCGTGCAATGTTTTCATAATTGCATACATGTCGAACGAGCCGTCAGAAGAAAGATGTGCTGCTTCTTCGAATTTTCCCGGAGCTTCATGATAAAGATTGCGAACATGTGCAAAATGAATGCGTCCTTTGGCTGCTTTTATAATTCCGCACAAATCGTTTTTTGGATTTGTGCCTAAGGAACCTGTGCAGAATGTCAGTCCGTTGTGTTTATTGTCTACGGCTTTGAGCATTTTTACAATTTGTTCTTCGTTTGTAATAATTCGCGGCAAATCAAAAACTGGCCATGCCGGGTCGTCTGGATGAATTGCCATGTTGATGTCATATTTGTCGCAGACTGGCATGATTGCTTTTAGAAAATAAACCAGATTGTCGAAAAGTTTTTCTGCTGTAACTGGCTTGTATGCTTCAAAAAGTTCCTTTATGCGTGCCATGCGTTCTGGTTCCCAGCCTGGCAGAACAAAGCCGTTTGATTTTTTATCAAGAGAAGCAAACATTGTTTCCGGGTTTATTTTGTCAATTACAGTCTGGTCATAAGCAAGAACAGTTGAACCGTCATGGCGCACTTTTGCAAGGTCGCTGCGTGTCCAGTCAAAAACAGGCATGAAATTATAGCAGACCATGTTGATTCCAGCTTTGCCGAGTACTTCAAGAGTTTTAATGTAATTTTCTATATACATGTCGCGTGTCGGTGCGCCGGTTTTTATATCATCATGAATATTTACACTTTCAATTCCTGAAATTTTAAGACCTGCGTTTTCAACTTCTGTTTTAAGTGCACCAACTTCTTCTGCGCTCCATGCTTCGCCCGGTGTGCTTCCGTAAAGCGTTGTAATAACACCGCGCACACCTGGAATTTGCCTGATCTGCTCTAATTTAATTGAATCGTATTTGCTGCCGAACCATCTGAATGTCATTTCCATAACGTTTCCTCCGTTTGCGCCTTTTCAGGCATTTTATTAAAAAATGAGTTTTAGATTTTTTCAAGATATTTTTTTAACACAGTTTCTACAGCGCCTGCGTCTTTTATAAGTTCTTCAAACATTGATTCAATCTTTGAAGCGAGTGGTGTTGCTGTCAAATCTGTGCCAAAAAGTGTTTTGTTTGATAAAATCTGTTTCAGGGCACCTTTTGCAGTTGAACTGTCGCCGATTTTTACATCGGCCAGGTTTTGCTGCAGTTCTTTTAACATAGGGTCGCTTGAAGGTTCAAAGTTTTGACCTTTTGCATCAACTGCAAGAAGATAGCGCAGCCAGCCTGCAATGGCTAACGGAATTCCAACAAGGTCATTAAGGTTTTTGCCTTTTTCAATGTATGATTTTATTGTTTCGCCAAAACGCACTGGAATTTTCTGCGAAGTATCTGTAGCAATTCTCTGCGGTGTGTCTGGAATGTTTGGATTTACAAGGCGTTCATTGATGACTTCGTCTATAAAAGCTTTTGGACTTAAAATTACAGGGTCTTCAACAACAGGCAGACCTTCGTTGTAGCCAATCTGCTTTATAAGTGAAACTAAAAGCGGATTCTGCATTTCTTTTGCGATTGATGTATAGCCCAAAAGACAGCCGTAAACAGCAAGTGCTGTATGAAGCGGGTTTAAACATGCAGTAACTTTCATGCGTTCACTTTTGCTTACAGAAGCTCTGTCTGTTAAAAAAACACCAGAATCTTTCAGCTGCTCAAAAGCAGGACGACCTGCAGGAAAAGTGTCTTCAATAACGAGATACTGCGGTTTTTCTGCATTTACAAAAGGTGCAATAAAAGTACCTTTTGTTGTTGTAACTGGTGCTATGTTATTTATGCCGCTTTCTTCAAGTGCTGCCTGCACATTTTGTGCTGGGCGCGGTGTAATTTTATCAATCATTGTCCATGGAAATGAAACTTTAGTTTTGTCTTTTAGATAATTTACAAAAGCTTGTTTTACAAAACCGTTTTTTGCCCATGTTTCTGCAATTTCAAGAACGGCATTCTGCAATTTTTCACCATTTTGCGAACAATTGTCCATGCTTACAAGTGCAATCGGGTGTGCACCGGCATTAAAACGTTCTGCCATTAATGAAGTTATAATGCACATTGCATGAGAAGGCGAAGAAGGACCTTCTGCGAGGTCTTTTTTTACTGCCGGCATTATTTCGCCGTTCATGCCACGAAGTGCATAGCCTTTTTCTGTAATTGTAAAACTGACCATTTTAAGTGATGGTGCTTTGAAAATGGCTTTAAGGTTTTCCCAGTGCGGTTTATTTTGCGGTGCTGCCTGATAAGCTTCTGCAGCAGAAGCTATTACGCTTTTTTCAAGGCTTCCGTCTGCACACATTGTAACAAGCAGTGCAAGATTATCAAAGGGTTTATAGATTTTTTCGATAATTTCGCTGTCGAAAGTGTCTGCTGCAATAATTCCTGTCTTTGCAAGACCTTTATCCAGAAGTTTCTGCTGCAGCGGTGCTATAAATCCGCGAAAAATATTTCCTGCGCCAAAATGAATCCATTCCGGTGTTTTTGCCGTATTTTCTTTCATCAGTTCAATGTTAAACTGTGGAAGTGCCGTGTTTGTTTTTTTCCATGCTGTCGTGTCGTTTAGTGCAGCACGTGTAAGTGTAGGCATATAAAGCTCCATAAAGCTGCCGTAAAGTGGCAGGCTGTAAATGGCATGTAATAAAGCAGAAAGTGCAACGTACAGTCATGCTTTATTGAAGATTTTGTTTTCTTCCAGCCTTTTTTTTGAAATATCTAATGTGCCTGTGTCTGTCTCTAAAAATTTAAGAATTGCTTTTTAGGGCCGCACTGTTTTTTATTTCAGCATATTAGAGTAATCTTATTGATTTGCAAATTTACAAATAAGATATGCTAGTATGTTAGTAATGAATTTCTAATTTGTCAAGTTTATTGAAGATTTTGCCTGATATTTTCTGTTATTATTAGTTTGGCGGATATTAAGGATGTTGTTTGTTGTTGTGGACTATTAACTGAAAAAATCGGCTTGTGCTGAAAATATTCATTTGTTTCCTTTAATACGCTTTGGTTTTCCCTTGACTGTTAATGAGGTTTCTGCTTTACTATAGTAGAATTTTAAGCTGTATTTCAGAATGGGTGTTTTGTATATTTTTGAAAATTATGCTCATTTTACTGGATATTTTGTTGATTTATAAAGTCTTCAGCTATAAAGAGAGGTGCTTTTTTACATGAAAAAAACTGTTGCATTTGTATTTGTTCTTGTTTTTAGTGCTGTCATGCTTTTTGCGCAGATTATGACGGCTAATGACTTTTTTCAATCTATAAATGAATATTATGGGACAATCAAAGATTTTGAAGCAAATGTTACAATTACAGATTCAAAATCAGTGTCTACTGCAAAAGTTTCTTTCAAGCGTCCTAATCTGCTTCGTTTTGACTATTCTGTTCCAGATACACAAGTTATCTGCTATAACGGAGAAACTTTGACGATTTATGTTCCTCGAACACGTGCAATTATGACACAGACTGTTTCGTCTTCAGGCCGGTCAAGCGGTGCTGGAATTGCAACGCCTGAGGGACTGTCTCTTATGCGCCGCTATTATTCAATTTCTTATGAAACAGGTCAGAATGCTGAACCGCTTGACGAGGGTTCTTCTGAGATGGTCGTAAAATTGATTCTTGCACCAAAAACTTCATCAGAAGGTTACCGACGGATTCGCATGTCTGTAAATCCAGAAACAAAGCTTATCCGCCGTGTAGAAGGCTATGCAAAAAACGGCGAGACATTTGTTTTTGACTTTAAAAATTATGCATTGAATAAAGGAATTCCTGATACACGGTTTATTTATGATCCGCCGTCTTCTGCAAACAGCTATGACAATTTTTTGTATGCAGAAGAATAAACAGACTGAGTTTCTGAAAATTGCGTTTTTAGAAATATGCAGACGTTTTTGCTTTTGATTTTATGCTCAGGTCTTTGATCGGAGTGTGCAGGGAAAATGTTAAAAATGTTTCCTTGAAAATAAAATGTTTTGAAGTGTTCTTGAATGCTTCAAAATTTTCAGGTTTTCTGGTTTATCTGCTGATTTTCCGGGTTCCTGTAGAATTTCTTCTTTCTTATTAGAGTTATTGGAGAAATGTTTGAGTTTATGGTAATTCTCTGAAAAGAAAATTTTTAGAGATTTCCAATTTGAAGAGCCGGAAGGTAAATCCGGTTCAAAGGATTTTTTTATTATGGAAAGTTTTGGTGCTCGTTTAAGACAGGCACGAGAAGCCCGCGAAATTGATTTGGAACGTGCTTCTCTTGAAACGAATATTACTGTTGAATATCTTGATGCACTTGAAAAGGAACTTATCGCTTCTTTTCCGTGCGATACATATCTTATTGGTTTTTTGAAAAACTATGCAGAATATTTAAATCTGGATCCAGATGAACTTGTTGCAATGTACAAAGCCATAAAAACACAGATTGAACCTGCACCGCTTGAACTTTTGCTTGAGCCAAAAAAAGAAGTTCCTGTTTATGCAATTGCAGGTTCAATTATTGGCGTTATTATCATTTCTTTGGCCGTATTCCTCATTGTAAGACTTAATGCATCAAAAGATGAAACCCGCGAAAAAGTAATTGCAGAAGCACCGCCGCACAGTGTCTATCAGCTTGAAAATGTTCCTATACAGAAACGTGTTTATCAGGAAGATAAAATTGAAGTTGCATTGGACGAAGATGTTGTAACTATTACAGTTGCTGATACAGTCGGAATGCTTACTTTAGATACTCCATATGGTTCTCAGGTTGTTGAACTAGGTGAAGAAGTTGAAATTGATTTGGACGGACAGCCGGGCGGAGAAATTTCAGTATTTCTGTCTGATATTTCTAAGACAGATGCTAAACGAGGTGCAGAAATTCAGCTCGTCCGCATTATGGATGAAGAAGAAATGGTTGTTGCTGCTCCTGTGGTTGAAGATGAAACAGAAGAATTTGCAGGTACCGAGCTTGTTGCAGAAACAACAGCTGCCGGTATTGACCGCACTGTAATTCTTGATTCTCCAAATGCATATCCTGTAACATTAAATGCAAATTTCCGTGGACAGTGCCTGTTCCGTTATCAGATTGACCGTAAAGATGTTGTAGAAGATTTTTATAATTCATCTCAAACTGTCAGCATAAATGCAAATAATGGTTTCCGTTTGTGGATTTCAAATGCTAATGCTGTAAAAATGCAGGTTCTCGGTGCTGGTCACGTTGTAGACCTTGAAGTTGGTCGTCCTGGTCAGGTTCTTGTTGAAGACATCAAATGGGTAAAAGATGATGACGGTCGATTTAAACTGGTGGTCATGAAAGTTGAATAATAAGCTGTTTTTTCTAGATCAGCATGGTTGTGCAAAAAATCAAGTTGATGGCGAGCTGATTATTGGACATCTTGCAAAAGATGGCTGGATGCGGACTGATGAACCGCAGAATGCATCTTTGATAATTGTAAATTCCTGTGGGTTTATTGAATCTGCAAAAACAGAATCGATAAATTCTGTTATACAGGCTCGTGCACAATTTCCGCAGGCAAAAATTCTGCTTGCCGGTTGTCTTGCTGAACGTTATCAGAAAGAATTTGCAGATTCGTTTGAAGAAGCAGACGGTTTTTTAGGGAACGGAGATATTTCACTTGTACGAAAAGCTGTAGCTCAGCTTGAAAAAAATGAGCGGCCTGTTATAAAACCACTTCAAAAAGGTGTCTGTGCAGGAGACCGTCCTGAATTTTTATCTTTTGCAGGCAGTGCTTATGTAAAAATTACAGAAGGCTGCAATAACCGCTGTTCTTTTTGTGCAATTCCTTTGATTCGCGGCGAATTGAGAAGCCGCCCGATTGAAGAAATTGTAGATGAAATAAGAACGCTTCTGCTGCGCGGCATTTTTGAGATAAACCTTATCGGTCAGGATCTTGCTTCTTATGGCAAAGATTTTGCAAAAGACAAAAACGAAAGCGGACTTGTAAAACTGCTTAAAGCTATTTGTGCAATTGAAGGAAATTTCTGGTTAAGGCTTTTGTACATTCATCCGGATAATTTTCCTTCTGATCTGCTTGATGCTGTTGCTTCTGATTCCCGAATATTGCCTTATTTTGATATTCCTTTTCAGTCTGGTGATGATGAAATAATTTTGAAAATGAACAGGCATGGAAGTGCGTCTGTTTATGAAAAGCTTGTTGCAGAAATCAGAAGCAAGCTGCCGAATGCTGTTTTGAGGACAACATTCCTTGCAGGTTTTCCAGATGAAACAGAAGCCCGGTTTGAAAATACCCTTAAATTTCTAAAGAAAATTGAACCTGACTGGTCAGGCTGTTTTGCGTACAGTTTAGAAGATGATACTCCTGCTGAAAAATTTGAAAATCAGGTTGATGAAAAAACATCAAAAAAAAGATGTGCAAAACTTGAAAAAGCCCAGCAGAAAATAACAGAAAAACGTCTTGCCCGTCATTGCAATGAAAAATGTGATGTTATCATAGAAGAAATTGTGCCGTTTAAAGAAGGCGAAGAAACAGGTTTTGTAATCGGACGGACATGGTTTCAAGCCCCAGAAGTTGACGGTGCTGCTGTTATTGCTTATGACGTTACAAATCCAAAACATGTTTCGCAGATTTCAGTTGGTGCACGCATTTCTGCACATATTAGTTCTATTCGTGGTGTTGATATTGAAGGTTTTATGATATAATTGCTGTAACTTGGAAACAGGTTTATGGGGGAAAATATGTCTGAAACAGAAACTGTAGAAACTCCGCTTATTTTGACAGTTGATGATGATAATGTGATGAATGTGCATGTTATGTCTTCTTTGAGGGCTTTTTACAAGGTCATTGCATTAAGCACAGGAAAAGAGGCTCTGCATTTTTTGTCAGAAAATAAAGTTGACCTTGTTATTCTTGATATTAATATGCCTGAAATTTCTGGTTTTCAAGTTTATGAACAGATGCAGAAAAATCCATTGACAAAAGATATTCCCGTGATATTTTTGACAGGAATAGAAAAAGACGATGTACTTGCAAAAATTACAAAATCTGGTGTGAATGATTATATCCTTAAACCTATTGCACCTGCAGAACTTTTGAATCATGTTCAAAAACAGCTTGAATTAACAAAAAAAGCAAAGCAGAAAAAATAATGCTGTCTGATTCTTATTTAAACGTATTAAATCCTGAACAGTGCCAGGCTGTTATGCATGAAGGCAAACCGCTGCTTATTCTGGCTGGTGCCGGTTCTGGAAAAACACGCGTAATTACAACAAAAATCGCATGGCTGATAGATCAGGGCGTAGATCCTCGTTCAATTCTGGCTGTTACTTTTACAAAAAAAGCTGCAAACGAAATGCGTGAACGTGCATGCCGGTTAAATGAGCATGCACAGTTTGCACAGATCCGCACGTTTCATTCGTTCGGTTCGTGGTTTTTGCGCATTTATGCTGAATATGCCGGTCTTTCTTCGAGCTTTACAGTTTATGATGATGCAGACATGCTGACGCTTTTAAGCAAAACTGCGCCGGAATTGACGCACAACCAGTGTGCGCATTATGTACATTTAATTTCGCGTGCAAAAGATTACTGTCTTTCGCCAGAAAGCGAGGATTTGTCAAAAATTGATGAAGATCCGAATTTTCAGGATTATTACGAAAAATATGAAAATAGGCTGCACGAGACAGGAAACGTTGATTTTGGTGATTTAATCTCACTTCCGATAAAAGTTTTAAAAGAAAATCCGCAGATTCAGGTGCAGATGCAGCACAGGTTCCGCGTAATAATGATTGATGAATATCAGGATTCGAATGTTGCGCAGTTTGAACTTTTGAAAGTGCTTGCAGGACCGGAAACCTATGTCTGTGTTGTCGGTGACGATGACCAGTCAATCTACAGTTTTCGTGGTGCAGAAGTAAAGAATATTCTTACGTTTCAGGAAAATTTTGCCGGTGCAGAATTAATAAAGCTTGAAAGAAATTATCGTTCCGTAGCGCCAGTTTTGAAAATTGCAGATGAAGTTGTTTCAAATAATAAAGGCCGTCTTGGAAAAACATTAAAAGCCGAACGAGGAGAAGGCAAAAAGCCTGTTGCAGTTTTTCTTGCAAATCAATCTGATGAAACTGCTTTTTGCGCAGAAATGATAAAGGCTGCGCATAAAAAAGGCTGCCCGTACAGCGACTGGGCTGTTCTTTACAGAATGAATGCCCAGTCATTGGGTTTTGAAACAGAGTTCTTGAATCGGAAAATTCCATATCGTGTTGTCGGTTCTCTTAAATTTTATGACCGCGAAGAAATTAAAGATGTGCTTGCTTATCTTGCGTTGATTTTAAATCCGCGTGATGAAATAAGTTTTTCAAGAGTTGTCAACAAACCGCTTCGTGCAGTTGGCGCTTCAAGTCAGCAGAAAATAATAGACTTTGCGCGACAGACATATGTAACGGTTGAAGATGATGCTGAAAATAAATTTGTAACAAAAGGCAGCATTATTGAAGCATGTTCAAGTGAAGCACTGCCGGTTCCGCCAAAAGCACACAAGGGCATTCAGGTTTTTATTGATATTTTGACAAAATTGACAGAAGAACTTGATGACACAGACGGTGCTGCTGTTTCAAAAGAAGTTGCAGATATGGCGCAGATTGCAATCGAAGAGCAGATGCGCACAAATGTTTCTGTTGAAAAAGAAAAAACATTGGCTTCTTTTATTGAAAAAGTTGTGTCAGTTTCAGGTCTGCATGAATATCATTCAACTCAAGACGAAATTGCAGGTACGCAGCGCGTTGCAAACATGCAGGAACTTGCAAACAGTGCAGCACTTTATCCAAAAAGCAGGGCAGGGCTTGCCTTGTTTTTTGATCATATTGAGCTTGACCGTGCCGTGACTCAGACAGAAGATGAAGGTGACGCAGTTACGCTCATTACGCTGCATAATACAAAAGGTCTGGAATTTCCACGTGTTATAATTACCGGCATCGAAAAAGGAATTTTCCCGCGCGAAGACAAAGTTGATGAAGAGCTTGAAGAAGAACGCCGGCTTTTTTATGTTGGCATTACACGTGCAAAAGATGAACTTTATCTTACAACAACAGCTTCTCGCCGTCTTTATGGACGTGCCGAATGGATGAGCCCAAGCCCGTTCCTTGCAGAAATTAACCGCAGTTCAATCGAAGTGCTTGGCGAACGGCCTGCAAGATTTTATTTTGCAGGCGAAAAAGATGCAAGAGCCGGTTCTAATCAGCCTGACGGGCAGTCAAAGAAAGATCCTCTGTTTGAACACTGGAAACCAGGCACAAAAGTTTATCATGACGATTTCGGCTATGGAATTGTCTGTAAAGCCGGTTATTGCGAGGGCGATTTTGTAATTTTTACAGCATTCGAGTCTGGTGCAAAAAAACAGTTCATGCCGGAGCACTGTTCAGGTTCTCTTATGCGCGTAAAAGATTAGCGGCAAAAAATTTCTCTGGAATAGCTTGAACTCCAGAAAATGCAGGTTTTGCCGGCGCAATCTTTGCGGTTGCGCTGTTTTGCCTGTTTTTGTTCATGTATTGCCGCTTTTGACCTTTCAGTGAACTTTTGACTCGTTGAAATAAATGCTGAAATATTTTATTATGTGATATTATCGGCGCAGGCTTTTTTGTTTTGCGCTTACCTCATTTTATAATGTCGAGGAAAATATGGGTTCCGAATCACACAAAATAGATTCAACTACACTTGACGCATTGCTTTATCTTTCGCGTCTTTCTCCGGAAAGCACTAACATGGAAGTGCTTAAATCTCAAGTAGATCAAATTGTTGAGTATTTTGATATATTGTCAGCATATGATGATAATGAAAATCCTTATGACGCATATCCTGCAACAACAGCTGATGCTTTGCGAAAAGATGAAGTTGTTTCTGGTCTTGAAATGCGCGATGTAAAGAAAATTACACCGGAATTTCTTGACGGATATTTCCGTGTGCCAAAAGTTCTTGGCGGCGGTGCTTAATATTTTTAAGGCATCTCTTGAAAAGTGTTTTCTTGGGCTGTCTAAATGCTGAAAAACAGATTTTTTGACAATTTCATAACGGAGTTTATAAATGAACTTTAGCACATTAACACTTATGCAGGTGCGCGACATGCTGATTTCCGGTGAGGTAACCAGTGTTGGACTTGTAGAAGCATACACAAAAATTGTAAACGCTGATGATAAAAGCGCAAAACCTTTGATGGGTTTTATTGATCTTTATAAAGATGCAGCTGAAAAGGCTGCAGCCTGTGATGCAGAAATTGCAGAAGCAAGAAAAAATGGCAATGATGCAGTTCGTGCATTATTTGAAAAAAAGCCTCTTCTAGGCGTTCCTTTCGGTGTAAAAGATAATATTTCTGTTCAGGGCAAACCTTGTACATGCGGCAGCCGCATTCTTGAAAGTTACGTTGCACCATATAATGCAACTGTCATTCAGCGTCTTGTTGCTGCTGGTGCAATTCCTTTTGGACGCACAAACATGGACGAGTTTGCGATGGGTTCTTCTACAGAATATTCATGCTATGGTGCAAGCCATAACCCTGTAAACCGCGATTATACCCCGGGTGGAAGTTCTGGTGGTTCTGCTGCCGTTGTTGCCGGTGGTCAGATTCCTTTTGCCTTGGGAACAGAAACTGGTGGTTCTGTTCGTTTGCCGGCTGCATATTGCGGCATTTATGGTTACAAGCCGACTTATGGTGCTTTGAGCCGCTGGGGCGTTGTTGCATTCGGTTCTTCTTTGGATCAGGTTGGAATTCTTGGAAAAGAACCTGCCGATATTGCTCTTCCGCTTGCAGTTATGGCTGGTGAAGATTTTTATGACGACACATCTGCTGATACAGATGTAAAACCGTGTACAGATATATTGAAGACTGGCAAATTCGAAGCGTCTTCTGTAAAAGGCATGAAAATTGCAATTCCAAAGCAGTTTCTTGAAACAAAAGGTCTTGATGGTGAAATTGCAGCATGTTTTGAAGAGACAAAAAAATGGTTTATTGCACAGGGTGCAACTGTAGAAACTGTCGAAATTCCTGTTCTTGATGCTGCAATTGCCTGTTATTATGTTATTGCACTTTCTGAAGCAGCTTCAAACTTGAGCCGTTTTGATGGCATTCGTTATGGTGCACGCAAAGACCCTGGTGAAGGTTATGATGAGCTTTATGTAAAAACACGAAGCGATGGTTTTGGTGCAGAAGTAAAGCGCAGAATTGTAATTGGAAATTATGTTCTTTCATCAAATTTTTCTGGTGACTGCTACAAAAAGGCAATGACAGTTCGTGCAAGAATTCAGCGCGATATAAGCGAAGTTTTCAAAAAATATGATGTTATTCTTTGTCCAACAAGCCCGACAAGTGCATTTAAGCTTGGTGCAAAAGTTGATGATCCGATGGCTATGTACCTTTCGGATTTGTTTACAACTTTTGTAAACCTTGCACGTGTTCCTTCTGTTTCTGTTCCGGCTGGTCTTACAAAAGACGGTTTGCCGATTGGTGTTCAGCTTACAGGCGCACATTTCAATGACGCAAAACTTTTGCAGGTTGCGCAGGCCTGGCATGAAGCACATCCAGATGTGGCTTCTAAAATTGCAGCTGTTGCGGGGGCATCAAAATGAGTGTAGATAAATATGAAGTAATTATCGGCTGTGAAATTCACTGCCAGCTTTTGACAAAGACAAAAGCATTTTGTTCTTGCGAAAATCGTTATGGCGGCATGCCTGATACACGTGTCTGTCCTGTCTGTCTTGGTCTTCCTGGTGCAATGCCACGAATCAGCAAAGGTTATGTTGAACTTGGTGCTGTTGCCGGTCTTGCCTTGAACTGTAATATTGCAGAGTTTACAAAATTTGACCGCAAGCATTATTTTTATCCAGACTTGGTAAAAGGCTATCAGATTACTCAATATGATGTGCCTCTTTGTACAGACGGTTATGTTGACCTGCCGGAAAATGGCGGTTACAAACGTGTTCGCATTGAACGCATTCACCTTGAGGAAGACGTAGGCAAGAGTCTGCACCTTGAAGGCGCTTACAGTTACATTGACTATAACCGAAGCGGCACACCGCTTATTGAAATTGTTACACGTCCGGACATGAACACTCCTGAAGAAGCTGCGCTTTTTATGCAGACTGTTCAGGAAATTTTGCGCTATGTAAATGTTACAGAAGGCAACCTTGAAGAAGGAAACATGCGCTGTGACGCAAATATCAACTTG
>JAZQNK010000043.1:0-36869 GCA_045627325.1 Treponemataceae bacterium | reverse complement strand
AGATGTATTTCCCTGCAAAATGCAGTTTGTTCTTTCAAGACCCATACCTGTATCCACATTCTGTTTTGGAAGTGGAACCAATGTTTTTTCATCTACGCGGTTGTACTGCATAAATACGTTGTTCCAGATTTCCATCCAGTTTGCAGAATCTGTACCCTTATTAGAACCTTTTGGTGGAAAACCTTCTCCAACCCAGTAAAAAATTTCTGTATCAGGGCCACAAGGACCTGGTGGACCTGCTGCCCACCAGTTATCGCTTGCTGGAAGATATGCAATCTTGTCTTCCGGCATACCGTTTTCAATCCAAATAGAAGCTGCTTCATCATCGCGTGGAGCATTTTCATCTCCGGCAAATACAGTTACAGATATTTTTCTAGGATCAAGGGCAAGCCAGTCTTTTGATGTAAGGAATTCATAAGAAAAAGCGATAGATTCCTTTTTAAAATAATCACCTAAGGACCAGTTACCGCGCATTTCAAAACAAGTTAAATGGGCAGGATCTCCTACTTCATCAATGTCGCCCGTTCGAACACATTTCTGATAATCTGTAAGGCGTGTTCCTGCCGGATGTTTTTCACCAAGCAAATAAGGAACAAGAGGATGCATTCCTGCAGTTGTAAATAAAACTGAAGGATCATTTTCTGGAATTAAAGACTTGCCTGAAATTTCAGCATGTCCTTTACTTTTAAAAAATGCGATGTATTTAGAACGCAATTCATTAGCTGTCATAATGCATTATTTTATGAAAAGTCCAGCTTAAATGTCAATGGCATTAAGCCAAAACAACATTTAAATTACAGACAAAATGTAACTGAACTCATTTTTTTTCATCAAAACATAATTTATACATAACTTCTTATGCATAACTTCTGACATTTTTTTAACAGAAATCATTAATTCAATTTTATAAAACAGTTTCTAAAAAATTCCACAGACATCAATGATTTTTTCAGAAATTTTCAAAGAGTCTTGAAGCACTGCATATAAAACTGATATCATAATGCAATGAAACGTTTTACAACTATATTTTTTATATTGACCGTAATCACACTAAGCATTTTTGCAGTTTATACTTATAAAAAACCAAAAGAATCTGAACACAAGACAATCAGCGCAAAAATAATAAAACCAAATGCACAGTCATCTGCCGTCGAAGAAGAAGACATTTTTATCGAAGAAACAGAAACAGAGCTTCAAACTTCATTAATTGAACTCATGCCCGGCGAAACATTGATTAATGCAATTTCAATCGATATGAACAATGACACTTTTGATGACCAGGTTATCAGCATAAGAAAAGCCGGTTCAAATTCCATTTTTTTGATTACAGGACTTTACGATCCCAAAAAGAAAATTTATGAACGAAAAAGCGAAATTAATACAGAAATAACCAAAAGTGACTCATTTTCTTTTTCCGTACAGGATATGACAGGCGACCACAAAAATTCACTGACATACACAGGCTTAAACAGCAAAGAAGAAACTGTTTTAAAAGTGCTTTTGCCTGAAACAAAAGGCAATGATTTCAAATATAACGTCATTGCAGACTTTACAGCAGATGCAAGCATATTTATTCAGCAGATTCAGCGCAGCGATCCGTATTATTTTTCTCAGGTACAAGGCGAAAGTTTTCCAATCTGGGTTTACAGTTCAGACACATCAAAAAATAAAGATTCTTTAGACCAAATTCAGACAATGTATAACTGGAACCCGCTGACCAAAAAATATACAAAAGTTTCTGAAAACAGAGTTGAAGGCAAAAAAATTGCAGCAGAAGAACTGCAGAAAATTCAAGATGGAACACCACAAACTTTTGAGAAATTTCTTGACGGCTTATGGTTTAAATCATCTGCCGGAGATTCAAGCATCCGCTATGTTTTCTTTAACCCAGAAAAACACGAAATAATCTTTTCTGCAGACACAATACAGGAAATTTATCAATGGAATACAACGTCGCTGCGCAGAGGCGGGGCAAAACTGACAATGGTAAATACTTCAGTTACAAGCCTTGTCCGTCGATTTGACGTTTCGTTAAATGACATCGACGAAATAAAAGTAAAAGTCAATGATGATGTAAAAATGGCCGTCATGCAGGAAACACTTTGGGATGGCACTTACAAAAAAATCAGCATTCAGTCAATGACAGCCCAGCAGCCGGATTTTGACCAGACAATTTTGAAACAGATTGAAACAAGCAGCCATATCTGGACAACAAATACAAACATGTCAATAACAATCAAAAACGGTCAATATTCAATTACAAGTGAATCATGGACAGCAAATGGAGCCGTTACATCTTTGCGCATAAAAAACACAACATTACTGCAGTTCAAGTCATTTTCAGATGAAAAATATCTGAATGGATATTATCTGCCTTCTTTTGCAACAACGACAACCGGCACAGACATACGCGAAACACTTGTTCTGACACCAGTTTCAATTACGACAGACGGTTTTGCAAACACAACAGCACCTGCAATAAAACTTGAAAGGCTTTTAACTGCCGAAAATTAATTTTTTGAAACATGTTTAATTTATTTAATGATAAAAGACTCTAAAAATTGCAATTTTCAAAATTCACTTTTTAATCTGCAGCCACTTTGATTTTTATATTCTGCCAGGCTTAAAAACAGCGCGACTTTGACACAAGCATAAAAAAAGCAGTTCTGAAACGATTCAGAACTGCCCATTATCTTGCGCTATTCTTCAAAAACAGGATAGCATTCGAACCCAGCATTACGCAAAGCCTGTGCAACAGAACCATCTGTTTCTTTTACAACAACGGCCGTATAATTATTTCCGCTTGGTTTTGTCTGTTTAAGCACTTCCGGTCTGAAACCTGCTGCAACAAGACGTTTAACACAATTTTCTGCATTATTCTCGTCTTTAAAAAGACCAACCTGCTGCCAGATTACTTTTTGATTTTCTGCTTCTTTTGCAGATGCAACAGCTTTTTTATTTGAATATCTTAAAGCAGCTTCTTTTGCATCAAAACCAGCATTTTTTCGTGGAATAAAATAAAAATATGGCAGAGGCAGAACTTCTGCCCTTCCATTTGCACACGCAGCTTCCGGTGTTTTTGCAAAATCTGTTTCAAGTTTCTGTGCATAAGCCACATCGCCCGTCAACCACCATAGCGAAAAAAGAATGGCAGGCTTTTCACAGGCCATCGCCGGATCATCTAAAAAGCTGACAAAATGACTGACAGGCGTATCTAGTTCTTCTGCCGTCGAAGCTTTTAATACACCGCACCAGACAGCAAGCAATTTTGCCTTTGCACCAGCCGCATCGTCACTTTCTATTGCCAGAATTGAATCCAAGACACTTTCTGCTGTTGCTGTTTCACCTGCTGCAAGAATACTAACTGCAGCATCAAGCCGGACATCAACGTTAGGCACAGTTTTATCAAGAGCAATTACAACAGAATAAGATTCATAAGCATCCCGATAAAGAGCAGCCTGCTGCTGTAGACGTCCTAAAAACAGCATGATTTCCTTTTGCTCATTCAGATCTTGAACACCAGGCAAAGAACCTTTTATATAATTAATTGCACTCTCGACAGAACCGGTTTTTACAGCATTGGTTATAACCTGCGAAGTTTCTGCAAAAACAGACGACATAAATAAAATCGTTACAACCAGACAAATTCCAGACTTTGCTTTTCTAGCAACCCCAGCAAAAATTTTATTCATTTGTTTTTTCTTCCGACACTGATTCAGTTTGAAAAGATTCAGTTTCTTTCAAAGAACCGCCTGCTTCTTTTTTAGCAGCCTTTGACTTGAAAAAAGATTTCTTTTCACGTTTTATTTTCGGCATCTTTTTCTGCCGGCTCCACATAGCTTTTTGTGCTTTAAGTTTTTCAACTTCTGCTTCAGCTTCCTGTGCTTTTCTTACAGCAGAATCCCTTCCGATTGTAAACGGCAGCACAAATATTATGCCGACACAGAAAGAAACAAACATTGTCACAAATACAGGCACATTCTGAAAACTCACAAAAATCAAAGAAACACCGCACCGGTTATCAATATTAAATGCGGCAAAAACAATTGCAAACAGCAAAATCAAAACAAGCTTTATTAAACGCCACGGCATTTTTGTTGCTCCTTTCCGAGAAACCGCAGATGCTTTTTTATGCTGGCTTTCACGATTTTCAGTTTCGTTTTTTTCTTCAACTTTCACTTCTTCAGCAAGTTGAGTTTCTGTGGTTTTCAAAGTTTCTTTTTTTTCACTTTTCCAAAAAGTTTTCATGACATTCCTGCCTTGTAAATGAATTTCAGCTATTTCAAAAATACTAAAAATAAGACACTAAAAACTGCAATTATTTACAGATATAATCTGCATTTTCAACTTCAAAACTTTCCTACAGAAAATGAAGTTTGCAACAGGCGTTTTCTTAACTGTCTTTCAGCAGAGAACCTTTGAAAGTATTGCCATTAAGTTCATCTAAAGAAACATGAACAAAATTGCCAATTAAAGATTTATCTCCTGCGAAAACAACCCTTTCATCCCGTTCAGTGCGTCCCAAAACTTCAAAAGAATTATCGCGGCTTTCTGCTTCAACAAGAACAAGCACCTTTTCTCCAATGCGTTTCAAAAGATTCTCTTTTGTAATGACAAGCTGCTGTTCTATAATTTTAGCAACACGCCGTTTCTTTTCTTCAACAGGAATCTGATTTTTCATGCTGAATGCGACAGTTCCTTCTCGTGGATTATAATAATACATATAAGCCGCTTCATAGCGTACCTGCTGCATGAGAGAAACTGTCTGTTCAAAATCTTCTTCTGTTTCACCAGGAAAACCTACAAGAATGTCTGTAGAAAGCGAAACATCTGGAATGCGGCCGCGGATTTTTTGAACAAGTTCAAGATAATGTTCGCGTGTATATTTGCGGTTCATTGCCTTTAGCACTGCATTTGAACCATTCTGCACTGGCAGATGAATATGACGGCACAAAACACGTTCTCTTGCAATTACATCAATCAGGCGGTCAGACAAATCTTTCGGATGACTCGACATAAATCTAACCCAGCCTATTGAAGATTTTGTTTCGCGTATATGTTTTGCAATCCGTTCCAAAAGTTCCGGAAAATCAACAGTATTGACAGTGCCGTCTTCAAGAGTTTCTTCAAATCTGTATGAATTTACATTCTGACCAAGAAGCGTAATTTCTTTTACAGAATGAGCACTAAGCATATCTATTTCTTTAATAATTTCTGCTGCAGAACGTGAAATTTCCCTGCCGCGAACGTATGGAACAATGCAATATGAACAGAAATTATTGCAGCCATGCATAATCGGCACAAAAGCCTGAAAAGCGCCAGGTTCATACGAAAGAGGCGCAAATGAATAAACTGCGTCTTCTTCAAGATTAACAAGCTCACGATTTTGTTCAACTGCATCAATAATGTCTTGAAAATGCTGTTTTTTAAATGTGCCGACAACATAGTCAACCACAGGAAACTGAATTTTCAAGCTGTCCTTTAATCTTTCTGCCATACATCCAGTAACAACGACAGTCAATTTTTTTAACGGAACTTCGCAAGGTCTGCTAACACGATGATGTGCCACAACTTGTTCGCCGCTGCGTTCTTTTTTTAAAGCCGAATACCAGCCGAGACGGCCATGTATTCTGGTCTCTGCGGTTATACGCACAGAACATGTATTTATAATAACCAAATCTGCTGTTTCAGCATATTCTGCTGCTTTCCAGCCACGTTCTAAAAGCAGCTGTTCAAGCGAAGCAGATTCTGCTTTATTCATCTGACAACCATAAGTTTCAAAAAAATAGGTCATTATGACTCCTCGGAAAATTCCGTGTAAGCATACGCATTATGATTATGAATGCTTTCAAAATTTTCAGCTTCTACACTAAACCAGCTGAAAGGTTTTTCGGCCCGTGGATTTTCACCGGAAGCAAAATCCCTAAGTCCTATATAAACTTCACGGACTAAATCTTCTACAAACCGTGGATTTTCATACGCATGTTCAGTTACAAACTTTTCATCTTCACGTTTCAATACTGAATAAAGTGCACAAGATGCACACGATTCAACCAGCTCAATAATATCTTCAATCCAGAAAAACGATGTATTCTGCACTTTTACAGTTACAATTCCACGTTGATTGTGTGCACCGTTTGAGCTTATTGCTTTTGAACAAGGACAAAGTGTCGTTACTGGAACAGAAATGCTTACGAAAAATTCAGATTTTTTTTCTTTTTCACTGTTTTCGTTTTTGCGGACTGTTCCTTCATAAACGCATTCGTATGCCATCATGCCGCACTGCCCTGTTACAGGTGCTTTTTTCTCAAGATAAAACGGAAACCGTAATGTACCGAAAGCTTCGGCAGCATCCAAAGTTGTACGAATTTCTTCAAGCATAAGCAGAAAATGCCGCATCGACAGATTTTCATGATATTTATGAAAAACCGTAACAAAGCGGCTCATGTGCGTTCCTTTAAAATGCTTTGGAAGATTTACATACAAATCAACTACAGCAGAAGTTGTCTGTGTATGGTTTTTGCGGTCAAGCACATGAACCGGATACTGCAAATTTTTTACGCCAACTTTTTTAAGCGGTATTTCGCGGTCATCCTGCTGTTTTTGAATGTCTATCATTTTGATTCAGCTGCAGCCAAAGCTGCTTCCAGGACATTCTGCATAAGCATTGCGATTGTCATAGGGCCAACACCTTTTGGAACTGGTGTTATATATGAAGCAACTTCTTTTGCATTTTCAAAATCAACATCGCCGACAAGACGGAAACCGCTTTTTTTAGTTGCATCAGGAATGCGGTTTACACCGACATCAATAACTACAGCACCTGGTTTAATCATATCTGCACTAATCATTTTTGGACGTCCAACAGCCGCAACAAGAATATCTGCCTGTTTTGTAATTGAAGCCAAATCTTTTGTGCCTGTATGACAGATTGTTACTGTAGCGTTTGTTTCGCGGCGTGCAAGAAGCAATGAAACAGGTTTGCCGACAATATTTGAACGACCGACAACAACGGCATGAGCTCCGTCTGTTTTTATTCCCATTGTTTCAAGCAAAACAATAATTCCGTGCGGAGTGCATGGCAAAAAAGCTTTTCGTCCGATAACCAGATTTCCAACATTTACAGGGTGAAAACCATCAACATCTTTTTCAGGCTTTATAGCCATAATAACTTTATCTTCATCAATATGCTTCGGAAGCGGAAGCTGTACAAGAATTCCATGAACAGAAGGGTCATTGTTAAGTTCATCTATAATTTTTAAGAGCTCTTCTTCAGAAGTTGATTCCGGCAGACGAATAGAACGGTCTTTCATGCCAACTTCTGCAAGTGCTTTTTCTTTTCCGGTTACATAAGAAACACTGGCAGGATTTTCACCGACAAGAATCACTGCAAGACAAGGATGAATTCCTGTTTTTACCAGTTCGGCTGTTTTTTCAGCAACACGATGACGAACATCTGCTGCAATCTGAAAACCATCAATAATTTCTGCACTCATAACAAACTCCTATATCTGTTAAAAAATTAAATTTTGCATCTAAAAAATCAAGAAGCACTTTAAAAAACATATTCAAAGCGCATTAAAACCAAACCAATGAAATCATATAAATTTATTTCATATATCTCAAGATTACTCAAAAAACTGCATTATTTTCTGCATAACTGTAACCGTTTCATTGTTTCAGCTGTTGAAATTATACACGAATCGATTTAAGTTTTTACAGTCATTTCCATAGACAATAAAACGGAAAATGCGCTATATTAACAATACCGATGTTTTACAGACTGTAGTGTAATGGTTTTCTGCTTTTTTATCCATACTAATTCAACAAATTGCAGAACCAGAATATTGCAAATATATGTTTAGTCGGTCTGTACAGAATTCTCTGTCAGAAGCTTTGAAAACATTTGTTTTTTAGCTTTATAACAGGAATACCTAAAGGGGCAAAAGTTTTTAAGAATCTTTTATGTATTTCATTTTTAAATGTTTTTATCAGACATAAAAGAAATATTAATAATACTTTTTAGGAATACCCATAGTAAGATTTGTTATTTTTATAACAAGAGGAATTATGAAACGTTTTTTTAGTTTTTGCTTAATTGTTTTAATTACTGCATCATGCTTTGCACAATCATTTTCATTTGGAAATGATGACTGGGTCAATGACAATTCTTTTGGATTTTCAAACGATGCTCCTGCAGCAAACATTCAAGACAGCACAGAAGAAACAGACGACTGGGATGATTCTGATGAAGACTGGGGTGATTCCGAGGAAGAAACTAAAGAATCACCTACATTTAATGTTGGTGATTTTGAATTGAATTCATATGGCGACCAGAGCATCAGAATTGGTCTTTCTGGAAACTATGCACTTTCCCCACATAACTTAGGCTGGGGCGGGAACTTCACTCTCGGTTATAATTTTTTTATTGATTCACTTTTTTCCGTCGGCGGAAGCGTTAACTTTAACTATCACAGAACAAGAGGAAGCAATGTTTTTTATAATGTGCCTATAATGGCAAAAGGAACATTAAACATTTCCGTAGGTCGTTATGAAATTCCTATTTCATTTTCTGCAGGTTTTGCATTACAGTCATATCTTACAAGATTTTATCTTGGTCCCATCGCAAAACCGGAAATTGGTCTTTTTTACAGAACAAACTCTGACTGGTCAATCGGCGTAACATTAGGAACTTATCTTATTCCGCAATATTATATTAATAACAGCGCAAACAATCGTTTTGGCACAACAGTTGAAGCAGGTTTAAGCGTTAAATATCATTTTTAAGGATGTGCATCATGAATAGAAAAAGTTTTTTTGCATTATTCAGTTTGATAGTTTTTTCTTTTTTAGTATCAGGTTGCGGAGGCGGTGCCTCTGGCGGTGCGATTTTTTCTGCAATCGAAAATGAAGTAAAGCTTGGAAAAAGCTCAGCAAAATGGGCAGTTCGTTCAATGGTTTACTACAACAACACTCTGTATTGTACAAACGGTAGCAAAATATTCCAAAAAAACGGACGAGGCTGGACAGCAATACCTACAAACTGGGACGGAGCTATTGGGCTTCTGGCCGCTGATGACAATAATCTGTATGTTCAGCACTTTAATATTTCTACAGATGTAAGCGAAACAAACCTTAATAATTATCATTATGAAGATGTACAGGTAAGCGTATTATATGGTACAAATGCCGGTCAGACTATTATTTCAAGCGGTGCAATGACAATTTTTGACAATCAGTCAACAAACGGTGGAAGAGAAGCTTTTGTTTCAAAGTACGGCGGAAGCTGTTATAAACTTTCAAGTACAGGAACCACCGGCGACAATTTGGGCAACTGTAAAGGTGCTGTAAAAAATACTTCAGGCGGTTCTCAGCTTTTTAATACACATCTTGTAACAAAAAATACAAATACAAATACAGCCTATTATATAAATCTAATAAATAATGGTACTAAAATATCAACAGAATTTATCATTCGCAGTTCCGCGGGAGATATTAATCTAGAAAACGCAGGTGAAAACAGCCTGTCATCAACAAAAATCGGTGCCATAACAGGTCTTGCTTATTACCGAGACAAAGAAAGAATTACAAGCGGAGACGAGAAAGACTATCTTCTTGTTGCAACAATGAATAATGGATATTACAGAGTTTCTCTAGACGGAACAAATAAAATAGATAATTATCCACATAAAAATGGTGAGCGAATTGCAGGTTTAGGAATTATAGACGGTTCATTCTGGACATTTGGAAAAGAAATTTATGCAGGTGTTACCACATCTGATAAAAATGCTTATGGTCTATGGGCATATTACGACGAAACTGATGCAGGAGCCTGGAACTTATATTAAATAAAGGTTAACCGTATATCAAAATAAAGCCAGTTTGAAAAATATTTCAAGCTGGCTTTATTATTTTAAAACATGACTCTGAAAAATCATTCTGGCTTTTGCTTTTTGGAATTCAAAAGCCAGTATCAGCAGTGCATTATTTTTTTGGGAATTTCTTTTCGAATTCTACAAGAATTGTTTCTGGTGCAGGTCTTGCATTAATATCAACAAGATTGCCCTTGTTTTTATAGAAATCAATAAGAGGAGCTGTAGATTTACGATAAACAACAAGACGATTCTGAATTGATTCTGTTTTGTCATCATCGCGTGTGTACAACTCTCCACCACACTTATCGCATTTTCCTTCTGTTTTTGGAGGATTGAACTTTACATGAAACATCTGACCGCAATCTTTGCAGCAGACACGACCGCCAAGTCTTTCAACTACTGTTTCATCTGAAATATCAAAATTAACAGCTGCATCAATTTTTGCAAAAGTTTCAAGAGCTTCTGCCTGTGGAATTGTGCGAGGAAAACCATCAAGAATATAGCCATTCTTTGTATCTGGTTTTGAAAGGCGGTCTTTTACAAGTTCACAAGTAATATCATCGCTTACCAAGCCACCAGACTTAATAATGGCATCAACTTTTTTGCCTAATTCTGTTTGATTTTTAATGTTCTCACGGAAAATATCTCCGGTTGAAATGTGCGGAATATTATAAACCTGTGCCGCCTGTTTTGCCAAAGTTCCTTTTCCAGCTCCTGGAGGGCCTAAAAAGATAAAATTCATAAAAACACCTCTGAGTTTTAGAAATTTCAAAACATTTTGAAATTTCACATTTTTTTGTGCGAGATTTGTAAAAAATCGCTGATATCTATAAAAAAGCAAAAACCTTTTATAAATATATTTTGCCATTGAAAAAGAATTTTCAATACAAAAGTAATAATACCCCTAACTGTCTTTTTATTTCAAGTATGAGAAAACAGCGCAAGTAACTCAAATTTTCAAAATGACCATAATTAACCCAAATGTCGAGTTTTTATAAAAGAGATGTAAACTTCATTATGTCATGCTGAATTTATTTCAGCATCCCCTTGTATTAAGGGATTCCGAGCTGAAAACCGCCGAAGGTTAATAAATTCGGGATGACAGATTGTTTTTATGGTCTTGTTAGTGCAGGAACAACTATGGATTTCATAACTCAACATTCAGGCTAATTAATGTTGTTTCGTTCACATAATTTCATCTTAAAAGCATTTTTCAAGATTTTTTTACAATTTTTTTTATCAAAACACACCAAAATTTAAATTTTATCTAGATATATACATATGTAAACCGAAGGCATCGCAGGAAAAACTGCAGGTTAATCGTTGCATTAAATTTGTCTTCGGAAAACTAAATTATATTTTTTCAGGAGTTTTTATGAAAAACAAACCAAAGAAAATTGCAGTATTAGCTGCACTGGCGCTGATAATTTCAGCAGCAATTTATGCACAAAATGCTGCAAAAACTGTTTATGTTACAAATTCTGGAACAAAGTACCACACGCAAAATTGCAGCACATTGAACAAAGCAAAAGAAGTAATTCCAATTGATGAACAGGAAGCTTTGGAAAAAGGTTATACACCATGTGCAAGGTGTAAACCGTAATCAAAAATCCTGGCAGAAATTAAGCAAGAATTGAATTTCTGTCAGGGTTTTCATTTATGCAAAATAAAATACGATACAGTCTGCTGCCAGTCAACTGATACTCTTCTGGCAGCAAAAGTATCAAGCACAGCCTGAACTTTTTTTAACTCTGTTTCTGCCATTTTTTCTGCTATAAAACGCCCATACTCAGAATTTTCTGAAAACCAAAGTGAAACATCATCTTTTGTTATCAAACGTTTTGAAACGAGCAACCTGCTTAAATGTGTTTCATTAAATGATAATTCTGCTGCAATTTGTGCAATTGTTTCTTCATTCCAGTCAAAAAGTGCATTTGAACTTTGATTGAAAAAAGCTTCTTCTGCTTCTGCAAAAACATCAAATGCTTTTTTTGTACTTTCATCAATTTTCTGATGCGTTACATCTAGATGGCGCAGAACAGCTGCACTAACCCGCTCGCCTTTTTGTGGAATTTTCTGAACGAAACATAATTTGCAGTCTTCTGCAAATGAAGGAAACATTTCGCTTTTTGAATCAGTTTCAGACGAATTTGAAAACTGCTTCTTTTCAAGAATATGGCCTTTCCATTCAGAAAGAAAACTTTTCATTGATTCTCTTGAAATAAACGGATTTCTGCACAAAACATAATCGAATGTTACATCACCAAAATCAGACCATTTTGTTGCAATAACCGGCCGGTCAATTTCTGCAAGAGTTGATGCATACTGTGCAAGAATTTCTTTTCCTTTTTGAGTCCGGCACAATCCACCAGCAAACCCCTCTGGACTTCTGCGCAGCGTTTCCCAGACAAAAAGCCCGTCATCTGCATTTAGCACAACACTTCTGCTATGCCGTAAAAGTTTTGCATAATCCAAGAAACTGTTACGCAGTTCAAGCAGATATTCTGCACGGCCTTCATCTGTACGTTTTTGCCATTGTGCAAGTTTTTTATTCTCAGGCGTAAACGTCAGACTTTCGCCTGTTTTTACAACACCATGCTTTAATCTTTCTGCATGCCACCAGTTATCAATCGGGTTTACCATTTCCATTTCAGCTTGAGAATCTTCAATTAAAACTGCAATCTGAAGTTCTCTGCGTGACAGTACTTCGGCTTGAATTGTTTTTTCATACCCCTGATCAGACGGATTATAAAAAACACGGCCATCAAGACCGTCTGGCAAATATTGCTGAGCAACCCAATGATTCCGATATGCATGTGGATATAAATAACCGGCTCCATGTCCGAAACCTTCGCTATCACGGCTTGCATCACGCAGATGATTGGGAACTTCTGCATCTTCTGCCATAACAGCCCGATGCGCATCAAAATATGCCATTGCACTGTTCGATTTCGGCGCAGTTGCAAGATATAGTGCAGCCTGTGTCAGCATATACTGACCTTCCGGCAGACCTATCCGGTCAAAAGCAGCAGCACAAGATTCAACAACACCAATCGCATTCGGGTCTGCAAGTCCAGTATCTTCACACGCAGAAATAAGCATACGCCTGAAAATAAAATGAGGATCTTCTCCTGCACTCATCATTCGTGCCATCCAGTAAAGCGCCGCGTCAGGATCTCTTCCACGAAGGCTTTTTATAAAAGCACTGATAATATCATAATGATAGTCACCGTCACGGTCGTAAAGCACAACTTTCCGCTGAATGCTTTCTTCTGCAGTTTCTTTACTTATGTATATTTCAGAATTTTCTGGCGGAACACAAGGAACAGCATCAGGCTTCCATTCTGCAGGTGTTGTTTCAACCGCAAGTTCCAGTGCATTCAACAAGCTTCTGGCATCTCCATTAGCTGTTTCCACAAGATGCTCAAGCGCACCTTCTTCAAATCTAACGTTCCAGCGGCCATATCCACGCTCTTTATCTTTTATTGCACTGGTTGCCGCATTCATCAAATCTGTATTTGTAAGCGGTTTAAGCTGAAAAACACGACTGCGGCTTACAAGTGCCTTATTGACTTCAAAAAAAGGATTTTCGGTTGTTGCACCAATAAGAATAATCGTTCCATTTTCGACCCATGGCAAAAGTGCATCCTGCTGGCTTTTGTTCCATCTGTGAACTTCATCAACAAAAAGAATTGTTCTGCGTCCATAAAGCCGATGCTGTTCATCTGCGGCTTTTATTGAATCGCGTATATTCTGCACACCTGTAAGAACTGCATTTAAAGTGAGAAAATTACTTTTTGTATGATTTGCAATGACACGAGCTAATGTTGTTTTTCCTGTTCCTGGCGGACCATAAAAAATTACAGATGTCAACTGATCTGCCATAATTGCACGCCGCAGCAGCCGCCCTTTGCCGACAATATGATCCTGTCCAATAAATTCATCGAGTGTTCTAGGTCTCATTCTTGCAGCCAAAGGCTGATGCGAATCGTTTTTCTGTTGGTCAAATAAATCCATAAAAGCATTTTAGCCACAATAGCAATGTTTGGCAAACGTTTTTAAAATATCTAAAACGAACGCTTTCCCGGCACAGACGCCAGCTGCTCAATAGCGAAGTTTTCAAAAATTACAATTCAGAAGCTTTTATTATTTTTATTTGTAGATATTCAAAAATCTTTCTCCAGGCATTTTCTCAAGATATGCTGAAAAAGCCTGTTCCATTCCATCTAAATCTTTTGCATTATTAATCTGTGTAAAAAGATAATGTGCAAAACCAAAATTATTGCAAAAATATGCAAAAAAACGGGCTGCACGAGTTATCCAGAAATCTTCAGGCTGACATTCCTTGAGATTTACAAGAAATTCTTTTACAAGTTCCATACTGTCGACAGTCTGTTCAGATTTTTCTTCCGGAATGATGCCTTGAAGTTTCTGCGAAAGAACACCAAACAGCCACGGTTTTTGAACAGCAGCGCGTCCTATCATAAAACCATCAGACAACGGCACAAGTTTTTGAACATTATTCAAACTTTCAAAATCAACAATATCGCCGTTTATGCAGCAGCAGATTTTTTTATCATATTTCTTTTGAACATATTCAAAAAGTGTTTCTGCATCATTCCAATGCGGAGGTCTTTTAAATTTTGCCTTTTTTGTTCTTGGATGAAGCACAATCTGCGAAACACCCTCTGAAACAAGCATGTCCACAAAATTGCACAATTTTTCCATATTATAATCTTCATCGCCAAGACGCATTTTTACACTTAAGCGCATATCCAAAGGCACAGCATTTCGAACCATTTTCAGCATCTGCTGCGTTTCAGCATTATCTTTCAGCATCCATGCAATGCCAGCACCTTGACGCACAATCTCTGGTGCACAGCAGCCCATGTTTATGTCAATGCCAATTCCACCAAGCGCACCGATAATTTTTGCAGCTTCTGCCATCGGCTCAGCTTTTCCGCAGGTCAACTGCCACACAACTCTTTCTGGTGCTGGTCCGGGTCTGACATAAAACTGTTCGAATTTGCCACCGCCAATAAACGTTGTAGCTTGTATCATCTCTGTATAATATTCATCGCAAGCATTTGGTGAATAATGTTCAATTAAACGGCGCATTGCTTCATGCGAAAGCGTAGCCATTGGTGCAAAAAGAAGTTTGGGCATTAAATCTCCAGAACACAAGTAATTTTTAGAAAACCCAGTACTTTTCAATCTGAAAAACTGAAAGTACAAAATTGCAAAAACATTTCAATATCAATTTTTTTTGCAGGAATCGACCTGTTCTTATATCATATTTTTGAAAAATTGTCGTCATTTATGGAATTAATTCTAATATATACTGAAATTTTCCACTGATTAAAATAACATGAATAAAAAAACCGGGGCATTTTCCCCGGCATAAACAAGCATAAAATATTATTTCAATAATTCTCACAGAATGTCTATAAAGCCATTCTGTAAATATCGAGCATTTCATCAAAACCAAGCTTTTTATAGCCGTCTAAAATGCGCGTTTTATTCCGGCTGCATGCAAGTGCAAGAACTTCAAGATCCTTTTCCTTTACGCCCAATTCACTTAAACGCACTGGCATTCCGATTGAACGATAATAATCTTCCTGCATATCAATTGCCTTGTTGACAGTATTTTCAGGATGTTCAAAATCAATATCAAGATTCCATACATTATGTGCATACTGCAAAAACCGCTGAATACAAGACGGATAAACATAACGTGCCCAGCTGCACCAAAGTGCCGCAAGACCTGCGCCATGTGCAACTTTTGGATAAAGACCAGAAACTTCATGTTCAAACTGATGAACTGTCAGCTGAAAAGTTCTGCCGCATTGAGTAAGACCATTGTGTGCAAGAGATGACGCCCACATCATATTTGCACGTGCAGCATAATCTTTTGGATTTTTAATTGCATCTGAACCGGCTTTTATTGCGCTTTTAATAACAGCTTCTGCAACAGCATCTGTCAGATATGTGTTTTCGCCAAGACAAAAATAACGTTCAATGGTGTGCATGGCAATGTCAACCGCACCACACGCTGTCTGATAAGCATCAACAGTATATGTAAGTTCAGGATTTTCAATTGCAAAATTCATACGGTTGCACGGGCTTCCGTAACCGCGCTTTGATTTTGTTTCGGCATTTGTTATTACGCATGAATTGGACATTTCTGAACCTGCAGCAGCAAGTGTAAGAATAGCACCTTTTGGCATTGTCTTTTTTGGAGCAGCAGTTCCCATTGAAAATTCCCAGACATCAACATCTGGATTTGCGACACCATTTGCAATGTCTTTTGATGAATCTAAAACCGAACCGCCGCCAACAGCCAGAATAAAATCAACACCTTCGCGTTTGCAAAGTTCAATTCCTTTGCGCACAAGACTTAATTCGGGGTTTGCGACAACGCCACCAAGCTCAACAAAATCAATTTTTTCTTCTTCAAGATAAGATTTAACACGATCAAGCAAACCGCTTTTCTTTGCAGACTGTCCGCCATAATGAATCAGTACTTTTTTTGCACCAAATTCTTTGATTATTTTTCCGACTTTTTTTTCTTCGTCTTTTCCAAAATAGACTTTTGTCGGTGTGTCATAAACAAAATTATCCATAAACTCTTCCTTTTGAAAACAAAATTACAGCAAACTTTAATTTTTAAACAAGCATCCTGAAATTCTTAGAATTTCAAGATGCTTTCATTCTATAACACGCCAACATTTTATGCAAATTAATCTTCCGGCCAGAATAAATCGTCGAGTTTCTGGTCTAAAACTTTGCAGATTGCAATGCATAAATTGATTGACGGATTATAATCGCCTTTTTCAATTGCATTTATAGTCTGTCGGCTAACATTAACTTTATTTGCCAGATCTTCCTGGGACAAATCTTTTAAAGCACGGGCAGCCTTTAATTTTAAGTTTTTCATTTCGACACCTCTTCAACTTTCAGCATCTGGTATTTATCTGAATAATAAAAACATCGACTGCAAGCAAACTATTCACAAGTCAGCTCCTTTGTTTTCTGGTTTTTATCTATACCAGTTTTGATAAGCAAATTGATGCAAAGTACAACAAGTTCTGCAAAACAACAAACAAAAACAAGCATATATTCAATTTTTGAAGTTTTAAGCCAGCGGAAAACATATAAACTGACTGCAGCAATCCACACGACAACAAGCACAGACCACAGTTTTTTTTGTTTCAATTCTTGTTATAAGCGCATCTTTCCATAAGCAGACCAACAAAAATGCAAAACCGCCGCCCAATATCGAAATCAAAAATAATACAGCTGAATTAAATTCCAATTTGAAACATAATGCAGCCTGATTGCTCAAAAAATTCAAAATAATCATTGTAAAAAAGCCGCAGCAATAAGCTTTTCCTTGAGCAATCTGCTGACGCTCGTCTGCACCACCATTTTTTGTCTTTTTATTATAAATAAGTACAAAAACAACAAGCAGAACCGCAACTAAAACTGAAAATGCAAACGACATCGTATTATTCATTTTCGCCCTCTTCTTTTTCAGATTTTTTGTCCATAAATTTCTTTATGCAAATGCAGACAAAAACAATCAGAAACATAAAACCAGAACAAAATATAATGGAATAAGTAGAAAGCAGTCCATTATCTGTCAAAAATTTATCTTTGCAATTAATAAATCCTAAAGCGACATACACAAGTCCAAAGGGAACAAACCACCAGACATTTTTAGATTCGCCAACTTTGAAATATGCATCCCTGAAAACTGCATCAATTACAAATGCCATAACAGCTATAAGAGTTTCAATAAGAAACAAAAATGCAGGCTCCGCAAAATGTACATCCGCTAATTCAAGTAATGTCAAAATTAAATTCATTACAATAAATGCTATAAAACCTGTCCGCCAAGATTTGCCTCTGGCAATAGTCTGCCGTTCATCAAATTCTTTGCAAGATTTTGAATGTTTTTTTGCCAGCTTTCTAGCAAAAACTGATACAAGCATCACGGCAACAATTCCTGAAACCAGACCAATACAAAATCCAATTGATTTATTCATTTTCATACTCCTGTTAAAATCCGCACAAACGGAAATCAAGACAGCTTAAACCGTGCACTCTGTTTGCCTGTCTTTATGTCAAAAATATCTTACATTTTGTCCTCTGTCAAGTTTATTTGACAATTTATCATAATTTTTTAACCATATTTTGTGCTGTTGCCGGCATAAAAACAAAAAAAGCACACCCAAATTCAATCATTTTCTGTTGAATTCAGATGTGCTTTTCAATTATTGAGCGTCCACAAAAGACGCAAAACACAAGCTATATTTAGTTTCGTTGCTATTTATTTTCTGTTTCCTGTTTCGGTTTACTTTCGCTTTTTCCAGAATTTTTCTTAGAATCAACAATAAGCAAAGCACCAACGGCAACAATAAGCAAAATAAAAAGAATCTTTCCGCGTGTATTCGATTTTACCTGCAATGCAAGCTGCTCTTTAAGTTTTTCAACTGTATCAACTTTTTCAGGGTAAACATTATAAACCTGCTGTTTTTTTCCAACGACATATGGTTTAAATGTATTTCCAGACTGTACAGCCAGAACAGAAAGATAAGGATGTGCATCAACATCATAAAAATCATAACTTATATTAACATCACCAACTTCATCTTCATCTTTATGCGCCGGGTTGCCATAATTCAAGCCTGTCCATTTTAAGCCGCAAATTGATTCCTGTTTATTAAAATATTGATTTGTTTTTACAAGACTCAAACCAAAATCATCAAGAACAAATTCGCCTACATTCGGCGTTAAAGTTTTTTCTGTTGAATATACAAAATCAATCAGCTCAGATGCATTCGGATCTGCTTCTGTCCTTTCTTTCCATTCATAGCCCTTTTTGCCATTTTCTCTTTCATATGTAACAAAATCTTTGACTTTTCTTGTTACTTTAAAACTGTTAAAGCCTTCATCAAGTTCTTCAAAAATAATTGAACCGTCAAAACTGATTTTGCCAGCAACAAGAACAAGTTTTCCGTCATTTGCAGGATTAATTTTGCCATCGCTTACAACTGTAACTTCTTTTAAAAGGTCTGCATTTAACGATTTGTCTTTGTTTGTGTTTTTAATGCCCATAATGGCAAAATACACAACAACAACAAACAGAATAATTTTTCCTTTTGAGATTTCCATAAATCCTCCTAAAATTGAAAAAAAATATAAACTGAATTTCCAGCAATTAAAAATATTTATTTTGACTTTTTACAGTTTATCACAAACATCGTCAAGCCACATATAACAAGCTTTAGCATTTATCAAATAAGCCCCTATATTTTTAACCGCTTTTTTACATATTCGACACTTTCAACATATTCTTCATCAGAAGTTAAATGTTCAATTATCATCGGCATTTTCGGGTCACAATCTGATGCAAGTTCAGCAAACAATTCAATATTCAAATTGCCTTTTCCGCAGGCACATTCTTCAAGCTGAAACGTGTACTCTTCTTTTAGCCTCACATCTTTCAAATGACAGCTGCAGATTTCTCCTTTTAATTTGCTGAAACATTCTTTCAAAAATTCATCATTAAAAAAATATCGTTTTGGCGATGTAATCATGTTTACAACATCAAGATGCGCACCAAATTCCTTTCGGTTAACATCATTCATCAATTTTACATATTCATCAGGGCTGCTTGGAATCATCCACGGCATTGATTCTATGCTGAATTTTGTATTTAAGGGCTTTGCTTCATCAATAATCTGCTGAATCATTTTTACAGCCATTTTCCACAATTCTTCGCTGAAATTGTCTTTATAGCCGCCGTCCCAGCGAGGTCCATAAGGAGTGCCGACAACATTAACACAGCATCTTGCACCAATTCTGTCGGCCATTTTCAATTGATTTACTGCATAATCAATCCATTTTTGCCTCTCGCATAAATCTTTAGCCAGTGTGTTCCGCCAGACACCAACTTCTGCAATCAAAAGACCGGCATCATCAGCAGCTTTTTTATAAGCCAAGACTTTTTCTTCTCCTGCAAGATAATCAACAGGAAAAACAACAGATTTTAAGCCAAGTGCAGCATGTTTAGAAGCCCATTCTTCAGGCGTTTTATGTTTCAACGCAGATGAAACACCAAGATACATTCCAACCTTCCTTAAAACAAAAGCTCAATTTTTCAACTGAAAATATGCAAAATCAAAAAGTCCTTCTATGAATTACAGAAGAATCCATTTCTGACAAAGACAAAATTCCTGTACGCGACATTACCGTGCAAAGTTCAGCATTCATTTGCTTTATGCGGTCTGCAACAGCATCTGAACCTTTTGCAAGAAGCGGCATAAGATGACGACCGACAGAAACAGCAGTTGCGCCAAGAGCAAGACATTTGTAAACGTCCATGCCGCTTTCAATGCCGCAATCTACAAAAACAGCCGCATCTTTGCCTACAGCTTTCAAAATTTCACCAATCACCATCAAAGGCGGCACAGAATAATTCATAATTCCATGGTGATGCGAAAGAACAATGCCTTTGCAGCCTGCTTTCAAACATTTTTCTGCATCTTTTGGGCTTAAAACACCTTTTGCAATAAACGGAACTTTTGCAGCCTGAACAAAGTCACGCATTTCTTCCGTTGATTTTGCTTTCATAGGAAGCCCAAATACATTATCAAAGCCACCTTCTCCATTAAACGCATGGTCAATATCCATGCCGACTGCAAAACAGCCGGCATTTACGGCATGTTCAATTTTACGAAAAACTTCTTTATTATCTGCATGCGGTTTTATAATTTTTATTGCTGACGCTCCGGTTGCAACAATTGATTCAAGCTCTTTGTCTTCACCCATTCCCACCCAATGAACAGCATTTGCTTTTTTGGCAGCTTCTGCATACAGCACCATGCCGTTTTTAGCTGTGTTTTCAAGATGAGACAAAGCAGCTGTCATAATCGGTGTATCAAATGTTTTGCCAAAAAGATTAAGCTTTGTCGAAGCCAAACCAGAATCAAGATAACGCGGTTCAATCAAAAGCGAATCAAAAAAATCGCGTGTAATTTTATCTGAATTTGCCGAATATTCCATTTTATTTCTCCCAGGGATATTTCATGTTCCAGTCTTTTCTAAGATTATCCATAATCTCACACAAGTCTTGTGATTTTTTCCATGTGTGTACGGAACTTTCAGTTTTGCCGGCAAGAATGCATTCTGTTGCATGCATTAATTCATATTCATAGCCGTTCGTCATAAATGGAACTTTAATTTTTTGAACAATTTTGTTTTCATTGCCAGATTCTGATTTAAAAAGATGAACTTCTGCAGTCTGTGCCAAAAAGAAATTTTCAACCTTTATATAGCCTTTTGTTCCAAAAATTATTGCATCATGTGTATCACTTGCCGCACTCATGTCTGCTGCACTTTGAAAACTTGTAGTAATTCCATTTTCAAAAACCAAATTTACGCTGTTCCATGCATCAACACCTTTTAACATGCGCACAATTGAACTTCTTTCAGCAACAGGCGAAAAATCATTTATCATCATTGCAAAATAGATGTTATAAATGCCAAGATCAAGCAATGCTCCACCGGCCAGTTCCGGTGCGTAAAGCCGGTCTTTTGGATTATATGCAATGCGGTTGCAGAACCGTGAATCAATGTGTTTCAATTCGCCGATAATTCCGGATTCTATGCATTCTTTAATCTTTGCAATACAAGGATTAAACGCAGTCCACATAGCTTCCATAAAAAAAAGATTTTTCTCTTTTGCAAGATTAATCATTTCATCTAATTGAGAACGACTGCATCCAGCAGGTTTTTCGCAAAGCACATTTTTACCTGCATTCAGCGACGCTATGACAGAATCAAAATGAAAAGCATGCGGATTTGAAATATAAACAGCATCGACTTCAGAATCATTTAATAATTCTTCGTATGAGCCATATGATTTTTCAAAATTCCATTTATCAGCAAACTCTTTTGCTTTATCAGCCTGACGGCTTGCAACTGCATATAATTTGATTTTTTTTGCAATCGGTTCATTCGATTTAGCAACACCATTCATGGCTTTAGCCATACTGCCGGCAATATTTCCAGGCGCAATTATTGCCCATTTGACACAATCTTTCATATTTTTCAGTATAAGTGCATTTTTGTGATAAGTGAACAACTATTTTTAAATTTTAACAGGAAAAACAGAACAGAAACATTTTCATTTTGAATTATGTTTGAAAAAAGTGGACAGACAGACAAAGTTTTTATACAAAGGATCCCTAGCTGAACATCAAAAAGAAATCCAGCTAGACTTAGGAGGTATTTTCTCATATAAAAATTTAGACACCTGAGAAATGTCAAATTTCTTAAGAAATCTAAAACCTGCCTGTCCGCTTTATTTCAAACGCTGCACATTTTTTACTTATTTATAGTCCAATCAACAAGCTCAACACCTTCAGAAAGAATAAAATACAAATCATGCTTGCCTTTCATGTTTTCAGGCAATTCAAGTTTTGCATCCACTTTACCCTTTTTGCCAACTGCAGCTTCGCCAATAACAGTACCGCCGGCACTAAAATCATCCAATTGAATTTTTATTGAAGCAATTTTTGGTGCAGAACAAGAAAGAGCAATGCTTGCTGCACCATTACTCAAATCAACGCCTTTAATGCAGATATATGCACCGTCTTTTACAGCAACAGCAGTCTGTTTATTTGAAACTGCAATATTTTTTATAGCAGCAAAAGTAGCACCTGGAATTTTTTCATAAGGATTAAAGCTTCCGACCTGTTCAACACCAGTTTTTGTCATTTTTTGATTTGGCAGAGAACCATCTGCGTTAACTTCAAAATAATCAATAAACAAGTTGCGGTATCCGCTTTTTTCTATTCCAAAATCTTTTTCCAAAGTCTGTGTATGATAAGCTATGTACCATTTATTCTTAAACTGAAAAATCCAGTGATGATTATTTCCCCAGACACCCCAGATTGTTCCAGGGTTTTCAAGTGTATAGCCTTTATATTCAAAAGGTCCCAGCGGATATTTTGAAGTCATATAGCCAATTACAGCAATCGGCATTTTATCAGGGTCTTTTGTATCTTTGCGGTCTTCCCAGTTTGTACAATATGTGTAGTAATATGTGTCACCAATTTTGTTAATTCCAGAATCTTCAAATAAAAACGGCGGATCCATCATAATCGGTTCGTCTTTTATGCCAATCATGTCATCAGTCAAGGCAACACAGCGTGCATTTTTTGGATGTTCATATTTATCTTTATCGTGGCCGCCGCCAAAATAAAGATAACCATTTCCCTTATCATCAACAAGAACAGCCGGATCAAAAAGCCAGTTAATTGTCTTGCATGTCGGTGTATCTCTGCTTATCAAAGCTTTTCCAAGCGGATCTTTAAATGGTCCGACAGGAGAATCGGCAGTCAAAACACCAATTCCATTTGCACTGTCTGCAAAATACAGAAAGAATTTATCTTTGCCGTTGATTTTTTTGCATGCAATTGCCGGTGCCCAGGAATTTGAAGCCCATTTGGCATCACCTTTGCCACCATTTTTGCCAGCAACAGGAATTTCGCCGCAATCTGTCCAATTTACTAAATCTTTTGTACTAAAAACATTTAAAGAAGTAATTTTTGTATAACCGTTATCAATTTTTCCATTTGTATATTCAAGCTGCTGCATGTCGTTTGTAGAATAAACATACAATGTGTCGCCATATTCCAAAACAGCAGGATCCGCCCCACACTTATGGGTCATAATCGGGTTATTTTCGTTTGGCATTTTAAATGCATTTTCTGCAATAAGCTTCTGCATTTTAGAAAGCTTTACAGATTTAGAAAAAAGATTAGAAAACATCAGGGAAACAACTCCTATAAAATAACTTGTGTTCAATAAATACATTATACATTCTATTACGATTTTAGTAAAACGTTTAACTGCTTTTTTTTCATTTTTTCGTTAAAATTTTATCAATTTTCCATTAACTTTCAATTAGCAAACAAATATGGAATATTCCGTTAAAAACATACACACTTGTAAAGCTTATTTTCTTTCGCTATATTAAATGGGCAGACTTCGACACAGACAGCGGGGTTTGTTCATTAAGTTAAAAAACTCTGAAAATATGAGTTTCAAGATGAATATGTAGTTTTAAGAGGTTTAAAAGATGGCATACAAAGTTTTTATTGATGGCAAAGAAGGCACTACAGGGCTAAAAATTATGGAACGCTTTGCAAAGCGCGATGATATCGAAATACTTCCAATTTCAGAAGAACTTCGTAAAGATCCGGCTGAACGTAAACGCCTCATCAATGAATCTGATTTTACATTTCTTTGTCTGCCAGATGCAGCATCAATTGAATCTGCTGCACTTTGCACAAATGACCATACACGAATCATAGATGCATCAACAGCACACCGAACAAACCCAGACTGGGCATACGGTTTTCCAGAACTTGCACCATCATTTCGCGAAAAAATCATAAAATCAAACAGAGTTGCAGTTCCAGGCTGCTACGCTTCTGGCTTCAATGCAATCGGTTATCCGCTTGTTTCATCTGGAATCATGCCAAAAGATTATCCTGTTGTAATTCATGCAGTTTCAGGCTATTCAGGTGCAGGCAAAAAAGCAATTGCACAGTATGAAAGTGAAAACCGCTTAAGCGACCTTGATTCACCGCGTCTTTATGCTTTAACACAGGCACATAAACATTTGCCGGAAATGCAGAAAATTTCAGGGCTTTCATATGCACCTATATTCAATCCTTATGTCTGCGATTATTTTCAGGGCATGACAGTTACAGTTGGTCTTCACAGCCGTTTGCTTTCAAAAAAAGTTACAGCAGCAGATGTTCAGAAAATGTTTGCCGACCATTATGCAAACTGCCGTTTTGTTCATGTGCAGCCTTTAATGGGAGAAGGCGTTCTTGCAGAACCATTTATTCCAGCAAATACACTTGCAGGCACAAATGACATGAACATTTTCGTTTATGGCAATGACGACCGTATCATGATAACAACACAATTTGATAACCTTGGCAAAGGCGCAAGTGGTGCCGCCGTTCAGTGTTTAAACATCATGATGGGCAAAGACGAAGATTACAGTCTTTAATTGAATTTTTAGGAATTGTAAGTTTTAGCCTTAAATAAGACTATTAGGTCGAATGTCGAGTTTTAATTTCTGACGTTGTTTGCAATTTAAAACATCTAAAATGTCACACGGATTGGAAAAATCTAACGATTTTTCTTTGAAATCAGGATGATGCAAGCGTCAGATTTTATGAATGCACAGGATTATAAAGTGATTTTGCGTTAGCAAAATCTGATCCGTGTGGCAAAAAACAAAAACTCGAAATTGAACCTATTAAATTTTTCTACAATTAAAATACCGGCATTTTAAACCGCTAAAATATAACGGCAAAAAATGCCGGCTTTTTTATTTATTCCAAACTTACAAATCAATGAACTGCATCTTTGATAAATTACATTAACTGACAGATTATTTCAGCCAGCCTTTTTGGCGGGCACGTTCAATGTTTTTATCATACCAGCTTTTCAACTCGGGAATTGTTTCAATTGCCGGTGCAATTCGTTTGTCAACCTGCGCAATTGACGGATTGCCCTCTTTCCAAGTGTGACCTTCCGTTAAAGTATTATGAAGATACGGCTGAATACGATCCATTGCCGCAGCGTATTTTGCTTCGGGCGTTTTCATTTCATCAAATTCTTCCCAAAGCTCACGGAATTCTTTGCCCAGATGTTCTGGAATCTGGCTGAACAATTTGTCAGCTGCCTCTTGTTCACGTGCTTCTTTATCTGTATTTGCATGGACATCATATGCAAAAGTATCGCCTGCATAAATTTCGACAAGGTCATGAACAATGCACATTTGAACGGCGCGCGATATGTCGCAGTTTTTGGGTGCATAATCTTTAAAAAGCATGGCCATAAGTGCAATATGCCATGAATGCTCAGCATCATTTTCGCGACGGCTTCCATCAACAAGCAAAGTACGGCGTTGAATGCCAGTCATTTTATCTACAAGCGCAGTAAATTCTAAAAGCTGGTTTATCTTCTCATCATTTCCGGGTAAAAAATTTTCTATTGGCATATTCAAGATTTTAACAAAAAATACTGAAGAATTACAACAGTGACTAAATTTAAAACAACGGGCTGACACTTGTCTGCACAAACGGCAGCCCGTATTTTAATACAGGCAAATCAAAACAATATTATCAAGAATTTCTAAAAATAATTTTTCAGACTTCTTTTATAAATTTACCTTTAAATCTTTAACACCAGCAGAAAGCACAAATTGACCTTTATCGCTGCCGGCTGTTACTTCATACTTGCCTTTAAAGCCTTCAACAGCAGCATAACCATCTGCATCTGTTTTTAATTCAAGTTTTGTATGCCATTCTTCTTTTATAAGATGATGCAGTTTTTCATAGGAAGGCTTAAGCGAACCGTCTTTGCGAATAACTCCGCTTGGAGCATTTAGCCATGCACCATCTCCGTAGTCCCAGTTTGTAATTGCAGTTACAAGCGGATGATTTTCAAAAAGGTTTCTGTACATCTCTTCCAAATCTTCTGCCTGCTTTGCTTCAAGTTCTGGTGTAGCTGCATCATCTTCGTAATGTGCATCCTGCAAATCAGTAATTTCTGGTGCAACAAGCGGACCTGCAACAATTGTGTTTTCAGTAAAATGAATCGGAAGTCCGAAATGTTCAAAACGGCTCAAAACTTCGTCCTGTTTTGCCTTGCCCCATACACCCTGATGCTGATGAGACTGCAAACCAATTGTATTAATCTGTGTACCAACATTCAAACAACCGTCAATCAAAATTTCATAATTGCTGGACATATTAAAGTCATTTATAAGGAAAGTTCCTGAAGGGTTTGTTTCATATGCAGCCTGAAAAACTTTTCGAACCAGTCCGACTCGTCCATGTTCTTTGCAAAGGCGTGTAATTGCATTATCGTATTTGTCGTAAATCGGCATAATTACAACTTCATTGATTACATCCCACATATCAATAATGCCTTTAAAATTACCGACCTCGCGATGAATGCGTTCAATCTGTTTTTCAAGAATTGTTGCATTATCATACTTCAAAAGCCAGTTTACACAGCCAGTATGCCAGCAAAGCGGATGGCCTTTTACACGGACATCTTTGCTCTGCAAAAATTTTGCTGCATTCATCAACTGTTCTGTATTTGGTTTGCCTTCTTCAGGTTCAAAACCGCCCCAATAAAACGGCAAAGTACCATAATTAAAAAGATCAAGCCATTTATTCATACGGTCCTCAAGAATTTCCTTTGAAAAACCTGCACCCTTTTTGGTAACAGCTCCAGTTCCATTATGAACAGTTGCACCGTTCGTATATGGAAGTGTTTCAAAAGCACCACATCCAAACAAAAATTCGTGATTAATTTGATTTACAGTTACATTTGCATTTGAAACAGGTTTTCCGTCTTTTCCAATAACCTGAATTCTTGCTTTTGCCTTTCTATGTGATAAATCTGCCATATTTTCCCCTAATTCTTCATTTCCTCATAAAATTATTTCTTTTTGAATTATATGCCTTCATGCTATTTTTTGAATAAAGGATTTTTCCGATAGTCAATTTCTAAATATTTTTTTATTCTTTGTTCAGGTGAAAATATGAAATACTCAATATTAATAAAAGATGAAAAAATTCCTTTTAATAACAACGTTGATTTCTGTGTTGGAACAGGCAGAATGGGACTTGCTCTTACAAAAGAATATTTAGACCAGCTTAAAATTGTTCAGGATAATATTGGCTTTAAATTTATTCGCGGACATGGTCTTTTTTGCGATGACATGGGAATTTATCAAGAATACATTGATAAAACCGGCTTAAAAGAAATGCAGGAATTTGCAAATTATGGCGAATACATGGAATATGTAGAAAAAAACGGCAAAAAAATCACAGAATATAATTTTACATATCTTGACCGTGTCGTTGACAATTATCTTAAACTGAATATACAACCATTTCTCGAACTTGGTTTTATGCCATATAAGCTTGCTTCTGACAAAAACACCATTTTTTATTGGAAAGGCAATACAACACCACCCAAAGACTACGAAAAATGGTGCGAAATGATAAAAGCCACATTAAAGCATCTTCTGGAACGATATGGAGAAAAAGTGCTTACATGGCCAATTGAAGTCTGGAACGAACCAAATCTTCCTGGCTTCTGGAAAAATGCAGACATTGATGAATATTTTAAACTTTATGAAAAAACAGCAAAAGCTGTAAAAGACGTTGACGCTCGTTTTAAAGTTGGTGGACCTGCAATCTGCGGCGGCGCTGACGAAAAATGGATGAAAGGATTTTTGGCATACTGCCATGAGCATAAACCTCCGCTTGATTTTATAAGTCGTCACCATTACACAACGGAAATGCCAAAAGATATCGGTCATTACGGTTACCCCAAAATGACAGAACTCGACAAAACACTTGAAACGCTCCGCGACTGCCGCAAAATTATTGACAGTTTTGAAGAATATAAAACACTGCCATTTTATATAACTGAATTTAACACGTCTTATATTCCAAACTGTCCTGTACACGACACCAATTTAAATGCTGCATATATTGCCCGCACACTTGCAGAAATCGGCGATTATGTAACAGGCTATTCATACTGGACATTTGGCGACGTATTTGAAGAAAGAGGAATTCCATTTACACCATTTTATGGCGGTTTTGGACTGCTTGCAAATGGAGGAATTCAAAAACCAACATTCTGGACTTTCAAATTTTTCAAAGATTTGAACAAAGATATTGATTTTTGCGTTTACCGCGATAAAAACATAGTAATTGTCAAAACAAAAAATAGCTCATACAAAGGAATCGCATGGAATCTTTCGCTTGAAACAAAAGAAGATGAAATAATTTTTAATATTTCAGTTCCATTAGAAAACAAAAAAGTTAATCAGCGTATGTGCATACTTTCAAAAAGCGTTGATGAAGAATGTTGCAACCCGTTAAAAATCTGGCATGATTTGGGCGAATGTGCACACCCGACAGAAGAACTTACAGAATTGCTGAAAAATTCCGCGAAACCGCTTGTTAAAACAGCAGTAATTGAAACAACACAAAAAGCAGATTTCTGCATCAAAGCAAAAAAGCATGGCGTTGTTTATTTTGAACTTAAAAATGCACCATTGACACAAGACAACGGTTACGACTACAGCTTTGATTATGGAAAACAATTTTAAAATAAGCTGCTCAATAAGATTAAAAACATAGTTTCGGAATATTTCCACTATATTCAGCCTCATGCCGAACTTGGCTATTCGCTTGCGCAAACTAGCGGAACTTGTGCAAGTAATTAAATAAACCGGTTGCGAGTTTTGCAATGCAAAATCTCGAAGCTATCAGCAAAGCTGCCAGCCTCATGCCGAATCAACTTCTGCATGGCTCTATCTTTTATTATTTTTATTCTTAACAAAAAAAATGCACTGCCAAAAATTGAAATGCATAGCAATTCAATTTTTCTGCAGTGCATATAAAATTTTATTTAGTTGCCGGCTTAGCCTTTTACAGAACCAAGAGCAACACCCGCAATAATATACTTAGAAAGCAGGAAGTAAACTACGAACAGTGGCAAAACTGTAAGCAGCAAGCCCAAATAAATTGAACCAAATTCTGTTCGATAAATATCACCACGGAGCAAACTAACCATAATTGGCATTGTATAGAACTTCTGTTTTGTCAACAAAACCAATGGCATGAACAATTCATTCCATTTATTAACAAAAAGGAAGATTGCCTGTGTAGCAATTGCAGGTTTCATAATCGGAAGGGCAATTGCATTGAAAGTGTAAAATTCTTTTGCACCATCAATACGGGCAGATTCAATAATCTCAAGTGAAAGCGACGGTATCATATACTGCCTCATAAAGAAAACAGTACTAGGCGCCGCTATCGCCGGCAATATCAGAGGAATAAAGTTATTTGTCAAATGAACTTTATAAATCATCTGATAAAAACCAATCGTAACAATCTGAGATGGAATCATCATAACAGCCATGATGAAAGTAAAGAAAGCTCTTTTAAATTTCCAGTCATAAACAACAATTGAATATGCAGTAAGAGTTGAAAAGTAAACAGCACAAATAGTAGCACCAATTGCAATAATCATTGAATTCCAGAAACCACTCATTGCATTGAATGATTTGCCATTCAAAATCTCAAAGTTGCTGGCAAGATATTTTGATGGAAGCAATGAAACTGCATGCTGCTGAATCTGATAAGTATTTCGGGTTGCATTTACAATCATTGTCCAGAACGGAAAAATACTCAAAACAGTAAGGAAAATACATACTACATAAACCAAAGCTTTAAAACTTGCTTTTTGTGCAGAAGCTGACTTACTCATTTACTACCTCCTTGCTGCGCCAAAGCTTTCTGTTCTTTTTTCCAGGCCTTGATTCTTGCTTTTTCAGCTTTGTACAGTTTTGCTTCATCTTTATCACGCATCAAGAAGAATACAAATGCAGACAAGATAGCGATAATAATAAACATAACAATACTTGCAGCAGAAGCTGAAGCATAAAGATAACTTCCACCGAAGGCAATATCATAAATGAATACACTTGCAGTAATTGTAGAGTTATCAGGTCCTCCAAGGTTGAATAACTTTGGAATATCGAACATCTGAAGACCACCAATTAATGAAGTTACAAGTGTAAACAGCATTATAGTCCTTAAGTTTGGCAATGTAATCTTAAAGAATTTCTGTGCACCGTTTGCACCGTCAATTTCTGCAGCTTCAAAAATATCCGGACTGATTCCCAAAATACCAGAAATCAAAACAATCATTGTATAGCCATACCACTGCCAGAATTGAATGAAAGATACAATTGAACGTGATGCAACTTTAGACTGAATAAAGTTAAATTTTGCAAATCCCAAAGATTCCAAAATTGAGTTAACAGGACCAACAGGATAAGAAAACAATGCATTAAAAAGAATAGCGACAGATGCAGCTGTAATAATGTTTGGCATATAAAAAACAATCTTAAAGAAGCCCCTGCCCTTAATCTTTGTTGCATCATTACTTAACCATGCAGCCAAAATCAAAGCTAATACAATCTGTGGAATAAAGTTAGTAATCCAGATGATAAATGTATTCTTAACTGATTGTATGAAAGTAAGGTTACTAGACAACCTTATAAAATTTCGTAACAAAGGTTTAGCCAGCTGTATATTTGTATTGCCTAAGCCTTTTAAGTTGGTAAAGCCTAAGAATATTGTATACACAATTGGATAAGCCATAAAAATTAGCCATGCGATTACAAACGGAAGAGCAAAATAATATCCATATTTTGCATAGCTAATGCTGTTTTTTTTCTGTTTCATTATAAACTCCAGCAAAGAAAGGTGAAAGCTGTGTTAGAGAAACATGATAAAGTTTTATAAACTCAATCAATTTGCTTCCATTTTGAATAAAGAAAAAAAAGGTTTGCGCCTTGCAAAGTTTGCAAAACACAAACCCTTTTTATAAAAAGCAATTAAATGCTTTCAGACATTAATTAGATGTCAAGGTCAAACTTATCAGCTACAGTCTGTTTGAAAGTTGCAATAGCTTCTTCTTTTGATTTCTGACCATAAGCATATGCACGAACCTGGTCACGCCAAATCTGGTTGATACCTTCATCGTACTGTGTAAGGTTCTTACCATTAGCAAACTTGTTAGCTGGAACGAATACGTCAAACATATTCTGTCCGCCCAAGAATGGAAGTTCACCGTTAGATTTAGACATTACAGTGCCTGAACCTACAGAATCTTTTGTTCCGCCTGCACCAAATGTTGTACCGTTTGCCCACTGATACTGGAGACCTTTTTCAGAACAATCCAATGTAATCCATTCGATGATCTGGCGAACAGCATCTTTACATTTTGTATCATTATTAGCAAGCAACCATGTACCACCCCAGAAGAATCCGAGAGGAGATTCACAAATTGCCCAGTCACCATATGAACCTTCGCCAACTTTTGAACCACCGCAGTTTGGAGCGATTGTGTAGTTGATAAGCCATGCTGGACCGAAGAAACCGAAAGCTGTTCCTGTTTCTTTCATATCAGCAAACCAACCGTCTGTCCAGTCGCGTGTATCGTTATGATAACCATTGTCATAAAGTTTCTTTGAATAATCCATGAAAGCTTCGCGTTTTGGATCGATATAGAGCTTGTCATTTACAATCCAACCCTTGTCAGAAGAGTTTTCAACAGCGTGCCAGAGGTCACCGTCACCAGAACAGATTTTGTAACCTTTTGCTTTAAGATCTTCAGCTGCTTTCCAGAATTTATCGAGGTTTCCTGAACCACCGCCAATCTTATCTTTTACAACTTTAGGATCATCTGAACCCCAAACTGCTTTTGCAATTGAGCGGCGATAGATGAATGCACCACCAGTTGCCTGATATCCCAATGCAACGAGGTCTTTACCACGTGATCCGATATCTACAGTATACTGTGCAATGCCAGCAGCTTTTACAGCCTTGTTAACATTAATTCCCAGGTCTTTGTATGTTGCTGCATAGTTAGCTGCATCACCCTGTGAATATTTAAGAATGAAAGCAGCTTCAGCACAATAAATATCTGGAGCATCTTTTCCACCAGCAGCCAAAGCCTGGTCAAGAGCTGGCTGGTAAGCACCGTCAGTTGTAGCAATAATTGTTGTGTTTACTGTATATCCAAAATCTGGATGTTCAGCAAGGAATTTATCAACCATCTTAGGTACTTCGTCTGTGAAAGCCCAAAGATTGATAACCTTTACGTTTTTGTCATTTTTTGGTTTAGCAGATACTGAACCAACGATCAAAGCTGCACAAATCAATGCAGCAAGCAACTTTTTCATAACATTCCTCCTAATTTTGATGTTATAAAATTTCTTTTACAAAAATCTAATTTCACAAACCATGCAAAGCAAAGTAAGTTACATCAGATTATATCCAGAATAATTCCAGATGCAGGCTTCTGCCTACACTCTTATGTTAGGTGATGATTTCAACTAAGTCAAGCACTTTCTTAATTTTTTTTTATGCTTTTTTTAATAATCAAATCAAAAACCAACAAAATCGCTTTTAATCTAATGATATGAGTACTTTTTTAATAAATATATATCTATTTTTGATATCATATATCTAAAACTGATATTTTGTAAATTTTCAAAATATACAAAAAAGAAACCAGCAGTTTCATAACCTAATTCACGTTATCTTAAATATTACTTTATTAAGTTCCAATAAATCAGGCTAAATATCGTGTTTTTTAAAAGAGAATTAAAATTCAAGTTGTCAAGCTGAATTTTCTTCAACATCTCTTTGCATCAAGAAATTAAGTGCAGAAAGCCACAGAAGGATATTAAATTCGAGTTGCCAGATTGTTCTTATGTTTTGTTCGTATAAATTTCTCAGCTGAATACTCCAAAAGGCACGCACTTTAAGATTCAGAAATAAAACAAAAGCGTATCATTCAGAACTTGTTTTTAGAAATATGTAAAATAAACATAAATTCGAAAACTGCGGCTAATTCCCATAAACACAAATATGCCAGTTATTATTTATAAATATGCTTATATTATAGAAGAAAAACCATCAGGTTGTTAAATTTTTGTAAAATTAACAGTTTTTTTTATTCGCATAAAACAGCTGCATAACTTTTAGAAAACATCAATATCTGATGAAAGACAAGCAGACATTCACATAACAGCTAAAAAAAAAGAACACACCACTGCAAAAAAGCAAAAAAAACTTTACAAAAATAATGCATTTTTTGATATATAGGTGCAGTTTAACTATTCTTAAGAAATTTTCCCTATGCACGATAAAACAAAACGAATTTAGACTTTAGAAACAGCTCAGAGATAAAAATTCAGTTTTGAGCTAGAAGGAGAACATATGAAAAAGATTTTGTTAGCACTGATGGCAGTATGTGCAATCTGTGTAGCTTTCACAGGCTGCAGCAAAAAACCAGCAGCATCAGCAACCAAAACAATTACATTCTGGCATCTTGATACAACAGATGAACAGCAGGCAGCATGGAGACAGATTGCAGATAACTTCGAAGCTAAGCATCCTGGAGTTAAAATCGAAATTACATGTCTTGAAAATGAAGCTTTCAAACAGAAAGTTGCAACAGTAATTCAGTCTGGCAACCCGCCTGATGTTTTCCGCAGCTGGGGTGGCGGTGTAATGATTGACCAGGCAGATGCAGGAATGCTCCGCGATATTTCAGCTTATGTAAAAGACGGCGAAATTTCAAAGATTGGTAAAGGCGCAATGGGTGTTTATGCTTTTGACGGCAAACAGTACGGTGCTCCATATTCTTTGGGAACAGTTGGTCTTTGGTACAACAAAAAGATTTTTGAAGAGTGCGGTCTTACACCAGATGACTTCTCAACATGGGAAAAATTCCTTGCAAGCTGCAAAGTTATTAAATCAAAAGGTTATGCACCTGTAGCACTTGGTGGTGCAGACAAATGGCCAGGACACTACTGGTGGACATATCTTGCACAGCGCCTTGGCGGAGAAAAAGACTTCCTCGCTGCATACAACGGAACAGGTTCTTTCAACAGCGGTTCATTCCTTAAAGCTATGGAAATGCTCAAAGAATTTGTTGATACAAAACCATTCCAGGAAGGCTTCCTCGCAAACACAATGGTAGAAGAATGTGCACTCGTAGCAGACAGAAAAGCAGCTATGGATCTTATGGGACAGTGGGCACCTTCTACAGGTAGAGATAACTCTGCTGACGGCAAAGGTGATCCATATGGTTATATGTCATTCCCAGCAGTTGAAGGCGGAAACGGTCTTCTTTCTGACACACAGGGTGGTGGCGATGGTTATGTAATCGGCAAGAATGCTCCTGATGAAGCAATTGAATTCTTCAAATCATTCTATGAACCAGAAAACTACACAATCATTTGCAGCAAACTCAATGCTTGTCCAGTTATTCCAGGATATGAAAATCTTATTGATGACAACATGAAAGTTGTAGCACAGGCTGTAAAAGATGCAGGCTACTATCAGTTGTATTACGATCAGTTCCTTCCAACAGCTGTAGGTGAAGACATCAAAGATGCAACACAGGGCATCTATGCTGGAACACTTACTCCACAGCAGGCAGTTGATAAGATTCAGGCTTCTTGGGAAGCAAATAAATAATTAAACTGAATCTCTAAAAACGGGACTGTCCTAGAAGTTTAGTGTAGATACTGAAAACGATTCAGCATGACATTACTTTTGGACAGTCCCTTTTTTATTTTCCGCCTGGAGGTACAATGTTAACAAATAAAAAACAGAACTTTTTTACAGCAATGGCATTCCTTATTGTGCCGTTAATTCTTTTTACATTTTTTGTTGTGTTTCCAGTTTTTAGAGCCGCTTTTTACAGTCTTTTTAAATGGAACGGTCTTGGTCCTTTACTTGGTCCAAACGCCGGACGAAAAACGCGTTTTGTAGGTTTGGAAAACTTTCAACAAATTTTAACAGACAAGATATTTTGGAAAGCTTTCGGCAACAATGTAAAGATTATCTTTCTTTCATTGTTTATTGAACTTCCAATCGCATTGATTATTGCATTAAGCATTTCAAGCAAAACAAGAACAAATGTTGCTTTAAGAACAATTTACTTCATTCCATATGTTGTTTCTGAAGTAATTGCCGGTACTGTATGGTCATTTATTTACAGCCCTCAGTATGGCATTTCAACTTCTTTCTTAGCAAATCTGTTTCCGGCAGGCACAGACTTTGCATTCTTAGGAAGACCTGAAACTGTTTTTGCTGCAATTTTCGTTGTTGTCATCTGGAAATATTTCGGTTTGTATATGATTCTTTACATTGCAGGTCTTCAGGGAATATCTGACGATATTCGGGAAGCAGCTGCAATTGACGGAACAACTCCTATACAGCTGAATTTCTATATCATCATTCCATTGCTGATTCCAACAATTATTGTAACTTTATTTTTCTGCATTGTAGGTTCACTGCAAACGTTCGATGTCATATGGGCAATGGGCAAAGGCGACCCTGTAAATGCTGCCGAAACGATGGTTACATATCTTTATAAATTTGGTTTTAGACGAACACAAATGGGATATGGCAGTGCAACAGCTATTGTAATCTTTGTTATCTGCGTAACATTCAACGCTGTTTATCAAAAACTTATAAACAAAGGCAATTGAGGTAGGTAGATAAATGAATAAAACAAATTCAAACATTTTTTACAAATCTCTTAAAATAATCTTTCTTACTGTAATAGCCGTTTACACTCTGTTTCCAATTTTTGTAATGGTTCTGGGAAGCTTAAAAACGCTCGGTGAATTAAGACACAACCTTTTCGGTTTTCCAAATCCACCGCAATGGGCAACATATGCAAAAATTCTCGACCCTATACATTCTTCGTTTTTGACAAACTTAAAAAGTTCCGTGCTTATCATGCTTGGAACTGTTATTGTTGACGTTGTTTTGTGCTGTCTTACAGGGTTTACATTTGCCCGCATAGACTTTTGGGGTCGCGAAGCTTTCTATAACTATTTTCTGCTCGGTCTTTTATTTCCGCTTGCAGTTGCAATTTTGCCAATGTATCTGCAAATGAGAAAAATCGGGCTTATAGACAGCTACTGGGGCGTTATTTTGCCACAAGCCGCCTTTAATCTGGCATTTCACACAATGCTCACACGCAGCTTTTTTGCACAGATTCCAATGGATCTTGAAGAAGCTGCAATTATTGACGGCTGCGGAAAATTCGGCTTTTTGACAAGAATGGTTATTCCGCTTTCAAAACCAATTATTACAACAATTGCTGTTTTAACTTTGGTAGGAAGCTGGAACCAGTTTCTTTTGCCGCTGCTTGTCATCAATGACGAAAGAAAATATACACTTCCGCTTGGTGTCATGCAATTTCAGGGACAATTTCAAACAGACTGGTCTTGTGTTCTGGCATACCTGACCCTTTCACTTATCC
>JAZQNK010000042.1:0-16169 GCA_045627325.1 Treponemataceae bacterium | reverse complement strand
CAGCCGTATTTGGCCACGAAATAATTTTGCCGTCTTTATCAAGATATTTTTCTAAACCTTCTTTCTGCATATTAAATTCCTTTTTTTCAATATAAAAATTATTGCATAAAAATTAAAAATCGTCATTAAAGTTTGAGTTTAAGTTCTGGGTGTTCCCGGCAGCAAGCTGCCGGTCGCTACTTCCGGGGTTCCGCTTTCGCTTCATTCTGCATCATGCAGTAGTTTCGACAAGCTCAACCACCGCACGATGCAGAACGGCTTTGCCGCCCCTCCAATCGCTAACACATGCAATTTTAACAATCTTCATATATAATGAAATTATGAAATCTTTTTATTCAAAGAAATTTTTCCTTTTTGTAAGATTAGTATCAGTTTTTTTTATCGGATATCTGCTTTATAATGTAATTCATGCAGTAAAAGACGTATTTATTGAACATTATTTGCCATGCACTATAGGATTAATTATTGGAATACCAAGTTTAATAATCCTTTTATTTATATTTTTTAAACCTGAACGATTAGCCTTATTTGTGCCATCCCTATTTTATTTTGGAATAATAAATGCAGTCAGTAATTCAAATCCAGCATTCCCAATCATCCTTTTTGAACTTGGAATTATAATCTTATGGATTCGCGGATTTTTCAAAACTAAAAAAGTGATTAAAGCTGTTGTAATTGCAATTATTTATCTTACAAGTTTTTTATCTACATTGCGTTATGGCTGGAACGAATTTTATCCCAACTTATTAGAAGCAGTTCAGATTCTGCTTATTACAGGAAGCATAATTTTTCTTTTGCATGAATATCTTAAAACCCAGACTTCTAAAGACACAATTTTAAACATAGCAGATTATTCAGAACTGACTGAGCGCGATGCAAAATGGCTTGAATCAGTTCAACAGGGTGTAAAATACGAAGCAATCGCCATAGATTACGAATTGACTTTAGGAACTGTTCAAAACAGATTAAATAAAATCTATCGTATTTTGGAAACTGGCGACCGCATCGGTTTTTTGTCTATTTATTCAAATGCAAAAATCGTTTACAAAAAATAACAATAATTCCGCTGAACGATAAAACAGAACTTACGACAATTACAAAGAATAAATCCGGGACGTAACTTTTTACTACCCACAAAGGCATTCGGGCAAAAATTGTTGAAAAAGATAAAAGTGCAAACGGCCATAAAACATATTTAAGAATCATAAACACAACATCTTTTCTATTATATTTGTCTTTTTTCTTAAAAGATTTACAGAAAATTAAAACTGAAAAACCAAAAATCAATAAATATATAATGTCCAATAAAATATGAATCAGAGGATATAAAAAGACATTAACTTTGGAAGGTTCTTCATTATTTATTATCAAAATTAAATCTGGAATTGTATTTGCCACAAGTGCGTTCATTCCGAATTGATCATTTGCATTAATCATAAAATTTGCAGCAAGATTTTTTTGCGGAAGAATAAACTGATAGGTAATATAATTTTCAACCTGCCCGCCATGAGAAATAATAAAACCGTCATTTAATCTGTCGCAGTTCCATCCCATTCCATAACGAATAGATTCTTTTTTGCTTATTTCAACGTTATCAAACCACATTTTATTTATGCTTTCTTTTTGAATAATCTGATTATTGTTATCAGAAAGGCCGCCGTTCAAAAACATGCGTAAATATTTTCCATGATCAGAAGGTGTAGTTGCAATAAAACCGGCACTTTCATGAAACCACGAATTTTCTTTGGGATAGTCAGCATCGCCCTGTACAAAAAATCCAAAGTAATTTCGGTTTCCAAGTAATAATTTGCCAGCGTTTTTGACTTTCTGTGTATTTGCAATTGAGTTTTTCATACCAAGAGGCTCAAACACATTTTTCTGGATATATTCTTCGTAAGACATTTTAGAAGCTTTTTCTATAATTTTTCCAAGCAGGTCGTAATTTAAATTGGAATATTCGTATTTTCCGTATGATTTTGTGATTTTTATATCAGAAAGCCTCATCGTATTTCCAAAGCCGCTTGTTTGATTCAAAAGCGATTTTACAGTTACCGGTTTATCAAACTTTAATTCAGGTAGATACTTTGAAATATCATCATCAAGATTGATTAAACCCTTTTCTACAAGCTGCATTGTACACAAAGCTGTAAAAGACTTGCTTTCTGAACCGATAAAAAACTGTTGATTTTCGTTTGTACACTGGCCGTAAGTTTTGCAAAATAAAGTTTCATCTGCATCTGTAAGAATAAAAGCCATTCCTGGAATGTGATTTGCTTTTACAACCGAAGTAAGATAATCATCAATTTTTGTACAGTCAATTGCAAAAACTCCAAAAGAAAAAAATGAAAGTAAAAAGATAACAAAAAATTTCTTCATAAAAACCTCTTGCCGTCACTTTGAAGCTTTTATGAAGATTAAACAATATAAATGTGAGTAACCTAATATGGTAAATATGAGGAACCTAATACGCTTTTTAAAGCTTTTGCGTGAAATTCTGCAATTTGGCTTTTGAACTTTCAAAGCCGGCTCTAAAATACTGCAATGTTTAGAGTCGGCTCTGAAGTTTTATTTATGCTTTAACATCATTTTTCTGGTGTAAGAATTACAGAAGTATAATTTTCTTCATCAAAATATTCAGTCAAAAACTTCTGAATGTTTTCAGCTGTTATAGAATCCATTATGATTTTTTTATTTTTTGTAACAGATTCTGCAACCTCTGTATAATGCACAAGAGAATTATTTATGCGGTTAATCCACCAGTTATTAGTTCTCTTGTTCTGGTCAAACAAATTACTGTAATATAATTTGAGTTTGGTTACATCCTTGCTTGAAATTGTATTTTTCCTTAAAGAGTTGAGACATTCAATTGCAGTTTCAAGCAGTTCATTTTCTCTTGAAGGTTCACAGCCAAACTGCAAAAATCCAAAAAAATTAGCAGAAGGATAATTATAGAATGATAAATCTCCACCAACTGTATATGTTCCGCCCTTTTCTTCTCGAATCATATCAGTAAGTTTCATACCCAGATAAACTTTTACAAGAAAAGCCAGTTCATTCCGTTTATATATTTCAACAGGTTCTTCAAGCTTTTCAAGATCTTTGCCAAAACCAACAAAAATATTACTGTTTGTTGCTTCGCCTTTTGTTATAGTTTCAAGGATTTTCCCTTTTGGAAATGAAACATGATTTGATACAGTTTTTTCTTTTTTAGTTTCGTCGCCAGGAATTGTACCAAGATAATAACAGCACAAATCTATTAATTTATTTTCATCAAAATCACCGACAAAAGTAAACGTAAAATCTGCTGCATTAGAGAAACGTTCCCTGAAAATTTCTTCTGACCTTTTTTTATCAAGCAAATCAACAAGTTTCTGTGTTATGCCTTGGTATCGCAAATTATCATCATAAATAATTGAATTGATTTTGTCATAAAAAGCATCTTCTGGAGTTACTCCTCTTTTTTTTGCAATTTCTTTAAAGTTCTGCTGAATTGCATTCCAGCCTTCGTCTGTAAAATATGGATTTGTAAACATAAGATTTACATATTGAAGCATATCTTCAAAATCTTTCCATGAAGAATTTCCTGTCATTTCTTCACTGTAATTATAAATGCCATAATTAACTACATAATTTTTTTCTGCACATATTTTTAAATATTGCTCTTGAGTATAACCGTTTATGCCAGAATTGCTGAAATATCCGCAGGCTGCATATGCTGAAGCGTAATCTTTATCATTATCATATAATGCTGAACCGCCTTCGCTGAATGCTGACATGTAGACTTTGTCTTTTTCAAAATTTGTTTTTTTGACAATAATACGGACGCCGTTTTCTAATACATATTCAGAGCACTCAAGTGCAGTATTTATGTTTTTTGATTTTACAGCAGCTTTTTTTGCCGGTTTTGTCATCAATTCAGACGGAAGTTTTTCTTCCTTATATTCTGTAACCATGCTTGAATAAGCTCTCCACAAATTTTCAAGCTTTTCTTTTGTCATGTCGTTTTTATTCTTTTCATTGCATCTTAATAAAACGAGATCTCCATCGCGTACAAAAATATTTCTGCAGCATTCATTTACTTCTTCAAGTGTAATTTTATCCAGAAGTTTCAATCTTGTATCAACATCATTTTCTGGCGTTATAAAAGCAAAACCATAATTGATGCAATTTAAAAGAAGATTTACATAACTCCAATTTGAAATTACTTTTGAATTCTTTTTTGTTTCAAGCAGACTTGAACGATATCCATTTTTGTAAGAATCAAATTCAGACGAAGTAATTCCATATTTTTTTATTCTTATAAGTTCATCTTTTACATCTTTTACTGCCTGTTCAATCTGATTATCTTTCGGTCTTAAATAAACATAAAGATATTTATTATCTGGTACTGCTAAAGCTTCTGTGTCCATGCCGGCATTTATTATCGAAGAATCTATTTTTTTGCTGATTCCATTTAAACGGCGGTTAAAAGTATTTATGACAAACTGAAGAATTTCTGTTTTTTTGACATCTTCTTCTGTTGCAGGAACTTTAAAATCAAGCAGTTTTTCTTCAATATTAATGATTGTATCTTTCTGTTCCTTGTCTGAAAAAATAACTGCATCATAACCTTGAACTGGAATTGACAAATCAAACGACTTTAAAGGTTCTTCCGGGTTTTGAATTTTTGAAAAGCTGTTTTTAGACATTCTTTCCATTGTTGATGGAATTGTATTTCCTATGGCTATGAATGTCATATTATCCGGTCTGTACCATTTTTTATAAAAATCTTTTACACGCTCTGAACTTACATTTTTAATTGAAGTTTCAGTTCCAAGAACATTTCTTTCAGCGTAGCGCGTATTCTTAAGATAATATTTATTTATAACTGCTTTTTCATAACGATCATTATACCCCTGCTCTCTTCGCCATTCTTCAATTACAACACCTTTTTCACTTTGCAGTTCATCTTCATCAAAAAGAACTTTTCCACCTGCAATGTCGCTTAACCAGAGCATTGCTTTTTCAAGATATTCTTTTTTGTCTGTTGGAATTGTCACATAATAAAAAGTATTTCTTCTGTTTGTAAAAGCATTTAAATCGTCTCCCCAGTTCAACCCGATTGATTCAATGTAATCAATAAAATCTCTTGATTTATAATGTTCTGTTCCATTAAAGCACATATGTTCAATAAAATGTGCAACACCCTGCTGGTCATCGTCTTCCATGCAGGAACCAGCATTTACAAGAAGCCCGATAATTATTTTGTTGCCGGCTTCTTTATTTGGCAGAATGTAATAGTTCATTCCGTTTGAAAACGTGCCTTTTTTAAGAAGCGGATGCTCTTTTAATGGTATCTCGGCAAATCCATAACAGACTGCAGTTAATGCAACTGCAAACACTAAAATAAATTTTTTAAGTTTTTTCATTTTTTTTCCTTATATTGTGCGGATCATTCAGTATTTACGCCAAAGCTGCAGACAAAAGCATTAAACCTGAAAAATCAACTATTTTTTTAATTTTCTTTATATTCCAGAATATCGCCTGGCTGGCAATTTAATTCCCTGCAGATTGCATCAAGTGTAGAAAATCTAATTGCACTTATTTTTCCTGTTTTTATATTTGATAGATTTACATTTGTTATGCCTACTTTTTCAGCAAGTTCATTTAAGCTTATTTTTCGGTCTGCCATAACGCGGTCTAATCTCAAAATTATTGCCATAAAGATTCTTCCATAAATTACAGTGTCTCATCAGATAATTTCTGCAGTTCAGAACCGTATTCAAAAATCTTTGCAAGCCCATAAAGAATTGCAGTACCAGGAATTCCATAAATAAGATCTGTGTAAAAAACACCAACCTGTTTTGTAATACGCCACGCAAATATCCTTAAAACCACAGGAAAAACTGTCATCAAAAAGAAAATAAGAGATTCTCCTTTCAACAGAAATACAGTCTTTTTTGTAAATGGTGTTGCATCTTTCATAACTCCAATAAAAAGATAAATCATCACAATAAAAAATATCAGACTGAAAATAGCAGTCCAGACAGGAGTCCATCCAAAATGAACCATTTCAAAACCTGTTTGTGCATAAATATTAAAAACACAAAAACCTTCAATTCCCCATGAAACAAATGTATTTGTATTTAAATATGTAATGTAAATGTAAATATATCCAATTGCAGCAAAAAACTGATAAACTAATCCCAATATCATAACCGGAATAAGCCAGTAGCATTGTCTTTTTACTCTTAAATTAACATCCTGCATATATTCTCCATTCAAAAGCAGAATATGTTTTTTATTTTCGATTGTCAATATATTTTTATCGTTTTTCGATAATTTTTTAATATTTTGCGTAAATCATACTTTTATTAAAAATTGACCTTTCAAGATTTTTCCTTAAATTTCTATAATTACAATTTCCGGACGGTTAAATAATCTTGGGAATAATGTGCTTTCTCTTGCAAGACCACGACTGACTATCATTTTCGTTTTGTCTGATAAATCATATTTTCCGTTTATATATTTTGCGAAAAAATTCTGGTTCGGAGCAAATAGCCCTCGGTTAAAAAATGGAATAAGCCATTGACCGCCATGCGCATGACCGCAAACTATTAAATCAAAATCGTATTTTTTGTATTCTTCAACTTTTTCGGGACGATGAGACAAGAGAATTTTATAATCTGCCTCATTCGTTTTTGAATAAGCATTTAACAATTGATCTTTCCAGTCTTTTTCACTAATAAATTTTGGATCATCTATTCCACAGATATCAAATGTTTTGTTTTTTATTTTTAACGAAACACAATCGCCTTCTAAAACCTGTATGTTAATTGTTCTAAGATATGATTTTATAGAATCAATTCTTCCAGCTGAGTATTTTTTGCCTTTAAAATATTCATGATTGCCAGAAACAAAAAAGCATTTATATTTTCTGCTGATTTGTTCTAAAAATATTTTAGCATTTTTTTCAGGAATATCATTATCAATGATATCGCCAACTAGAAAAACCACGTCTGGATTATATTTATCAAGCATTTTTATCAATTTTTTTTGATTTTTTCCATAACGGCATGAATGCAAGTCTGAAACTACAGCAAACCGCACCGGATTTTCGCATTTTTCAATTGTTTCAATCTCTACAGTCGGAAAATAAGAGAAAACACTACAAACAACAAAAAGTATGAAAAAAAACAAAATTGAAATTTTAAGTTTTTTATGATTTTTAAATCTGTTGCGTATTTTCATTTTTTTATCTTTTTGATTAAGAAAAATCCCTCAAACAAAATTGTACCAAAAATAACTGTGCCTGTTTTAAAAATAAATATCGATTCACTTAAATCAACCAGATTCATTTTGTGTCCTATGACACCAGTTTATACCCAAGTCCGTAAACTGTTTCGATGCAATCTTCCGGCAGTTTTTTACGAAGGCGCTTTATGTGACAATCTATAGCGCGGTCGTTTAAATATGTATCATCTGGATACGATATTTCTATTAACTGTTCGCGTGTCAGCACTGTATTTTGGTGTTCTATAAAAGCCTGCAGAATTCTGAATTCAGTTACAGTTAAAACTAAAGGCTCGTTGTTTACGGTTGCAGTATAAGATGATGCATTTAATTTAATATTCCTATAAGAAATTGTCTTTTCATTTGAATTTGAACTTGAACCTGGAATATCGGCGATTCTTCTTTGCAAAACATGAATGCGTGCAACTAATTCTTTTGTAGAAAAAGGTTTACATAGATAATCATCTGCACCAAGTTCAAGTCCTAAAACTTTGTCAAATTCTTCATCGCGGCTGGTAAGAAACATAACAGGTGTTTTCAAGCCTTTTTCCCTGATTTTTCTTAATAAAGCAATTCCATCCATAACGGGCATCATAATATCGAGTATAAAAATATCAGGAACTGTACCAGCTAAAACCGCATTCCAGGCTAACTGTCCGTTTGCATATTCTAAAACTTCAAAACCTTCTTTCAAAAGCAAAGTCTTTACTGCAAGACGGACATTTTTTTCATCATCTACAAGAGCTATAGTCATTCTTCAATTAAAACAGCATTGTTTGATTTTTTCAAGTTTGACCAGTTTACTTTTCTTGTAATAAACATGATTACAGCAAGCAGAACAAACGCAAAAATAGAACCCATAAGAAGTGCATAATCTTCTGACTGCAGGCAGAAAAACAGATATGAATATAAAAGCACAAATAAAAGACACATTATTCCGCCAAGTTTCACTTTTTTTGTAATCGACATTACGTAAAAACTTACAAGCAGCCCAGACGCAATTGCACCGAGCAAATATGCAAGTCCAAATTGTATATGTTCAGACATAGAAAGCAAAAGCAAAAAGAAAATTACACTTGCAGCGCCGCTCAAAAGATAATTAACCGGATGCAAATTCAATTCAAAAAAGATTTCGAACAGGAACAAAACAATAAACGGAACAATAATAAATAAAAATGCATAATTTTGAGCGCGGTGGAGTTTCTGATAAAGGTTCGCCGGCTCTACAAAACTAAAACCTATAGATTCACTATCATTATTTGGACCAAAAGGAATATTCCAGCTGGCTGTAAAGCCCGAATCTGTAATTTTTCTTGTATCTGGCAGATAACTGTATCTTGTAAAACCAGGAGAACTCCAGTCTGATTTGATATTCATTTTTGTTTCTGATGAATTTAGACAAACAATAAACTCCGAAGCACCGCGAACATTCAGCAAAGTAAAAAATGTATATGTACCAGGAACAGACGCATCAAAAGCACAGGAAATTCCATAAGTATTATCTTTTGTTGAATTTATATATGATGTTTTGTATTTTTGGTTGTTAATCAAAAATTCCGGTTTTGACATCAAAGATGACGAATTTACAGGAAGTATTATATAAGCCTGTTCAGGGTGATAAGTTATTTCATCTGTGTTCGTCAGTTTTTCAAGATTAAATACAGCTTCAATTGCAATTGTGCCATTGTAAACAGGTGCATGATAAATGCCAAGATTTCTATTTTCAGAAGTTAAATCAACATTGTATTCAATATTTTCAGAATGAGTAAAAGCAACGCCTTCATTGTTATATCTTTTAGTATAAGGAATTACGACACGAACATTTTTAACTTTACAGCTTCCGCCAGCACTTTGTGAAATTTCATTCTGTGCATCTCTATATGTGCTTTCGCGTTCGTTCATTTTGCCACCGATTAATGCATTTGCGATGCACAATCCTCCAATAATTACACCAATATAAAACAGTTTTACACTTACTGATGATAATTTTTTCATAATCAATCCTCCAGAAATTATTCTTTATGGATTAATCGTATAAAGAGAATATGTCAAAATTGTGGCAGAATTGTGTTATTTTATGCTGATTGCAAAACTGAATTTTGCACCGCCCTTTTGACTTTTTGAAACTGTTATCTGTCCTTCAAGTGAATCAGTTACAGCTTTTACAAGTGAAAGTCCAAGCCCTGTGTGGTTAGTTTTGTTTTCATCATTACGTTCTGAATAAAAGCGGTTAAATATTTTCTGAATCTGTTCATCACAAAGGCCGGGACCGTCATCTTCTACAGTCAAAATAAACATGCTGCTTTCTTTTTTAGTTTGCGCAGAAGGTTCAATGCTACGGCATTTGCGGCGGGGCACACTGACAGAACATTCAGTTTTTACAAGAACGTTATCTGCAAAACTGCATGCATTATCAATCAAATTTGAAGCAACAATTTCAAGATATTCAGGCGGAATTGCAATATTTATTTCTTCTGCTGATGATGAAAATTCTACATTTGTATCTGCATAATTTTTTTGTATTCTTGAAATTATGTTTTTAACATAAGTGTTTGCAGGAAGTTCCTGACATTTTGCAATATCAGCATCAATTTTTGAAATATTGCGCACTTCTGTAAGCAGGGTCTGAAGATGAGTTACTTCATCAATAATTGCAGCCGTAAAATTATGGCGTTCTTCTTCGGTCAAAGTTTTATCTTCCAAAAGTTCAGCTGAAGAACGAATTGCAGTCAATGGATTTTTAAATTCATGCGAAATATCTGAAGAAAAAGCCTGGCTGAATTTTATTCTCTGATTCAGACGTTCAATTAAATTTGAAAAAGCTCTTGAAAGACGCCCTATTTCATCATGCCGTTTTGAACCTGTAAATTCTGTAAAAATAATCTGCCCTTTTTTGTCTGCACAAATGCCTGCCTGTTTAGAAAGCTTTCTTAAAGGATGAACAATTCTAAAAGCAAGGAAAAATGCAATCAGCAGAACAACCAAAAGAGAGCGCAAAAAGATTTTTCCTAAATCAACTCGAAGTTCATAAAGGTTCTGCAAGATTCTGTATGTTGAACGGCTTACAAGAACAACACCAAATATATTACCATTTTTCTGAACAGGAAGAGCCGAATACAAAGTAACGCTCACCTGACCGCCGGTAGAAAATCTTGTAATGGCACCATATTTTCCATTTAGCGCTGCAGCAACTTCTGGTCCGTCAAAAACTGTGGTTTCTGTATAAAAATCTGCATTATCATAAGAAGGCCGCGGCGGTTTAAAATATTTTCTGTAAACTCTTACAGGAAAAGAAAAAAGTCTGTAAACAAAAGTATCAGTGTTTTCTGTAGTTTCAGAAACTGAACTTCTGTAACGGACAGCAGATTTTTCATTTTCAGAAGAATTATCCAGACTGCTTGAATCTGCAATCAGATTGCCATTGCTGTCAAGAATGCGAATACGCGAATCAAAACGGTTTTCCATGTTATTTAAAATTTCAAGCGCAAATTCTTTATCGATTTTTAAAGGATTGTTCGATACAAGCGCAGATGATATCAAACGCCCCTGCTGAACATTTGAATTTTCAAGCATTGTAAGCTGCTGCTTTTCATAAGTTTCAAGCGAAATCATAATTGCAATTGGCGTAAATGCAATAATTATGAGGAAAATAAAAATCTGAATACTGATGCTTATTTCAAAACGTTTCATTTACTTCTCTTCAACCGTTTTATACCACTTTCCATTTTCTTTGGTGGTTTTTATAAATCTGTCTGCAACATCGCAGGTTTCTTCGATTAAATCTGTATCTATGTCGTGTCCGCAGTTTGAATAAATTACAAGTTTACAATGTGGAAGGCATTTTGCAGTGCGAATCATTAATTCCGGTGTGCTGATTGGATCATTTACGCCGCCAATCATAAGTGTTGGAATTTGGATTGTAGAAAGCGCTTTGCAAAGGTTTTCTTCGTTTTTGTATTTCATAAGCGGGCGACCGTAATCTACTGCTTTTTCCAATACTGGTCGTGGTGGCTGATTTTTAATGTGTTCATTTCTTCTGTCGCGGCGGAGCTGGCGCGCATCATCATTATCAATTAGTGGATTAAATGGAGGAACTTCTTTTATAATTCCCTGTTCGAGCATCTGGCGGTAAGACATTGTACCTGCTGCAAGACTATGTGGACCACCAACAACTGCAATAAAAGTTTTTACACGGTCAGCATGATTAAGCATAATGTGCCAGCCTACCCCTGAACCATGTGAAGCACCTATATAAATAAATTTATCAATTCCAAGTTTGTCAGCAACAGCAATTACATCATCTGCAAAAATGTCGTACCATTTTTCACCATAATCTTCGCTTACTAAAGTTGAAGGTGCAAATCCTCGTAAAGTAATGCAATATACGTGGTAGCCAAGTTCGGCCATTTTTTGCTGCATTCCTTTTTTGTAAAAACCAACCTGAGCAGACAAAATATAGTTATCGCCAGTGCCATATTCTTCTATATATAAAGTGATTTTATCGTTTATCTGAATATTCATGGTTTTATTATACATTAAAAATTAAACGAATACACTGAATTTACATACAACTCAAATATTAAAAATTCTTAAATCTTGAAAGATATTCTGCAATTGTCGCTTTTACATTTTCCGCACTGTCTTTCATTCCCTGATGAATCCACAATGCTATAACATTCCAGACTGCACCTGTATTTAAAGCAATAAGATAATCAGCATTAAGCCCGTCAAAAAGTTTTGTAAATGGGTTTAATGCAGAAACATTGCTCTTTCGAAAAGATAAAAGATATTCATTTATGCATTGTAGCGTAACGTGAAGCATATTGTTTTTATCAAGAAGCAGAAGCAGTTCTTTGTTTTTTTCTACAAATGAAAAAATTGCCGTAAGTACATCTTTTTTTGCGTTGTTTACTTCATCAAAATATTCAATAAGTTCTTTTTTAATAATGGAAAGTAAAACATCATCTTTTGATTCAAAATTACGGTAAAAAGTTTTTCTTGCAAGTTTTGATTCATACAATATTTGTTTTACAGTAATTTCGTTGTAAGGGAAAATTTGCATAAGTGAAATCAACGCTTGTGAAAGTTCAGTTTGAGATCTTATTGCCGAAGGATTATTTGATTCTGTCATTTAATTTCCTAAAAAAGTGACACATTTTTGTAAAATTGTATCTCTTTTTGATTTTCTATTTACATTTGCTGTTTTTAAAAATATCATAACTGCATAAAAGATACAACAGTGTCTTTTATAGGAGACGCTGCCGCTAATGCAGAGTTTAATAGGAGAAAACATGAAAGAATATTTATTGCTTCTTCCAATTATTTTTATTTTTCACGACATGGAAGAAGTTGTCGGACTTGTAAACTTTTTTAGAAAAAATGAATATTTATTTGAACGCTTTCCGTTTCTTGCAAAAACCTATAAAGGTTTGTCATCAAGGGCATTTGCAGCTGGAGTATACGAAGAGTTCATTCCTTTTTTTGGAATTTCACTTTTAGCATATTATTTTCCATGCAAAATACTTTATGCACTATGGTTTGGCGCATTTCTTGGACTGTCAGCACACTTTATAATTCATTTGATTTTTTGGATTATTTTAAGAAAGTACATTCCGTCTGTTATTACAAGCATTATATGTCTGCCTGCAAGTTTAATAATCTTGCAAAAATGTGCAGCGTTTATGGTCTTTGACATTTCTACAATTTCATGTATTGTTATCAGTATAATAACATTGATGATAAATCTTAAACTGTTACATAAACTTGCAAGATTTATTGATAAAAAATCATGTTTATTACAGAAGAACGGAAACTAAAATGACTAAAGACGAGATTGAATATATCGTAACCAAACAGAGAACATTTTTTCAGACTGGAACGACACTGTCTGTAAAATACAGAATGCAGGCACTAAAAAAACTTAAAACCGCAATCATAGAAAATCAAAAAGAAATAGCAGCTGCTATAAAAAAAGATTTAGGCAAAAGCGAAACAGAATCTTTTCTTTGCGAAACAGGTCTTGTTCTGACAGAAATTTCTTACATGCTAAAGCACATAAAGAAATTTGCAAAAGACAAAACAGTTCCTACTTCTCTTGTAAATTTTCCGGCTCACAGTTATGTAAAAACATCACCTTACGGCAACGTTTTAATTATGAGTCCGTGGAATTATCCTTTTCTTTTGACATTAGATCCATTAATCGATGCAATTGCGGCTGGAAACACAGCAGTTGTAAAGCCAAGTGCATATTCGCCTGCTACAACAGCTGTTATTGAAAAACTGCTTACGCAAACTTTTGTACCTGAATATGTAGCAGTTGTTACCGGCGGACGGTCTGAAAACACATGCCTGCTTGAACAGAAATTTGATTACATTTTCTTTACAGGCAGTCAGACTGTCGGAAAAGATATTCTTCGCCATGCAGCAGAATATTTAACCCCTGTAACTCTTGAACTTGGCGGAAAATCACCTTGCATTATTGATTCATCTGCAAAAATCAAGCTTGCAGCAAAACGCATTGCATGGGGAAAATATTTGAACTGCGGACAGACTTGCGTTGCACCAGATTATGTTTTATGTCATTCATCTGTAAAAAATGAATTTATTGCAGCAATATCAGCAGAAATTAAAATGCAGTACGGCGAAAATCCATTAGCAAATAAAGATTATGGCAAAATCATCAATCAGAAACATTTTGAAAGAATATGCGGATTGATTAATAAAGAAAAAGTTATTTTTGGCGGACGCACAAATGAAGAAACACTTCAGATTGAACCGACTGTAATGGAAAACTGCACATGGGACGACGCTGTTATGAGCGAAGAAATTTTTGGACCAGTTCTGCCTGTTTTGACTTTTGATTCTTATGATGAAATTTATGAAATGCTTAATAATCGGGCAAAACCACTGGCATTTTATTTATTTACGGAAAATCACAAATTAATGCAAGAATTTACAAGCCGTTTTAATTTTGGCGGAGGCTGTTTAAATGATTGCATTACACATCTTGCAACAAATAATATGGGATTTGGCGGCTGCGGCGAAAGCGGAATGGGGGCTTATCATGGAAAAGTAGGATTTGATACTTTCAGCACAAAAAAAAGCATTGTTGAACGCAAAACATTCATTGATATTCCATTCAGGAAACAGCCGTATACAAAACAAAAAAGAAAGATTTTTGATTTTGTGTTGAAATAGAAAACATCAAAAAAATTGCAGAATATAACAGCTTATTTCTGACAATTACATTAACACATAAAAAACAGTACAATATTCATATGAACAAATTATCATTTGCCAAAATCCCTGAAAAGTGGGAAGAATATTTACCTTTGGGAAACGGCCGATTGGGCTGTATGGTAAAAACACATCCTTGTAATGAAGTAATTCAATTAAACGAAGAAGGAATCTGGTCGGGTGGGCCACAGAATCGTTTTAATCCTGATACAAAAAAATCTTTGGAAAAAGTGCGTGCTCTTGTAAAAGACGGCAAGGTTCTTGAAGCGCAGGAACTCGGATTTGAAACAATGAGCGGTATGGGCTTTAATGACCGTGTTTACCAGACTGCCGGTGATTTTAAAATCGATTTTTATTCTGATGATAATTCTGGTCTTGCGTGCGGATGGCCCCTTCAGCATAATCCTGATGATTCCTGCATTAAATCTTATAAATCTGAATTGAATATGGCAGATGCCTGTTTAATCACAACTTATACTGACAAAAACGGAACTGATTTTACCCGCAAAGTCTGGGCAAGTGCTGTTGATGATGTATTTTTTATGCATGTTACAGCTTCAAAACCTGGTCAAATAAATTTCCGCGGTTTTTTGGACCGTGGAATCTGGTGTGACAGAATTTATGCTGACCCTGATAATAATTTTATCTTTATGGAAGATGCTCATGGAATTCCTTTTTGCGCTGGTGTTGGTGCTGTTGGCGATGGCGGAAAAATTTTTACATCAGGTTTTACATTGGCCGGTGACAAATGTAACGAAGTATTATTTTTTATTGATATTAAAAGCTGGAAATGGAACAAAAAAAATATTGATGCAAAAAAATATGAAAAATTAATCAGAAAAAACACCTGGTCTTGTGAATGTAAAAATCATCTTTTGGAAATTAAAAACTTTATTGCAAACCGTGGTGTTGGCGTTGCTGCAGAAGATTATCTTGCCTGGCATCTTGTTGAATATAAATCTTACTGGGACAGATTTTCTCTTAAAATTGGTGACAATGGGGACAGCCCTGTCTGTGACAATGGGGACAGCCTTGACTGTAAAACTGACTGTAATTCAATTTCAACTCCAGAACTTTTACAATCAGCAAGTGAAGATAATGTTTCTCTTGTAAATACATACGCTGCATTTGGCCGTTATCTTTTAATTTCTGCAAGTCGAACTCCGGGTGAACTACCTTTAACACTTCAGGGACTTTGGAACTGTTATATGGATCCGCCTTGGGGAAGTAAGTATACAATCAACATAAATGCACAGATGAATTACTGGCCGGTAAATCTAACTGCACTTAGCGAATGTGAATTACCGTTTTTCGATCTTCTTGAACGCGGATATGAAAAAGGCTGTTATGTTGCTCAAAAAATGTACGGTTGCCGCGGTTATGTTCTTCATCATAATACTGATTACTGGGGCGATGCATGTCCTCAAGATACATGGCTTCCTGGAACTTACTGGGTTTTAGGTGCAGCGTGGATGTCAACTCACATTTTTGAACATTATGAATACTGCATGGATAAAAAGTTTCTTGAACGTTACTACTATTTAATTCATGAATCATGCCGTTTCTTTGTTGATTATCTGCAGCCATGTAATCTGCTTTCTGCTGATGGAAAACCTTACCTTGTAATTAATCCTTCTTTGTCGCCGGAAAATTCTTATGTT
>JAZQNK010000041.1:0-18627 GCA_045627325.1 Treponemataceae bacterium | reverse complement strand
GGTTGATACAATCTACGTAATTTTCTTATTCAGAACAGTCAGAAATCCAGTTTAAAATAAAACACGCCACCAGAATAAACATTCCGGTGGCGTGCCCAACTTTCCAAGCATAAATTACCAAAAAATAAACGCACTGGTTTTCCTTTCAGGATTATAAATATTAAAAGTAAATCCAATTGATTCCAAAAAACTAAGTATTCCCATAATAAACCTCCTGTAAAATCAATTTTTACAAAACAGCATTTTCCTTAAAATTAATCTTCTTTACCACCACATAATCAGCCTCCTAAAAAATAGTGTTATCAATCTAAAAAAATCTTAATTACCACCACATGTTCTGTTCCTTTTTAATCCCACATAATTTGCTCCTTTGCCGTTAGTAAATGATAAAACCTGACTCACTGCAGTGTTCGCGTATCCAATCAAAGTATAAATATACGAAATAAACAAAACCCATATTCAACCTCCGTTAAGCTGCAGTTTGTTTTTGCATTTGCCCTGCAACTCACTTTATGACTTTATTATAGAAAACGCATGTTGCCAGATGTAGGACAATCTTGAAATTAAAGTTGAATAAATAATGAGAAACTGTAAGAATATTTTTGAGATTTTGATAAGGAAAAATGTTTATAAAACGTGCTGGTGTATAAAAAAATGCACCGGAAAGTTTTAGTTTTGTTTCCGGTGCATTTATAAAGAACCGCGCAAAAGATGCGGCTGTGTTCTTAAAAAACGTTTCTTATTTTTTTGGCATTCTGCCGCATGATTTTTTTTCGGTACAGTAGCCTGCAAGCTGGCATTTTGGAACAAAAAGCATTTCTACAAGTGTTTTCCATTCTTCAGAATAATCTGCAAGTGCTTTTGATAATTCTGCAAAAAGCCTGCGGTATTCCCAGTATGCGCGGTTGCACATTCTCTGGTGCGACATGTCTACAAGGTTTCTCAAGTTGCGCTTGTCTACAATTTTGGTTTTCATGCCAAGCGGCAGAAGCATTGCGCAGTCTTCTCTTGGAACACCATTTGCTTCAAGAAGCACAAGTGTTTCTTTGATTTTTTCGAGTGTTTCTGAAACTGCTTTTTTTGCTTCGTCTGGTGCATTCAAAATTGAAGGCGGTTCAACGATTTCAAATGTTTTATAGTTTATATAACGTGTTGAAGCCTGCAGACGGGTAGGGGCGCCGCCAATGTGTGTGTACCATTCACGGATTACACGTGCAGAATAGCCGTCAATAACCATTTCAACGTTTACATATTCCATTACACGACCATGTCCTGAAGTAAGGCAGTCGAGTCCGCGTTTATAGTTTTTTTCGCTGTCAGTTATATCTGCACCCCAGCATACGCCAGCGCGCGCACCCATTAGAGATATTGGATTTTTTGTAGTTTCTTCAAGTATTGTAATCATTTAATTAGAAACCCGGAAAATTAGGCATGTTGCCGCCAAACTGCTGCAAAAGTTTTTGCTGCATGCCCTTGTTTTTGGTCATTTTTTTCATTGCAAGGCGTGTTTTTTCAAACTGCTTTATAAGGCGGTTTACTTCTGCTACAGAAGTACCCGAACCTTTTGCAATGCGTTTGCGGCGGCTTGGTCCAATAATCAGGTGGTTTGCCCGTTCTTTTTTTGTCATAGACTGAATGATTGCTTCCTGGTGTTTTATGCCTTCTTTATCAATCATGCTTTCATCAATCTGTCCTGCAAGACCTGGCATCATGTCAAGAATCTGCTGCATTGAACCCATTTTTTTCATCTGCTGCATCTGCTCAAGCATGTCTTGAAGAGTAAATGTTTCTGTAGCCATTTTCTTTTCAAGCTTTGCAGCTTCTTCCATGTCCATTGTTTCCTGTGCTTTTTCAACAAGAGAAACAATGTCGCCCATGCCAAGAATGCGGCTTGCAATTCGGTCTGGATAGAATGGTTCAAAATCTTCGATTTTTTCACCTGTACCGGCAAAAAGAATTGGTTTGCCTGTAACAGATTTTAATGAAAGGGCAGCACCGCCACGGGCGTCTGAATCGAATTTTGTAAGGATGACACCTGTAAGGTTAAGGCGTTCATCAAAAGTTTTTGCAACGTCAACGGCACTTTGACCTGTCATTGAGTCTGCAACAAGAAGAATTTCATCTGGCGAAACTGTTTTTTTGATTGATTCAATTTCTGCCATCATTGTGTCGTCAATCTGAAGCCGTCCGGCTGTATCAACAATCAATGTGTCAAATGAATTTTTCTTTGCATATGCCAGTGCGTTTTTGGCAACTTTTACGGCATCTTTTGTATCTTCTTTATAAACTTCAATGCCTGTTTTCTGTCCTAAAACAGACAGCTGCTCAACTGCAGCCGGGCGCACAAGGTCACATGCTGCAAGCAATGGCTTGCGTCCTTCTTTTTTTAACCGGGCAGCAAGTTTTACGGCTGTTGTTGTTTTACCGGCACCCTGCAGACCAAGAAAAAGAATTACAGACTGTGTGTCTGGTCCTTTAAGTTTTAAATCCTGTTTTTCGTCGCCAAGAAGCGCAACGAGCTTGTCGTTTACAATTTTGACAAACTGCTGTCCTGGATTGACAGAGCGGAGAACTTTTTCGCCTTTTGCTTCTTCAATTGTGCTGTTTACAAAACGGCGTACAACCCGAAGGTTAACATCGGCGTCAAGCAGTGCAATTTTGATTTTTTCAACATATTCATCAATGTTTTTTTCTGTAATTGTTGATTTGCCCGAAACTGTGCGAACAACGTCTGTAATTGTGTTTGTAATTTTCTCAAGCATTTTTATCTATCCCTGCCTAAAAGTTCCTGAAGAAGATCTTTTGGTTCAATTTCTCTGTTGAGCAGTCTGTAAAGTCCTGTTGAAATCGGCAGTTTGATGTTATGTTTTTCAACGATTTCATGCACATATTTACATGCAACTGCGCCTTCTGGTAAATATCCAATTTCGCCAATGCGCGAAATTAAATCATCAATAGACGAAAAGTTTTTCAAGATGTTTTTTGTAATTATTTCCTGTCCGAAACGTCTGTTGCGTCCATATTTTGAGCGGCATGTTACGTCAAGGTCGCCTACGCCAGAAATTGATGTAAATGTTTCTGAATGTGTTGCACCCATTGCAAAGCCTAATGTCTGAATCTCATTCAAACCTGCTGCTAAGAGCAGTGATTCTGTGTTGTCGCCGAATAAATCAGAATTTTCTGCAACTGCATCAAGACAGCCGAAAACAACTGCAATGACATTTTTGGCTGCTGCACAAATCTGAACGCCGATAACATCAAAGCTTGAATAAACAAGCAGGCTTTTGCCGTTTAATAATTCGCGGAATCTGATTGTGTTTTTAGGGTTTTCGCTTGCTGCAATGAGGCCTGTAATTTTGCCTAATGCAACTTCTTCTGCATGGCTTGGGCCTGCAATGTAAACAAGATTTTTTGCATAGCATTCAGGCAGTGCGCTTTCCATTTCTTCAAGAATAAGGCGCGGACCGTCTTTTGAAGGCACAAAACCTTTGGTCAAAACACCAATGCATGTTGAACCGTCTTTGATTGTTGGAACATCTGTAATTTTGCGGATTGTTGATGCAAGATACAGTGACGGGCTGGCAAAAATCAAAAACTCTTTGTCAGAAGAAACTTTTTTAATGTCAGAACTTGCTTTTAAATTTGGCGAAAGTTCAAAACCTTTTAAATAGCGGTCATTTGTGTGGCGTTCATTAATAGAAGAAACAACATCTTCTTCAAGTGCCCAGATTTCAACATCGTTATTTTCTCTTGCAAGTGCGTGTGCAAGTGCTGTGCCCCATGCACCGGCTCCAATTACACCAACTTTTTTCTGCTGCTTTGTTTCCATTGGTCTGCCCCCTAAAACCATTGAGCTGATTCATCAGTCCAAGAAATTATTTCATCTGGTGAAAAGAATAAAGCGATTTCACGTTCTGCTGCTTCAACTGAATCTGATGCATGAATAATGTTATGCTGTGTATGAAGACAATAGTCGCCGCGGATTGTGCCCGGCAATGAATCTTTTATGTTTGTTGCACCTGCTGTTTTTCTAATCTGCATTACAGCTTCATCGCCTTCCCAGACCATTGCAATTACTGGTGCCGAGGTTGTGTAGTCAATCAGGCTTGCATAAAATGATTTGCCTTCGTGTTCTCTATAGTGAATTTTTGCTTTTTCTTCTGATATTTTCATCAATTTGAGGGCTACAAGATTAAGCCCGCGTTTTTCAAGACGAGAGATAACTTCGCCGCATATACGGCGGTTTAATACGCCCGGTTTGAGCATTACAAAACTTCTTTCCATAAATGTATTAACTCCAATAAAAGGGTTGTCTTAAATTGTAACGTAATTTTTAAGACAACTCCAAATATAAGATTACCCATAATTCATGAAAAACTCAATACCATTTGAATCTCTCCTGACTGATTCGTGCGGATGATTTTATGCCTGTTTCTTTTAAAACATAACATTTGCGGCAATGTATGTTCATTCTGTTATTTTATGCTTTACAGAAGTTTAAAGGTAACGTAAATTAAAAGCATGAAATTTTTGCAGACAGGCGATTTACATCTTGGAAAGTTTTTTTATGAATATCAGCTTCTTGAAGACCAGCAGCATGTTTTAAATCAGCTGTTCAGCGAGCTTAAAAAAGAAGCAGACTCTGGCGAACCTTATGATGCGCTTGTAATTGCAGGCGATGTTTATGACCGTTCTTTGCCGCCGGCTGAAGCTGTGCAGGTTTTTTCTGAATTTCTTGCAAAAATTCAAAGCACTTTTGCTGAACTTCATGTATTGATTATTCCTGGAAACCATGATTCTGCGCTTCGTTTATCTTATGCACAGGAAATTCTTGAAAAGCAGCGCATTCACATTCGGACAGACTGTTCGAGAATTGCAGAACCTGTAATTATAAACGGCACAGCTTTTTATCTTATGCCGTTTCTGCAGCCGGCTTGTCTTGCAGCAGAAGATGCTGAAAGCAAGGCAGAAACACAAAATAAAGCAGAAACTGCTCGAAAAACAGAAAATGCTGAAGATAATGAACTGTTTTTTGATTTTGAACAGACTGCTGATTTGACAAAAAACGAAGCAAAAACTTTGATGAGCCAGTCTGAACTTGCAGAAGAAGCAATAAAGCGGATAAAAAATTCGCACATCATGCGAAAAGAAATGCCTGCTGTTCTGGTTGCTCATCTTTTTGCAATTGGTTCCATAGAAAGCGATTCTGAACGCATAATCTGGGGAACGGCCGAGCAAGTTGACAGCGCATTGTTTGACGGTTTTTCTTACGTTGCGCTTGGTCATCTTCACCGGTTTCAGCAGGCTGCTGAAAATGCTTATTATTCAGGTTCGCCTTTAGCTTATTCTTTCAGCGAAAGCGGCACGCAGAAAAACTTTTTGAAAGTCAAGATAAACGGCATAAACTCAAAAGCCGAAATTACTCCAATTCCAATCGTGCCGCTTCACAAAGTCGTTTCTCTTGCCGGTTCATTTGAAGATTTTTTTAATTCTGCTAAATACGATGAATATGCAGGTTCGTTTCTTGAAATTGAAAGCATACAGGATTCTCTTATAGAAAATCCTGTTGCACTTCTCCGCGAAAAGTTTCCGTATCTGCTTTCGTTTAGGCAGGACCGTGCATTTGAAAAAAACACATCAAAAGAAGTTTCTGCCCGCCGCACAGGCCTTGCTGATGGAAAAACTTCGATGAACAGTCAGTTTGAGCTTTTTATTGAAGAACTTTATGACGCAAATAAAAATGCTGCAGAAATTGAACTGTTTAATGAATTATTTGCACAGATGAAAGAGGCAAACCATGAAGCCGAATAAACTTGAACTTGAAAATATTGGACCTTTTAGAAAAAACACTGTCATTGACTTTTCAAAACTTGGCAACATGTTTTTAATCTGCGGTGACACCGGAGCAGGCAAGACAACAATTTTAGATTCAATATGTTTTGCTCTTTATGGTTCTTTGCCCGGTTCACATCCCAAAATGATAAAAAATCTGCGTTCAGATTTTGCAGAAAAAGGTGAAATTGCAAAAGTAAGTTTTGATTTTTCAATTAATGGCAGCCGTTACAAAATTGACCGCACACCGCCGTGTCCATATATTGACCGCAAAGGCAACGAAGCCGAAAAACCTGCAGAAGTTGTGCTCTATAAATTTTGCGGGAACGACAAAAAAGAAGACTGGTCGCTGCTTTTTAATAAAACAAACGAAGCTAACGAAGCAATTGAAAATCTAATTGGTCTTAAAATAGACGAATTTTCAAAGATTGTGCTTTTGCCTCAGGGCGACTTTGCTGAATTTCTTCGTCTTTCTTCAAATCAAAGAAAAGATGCACTTGCAAAGCTTTTTCCAATAGATGATTACCGTCTGATAACAGAATTTGCTAAAAGCAAAGAAGACGAATTCAGGACCGAGCATAAAATTATTGAAGCACAGCTTGCTGCACTGCAAAAAAATTTTGATGCAGCAGCTGCAGATGAAACGCTCAAGGAATTTGGTGAAAAAGAAAAAACTCTAAACGCCGAACAGGATGAACTTTACAGAAAGCAGCTTGAATATGCTGCTCAAATTGAAAAATCAGCAGCTTTAGAAAAAAAATTTGATGATTTGGAAAATCTTAAAAAAGAGAATGAAAACGTCCTTGAAAACGGCGTAATTATAGAAGAGCTTGAATCTAAACTTGAAAACAATAAAAAAGCACTGCTTGCAAAAGTATCTTTTGAAAATTTTAAAGATAAAGAAAAACGTCTTAAAGATTTAGAAGAAAATGTCTTGGCTAAAACCCGGATGCTTGAAAGTGCAAAAGAAAAAGCACTGCAGTTTGAATTACAGGCTTCTTCAATTGACGAGAAAAAAGAAAAAATTAAAGTTCTGCCAGTAACAATAAACGAGCTTGAGCGTGCTTTGACAATTGAAAAAGACATAATTCCATTAAAACAGGAATGTCTTGACGCAGAAAATGCAAAAAACGAGCTGTCGCAGAAGCTAAAAAATTTGCAGAATTTTATTGAAAAGACACAAATCGAAGCAAGTCAAACAGAATCATTGATTTTGCCGCAGGAAGAACTTGATTCTGCTTACGATAAAGCTTCTGCTCAATTGAGCGAGGCAAAGGAAGCTAAAAAATATCTTGAAGCTTATAATAAACTTCAGCAGGAAATGAAAAGTGCAGAAGAAGGTTATGAAGCAAGCAATGCAAGATATGAACGTGCAAAAAAAGCATTTGATTTGCTGAAAACAGAAATTAACGAGCTTGAAGCTCAGCTTCATGTTTTAGACCAGAACAAGAAAGCATTTGAACTTGCAAAAGATTTGCAGGAAGGCGAACCTTGCCCTGTCTGCGGTTCGGTTCATCATCCAAAGCTTGCAGATTTTTTAAATGCAGATTTTTCAATAGAAGACAGGCTTGCGCAAAAAAAAGAAAGTCTTCCGGAAATTGAATCGCAGGAACGGGAAGCACTGCAGATTTTTTCTGGTGTAAAAAGCCGTTACGAAGATGCAAAATCAAGGCTTGAGAATGCAGAAAAACCTGTTTTTGAAGCTTCTGCCTTGCTTGAAAAAGCTGTTGACAAGATAAATGAAGCTACGAACAATCGTGAAAAAAACAGGCAGTATAATAATAGGCTCAACGATTTGAGAAAAAAACTTGAAAATGCAAGAAACGAAAACAATGTTTCCCAGACGGAACTTGTAAACATTACTCAAAACTTGTCTGCAAAAAGTGCAAAACTTGAAAATTTAACAAACCAGTTTAATAATCTTACAAAAGAAACGCTGCTTCAAAATGAAACGGCAGAAGCTGCAGTAAAACGCTTAAAAAGCGAGCTTGAAAAACTTCGCAATGCAATTGAATCTTTTGAAACAGAAAAAGCCCAAAATGAAAGAATTGTGACCGAGTGTTCTTCTGAAAAACAGGTTTATGAAAAACAGACTGAAAACTTGAAAAAAGAATTTAATGAAACATCTTTGATTCTAAAAGAACAGCTTCAAAAATATAATTTTGAAACAGTAAAAGATTTAGAAAATGCCTTTTTGACAGAAGCTGAATGTGCATCTATCGAAGAAAAAATCACTGAATGGAAAGCACAAAAAGAACAGCTTGCCGGTCAGATTGAAGCGCTTGGTGCAGAATTAAAAGATGTGACGCGCCCGGATATTGCAAAATTAGAAGAAGAAGCCAATGAAATTGCAGAAAAGTACAGGCAAAAAACAGAAGAATTGAAAGGTGTTCTGCTTAAAAAACAGGAAATTATTGAAAATCAAAAAAAATGGAACGATTTGAATGATAAAATGCTTTCAATTGAAAAACAGAGCAGCAAATATGTTGAACTTTCAAAAGACCTTTCAGGCGACAACCCAAAAAAATTGAGTTTTGAATCCTGGATTTTGGGTGTTTATCTTGAAGAAATTGCAGCACATGCAAGCCGCCGCCTTTCGCGCATTTCAGACGGCCGCTATGCGCTGCATTTAAAGACAGAACAGACAAGCGGAAGACAGAAATATGCCGGTCTTAATCTTGAAATTTTTGATGCAAATACAGGAAAAAAACGCCCGTGCGATACATTGTCTGGCGGAGAAACTTTTTTTGTTTCAATAAGCTTGGCGCTTGCACTTACAGATGTAGTGCAGAGTAGAAGCGGCGGCGTTCAGCTTGATTCTCTGTTTATTGATGAAGGTTTTGGTTCACTTGATGATGCAACTTTAGAAAAAGCATTGTCTGTGCTTGATGAAATTCGTGAAAACCGCATGATTGGCATTATTTCGCATGTAGGTGAACTGAAAAACCGTATTCTTCATCGCATTGAAGTTTCAAAAAGCCAGAACGGTTCAACACTCAATGTAATTGGCGAATAGTTCTAAAAAAGCTGGTTCCGGCTTGTTTGACAACATGCAATTTTATAAGCTATATTCATCGCTATGAATGATTTGCAGCGCAGTGCGCTTTTTACTGATTTTTATGAACTGACAATGGCGCAGGGGTATTGGAAAAAGAATACAAACTCTACGGCAGTTTTTGATATGTTTTTCAGGCGTCAGCCTTTCGGCGGCGGTTTTTCAATTTTTGCCGGTCTTCAAAGTCTGCTTGAAACTCTGGAAAATTTCAGTTTTTCTGCTGAAGATTTGGACTATTTACGAAGCCTTAATTTTTTTGAAGACGATTTTCTTGAATATCTTAAAAATTTCAGATTTTCAGGTGATTTATATGCAATGCAGGAAGGTTCGGTTATTTTTCCTGAAGAACCTGTCCTGCGCGTCTGCGGTAATATTGTTGAAGCACAGATTATTGAAGGTCTTGTGCTTAACCAGATTAATTTTCAAAGTTTAATTGCAACAAAAACTGCCAGAATCTGGCTTGCTTCAAATAAAGGTGCCGTAATGGAATTCGGGCTTCGCCGTGCGCAGGGTGCAGACGGTGCTTTAAGTGCAACGCGTGCTTCTTATATTGGCGGTGCTTCGTCTACAAGCAACACTCTTGCAGGCAAACTTTACGGCATTCCAGTCTGCGGCACAATGGCACATTCGTGGATTATGTCGTTTGATTCTGAACTTGAAGCTTTTCGTGCTTATGCAGATTTGTACCCGGAAAATTCGATTTTTCTTATTGATACATATGACACGCTTCATTCGGGCATAAAAAATGCAATTGTTGTCGGAAAAGAACTGGCAAAAAAAGGCTGTAATTTTGGTGTGCGGCTTGATTCCGGCGACATTCAGTATCTTTCTAAAGAAGTAAGGCGTCAGCTTGACGAAGCTGGACTTAAGGATGCTTTTATAACAGTTTCAAATGAATTGACAGAAGAAATTATTGAAACACTTGTCCATGAAAAAGCTCCGGTTGACAGCTGGGGTGTCGGCACGAATATGGTAACAGGCGGCACGGAAGCTTCGTTCAGCGGTGTTTATAAACTTGCAGCACGCAAAGACAAAGCAACTGGTCAGATGGTTGCCACAATGAAAATATCTGATAACCCCAAAAAAACAACAAACCCTGGCATAAAAAATGTGTGGCGGCTTTTTGACGAAAAAGGCATGGCATGTGGAGATATTCTGGCTTTGGAGCATGAAACAATTTCAACTGAAAAATCTTCAATGTTTTTTCATCCTTCCGGAGATTACAGACAGTTTGCCTTTAAACCTGCTGCCGTAAAGCAGCTGCTTGAGCTTAAGATAAAAGACGGAAAGTGCCTTTCAATATGTTTGCCAAAAGAAGCTTTAGATAAAGCTCGGAATGCCGCAGTTTCTCAGCTTGAATATTTTGATGATTCGTATAAGCGGATTTTGAATCCACATATTTATAAGGTTTCTGTTACAGAAGAACTTTTAAAGTTTAAAATGTCTTTTCTTCGTGCAGAAGGACTGAAAATTTTTGAATGAGTTGAATGCTGTTTTGTTCAAATTTAAGGTCTAGATCCGCTTATATTCGTTATTTGCTATGCGTTCGAGCAATGTTTTGTATGCTTCATTTGAGTCAGAAAGTTTTTTTATTTTGTCATTGTCAATGATTAACAGCCTTGTATCTGCAGCTGCAGCAAAAGACATGCCTTCTGAGGCTTTGTATAAAGGCAAAAGAATGTTGTCTGTCTTGTAAACCTGCTGTTCGTCATTTGCCAAAGTGCAGTTTATGCTGCCGCTTATCAAAAAAGCAGATTGTTCAGCATTGCTGCTGCAGATTTTATCGCCTTTTTTTAAGTCTTGAAGCGCTATGTTTTCCATTTCAAGTTCAGCAGCTTTCGGGGAATTTTCGATGCAGAAATAAACTTCGTTGCCTTTTTCGTTATAAGAAAGCTCTTTTACCATGCGTTCTGTCATTTTGATGCCCATGCCGTGCAGGTCTGGCAGAATGTCTTTTTTAAGCATTGCACGCCAGTCAAAGCCGAGCCCTTCATCTTTTATTGCAAAGTATGTTTCTGTTATGCACGCATTGTAATCCAGCGTTATTTTCTTGGAATTAATGTCCGGATCAATATTACGTTCTGCAATGAGTTCAAGAATGTCATGACCAGATTCAAGCCAGTGCGTTTTTTCGTCATATGTAATGTTGCAGTTGCCGTGTTCAAGGGCATTTAGAAGCATTTCCATAAGCGAAGTCTGCAAAAGGAACTTGCCGTCCATGTCGATTTTGCCTGTGTTTGTCAGATATGTAACGATAAGATCTGCATAGATGACAATGTCTGCTGAATCGTTGTCGCATATTAATGTTCCAGCCCCGTTTATGCCGGCTTTGGTCTGCAGCACTTTGTTGAACAGAAACTGAATGTTCTGCATGAAAATCTTAAACAGTCGCGTACAGTTGCGAAGAAATTCCCTTTCGTTTATGCACAATAAAAGATTAGGGTTTGTTTCCATTTCAAGTGCCATCCGTTCGCCTTCATCAGAAACAATTACAAGAATATTCAAAAAGTCAAAGTACTTGTCATTTTTTAACGAATCATAAAAATTATCTGGTTTTAATTCATTTGATGTAAAGTCAATTACAATCAGTTCACAGAAATTATTCCGAATGAAAAATTCCATGTCGTTGCATGAATTAAAAATCTGGATTTTAAAATAATCTTTATGCTCGGTTTCCATAACCGAAAGAGCATGAGTAATGGCTTCTGTTGTTGACAAAACTGGTACTGTAATCATCAATCGTACTCTTCATTTTTGTATGGATATGTAAGATATTCCATACGCACATTTCGCAATGCATTGAAAAGCCTCTGCTTTTCTGCATTATTTCCCTGTGTTAAAGCTTCAAGCCTTTTTCTTGCTTCTTTGCGGCCTGAATTATCCTGATAAGAACAAGTACAAGTTGTTGAGCTGTAGCCAGCTGTCTGTGCATGTTCTTGAATCATTGTAACAGGTGCCATGCAAAGCGGCCGTATAATCGTAACAGGATATTTCCTGTACGTAAGCCGTGGCGGCATCGTTGAAAGCTGTCCTTTGTTTAAAGCATTCATCAGCAGTGTTTCAAGAATGTCATCCAAATGATGCCCTAGAGCAATTTTGTTGAAACCGTTTTCTATGGCATAGTTGTTCAATTCTGTGCGGCGCTGTGTTGAACACCACCAGCAGTTCATTGTTCTGCCTGGCTTTAGCCTTTCTATAACAGAAACAGTTAAAACCTTGAGCGGAATGCCCCATTTTTCAAAGGATTCAATCAGTTCCGGGCTGAGTGGTGGTGCAATGTCTGTTGCAACATGCAGCGCTGTTACAGAAAAGTTTTCGCGCTTTTGCTTTTGACGATATGCAAAATATTCAATCAATGCAGTTGAATCTTTGCCACCAGAGGCGCCGACTAATATGTTGTCTCCTTCTTCTATAAGGCGGTAATCATACACCGCACGGTCTATTATGCTAAAAAGTTTTGGTTGCGGCATTAACAAAGTATAGCACGAGAATTTAGAAAATCGTAAATTTTTTATGTTATTTTTTTGCAAAATCACAAAAAAGAGAATGGTTGTGTTTTTGTCTGCTGTGCTGAGAAAACTGAAGTTTGAATTTCAGGTTGTGTATATTTTTATAATGCAGTTTTTCTGTATTTTCCTGATTTTCCGGGGCATGGGCGGACATGCAAATAAATTCAGTAGCGCTGCGTGATAAATAATATTATGTTATCGGTCTAATTCTTTTAAGGCTTTTCCAACTGGCTTTTTGAAAAGCAGAAGTCGTGCTGCATTCAAAATACCGATGACGATAAAAACTACAGAAACTGTATCTGAAAGCAGATGAACGATCATGCTTATGTAGCTTTTTTTATAGAGAACTGCACCGGCTGCAATTAGTACAATGCCGATTGGAATAAGCAGCAGCATGCGTTTTGCAGAAGCTATCTTTTCTTTTCGCTTTTCTTCAGATGTTTCGTTTATGCCTGTAAAGAAATTTTTAAACCATTCAAGTAGCCTGCGCCCTAAGCTTGGGTTTCTTAATTTTTCAAGCTCCCTGTAACCGTTAATAAGTTCTTCTTGAGAAAAATCGACCCGCTGTGTATTTTCTTCCAGCTCCATTTCAAGCAGCGTAAGCTTGTCTGAAACAGAAACTATTCTGGCTTCAATTGTTGACCAGCCAAGTGCACGGGCTGCTTCAAGACGGCGGTGCCCGGCAACAAGCTCGTAACGTTCGTTTATTGTAATTGGTGTCAAAAGCCCGTAAAGGCGGAGACTTTCTTTTAGAGCAGCAAGATCGCCCATGTCTTTTCTTACGCGTTTTTTGATTTTTATTTCATCAATGTTTACAAGCATTTGTTCTCCTATAAAACACCACATTAACGGTGAAACAAGATTAACGGACTTTCAGCAGACATTTGTGCTGGTCAAACTTGCGGTTTTAAAAAATCAAAACTATATTCAAAACCTTATACTGATATAAGCATTGAAAATACAGGGACACCTTTAAAAATCTTTTAGAGGTGTCCTGATTTTTTTAATCAAAAAGTGAGTTTCCTGTCTGTTCCGGCTCGTCATCATCAGACAGATTCAATTCAACATTAGTTTCTGATGCAGTGTCATTTTCATCTTCTGTTTCTTCATCTTTGTTTTTATTTGAACCAAATGAGAACAGGTTGCTCCATGAGAATGAATTGTTTGCTTCTTCCTGTGTTTCTTCTGCTGAATAATTGTCTTCAAGGAACGAAAGATCAACTTCAAGAGGAGAATCATCAATAATACTTGTCTGAGACTGCACAGAAGTCAAATATCTTTCTGTTTCAAGCCTGCTTGTTGCAAGTGCTTTTGCAGATTCTCTGTTTTTATGGTATTCGCAGAGTGTTGTCGGCTGAGTTCCTTCAAGATAATATTTTGTTGTTACGTGGTCACCGCATTCGTCTGTAAGAAGCTTGCCCGAAACAGAACATACTGTAGCTTTTACAAGACCTGTCTGTGGAACTGAAAATTCTTTATAAGGCATGTCTTCGTTGGCAATGCGCATAAAGTCGCCCCATGCAGGACCTGCAAGTGTAGAACCGGTTAATTCAAGACCTAAAGACTGACCCGGAAGGTCAAAACCAAACCAGAGTGCAGCAGTGTAATATGGCGTATAACCGACAGCCCATGCATTTGTCCAGTTTTGGGTTGTACCGGTTTTTCCGGCAGCAGGCATCTGATATCGTTCGCCTTTAGAGTTTTTATACTGAAGTTTTGCACCCCACGTAACACCATATGCAAGAGTACCCATGCGGACAGAGTTTGTTAAAATATCTGTCATGATGAATGCTGTCTGCGGAGAAATAACCTGAATATTTGAACCGAGCTTTTTCTGTTCAGCCCGAAGCTTTGCTTCTGGGTTTTCAAAAATCTTGCCGTTTCTGTCTTCAATTGATCTGATTGCAAGCGGTGTTACGGCTTTTCCCTGATTTGCAAAAATTGCAAATGCACGTGCAAGTTCAATTGGTCTTATAGAACAGATTCCAAGTGCAAGCGGATAAACGCGGTCAAAATGGCGCTTTTCAAGCTGATTCTGTGGAATGCCGAGCAGTGTTGAAGTTCTTTCAATTGCAGCATCGAAACCAACACCGTCAAAAATCTTGAGCGAAGGAATGTTCATTGATTTTGCAAGTGCATACCAAAGCTGAACTGTTCCAAGCCATTCACCTTTGAAGTTGTTCGGAATATATGGAATGTTGTCTTCGTTATAGAAAATAACAGGAGAATCGTCTATTTGTGTCGTTGCTGTAAATTTGCGTGAATCGATTGCAGCAGAATAATAAAGCGGTTTGAATGTACTTCCTGGCTGAACGAGAGCCTGTGTTGCGCGGATAAGCTGGTTTTCTGCACTGAACTGGCTTCCGCCGACAAGAGCTGTAATATAGCCGGTTTCGTTTTCAAGAGAAATAAAAGCACCTTCAATTGTTGTTTTGCTTGAATCTTGCTTCTGCTTTGCATTTGTTCTGTTGATTACTTCTGTCTTCAAGCTGTCAATTCCACAGATTAAAGAGAAAACATCAAGCACAGGGTTAATTTCTGTTTCAAAAGCACTTTTTGACAGAAGTTCTGTTCGTTCCTGTGAAACTTTGAGTTTTGGAATGTCGAAGAGCAGGGAAATCATTTCAACCATTGGAATATATGTTGAAACTGCGTCTGAATTGCGTGAACCGCTTGATCTGCGGTATGTATTGTTTGCATATTCAAGCGTGCGGGTCATAATGTCTTGAGCTGCAAGCTGATGCTTCATGTTCATTGTTGTGTTTACAGTAAAGCCGCTTGTATAAATGTCTGCATTTCCATAAATAAGAGAAGAAAGTTCGCTCAAAACATACTGGCTGAACCATGGAGCCTTGTCTTCGCGCATAAAGTATGCAGACTGTCCTGTTCGTGTATAGTCAAACGAAGCCCAGTAATCATCAAAAGAGGTTGTTGCTTCTTCCTGCGAAATAAAACCAAGGGAAACCATTTCATCAAGAACATATTTTTGTCTGTCCTGTGCTCTTGACGGATGTTCAAACGGGTTTAATTCAGCCGGGTTTGAAAGCTGAATTACAAGCAGGGCGGCTTCTGCCGGAGAAATTTCTGAAGCAGGATGCCCGAAATAATATTTTGAAGCAGCGTTTACACCGTATGTGCCGCCGCCAAGATAGACTTTATTAAGATAAAGCTCAAGAATATCGTTCTTTGAATAGCGGCGCTCCATCTGAATGGCCCACCAGAGTTCAACAATTTTTCGTTTTATTGAATATTCTGTACGGTCACAATAAAGAGTTCCCGCAATCTGCTGTGTAAGAGTTGAACCGCCGCCAAGATCTTTGCCTACAAGACGACCGGAAACAGCCCTTATGAGTGCCTTTATGCTGTAGCCGCGGTGTCTGTAAAAAGTGCGGTCTTCGCGTGTAAGCAGTGCATTAAGCATATGCTGCGGAAGTTTATCAATTGTTATAGGTTCACGTTTTTCTTCAGCAGAAATTTCTGTGATGAATTCGCCGTTTATGTCCAAAAGCTTTGTCGGTAATGCTGTTGAAAATTCCGTAAAATTTTCAATGTTTTTTGTATTGACTGTATTGGCAAGCAGCAGACCGAGTGCAATTCCAAACACTGCTGCACAAAAAAATATCAGAAGAGAAAATAGAATAAAGCTTTGTTTAAATTTTCGCATGATAAACTATGTTATTAAAGCTCAACAATTTAGTCAACTAGTACAGCATTTTTATATTGATGCAGCCAAAAAAAATTGATTTTTTGCAGTTTGTTTTTAACTGAATTTATGGTGATTTTGAAAGAGCAAAAAAAAAGGCCGGTTATGCGCCGGCCATGCCCATCAGGCAGTCGGACAAACAATGGGTGGGAGGGGATTTGTTTGTCCGACAAATTTATTATCGGCTCAAATGCCAAATTCTTTAACCAAGTTTTGTTTTTCAATTAAGGATAAATAACATATTTTGTTATTCTGCTGTTATAGTTCCGGCTGCGTGTTTGGGTTTCGCATTGGGGTAACCACATACTTTGGTTCGGTTCGGCGAAACCTGCCAGTTTTTGCGAAGCAAAAACTGGTTTAGGTTGGTGCGACAGATGGCTTGTTTTAGACTGTTCTGCTGTAGATTGTTTTGTCATCGGTTTTGCTTTTTAGCCCATGCAAAAATACATTACTTAAGCTTTACTGTGACTGGTTCCGCTTTAAGCCATTTACTATAAATTGTTATATATTCACAATTTTTTGCATCTGGATATGAATTAAACAGATTTGTAATATGCCTCTTTATTGATTTTCCTTTGCCGAGTCTTGTAAAACTTCCTTTCACCCATTTTGTTGATGCAAAAATTATTGGTGAAGGTTCTCCTTTAAATGACAAATCTTCATCTTTTTCATTTTTTACCAGTAAAAATTGTGTATACATCCTATTCAAATTTTCATCAATGTAAAATTCAAATTCTAAAAGGACATTTTCTATATAGCATGTCCGCCCTGTTGTGTTTGTTAATATAATATCTACTGATAATTTATCAGGACTTTCCAGTACTGGAATCAGTTCTGCTTTTAAGTCTGCATATTGTGCTATAAATTTTTCAGCAAAAAGAAACATACTGCTGCTTAAAAGTACTATTATAAAAAATATTAATTTTTTCATATTGTGAATCCTTTTTCCTTAAAACATTAAAGTATCATTCTATTTAAGCTGTAACATTTTTTTCTGAAGCAATGCTATCTAAGCTTTACTATAACAGGTTCTGCTTGCAGCCTTGTACTATAAATAGTAATGAATTCACAATTTTTTGCATCAGGATATGAAGTAAACAGATTTGTAATGTGCCCAGTTATTGATTTTCCTTTACCGAGTCTTGTAAATTTTCCTTTTTCCCATTTTTTAAGCACTCTTGGTATAAATTCTATTCCATAATATAGTAAATCTTTACCATTTTCATCCTTCATTTCCAAAACAGCTCCCATCATTCTTGGCACTATATCATCGTAATCGGTGCGATACATGATATACTCAAAAGATAAACTTGAATTTTGTACATAGCATGTCCGCCCTGTTGTGTTTGTTAATATAATGTCTACTGATAATTTATCAGGACTTTCCAGTACTGGAATCAGTTCTGCTTTTAAGTCAGCAAATTTTGCTATAAATTTTTCAGCAGAAAGAAACATGCTGCTGCTTAAAAATATTGCTATAAAAAATATTAATTTTTTCATTTGATTGCCTCGCTATAAAATTTTCGCCAGTTATCAGCGTTTATAAGTTTTTCATTATTGGGAATTCCTGTCAAATCACATCCATCAACTTCATAATATTCAGGTTTATTTCTTGCATATAAACTTATATGCGCCTCTTCATGCACTAAGATTTCATCCATGGAACAATTTGATTTTCCAAAAGCTTGTGTATTAAAATAAATAACATTTTCATAAGTCATTGCTGAAACTCCGTCAAGCCACCTTACATCTTGCCCGTTTTCACGAACGTATGCGTCATAATTACTACTTTCACCTCCCATTCCAGCCTTAAAGTTTCCCGGATTTTTACTAGATAAACCATTTTGAATTTGACCCAATGCCTTTAAAAGCATTGCTTTATCGCTGCTATTATTTAAGTTAATATTCAAATAATCTTTAGCAAGTTCTACAAGTCCGCCGTTGTCGTCACGCTTAAGTCTATCAATGATTTTGCCTAAATTTGTACAGGCTGCATTTTGCCCGTTTATAATTGATTCCATTTGTCCCTGTGTTAAATTGGACTCTCGAGCAACATCTTTAGTAATCTCTATCCCGTTACATTTTATGCCTGCTATTTGCGCAGTGCCGCTACCTGCACCGCCACCGGCTGGGCTTCCAGCAGAAATTGTTGAACCTGTGTCAGATGCTGTGGTTGGTCATTATCTTAGATCTCTGTTACAAAATTGCAACAATTCAGTTTAATTTGATTTTGATTGGTTAGTCAATCATTTTTTTTTCAGGCTGAGCAATATTATCTTTTCATACTGGGAATATTATTTTTTCAGCCTGAAAACATAATGCTGCACGGCTGAAATGATAATTCTGTAAGCCTGAGAATATAATTCTGCAAGACTGAAATCATTATTATTTCATACTGAAATCATTATTCTGCCCGGCTGAAAAGACTATTCTGAAAGCCTGAAAAAATCATTCTGAAAGGCTGAGAATAATATACTGCTCACGTGAAAAGTTTTTTTGATGCATCAAAAAGAATTGTTCCTGCTGTG
>JAZQNK010000040.1:0-12302 GCA_045627325.1 Treponemataceae bacterium | reverse complement strand
GGTTTTGGGTCGTTCAAAAGCGGCACCATTTTTTCAAAAACTGATTTAATTTTTTCTTCGTTATCCCAGCGGACCTGTGCGCAAATTAATGCATTACTGCTTTCTATGGCATTTTTTTAGCATAAATCAATGATGTAGATTAATGCGAATTTCCTGTTCTTCGGATTCCATCAAAACTTACGCTCCATAAAAAAAGTCCATTTGGTGGAGCTGTTGGCCCTGCAAGTTTTCGGTTTTTTGAATTAACAATTTCTGCAAAACCGTCTTTGTCCATCCCCTGCTTTTCATAATAAATGAGGCTGCCGACAATAGAGCGCACCATTTTCCACAGAAAAGCATTTGCACAGATTTCAAAAACAAGTTTGTCGTTTTCCCAAAAAAAGACAGCATTTTCAATAAATCTAAAAGTTGATTTGCTTTGATCTCCGCTTGCAGCAAATGTTGCACAGTCCATTTCACCATGCAGAACAGAAGCCATTCTGTTCAGTCTTGCAACATCAACAGGTCTGTGGATATTCCAGATATAGTTCATTTCGTGTGCCATTGGTGTTGTGCCGCAATATAAAAAATAGCGGTAAGTGCGGCTTGTGGCAGAAAATCTTGCATGAAAAGAATCTTCAACAATGCTTGCACTCATTATTCTTATGTCTTTTGGAAGATGTGCATTTAATGCCAGCGGATAATTTTCTACAGGAATTGTATCGATTGGAGAAAAGAAAGTTGCAGCTTGAGCTGCCGCATGAACTCCAGAATCTGTACGTCCGGAGCCATGCAGTTCAATTTTTTGCTTGTGCACAGTCTCAAGCACTTTTTCAATTTCTTCTTGAACTGTGCGCTGGCTGTCTTGTTTTTGCCAGCCGCAAAAATTTGTTCCGTCATAAGAAATTAAAAGAAGAATATTTCTCATTCTTCATCATCTTCTGAAAGAGAATTTGCTTCTTTTAGTTCTGCTGTTAACTGATCATAAAGATTTCTTGAATGTTCAAGAAGTGGACCTGGTTTTGCTTTTGAAGATTTGCCCAAACCGAACATGCGTGCAAGAGCACGTTTGTGTTCATCAAGTTTTTTCAATCTTGCTTCTGCATTTTCTCTTTGTCCATATTTATAATCAAGCAAAGCTGTCAAATAAACACAGCCGTCAAAACCATAGTTTTTATCAAGGTCCGGACCATAAGAACCAATGTTTCCAATTCTTTCTTCACCATTTGACTCTTTTCTAACTGCTTCGCTGTAAAAAAACATTGTTTTTTGATAAAAAACAGAAGAAATATAATCAAAATTACGGTCAGGACATTCCTGATGAAGATCATTTGAAATCCATGCAAGGCGCAGTGTAAGCATTGCTCTGCGCAATGTTGTTGAATATTTTACAGCCGGCAGTTTTTCGTAGCACAAGAGAGCAAGATAATGTGCTGCAGCACCGTCAATTAAAGTTCTGTTGTGAGTAAAATCAAAATATGGAAAAACTTCTTTTACGGTATTGAATCTTTCCTGTGATGTTTCGTTAAAAGAATCTGCCAAATCTTTATCAAGAGGACCAAAATCATTCCAGAAAAGAGCAAGATAACATTGAGGACAGACACCGATTGAATAAACCAACGGATAGACTTTTCCATATTTTTGAGATGGTGTATAAGTTCTGCGAAGCTCGTCAGTCAATTCACCTGCAAGAAGACGACCGCTTCCAGAAAGCAGTTCTTCACGTGGAAATTCTGCACCACAGGCAGGGCATATTGTCTTTTGCTTAGAAAAATAAGTTAATTGCAGTGTTTTTGTCTCAACAACATGTTTTTTATACATTTAAGTCCTCTCCCGTTAAATTAATCTTAAATATAAAAGATTAATCTGGATTTTATGCGATTCTTCTGGCTGTCTGTTTACAGAAGTTTCTGCATGTTATTTTTGCCGGCATAAAAATAAATATGCCTGTTCATCTCTAAAAATCAAGATGTCTGTGAGTTTTAAGCCGTTATATTAACACGATTTAAAATATCACATTTTCAAATGTCGGTTCTAAAAATTACAGTTTTTAGAACATTTATTAATTTATACGAAAATCTATTACTTTTTTTAGATTTTCATATTTGCTTTCAAGGTGATACCAATTTCTGTTTTCTTAAATCATTCAGAAACAGAAGGCGTATCATCCTTATTTGAAAGATCTACCGGTGCAGGTTCAACAGATACATTGATATAATCGGCGGAAACAGAAACAAGCGTAAGCCCGTCCGGCAAATGAACAGTAATTGGAACTGAAAAATCTCCAGTCATATCTATCATAGAACAGTCTGCCTGCAGCGTATATTGAGAAGGCTTATATGATTTTAATGTATTATATGCGCCAGATACAGTTAATGTTACCGGTGAAAGCTGCTTTACCTGAAAATATGGATTAAGCGAAGCAAAATATGCAGTTACATTTGAATATGTTTTTACAAGTTGTTTCGGCAGGATATTTACATTCATATAAATTGAATCAGCACCGGTAATAGACAGCAGTTCATTTGGAATGAGAGGTTTTACTTGTGTTGTCTGTGTAAAAGGTTCGTTTTTGTCTGCAAGCGACAGCACAATCGAAAGTGCCGAAACTGTAGAATCAACTACAGTTTTTGGACCAGAAATTGTTATTTCTCCAGGCTGACATGTAAATCCTGTAACTTCATAACCGTCTTCTACATCACCTGTAAAGATTGGATTGACAGGAATTTCTCTTGTTGTGCGTTCTTCCAGCAGCAGTGGAATTATTTTTGGTTTTGACTCAATTTGAAACGGTTCAAAAAGCTGAGTCCGCTGAGAAAGTTTTATCTGTACAGGAATTTTATAAGTTCCTTCTTCAAGATATTTATCTATATCAAGATATGCTGAAAAATCTCCTGTTTGAAGCGTATCGATTACTTCTTTAGAAGCTTTTACAGTGAGACGAACATTTTTTGGTGTTTTTTGAGCAGGTACAAGGTTTCGGTTTGAAACGACAGTAAGCGGCACAGAAAAATATCTTGTTTCCTGTATATTTCCCTGATAAGTAAAATAAAGCAGTACAGAAATGCATAGACAAACAATTTTAATCTGCCAGTTATCTGTAATTGTTTTAATTAGCTTCTGTAGCGTCATAACGTTCGTCCTTTTCATTCTTCAATTCCAGTTCTCTTTCAAGCGTAGAAGTAAGTTCTTCCATTGGCAGGTCATAATAAAGCTTGGAATCGTATGCAAGACTTATTGCACCGCTTTCTTCTGAAACAACAAGTACAACTGCATCAGTTTCTTCTGTAATGCCGAGTGCTGCACGGTGTCTTGTTCCGAATGTTTTTTTAATTGTCTGCTGTTCAGAAAGAGGCAAAAAACAACCGGCAGAAATGATTTTTCCATCCTGAACAAGTACAGCACCATCATGCATTGGTGTGTCATGACCAAAAATTGTAATCAGAAGGCTTGAAGACAGTTCTGCATTTACTCGTGTTCCTGTTTCTGCAATATCTTTTAATTCAGTGTGTCTTATGAAGACAACGAGCATTCCGCGGCGCTGACCGGAAAGTACTTCTGCTGCTGTAAGAACAGGCTCGATATGTGAATGTTTTGATTTCTGCATGTACGTAAAAGCCCGCGTCTGACCAAGTTTCAAAATGATTTTGCGCAGTTCCGGCTGAAAGATAATGGCGACACCAACTAAAAGACCAGGAGCAAGCATGTTCAAAAGCCACAAAAGCATTGAAAGTTGCAGGACTTTTGCAATTGCATAAATAGCAAGAATAAGAAGTCCGCCTTTCAAAAGCTGCACGGCATGTGTCTTTTCAATTATTCCATAAATTTTGCATAATATATATGTTAAAATAAGAATGTCGATAACAGGTCTTATATAAGTTAGATAAAACTGAACCCACTGATCAAAAGATGTCACGCTCTATTCCTTTTAAAGATTTTAGCATATCTGCAGTTTCCCTTACATCGTGTACCCTAAGATATTGTGCACCATGCAAAACTGCCAGCTGATGAACTGCAAGCGTTCCGGCAAGCCGTTCTTCTGGAGCTCTGCCTGTCAATTGACCTACACAACTCTTTCTTGAAGCACCAATAAGAACTGGAAATTTATCATCAAGACTGAATTTTGAAACGTTTTTGATGATTCTGCAGTTTGTTTCGAAATTCTTTGAAAATCCAATTCCTGGATCTATGATGATTCGTTCTTTTGCTATGCCGTTCTGTATTGCAAAATCTGCACGTTCTTTTAGATATGCAGAAATTTCAGCAATATCGTCATTATAACATACTTTTTGCATCATAACAGCAGGTTTTTCTCTTTTATGCATTAATATTACAGGAATTTTCTGTCTGGCACAAAAAGAAGCAAGCTGCGGAGAGTCTTCAAGTGCAGAAATGTCATTTAAAATATCTGCACCTTCATTAAATGCCTGTTCAAAAACTTCATATTTTCTTGTGTCAATTGAAATTGGGCAGTCTGAATGTTTGCGAAGAAGTTTTAAAAACGGCAGCAGTCTGTTCAATTCTTCTTCTTTTGAAACATATTCTGCGCCGGGTCTGGTAGATTCAGCACCGATATCAAGAATGTCAGCGCCGTCTTCAATCATTTCAAGAGCTTTATCAAGGCTTTTTTCAAGTTCCTGCGACCGGCTTGCAGCATAAAAAGAATCCGGCGTAACATTTATAATTCCCATAACGAAAATGCCGTTTTGGGGTTTAATTATTCTGCCTGCAGTTTCAAGACCTCTCGCCTGTTTATATTCCATCATAAAAGGCTACTCCGAAATTTTTGCAAGCAAAAGCTCTGCCTCTTTGGCCAGATGTGCCGGCGAAAGTTCTGCAGCTTCCAATATTTGCGACCGTTTTCCCTGTGGAATGAAATTATCTGGAAAAGCGCAGATTGTAGAACATATTTCTGGAAACTGCACATGAATTAATGATTCAAGGAAAGTTCCTATGCCTCCGATTCTAACTCCGTCTTCAACAAAAATAACGCCGTCATATTCAGCAACAACATTAAGAAAATATTCTTTGTTGAGTGGTTTTAAGAAACGAAGGTTATAAATATCATTTGGCACGCCTTTCATTTCAAGCAGTCTTGAAGCTTCAAGAACTTCCGGAAAAATTCCGCCTGTGCATACAAATAATAAACGTGCTTCTTCAGAATTTGAAACCATAACGCCACAGCCTTCCAGCATTGGAAGCGAAAATGCTTCCTGTTCTGTCGGACAGGATGATTTTGGATATCTTATGACAGCTGGCATTTTCTGCTGAATAGCCCATTCAAGTGAAAGTTTTAATTCAACAGCAGAAGCCGGTGCAAGAAGTACCATGTTAGGAATAGGTCTGAAAAGAGAAATATCAAATAAACCCTGATGTGTTTCTCCGTCATCTGGAACAGCACCTGCTCTGTCGAGTGCAATAATTACAGGTGCTTTCTGCAATGCAATGTCGTGAACAACCTGATCTATTGCACGCTGCATGAATGTTGAATAAATTGCAACAACCGGTCTCATGCCGGATTTTGCAAGACCACCTGCAAATGTTACAGCATGCTGTTCAGCTATGCCAACGTCAAAAAATCTTTCTGGAAATCTGTGTGCAAATGCTGTAAGACCAGAACCTTTCATCATTGCGGCTGTAACAGCTGCAACATCTTTGCGCTTTTCGCCGATTGCAACCATTGCATTTGCAAAAGCTTCCGTAAAGCTTAAAGTATCAAATTTTTCAACAGTTCCGTCAGAAATGCAGAACGGACCTATTCCATGGAATGTTGTCGGGTCGTTTTCTGCAGGACTGTAACCGCGTCCTTTTTGTGTAACGACATGAACAACGACAGGTCTGTTTATTTTTGCAACACGTTTCAAAACGGTTTCAAGTTCAACAATGCTGTGTCCGTTTAACGGGCCAACGTATTCAAAACCAAAATCAACAAAAAGATTATTCCTAAAGATTATGCCTTTTAAACCGCGTTTAATGCGGAAAACAAAATCTGTTAAAGCCTTGTTTATAAAAGGAATATGTCCAACCATCCGGTCAAAACGATGACGGAAAGACTGATATTGTGATGTCATTGTCAACCGGGAAAGATATTTTGAAAGCGAACCTGTATTTTCACTTATGGACATCTGGTTGTCATTCAATATTACAATCAAATTTTGAGCAAGCTGACCTGCATGAGAAAGTGCTTCAAAGGCCATGCCGCCTGTTAATGCACCGTCTCCAATAATTGCAATTACTTTGCCGTCAATATGCTGAAGATTTCTGCCTGTGAGAAGACCTAAAGCTGATGAAATTGATGTAGAAGAATGACCTGAATCAAAAAAATCATGATTGCTTTCTACTGTTTTTGTAAATCCAGATAAACCGCCTGCTTTTCGAAGCGTATCAAATTTTTCATATCTTCCTGTTAAAAGTTTATGAGGATAACATTGATGTCCCACGTCCCAGACAAAAGCATCTTTCGGGCTGTTAAAGACACGATGCAGCGCAATAGTCAGTTCAACAACGCCAAGGTTACTTGCAAGATGACCGCCGTTTTTTCCAACGACTGATATAATTTCACTTCGAATCTCTCCTGCAAGCTGTTTTAATTCTGCAACGGAAAGCTGTTTTATGTCTTCTGGTGATTTTATTTGAGAAAGTAACGTTTTTTGATTCCTTGTAAAAAATTAGCAATGACTAAAAAAAAGACCGCAGTCGGTTTATAAAAAACCAAAGCCGCGGTCTCAATTGGCACAATTATAAAGGTCGTTAGCCCGAAAACTCAGGAACGGACCTTACTTGCTCTTATGCCGGTTCCGTCTAAGCTTCTTCTTTCGCTTATGGGTAGCAATCTTTTGCTTCTTTCTTTTTCTTCCGCAGGGCACAACGGCACTCCTTATTAAAACTTGGTGTTATTATTGCAAATTAAAGGTTTTAAGTCAATAGTAAAAAAAGCGTTTGCAAGCGTGTTTTTTATATCAGCTGTTCTTTGAATTGCTGCATATTTCAGCAATCCGGCGCAAACCTTTTAATGTAAGCTGTTTGTCTACATGCTGGAAAACATCTGTAATAGGTTTTAAAACACTGTTCAAGCCGCCTGTAGCAACAACATGAATTTCAGACTGAAGTGTTCCATTTTTTTTGTGAAGGTCATTTTTCATGTCTTTTATCAAAGATTCAACAAGCCCCTTGTAACCGAGGACAATGCCGGCCTGAATTGAATGAATTGTATTTGTTCCAAGACTTGATGGAGGTGCTTCAAGTGGAACAGACGGCAGCTGTGCAGTGTTTGAAAACAATGCTGTAACTGCAGTGCCTAAGCCAGGAGTAATTGCAACGCCTTCAATTGCGCCGTCTTCTGCAATTGCTGTAAACGTAAGTGCCGTGCCAAAATCAACAACGATGCAAGATTTTTTACAGATGTTATAAGCTTCTACTGCATTGCAGACAAGGTCCGTTCCAATTTCGTGCAATGCAGATTCTGGAACTTTTACAGGAAGTTTATCATAAATTGAAGCATTTACTACAAGAGGTTTTTCTCCTGTAAGGCGTTCAACAACCCGAATAAACGGACCTAAAAGCTGCGGTACAACAGTACTCATTACAGATGAATCAATTGCAGAAAGAGAAAGTCCTGCATCCCTGAACAGTGAAAGCAGAATTGAAATATATTCATCAGCTGTGCGTTTAGCATCGCTGTTTATGCGCCATTCCTGCACCAGTTCATCTTTGTGAAATAAAGCAATTACAACATTTGTATTGCCAACATCAACTGCTAAAAGCATTTATCCTCCAGAAAAGACAGAAACTCAGTGTCGGTTTAAAATATGCATCAGTATAACGGCATAAAAAATCTTATTCAACTGAAATTATATAAAGATTTCAACATCATTCTGCTTGTTATCTGAATTATGCGTTTTTTTTAAGTTTCTCAATTACTTATTTTGACGCTTTTTAGTCCATAAAAACGTGCATAGTCGTTGTTTGGCCATTCATTCGGGTCATCAATCAGATCCTGCAAAAAAAGCAGGGATGGTTTTACAGAAAAAGGCTCAACCGTTAAATCCTGCCCTTTTGATTCAAGTGAAAGTCTTGTACGATTCTTTGCTTCTCTGTCAAACTGCGCTGCCCTGCCGTTTGCAATAATTGCTGCGGCCTGAAAACCGATAGAGCTTCTTGCTGAAGAACAGAAAAAAGCCATAAAAATGAACAGAACAAAAATTGACAGAAAAACTTTATTCTTTGGTTTTAAAGTTTCAAAAATGTCTTTCAATTCTACTTTAAATTTGGAAGATAACCAGCCGCAGAAATAAAATACCTCAATAAATGAAATAAACACAATTGAAAAATAAATGACATTCAAAAGTCTGCCGTCGCCTTCATGACCCAAAGCATAAATTGGAGGACAAAACATTAAACATGGCCATGCTGCACCCAGGATTAAAACTAAAAGCGGTTTGTCAAATTTGCATTTTTTTGATTCAACAAGTCTTGCTGCTCCTCTATACAAAAAAGGAAGCATCAAAAAAATTGAAAGCAAAATTGCAATGTTTATCCAGTTGCTTTTATTTTCAAAACCACGGAATGTTGCAAGAACAATTGTCTTTGCAAAACCAGATTTTTGAAACATTGCCTGACGCACTTTTGTGCCAGGTGAAAGAAAATTGAGTGCAAGACCGGCTGCAGAAAAGAACAGCGGAACCAGATTGCCAAAAAAGAAAAGCTTCTTTTTTGCAGCAAAACCGTAAACTGCAACACCCAGAACCATTAAAAAACCGATGAAAGCTGTTACATGATTTCCGCCTGAAAGTACAAAAGCAACGATTGAAGCAAGTACAATTTTAAGACAGAGTTTTGCGATGCAAATTTTTGTTCCGGATGTTTTGTTCGTTCCAATGCTGACAAGGCAGACTGCAAGTATTAAAAGAACTGCAAAAAAGAATGTATAATTGCCAGCTCCATTAAACCAGTAAATTCCCTGCACAGCCGAAGGCATCCATTGTATGCAGAGCATTGACAAAAGGAAACCGAATGCGGTTGCTTCAAGTTTTGAAAAATCTAATTTCTTATGCAGCATATAATAACAGAAAAAAATTGAAGCTCCGCACAGACAGAAAATAATAAAAATTGAAGCAAGTGCATAACATGATTCGCCAAAAAGACCTGGCTGCAAAGAAAGCATAAAAGCAGAAAAATAAAGCCCCTGCCATGTATGCCAGTAGCCGATTGAAGTGTTGAAAGCCTGTTTTATTAAGGCAGTTATAGAATGTGTGGCAAGCCAGACTTTGTGTGTATCAAGTGAATATGAAAAATCGTCTGCAGAAGGATGATTGTAAAATGATAAAACAACAAGCGGCAGCAAAAGTGCAATTGAAACTGCAATTATGCCAAAAAGAAAAAGATTTTCAGATTTGATTTTTTTCATTTTTTTTTGGACCTCTTTATTTACTTTTATTATATGCAATTAAAACGGCTGATGTTAATTTTCCAAAAGCAAAGCGGCTTTCTGGGCTTTTAATTTGTTTGAATAAATTACAACTACAGATTCTTGAACCCAGCCATGGTCAAATTTGAGCCATAACTGCCGGTTGTCGTCAATTTTTCTTCCTTCAATTTTTAGAACGTCGCCGCGTCTTGCATGTGCTGCAATGCCGCTTGTTGAAACTGGTTCGTCAAAAAAAGAAGCATAAGGTTCTTGAATTACAGCCCAGTCTTCCTGTGCAGGGCTTTTTAAAATTTCTGGAATTTCAATTATTTCTTCTGTCTTTTTTTTGCAGCCCTGAAAAACCAGCAGAAGTGCAAACATTAATAATAAAGCGCCAGATTTTTTCATTTTTTCCTCATGTAACTTATTAAAAACTGTTAGAGATGATATTATTTTGTACGGTCATTCCATGCAGAAACCTGCGGCAAAAGCAGCAGGTCAGAATCAACAAACAGAAGTGTTTCAATTTCTTCAAGAGGAACCCATTTTACTTCAGTATGTTCGGTAAGAACCCATTGATAGTCATCTTCTGGAAAAATAACTTCGTAAGCATGAAGCATTACGCGTTTGCCGTTATGTTCAAAGAAAGTTTCACCTATGAATTCACCGACATCTACTGAAATGCCGAATTCTTCCTGATATTCACGTATAAGTGTTTCCTGGAATGATTCACCGTCTTCCACTTTTCCGCCGGGAAATTCCCAGCGGCAGCCCATTACACCTGTTGGAAGTCGGTGTGCAACTAAAAAAAGTCCGTCAACACGTACAATGCCAGCCACAGAATGTTTCATTTTTTAACATAGAGTTTTGTTTTGCTCCAAAACTCTCCTCCTAAATCAGCCTGAAAAACAAAAGTAAAAGGTCATCCTGCTGAATGCAAAGATAACCTTAAGTATTAAATAATTAGAATAATGGAATATTCGGAAAGAAAAAATGAATTATTGCAGAACCAAGAACTGCAATACCAAGATATTTGCGGTTCTTAATCAAAAAAGAATCAATTTTTTCCGGCAGAACAATCGGAACAGAAGCAGTTGAATTGTAATAATCAAAAAGAATGCAGAAACCTGCAAGAATTCCTGCCACAGCCGGAATTAAATCTCCGATGACTGGAATGTGAATTGGAAAAATGATTTTCAAAATGCCGGTAATGAGTGCTAAAAGCCCCAAAACCAGTTTGCAGTTTGTACTGAATGTATCATTTTTTGCTGCTGCATCTTGAATATCTGCATCAGCTGTGTTACAGCCAAAAACAAAAAAATAACCTGCTATTGCATTACAAAGGACAGACAAAAAATAAAGCTGCATCATAATCATCTCCTGAATCAGCAATTCTTATTTGTACATATTGCTTTTCAATAAAAAATTCTGTTTTCTTATTCTATCCTATCATACTAAAAAAAGGTAAAAAAATCCATTTTTTTTGAAAATATTCTTTGAAATGATGAAACGGTTTCGCGTTTGGGTTAGTGCCCGGCTATTCGCTATCGCGAATAGCGGCTAGTTTTTGCTTACGCAAAAACTAGCATAACTTGTACAGAATTCGGCTTAAATTAGCTAAAAAAAATTGTTCCAACTGATGCCGCGAAGAACAAACCCAAATAATGTGATAATCCAGGATTCCAAAGGGCGTGGCGCCCTTTGGTGGTGCTGGAAAAATGAGGGGTTTTAGGGGAGAAAAGAACCCGCTTCCAAGTAGAGGTTCTGTTCTCCCCTAAATAAAGTTTCAACGCTTTCAATCATTATAAAAAATATTTCCAACGCGAAAACCAAACTGATAAAGGCTGGTGCAACAGGTTGCTTGCAGTGCCTTCGGCATTAACTGCAACCGCCTCGCCGCGTGCATAAAGCACATATTCAGCATTCGGGCGGCTTCTTGTCTTTGCAGCGGCTGCAGACGAACCGGCATTTGCAGTGCTGCCGCTGCCGGCCTGTTCAAGAGGAACAAGCGGCGTGTCATCAATGTAGCGGTAACGTGTGCCGTTTGCAGCACCGTTCGTGCCGCGGGTCTGTGTCTGGGCAGCTGCTGAACCAGACCGTGTCTTTACGGAAACATCAAAAGATGCCGTCCTGTTAAGCACTTTCTTTTCTGCAATGTCAAAGCTGAATCCGTCATACAAATTTCTTGTAGAGTCGCCAAGATATTCAATTGTTTCAATTCTGCGACCGAAAGCGTCATATGCGTATGAGTTTAGCACATTTCCCGTGCATGAGATGTGACACAGTTTTCATTATACTGGAATTTACTCCTGCACTAGTATTTACAATTTCAAATTAGCTTTTATATCAGAACCCATTTCTATCAAGTCTTTCAAAATAATCACCTTTGCTTATTTCTCCAATAACAAATTCAATTTCTTCTTTTGTTACAGAATTTACTATAATCGTATTAGGTTCTTGTAAATAATATTTTGAATCAAAAAATTCCGTTTTAAAATCTTGTTGAAGTCTTTTCATTGCAATAATGTATAATCTATACTTTTTATTACCTATTTCAACAATAACATCGTTTCTATATCCTTTGTTTTCTGCCTCAAAATTAGCAAGTTCTGTATCATCTTCATATATGATTCTCATCTTTTTCCTCCAGCTGTAACTACCATATTACGTAATACCTCAAAGTTGACTTCGTTAGCTAACTGCAGCAATTCATTTTAGTTTGATTTTGATTGGTTAGTCAATTATTTTTCTTGGTTATGAAAATTCTCAGTGAGGTTTGCTTTAAAAGTCAGTGAGAAAATAAAAATTCTCACTGAGAAAAAAAAATTTCTCAGTGAGTTTTTACTGAATTCTCAGTGAGAATTTTTTGAATTTGTGGATTTTTGAACACCTGCTGACAGCAGACGAGCCTGTTTGT
>JAZQNK010000039.1:0-5566 GCA_045627325.1 Treponemataceae bacterium | reverse complement strand
AGCCGTCTTGCACGTCGTGTTTCTGGTCCGCAGACACGCAAAGCCTGCGATTATATCCGCCGCCTCATGTCTGTTTATGCAGAACAGGAAGATATTATCAATGTCGGTGCATATCAGAAAGGTTCAAATCCTGTAATTGATGAAGCAATTGAAGCACATGATGCAATTGAAGAATTCTTGATGCAGGAAGAAACTGAAAAAGTTACAATCGAAGAAACAATGAAAAAGTTCGCTGAACTTGCTCATATTGAGATTCCTCAGGAAGAATTTAGTGCATGAAGCGGTTTAAATTTTCGTTACAGAAAATTTTAGATTTACGCTCATTTGCAGAAGAGCAGGCAAAGCTTGATCTTGCATCTGCTATTGCAGATGCTGACAAAATTAAAAATGAACTGAAAGAAATTGCGCAAAACACAATCAAATCAAATAAAGACCGTTCATTGTGCAGCGACTTTTCTGAACAGATTGCAATTGAGCATTATATTGTCCGCTTAAAATTAAGAAAAGAAGAACTTCTTGAAGAGCTGGCAGCTGCAGAACTTGTAATTGAAGAAAAACGCGCTGCTTATAATGAAGCCTTAAAACAGCGGAAAGTAATTTCAAACCTGCGTGATAAAAAATATGCAGAATATAAAAAAGAATATAACCGTTCTTTGGAAAACGAGCTTGACGACAGAAACCAGGCAAGATATTCACCTGCTGAATAAAAAAAAGGCTGCCCAATTTGAAGTGCACTTCATGTACTTCATTCGGACAGCCTTTCTAGTTTTAAAAGCTTTTAATATTTGAATTCACTTCCGCCAATAAACTCTCTAAGAAGAGACTGTGGAGGAACAAAATTAGAAGGAATAGGTGAAAAATGAGTCAAGAACCTTAAAAGTCTTGATGCTTCAGCATATTCCTTTTGAAGCGGAGTTACGCATCTTAACAGAGGTTCTGCATAAACGCGCAAAACTGCAAGTTCATAGTCAAGCGCAGTGTTTATCATAATATCTGCATTGTTCTGGAACGGGAAAATATGCAGACGTTCACCTTTTTGTACGCTAGGCCACATTGAGATTGTATCAGAAGCAGATTTGCCTCTGAACTGGGAATCTCGTACGATTCTGCGGATAAGACGGTTGTCGCTTGTTGAAATTCTTGTCAAATCATCAAGATTAAGCTGGGTTAAAGCAGAGACATAAATCTTGAATTTAAGAGAAGGATCAATAAGCGGTGTCAGCTTGTCATTAAGAGCATGGATTCCTTCGAGGATGAGAATGTCATTCTTTTCGAGACGCATTTTTTTGCCTGTATTTTTGCGTGCTCCGGCAACAAAGTCGTAAGACGGAATGTTGATTTCATCGCCATTGAAAAGCAGTACAAGACTTTCGTTAAGATATTTAATGTCCAATGCTTCAAGACATTCATAGTCATAATCGCCGTTTTCGTCTCGTGGAGTGTACTCTCTGCCAACATAATAATTGTCAAGGCTTATTACACGAGGTGTATAACCGTTTACCTGCAGCTGCTGTGCAAGTTTCTTTGAAGATGTCGTTTTGCCAGAACTAGAAGGACCTGCAATAAGCACAACTCTTACATCGCCTCTCTGTTGAATTGCATCTGCTGCATCTGCAAAACATTTGTTCTGCATTGTTTCTGTAATGTTGATGAAATCTTTGAAAGAACGTTCTTTTACAAACTGGTTCAATTCTGGTGCAGCTGTTACGCCGATGCGCTTTCCCCAGTCTTTGTAGCGTTTATAAACGTTAAAAAGTTTCGGGTTGCCGTTGTCTGTGTCAAGCTTTCCTGGTGTGTTTGAAGGCGGAAAACGCAGCAAAAAGCCGTCTTCGTAAAGAGTCAAATCGAAAGATGTAAGCCGTCCTGTTCTGTGCAGAAGCGGTGAATAATAAATATCAGAAAAACCTGTAAGATTATTCATTACAACGCGTGGAGGACAGTTAAAGTCAAGCGACTTTCTTGTCTGTTCAAGGTTGTTTGCTTCAAGAATTTTTAAAGCTTCTTCGTAAGAAACTGCTGACTGTGTAATTTCAAGATTTTTTTCAACAAGCAGCTGCATTTGAGCTTTCAATTGAGAAACTTCAAAAAGAGTAATTGGCTTTTCTCCGTCAAGCGTGTAATAGTAACCATGTCCAAGACTGTGGCCTACAATTAGACGTTTGTCTGGAAAAAGCGTGTGTGCAGAAGCTGCAAGCACAAAGCACAATGTGCGCCGGTAAATTGCAGCACCTTCAGTTGAACTGGCAAGAACAGCCTGAATTTTTGCTGAATAATCAATTGAGTATGTCAAAGGACAAATCTCATTGTTTATGCGGACTGCCGCAATATCTTGAATCGAAACATTTTCTGCTTCAGCAATTTTATTCAGAAAATCTTGCGGTTGTGTTCTTGGTGCAACTTCAATAGTTGAAGAATTTAAAAAAGTCAAAGTAATCATGTAAAACAGTATATCTCACTTTTTGTGGGTTGTCACATAATTAAATTGAAAATTGAATGGATTTTTTTAGGTTCGTAAAATTTTACATTCAGCCTTATGACGACACAAAGAGTTTTAATTGATATACTGAATGCATGAAAAAAAACGTTTTCTTCTGTTTCAGCTTGTTTCTTATTTTGTGTGCAGTTTTTTGTTTTTTTTATGAAAAGCAGACAGTTTTTTTGAGTGACCGCCATGTGCATTCGTTTGAAATTACGAAAAGTTTTGCAGAAAAAAATAAAAATCTGACGCTCGTTTTGTTTGATGCACATAATGACGCAGGCAAAGAATCTGATTCAATAAAAAGCTATAACTGGGCAGGGGAGCTTGTACGGCAAGGCTATATAAAAAAAATTATCTGGGTTGCAGGCAAATCTTTAAACGAAATGGAAAAAATAGGCAAAGAAGACTGGCTTAAAAAGAATCTTGCAGGCAATGCACAAAAAGAAGCCAAATTAATATTTGAATCGTTTGAAATTACAGATTTAGACAGATTAAAGCAGCATAAAATAAAAGATAAAATAATAATTTCAGTAGATTTTGATTTTTTTTCGCAGATTGAAAATGCAGATGATGCGCTCTTACAGACTGCTGCGTGGATTGCAAGGCAGAAATGCAGTCTGGTTACACTTGCTCTTTCAGCTGCTTATCAGATTGAACCGAAAAATGCCTGGCATTATCTTGAATGTTTTGCAGAAAATTATAAAAAAAATGCAGAATGGCTTTTTCAAAGCGGACTTTTCAACGAAAAAGCTGAAAGCTTCGAAGATATAAAGGCATGGAATCTCTGGTATGAAAAACCCGTTTTTTATTCTTTTGGCGGCGGTTTTCATAGAGGTGCACATTTATGGATAAATGCACCTGAATCTGTGCAGAAAATACTTTTGACAAAAAAAATTGCGCCGTTTGATAAAAGTGATGAAACATCTGTTTCTGTTCTTGAAACATGGAAAAACTCTGAATATGCAGAATTTAAGCAGAAATTTACAGAAACAGATTTGATGAATTATAAAAAAATTGCAGTTGATGCTTTAAAAGAAACGCTCAAAGGCAAAAAAATACAGCCTGTTTACAGCAGCAGTTCGTTAGAAACAGAAAAAATCGGTGTAGCCGTTCGTTTTAAAACTAAGCAAAAAGACCGCGGCTGTCTTGCACTTTACTGCGGCATAAAAGACGTAGAAAACGCCATAAGATACTGCGCTTTTGAAGCAGCAGATGACCCGCGATACGAAAAAATTACAGAAGAAGAATTATCTGACCTTTATGTGAATATCTGCATATTTTCTTCATGGACAAAAATGAAAAATCCTTTTGATTTTGTTCCGGGTTTTGATTCGCTTATTATGGACAATAAAGAGGCCGTGTCGCCGGATTTAGAGCGAACTCTGCTGCAATCTGCGGTTGCAGCAGAAAATGCACATGGACATGAAGAGTTTCTGCAAAGATTATGCATAAAAGCAAGACTGAAAAAAGACGCATTCAAAACAGAAAACAGCCTTGAATTTTATAAATCTCCGACAATCAGTTTTTGGGCAAAAGTTGTTGAATGATTGGTTTTGAGTTGAAACTGAACTAATGCTTTATAAAAGCAAAATGTAGTGCTAAAATAAAAACATGAATGAAAACCAGAAGAAAGAATTAATCGAAACTGCTGTAAAAATGACTGCTGTTTCCTATGTACCATATTCACATTTTCATGTTGGTGCTGCACTGCTTGCAAAAGACGGCACTGTGTTTAGCGGCTGCAATATTGAAAATGCGGCTTATGGACCAAGCAACTGTGCAGAACGCACTGCAATATTTAAAGCCGTAAGCGAAGGCGTGCGTACTTTTGAAGCAATTGCCGTTGTAGGCGGCCCTGAAAACGAAGACGGAACAGTTGATATAAGCAAATTCTGCCCGCCGTGCGGTGTGTGCCGTCAGGTTATGTCCGAATTCTGCACAAAAGATTTTAAAATCATGCTTTATGATGGAAAAACAATAAAAGAATTTACCCTCGAAGAACTTCTGCCTGAAAGTTTCAATTTATAAAGCAGTCTCTGCCTGGTACGCCGTCCATGGCGCACAGCTTGTGAAAAAGGAGGATGCACAAAATGAGGTTACGAAATTACTTCCATGTAATTTCGTAACTGACAGTTTTGCTTATGCAAAACTGTCTCTGTTGAGCGTGCCTTCCTTGGCACGCATATTGTGAAAAAATAGCAAAAGGAGGATGCACAAAATGAAGAAAAGTCTGATAAAATTAATCATAACTTTATTGATTTTAATAATCATTCCATATTCGTGTATCACCGCATTGGGAAAGATAGACTGGACACCAGAAGCAGAAAAAGTATTGTTTAATCATCCTGAATTTATAGACATTGAGCAAAAATGGTATGACAAGCTTGGAACACATTATCTTGTTAATTTAACCGAAAACCGAATACTTGAATTCGACCAAATAGACTCTCGAAACGGCGGCGGCAAGTATGCTTGTTTAAAGAGAATTGGCGAATTTGAAGTAAGAGGGTCTGTTCAATATATCAACAAAAAAGGAGAAACTGTTAGAGGCGATACTAAAGAAAGCTGGAGTGCATATGCCCGTTTTAGGGATATAAGTCAGGGAATGGGCATAACAATTGAAACTATGGTTGATGTAATTAATCACTATGATGAAATCTTAACTTTTTTTAAAATAATTGCAAATGAACAGTATAATACTAAAAAATACGTTTATCGTGTTGATTCTGAAGACAGAAAGGCTTTTATTTGGGTTCATCAAGTAAATGGGTATTATTGGTATCACTGGCATGGAGTAAAAGAAGATGAATTTGTCGGTGAAAACTTTTATGAAAGCGAAAACTGGAGAGAAAAAGTAAACAATGATTTGCCCAAAATCAGAAAATCTTTAGGTCTTGAATAAACGGGTTTAATTTATGGCAGAACAATCCACAGCAGATAAGTTCCTTGTAGTTTTTGCTTATGCAAAAACTACAGCGTTTCGCGGGCTGCACTCTAATCTGTAGAACCAATCCCAAAGCGAAACCGTAATTAGCATTTGCTAATAACCCGAAAAGATGTCTTTTTGCACAATTAGCAAATGCTAAC
>JAZQNK010000038.1:0-2069 GCA_045627325.1 Treponemataceae bacterium | reverse complement strand
AATCTTATAAAAAAGGCACAGAATGCATAATGGAACTTGTTAACGGCAAATGTGATGCAGTTGTAATTGATTCAGCTACAGCTCAGAAATACGTTAGCGATAACAAAGGTCTTGTAATTGTAGAAGATGAAGCTACATTCGGCAACGAAGAATATGCAATTGCCGTTAAAAAAGGCAATGCTGAATTGCTGAATAAAATCAACTCTTCAATTGAAAAAATGCTTGCTGATGGAACAATTGCAGAACTTGGCGACAAATATTGTGCTGCTGAATAATCGTTTCTGAAATAAGTATTTTTAGCAATCTAAGCTGCCGTTTTTTTCGGCAGCTTTTTTTATGGTTTAATGCAAACCCTAAAACGGCGAAGTCAAGGCCGTAAGCGGAGCGAGCCTTGCCTTGACTCATTCTGATATAAAATGCTTGTATAATTAAAAGTGATATTTTATGTTTAAAAAGGAGATTTTATGAAATTGTATATTAAGCAAAAAGTTTTTGCCATAAAAGACAGGTTCAGCATTTATGATGAGAATCAAGATGTAATTTTTACTTGCGAAGGAAAACTTTTTTCTATTGGAAAAAAACTGAATGTTTTTGATTCGAATAATCAGAATGCTGCATATATTCATCAGAAGGTTCTGTCAATTTTGCCAAAATATTTTATAAACCGCAACGGGCAGGATATAGCATGTGTTCATCGAAAATTAACATTTTTTAGGCCAAGCTATGGCATAGCCGAATTTAATTGGCATGTTCAGGGTAATTTTCTTGCACATGAATACACCATTACTCAAAATGGAAATGTGATTATTTCTGTCAGCAAAAAATGGCTTTCTTGGGGCGACTGCTATGAATTAAACATTGCAGACAATGTTGACCTTGTTAATGCAATTTGTGTTGTTTTAATCATTGATGCAGATTTGTTCTCTGAAAGGGCATCTGTGTCTGTTTCGTCTGATTAGCATTAAAAAAAGCAGGGCAGTGTAAAACGTTTTGTGTAAATTTCTTCGAATTAACTTTGCATATGAAAAAATAAAAAAAAAGATAAATTTTTTTTGCAAAGTTATTGACACTTTTTTTGAATTGGTGTATCTTCTTAAACGTCAGTTACGCCAACTTAGCTCAGCTGGCCAGAGCACGTGATTTGTAATCTCGGGGTCTAGGGTTCGAATCCCTAAGTTGGCTGACTTTCTGGGGAGGTTCCAGAGTGGTCAAATGGGGCAGACTGTAAATCTGTTGGCTATGCCTTCGAAGGTCCGAATCCTTCTCTCCCCAAAACCTTGCAACAAGTGTTGCAAGGTTTTTTTTTGCTCAAAAGGGAAAAAAATGGATAGTAATGCACCTTTTTATAAAAATGGTTTGAAATTCTCTTGCAAAATGTGTTCTTATTGCTGCCGTGGCGAGCCTGGTTTTGTCTATCTTTCAAGAAATGATTTAAACCGGTTTCTTGTAAAGCTAGATATTGAAGAAAAAGATTTTATTGAAAAATATTGCCGCTGGGTTCCATATTATGATGGAAGCGAAGTACTGTGCCTTAATGAAAAACCAAATTATGACTGCATTTTCTGGAAAGACGGATGTTCTGCTTATGAAGCCCGTCCTGTACAATGTTCTACATATCCTTTCTGGGATTTTCTTCTGAAAGATGAGCAGTCATGGAATGATGCTGCAAAAGACTGTCCCGGCATGAATAACGGCGAATTTCATCCATATGAAGAAATAATTGAAAAAGTTTCTGCATACAGGAGAAATGTTCCTTTGAAAAGGCAGGATATAGAAATCCTCTAAAAATTATCTGCATGTTTAATGCTTCCACAAAAAATCAGTGAAATTGCATTTTTTTACAGAAGTGTTTGATTAAAAAAGCCCGAAAAAAGCTTCTTAACAGCTTTTCCCGGGCTTTCGTTTTTTATGGAAATGATAAAAATCAGTCTTCCATGTTTGCTGCAACCTGCTTATTAAGGGTAGTTGCAATGCCTTTCAGTTGTTCTGCAGAAGAAGATATATTTTCGGTTGCAGAGCTGAAGTTTTCAACACCGGCAGAAATCTGCTTCAACGTAATCAAAATCTGT
>JAZQNK010000037.1:0-48430 GCA_045627325.1 Treponemataceae bacterium | reverse complement strand
TGTCTTTATACAAATGACGAACCTCGACGCAGAGCGTTCGAGGTATCGTCGTTCTAAAAGGAAATTGCACTCCAGGTCCAATACCCTTCATACGACGCAGAGCGTCGGGGGATTGAACCCGTCGGCGCGAATCAACTTTTGCTTTGGAAAAATCCATTTCTGCCCTTGCTGAACACATTTTTTTTACGTCATTGTTTGTCATGCACGAAGTTATCATCAATGAGAATAATGCCAATTGAAAAAACACAAACTTTGCTTTCATCTTTTATCTGACCTTAAAACATGATTTAAAAAAAATGCACTCAAAAAGCAGGTATATTTAATCTTCATCAACTGAAAATAAATTGCCGGTTCTATAAGCATGTGTAAATAAAATTCCACCAAGCAAAAAAATAGTGCCGAATATTCCAAAAATTATATAGAAATACATGTTTGTCTTACTTTTATAAATCGAAGAATCATAATCGCCTTTTCTGTAATAAACTTTTATCTTGTCACCTACTTTATATTCCGGCGGATTAGAAGCAGAATTTCCTGTTTTGACATGTTTATTGTTGTCTTTGTCAATATATGAATACTGCGTATGAAACATCATGCCGCCACTAGAATTAGAAGAAGGCACAAGCCTTACAACGGTTCCTGTTGTTTCAATTGAATCTGCAATAATCATTTGTTCTCTGCCGGCAATGATTGCAACAGACAGAAGAAAGACAAGACCAAAAGCTATCAGAACAAGACCGATAATTTTTTTCTTCTTTTCAGGATCAATATCTATATTTTTTGAAAATGTAATTCCCACATAAACTCCTTTTAACAGAAACCAGTCAGCAAGTTATATTTTATTGTACACTACAAATTAACAAAAATACACGATATATTTTTCTGTTTCTGGCTGTGTTTCAAAAAAACTGAAAAATCCAAAGCTGACTGTATGTTTCTTTTGATTTTTTACGAGTGTTCTTTATGTTCTAAAAAATTGCAATCAACCAATTTTCAAAGGCAGACAAAACTTTATGCACGCATTCTTGATCAATTTATGGCAAAATATATTTTCTTTATTTCTCATTATGGCAAAATATATTTTCTTTATTTCTCAAATTTTTCCAGATAAAGTTTCTTGCCTTTATTGTCGCAGCACCAGACAAATAAATCTAAATAATTCTGACTGCACGATTTACAAAGCGGACATTTATAGTAAATTCGATTTTTGAAAAACAATTGAATTGCTTCTCGTTTTGGAATTACAAGTTTCCTGCATTTTTTGCAAAAAGCGCTATCTTTAAAATCTTTCGGCAAAGGCTTTTTATAAAGTTCAACATCAAGCAGCAGTTTTTCGCGGATGTAAGAATCCAAATCTTTTAGATTCAAGTCATACAAAGAATAATAAATTCCCTCTTCAAGCAGACTTACCGATTCATCAAATTCATTCCATTCATCATTTATACTGTACAATTTGCTGAGCGCCTGCTGAGGTTTCATTTCTCCAGATTGAACTTTGCGATTAACATAGCATAAATAATAGTAATCTATATTTTCGCAGTTAATTGTAATATTCTGTTCTTCAATTACAAGCCAAAAATATTTCTTTATTTCATCATCATAATTCTTTGAATTTAAGCCCGCAAGAATGAAAATATTTTCAGATTCAATTTTATTGTCCAGCAGCAAAAATGCAAAATTGATTAATTCTGAATATCTGCCATCAATTTCTGCAGCTGCAAAATTTTCTCTTGCAATATTTTCAATTTCAGCCGTGTTCATCATTCTTCCTCAATTTTAAGTGTTTTTCATAAAAACGTCGAGTCAAGAAACGCTCCACACAAGGCCTTGACTTCGGCGTTTTTAGATTTTGCATTAAACCCTAAAATAAAAACAGACCGTCCAAACGGGCGGCCTGTGTATAAGCTGCTAAATCCAGCAATAAATATAATATAAGCTCTAAAAAACAATTTTATTAAGTTTTACAGATACCAATAATTTATTCCAACAGATTTATTGAATTTGAATTTCTTTTTTCTTTATAAAAATTGATTTTTTGATATAACCAGACACCGTTTTCTTTTTCTGCTTTAACATAAACTTTTGAAATTCCATTTTTTCCTTTCAGTTTATAGGAAATTTCAGCTTTGCCTGTTAAATCATCATTTGTACTTATTGAACCAGAGACAATTCCTATTTGCTTATAGTTCTCTCCAAGATATTTCATAATTTCAGGATTATTTTCAATCATTTTTATTGAGTATTCATATGGTTCACATGATTTAAATGATTTTGATACTGATACAAAAAGGCAGCATCCAAAACAAATGAATAGAATAAAAACAGTGATCAATGCTACAGCAAGAAATTTATTATCTTGTTTTTTAATTTTTTTTATCTCTTCGCTGTTTTTAGATTTCATCTGAGTTTCTTTCGAACAATAAGGACAAAGCTTAGCATACTTTGGAATTTTCATATTGCATTCTTCGCATATCGCCAAAGGCTCTAAGAATAACATAATAATAAAAATCCAAAATCCAAGTCCAGGCCAGATTCCAAACCAAAACCAATGAGGAGATCTATTTTTTCTTTTGGCTATAATCGTACCCGCAATTACAGGTCCAACCCAAATAACCAAAATAAACAGTAAAACAATTACAAGCATCTCTATCACTTCATTTTCCTTGTTTAAAATATAAAACACAAAGCAGTTACCATTATACAAGAATTATTTAACATTTAGAATATCTAATGTTTTCATGGCATACAAAAATTTAATATAAATTACGTACTGTTTTTCTATTCATCACAAATTTAATGCTTATCTTTGCCAAAAACTTTCTAACTTGCAACTTAAAAAAGTTTGCATTTTGTGATATTTTTTATCAATAAACAAAAACTAACTATACTGGAGTTTTTTATGAACATTAAAGACAGGATTAGTAGAAAATTAAAAACTGTTTTAAACGGCAAAATAAAACCGTGTACTTCCAAAGAATACAGTTATCAAAAAGTATTTGATGCAGCAAAATTTGTTTTTCCCGGGTATAAAAGCCTTACCGGTTCAATTGATTTTGCAAAATATGAAGACGATATACGCGAGTTTGGTGTTTATACGCTGAAAAATGGTATTTTTGTATTCGGGTCAGAAGAAGTTTATTCTTCAAAAAAGAATGTACTTGAACCCATTACCGCCCAGCACCAGAACCCTAAAATCGGTACAGTTAAAAATCTTAAAGTTCAGCAAACCATTAAAGGCACGGTTGCAACTTTGTTTCTTTCCGGGCTTGAAAAAAATTATTACCATTTTACAGCTGAATGTTTGCTGCGCTGGTGGGTGTTAAAAAACAGTGGCATAGAACCTGATTTTTATGCCGTGTATACCGGCACAAAGGAAACAAGTTTTCAGCGCCAGCTGTTAGAACTGGTTGGTATTCCCAAAGAGAAGCTTTTGCAATTTCCGGAAGGTACTGTAATCCAGGCGGAAACGCTTGTTGCACCTACTTTGGTAAACAACTGGAAAGAGGGTTCTTGGCGCGGTTATCAGGCTTGCATAAAGCAGTGGCTTCCTCTCTGGGCAAAAGATTTGTATTCGTTTATAATTTCAAGAAATGCAGAAAAAGAAAGTTATGCAAAAAGTCCGTATGTTTATATTGAACGAGACAAGGCACCTGTTAGAAAGATTATAAATTCTGCTGAACTGTTTGAATGTTTGAAAAAATACGGCTTTATAAAAGTATATCTTGAAGATTTGACAGTGGCAGAACAAATTACACTGTTCAATCATGCAAAAATTATTGTTTCACCACACGGTGCAGGTCTTGCAAACCTAAGCTACTGCCAGCCCAAAACACAAGTGCTTGAATTGTTTCCTGAATATTTCCATGAACCAGGGTTACGTATACTTTCTACTGTTAAAGGCTTGGATTATAATTATTTAATTTGTAAAACGCCAGTTACAGAAAATGTACAGCCTGTTGCTGAAGACATTTTGGTTGAAGATATTTCTGTAGTTGAAAACTGGATAAAAGAAAACATCTAATTGCATCATCTTTTTAGTCTATAAACTTTGTTGTCCTGTAAAAAAAATGAACACAGCTGCAATATTTTCAATTTCAGCTGTGTTCATCATTCTTCCTCAGTTTTAAATGTTTTTCATAAATACGTTAAGTCAAGAAACGCTCCACACAAGGCCTTGACTTCGGCGTTTTTAGATTTTGCATTAAACCCTAAATAAAAAAAAGACCGTCCAAACGGGCGGCCTGTGTACTTTGCATCTTTATTTTTTTAATCTTTTAGAAGTTCTTTTAAACCGTCAAGCTCAAGCTTTTCATTTTCCGGTTCAGATTCTTCTTTGGAAACTTTGTTTTTCTCAAGCTGTTTTGCAATCCAGTCAAAAATATCTGCAGCAACTTCTTCACGGTTAGTTTCGTTTATAAGCTCGTGACGTGCGCCTTCATAAATTTTAAGTTCAACTTTTGTCATGCCAATTTTTTTATAGCAGTTTACAAGACTTTTTACTGTTTTTGTATAACTTCCTACAGGGTCTTCTGTTCCTGCAAGCACTAGAACCGGCAGAGTTTTTGGAATTGCACACATATTTTTTAATTTATGAATGTCATTTAATCCGGTCATCATGTCTGAATAAAATGACAGCGTTGGAACAAACGAACAGTACACGCTTTTCATGTCGTTTTCTATATATGCAAAATCTCTTGAAAGCCATGCTTTCGGACCTTCTGTTTTGTCGAAATGACTGTTATAGCCCATAAATGCAAGCGACGACATAAGCTTTGAACGGTGCTTTTTATCTGTAAACAAAATAAGAATATTACAGACAAATTTTGCAAAATTTGCAAGCGCACGGCGCGGTCCTGCTGTTCCTGCAAGAATGCAGCCGTCAACATCACATGGAAACTGTTCAATAAAAGACTGTGCAATAAATGAACCAAATGAATGTGAAAACAAAAAGGTCTTATAACCTGGATAATCTGCTTTTAATCTGGTCAAAACTTCGCGAAGATCGAGGACAACCCGCTGAAATCCATCAACATCAGCAAGATAACCAAGTTCGTCCTGTGTTTCGGCAGTTTCGCCGTGTCCACGGTGGTCATGTGCATAAACAACATAACCGTTGTTTACAAGCTGTTCTGCAAAAACGTCATAACGCATTGCAAATTCTGTCATGCCATGGCTTATCTGAACGATTCCCTGAATTGGTGTCTTTTTTTCTGGAATCCAGCGATGGACAGTTATATTTTTTCCGTCAGACATCCGCATAATAATTGAATCTTTTTTCATATAATTCCAACCTTGTTTTGGGTACCTTCAAAATTGTTTTAGAGATTAATTCGTATAAAACAAAAAATCAAAGTTTCAAGTGTATCATTCAAGATGCACACTTTACAAAGGATACATAAGTTTTTGTGCAAAAACAAGCAGAATTCAAAACTAATTTAGAATGTAAAAAAATCTGTGATTTTCAAGCTTATAAAATGAATAATTCGAGTTTTTGCCTGATTTTATAAAGACTTTCTGTAGTTTTTAGCATTCAACATCTTAATTTCACTCTTTTCTAAATGCAAAAAAACAAATAGACTGAAGACATGGAAGAAATTGTATTAAAAACTGAAAAAATGCTCGCAGGCGGCGACTGTCTTGCAAAAGTAAACGGAAAATCTGTTTTTGTAAGAGAAGCACTTCCAGGCGAAACGATAAAAGCAAAAATTACAGCTGACAAAGGTGATTTTCTGACAGCTGAAATAATAGAAATACTTGAACCATCTAAAGAACGCATAAAACCAGAATGCAAGTTTTACGGCATTTGTGGCGGCTGCAATCTGCAAATTGCTTCAATCGAATTTCAGCGGACATTAAAACTTGATATTTTAAAAGATGCACTTACTCGTTCCGGTTTATCAGCAGACGATTTGCCAGAAATCAAAATTTCCGGTGGCAGTCAATGGGAATACCGCAACCGTTTTCAGTTTCATCAGGGTGGCTTAAAGAAAAAAGCTGCAAATGAAATTGTTTTTATCGACGACTGCCCTATTGCAGTGCCGGAAATCAGACAATATTTAAAACTCCATAAGCAGAGCGTTCAGGAACGTTCTCATCTTTTTGCTTCTAACGGAAAAGTAACACAGACAAAAGAAAGTCAGCCGCAGAAAAAAAACGGCCGTTTTTCAGGCATGCGCATAAACGAAGACGACTTGTGCACTGTCAACATAAACGGCAAGCTTCTTCAATTTGATGTTCACGGTTTTTTTCAGTCAAATGTTGAAATGCTCGAAAAAACAATCGAAAAAATTACAGTCGGACTTAAAGGCAGTCGTGTTGCAGACATTTATGCCGGAGTCGGCACTTTTTCTGTTTTTCTGGCAGATGCTTTTGAAGAAGTTTATCTTATTGAACACAACCGCGAAGCAATTGTCATTGCAGAACGCAACATTGCAAATGCAAAAACTGCAAATGCAAAAAAGAACCTGCATTTTGCAAGACACGAAAGCTACGGCATAAGCGGCGCAAAATGGCCGGAAATGCAATCTTCTTTTCTTGATTTTGATGCTGTCGTAATTGATCCGCCAAGAAGCGGCATGGAAAAAGCCGTAAGGGCATGGCTTATTTCAAAGAAAATTCCAATTATACGTGCTTTGTCATGCGATCCTGTAACATTTGCAAGAGACGCAGCTGATTTATGCAAAAACGGCTATTTATTAAAAGATCTTGAAATTCTAGACTTTTATCCGCAGACAAGTCACATCGAAACGCTTGCTACGTTTGTTTATAAAGGCTGAATTTTCTGAAAATAACCGATTTTTTCAAACACCAATTAATTTAAAAAGCGAAGGGAAGTCTTTTAACATTCTTCTCTCTTGTTGCATTGCAAAATATGGTTTATACTGTTTGCATGAAACGAATAACATTTGCCGCAGCGCTTATATTTATTGCGCTTTTGCCTTTATCTGCAATTGAAGTTTATAAAAGTGAGCTTCAATCAACACCAAACCAGGAAATTCACTTTATAAGCTATAACGGTCCGGTTACAGTTTACAACACAATGGCACAGATTCGTGCCATCGGCACAGCTTTGGGCGAACCAATTGCAAATGGTGCATTAGAAGCAGGAAATCCTGAACGTTATTTCGTTATGCATTTTGTTGACGAAGAATCTGAAGGAATTGATGCAGACATTTTTATAATTGGTGAAAATGCTGCTGTTGACCATATCAGAAACCTTCGCGCAATAATCAGTGCATATCTTGAATCTGCATACCAATACTCAAGAGAAGATGCAGACACACTTGCAACATTCATTACAGTTTATAATGCTGTTTATAGAAAAGACCTCGAAAACTTCAATTCAAAATATAAAACTTCTGTATCTTCAAACCTGACTTCTGAAGATGCTGGTCTTTCAACAGATTATGCAGACTGGCCTGGCAATACACAGATTGTAATTCCTTTGACAGGACGGGCAGCCGGCAGTTTGAGTGCAATTGATACTTCAATTATTTCTGACCAGCAGGTTGTTGATAATATCAGGGAAGATTCTGATATGGGCGTTGATATCCGTACAGACATGGCTGATCTAAAAGACAGAGAAGCAGATGAAGCTTTTGAAAATGCAAAAAAAGCAGCTGAATCTGCTGCAGAAGCTGAAAAAGATGTAAAAGACGCACAGAAAGCTGTTGATGCTGCAAAAACAGAAGCAAAAACTACTGCAAGAGAAGCAGCTCAGGCAAAAAGCGATGCAGTAAAAGCTCAAAAAGCTTCTGACAAAGATCCCGAAAATGAAGATCTTGCAGAAAAAGCAAAAGAAGCATCAGAAAAAGCCGTAACGAAAGCAAAAGAAGCTGCTGCCGCCGCAGAAGAAGCTCAAAATGCACAGAATAAACTGCTTGAAACACAGCAAAAAGCCAAAGAAAAAGCAGAAAAAGCTTCTGAAGAACAGATTTTCGCAGACAAAAAGCGAAACGAAGCTCAATCTGATACAAAAGAAATTGCAAAAGATGCAGCAAAACTGCCTCAAAAAAACGAGCTTGTTTCAATGACTTACGGCTTGAAGCTTGCAGACAAATCAAAACTGCTTTCTGCCCTTGTTATAATTGATAACGAAACTGGCAAAGAATTAAAAACTTCAACAGTAAACGTAATCAGAGGACGCACTGTTTATCAGGCCGGCAATCAATTTATTGCAATTGCAGGCAAAAACGAAGGCAATGCAGCTATAAGGCTTGTATTGATTGACGGGCTTACTCTTGAAATGACAAAACAAAGCGAAGATCCTGTCAGTGAAGATGCAATTCTTGTAAGTCATGGCGGTTTTTACTATACAGTAATCAAACGGAACAAAGTCTGGGTTTTAGGAAAATATTCAAAGACACTGGAACTTGTTGCAGAAACTCCATTCTCTGTACTTGAAACTACACCGATTTTTATAAAAGACGACACAATCAGTGTTGTTGATTCAGAAAATAAGGTGCATGTTCTTGCAGCTGAAACATTGGGTAATAATTAATTTTACAGCTAGCACTAAAAATTGCAATTTTTAGTGCCGCTCTAAAGGCTTTTATGACGGGTCATTTTATGAATGAAGAATTCTAAAATGACCCGTTTTTTTGACTATCATCAATTTTCATCAATTTTGTGCTCCAGAAAGCTGCTTGTGTATTGAAGCAAGACCAAACAAATTATATTTCAGCATATAAAAAAATTTTTTTGCACTACCCTAAAGCATAACATTTATTCACTTTATAAAAGAAATGAAAACATCAACCTTGACAAATAATGGACGCAATGATATTCTCAGTTAGTTGATATTGGCAATCAACCCACTTAAAACAATGGAGACAGTCATGAAATTCGGCAATTTCGATGATGCAAACAGAGAGTATGTTATCAATACTCCGGAAACACCATACCCATGGATTAACTATTTGGGAAGCGAAAAATTCTTCTCTCTTATTTCTAACACAACTGGCGGCTATTCATTCTACACAGATGCCCGCTTAAGACGTCTTACACGTTACCGCTACAATGACATGCCGCTTGATAACAATGGTCATTATTTCTTTATTAAAGATGATGACACAATCTGGAATCCAGGCTGGCAGCCAACTCAGACAAAACTTGATTCTTATGAATGCCATCATGGTTTTGGATATTCAAAATTTATTTCAAAAAAGAATAAGTTAAAAGCCGAAGCACTTTACTTTGTTCCAAACAATGAAAATTGTGAAGTTGAAATGATTACACTTAAAAATGAAGGAAAAAAGACAAAAAAAATCAGTCTTGTTTCTTTTGTTGAATGGTGTTTATACAATGCTTCAGATGACTGCCAGAACTTCCAGAGAAACTTCTCTACTGGCGAAGTTGAAATTGAAGGCAGCGCAATCTACCACAAAACAGAATACCGCGAACGCCGCAATCACTACACATTCTATTCATGCAACGAAAAAATTGACGGCTTCGATACAGACCGCGAAACTTTCTTAGGTTTATATAATCCAATTTCTGCACCAAAAACAGTTGTAGAAGGAAAATCAGGTAATTCAGTTGCAGACGGCTGGTCTCCAATTGCTTCTCACCGCGTAAACCTTACACTTAAAGCTGGCGAAGAAAAAACATTGATTTTCGTTCTTGGCTACATCGAAATGGAAGATGACAAAAAATTCCTTTCTGATGCAGACAAAGAAAAGGCTCTTAAAGCAGGTCTTCTCCGCACAAATACAGCAAGCGGTGTAATCAACAAAGAAAAAGCATACGAACTTCAGAAAAAATTCGATACAAAAGAAAAAGTTGAAAAAGCACTTGCAGACCTCAGCAGTTTCTGGGACGAAACACTTTCTCACTTCAGCATTAAAACCGGAGACGAAAAACTTGACCGCATGGCAATCTGGAACCAGTACCAGTGTGTTGTTACTTACAACTTTGCACGTTCTGCTTCTTACTTTGAAAGTGGAATTGGTCGTGGTCTTGGTTTCCGCGATACATCACAGGATATGCTTGGTGCTGCACATCAACTTCCTGCAAGCCGCATTCGTGAACGCTTGTTCGACGTTGCCGCAACACAATTCGAAGACGGTTCAGCTTATCATCAGTTCCAGCCATTAACAAAACGTGGAAATGCAGACATCGGTTCAAACTTCAACGATGACCCGCTTTGGCTCGTACTTGGTGTTGGAAACTACATCCGCGAATCTGGCGATGTTGACTTCCTTAAAGTTGACGTTCCTTTTGATAATTCAGAAACAAATAAAGCAACAATGTTTGAACACTTGCGCCGTTCTTACAACTACATTCCAAACCACATGGGACCACACGGACTTCCATTAATTGGACGTGCAGACTGGAACGACTGTTTGAACTTGAACTGTTTCTCTACAAATCCAAACGATTCATTCCAGACTTCTACAAACAAAGACGGAAAGAATGCAGAATCAGTAATGATTGCCCAGATGTTCGTATTTGTAACACCAGATTACGTTCAGATGTGCCGCCTTATGGGAGATGAAGCAGAAGCAAAACGTGCAGAAGATCTTTGCAAGAAGATGGAAGAAGCAATCTGTACAGCAGGTTGGGACGGAGAATGGTACGTTCGCGCTTACGATGACTTTGGTCACAAAATCGGTTCAAAAGAATGTGAAGACGGTAAAATCTTTATCGAAACACAGGGCTTTGGAACAATGGCAAAAATCGGTAAAGATAAAGGCTATCCAGAAAAATCTTTGGACAGCGTAAAGAAATATCTTGATTCTAAATACGGAATCGTAATTCTTTCACCAGCATACAAGGAATATCACGTAGAACTTGGTGAAGTTTCTTCTTATCCACCTGGATACAAAGAAAACGGTGGTATTTTCTGCCACAACAACCCATGGGTAATTATTGGTGAAGTTGTAAACAACCGCCCCGATGACGCTTGGACACACTACACAAAAATTGCTCCAGCTTGGGTTGAAGAAAAATGGTCAGATGTTCACCGCACAGAACCATATGTATATTCACAGATGGTAGCTGGTAAAGAAGCACGCCGCGAAGGTGAAGCTAAAAACTCTTGGCTTACAGGTACTGCTGCATGGAACTTTGTAGCACTTTCACAGTACATCTGTGGTCTACGCCCTCAGCACGAAGGTCTGGAAATTGAACCACGTTTGCCAAGTCACATTAAAAATGCAGAATTTACACGTAAATTCCGCGACATTACTTATCACATCACTGTAGAAAACAAAAAGAATACAGGTAATGTTTCGCTTGAAGTAAAAGGCGGAACAGCAAATGGTCTTGTTGTAAAAGCAGACAGTGGTGCAAAAGAAGTATTTGTTAAGGCCGTAATTGCATAAAATTCTTGAGCTGTCTAAAAAGCACCATTATTCTGACTTCCTATGATATTTGTCAATGCCATGGGAAGTCCTGACATCAGCTTTTTACTTATTGGACAGCTCAAATTTCGCAGTTTAAGGCAGCAATTAAAACAGGCTTTTATTCTGTCTAAAAATGCATTTAAAAAAACAAAAACCTTATTTTTAAGGTTTCCTGCATTGTAACAAAAACTGCATATTTCAGTCATAAACTGTAATCAGCTAGTTTTTTGTGTTTTCCTTCTTTGAACCCGAATCATTGTTAATGCTTCGGGTTTCTTTTATAAATTGATTTTTTAAAAGAACTATATACTGAAATCTTAAAAAAAGTGCAATTTGTAGAGTAGCAAATTGAATTGCCGGCTTCGGTACAAAAACTTACAACATCTTTCGTGCAAATCAATTATTCATTTTCAGATTTAATCATTTCCCATGCAAGTTTTGCAGCTGCCTGTTCGGCTTCTTTTTTGTTTTTTCCCGCAGCAGGTCCATAAGTCACATTGTTCAAAATAACATTTGTCCAAAATGTTCTGTCATGTTCAGGACCTGTCTTTTTTACAAGTTCATAAACAGGACACATTTTATATTTTTTCTGAAAATATTCTTGAAGAAGCGTTTTATAGTCACGAATATGCTTATTATCAAGCACCTTTTCAATTTCTGGAATAATATTTCTCAATACAAATTCTTCAGCAAGTCTAAAACCAGAATCAAGATAATATGCACCGATAACAGCCTCCATAGCATCAGCAAGAATTGCTTTCTTTTTGCGTCCGCCGGACTGCTCTTCTCCCTTGCCAAGAACAAGACATTTATCTATACCAAGCCTTAAAGCAATTTCAGATAAAACAGGTTCAGAAACAACAACTGCTTTTATTTTTGCAAGGTCACCTTCCGGTTTATCTTCCATAGATTCATAAAGATGAGAGGCCGTCGCCATGCCAAGAACAGCATCTCCCAAAAATTCAAGACGCTCATTATTTACACGAACATGCTGCTGATTTTCATTTGAAAAAGATCTGTGATGAAAAGCCAAATCAAGAAGATCAACGTTCTTGAATTTTATATTTGCCATATGCTGAAATTCAATCAGGATTTCTTTTCTTTCTTTTGAAAATACTGGTGAAAAACGAGACATAATACTTCCTTAATCTAATATGCGAGCCAGAAACAAACACAAAAACTTCATGGTTAAAGAAAACGCTGAATCACATGTTTCTGTGCATCAACTTAAAAATGAAAATTTCTCCAAAAACACTTTTCAGAGAAGCTTTATACAGGTCAAATATTTCGTAAATCATCTTCATTCAAAAGATAGAAATAATTTATGAAATATTTGCGCAATTTCATCCGCATATATTACTGCAAAAAAGCAGATTACAATTTTTCTTAATAAAATCAGCTGGTTATTATTTTGAAGACAACCTGCCAGAACATGCATCTGCATAAACAAATATGTATTAAAATTGCGTTATTTAAAATAATAACGGGGACAGCAACTGCCATCCCCATACAACAATAATATAGAATTACTTATTTTGATTTAGCAGCCTTGATAAAATCATAGGCATCGCGAACTGTTTCAAATTCATTAGCTTTGTCATCTGGAACGCTAACACCAAGTTCTTCTTCAATTGCATATACAAGCTCATAGGTGTCAAGACTATCTGCACCTAAATCCTGGCGGAATGATGAATCCAAAGTAATTTTGTCTTCTTCAATTTCCAACTTGTCAGCAATAAGCGACTTCATCTTGTCAAATAATTCATCCATCTAAAAATCTCCTGTTAACCTTTGTTCTCAGGTGCGATTACCTGTCTACCGCGGTAAAAACCACATTTCGGGCAAACACGGTGCAACATTGTCAAGTTGCCACAATTGCCGCACTCAACAAGATTCGGGGCACTCAAACGCATATTGATAGCCTGTCTTCTCTTAGTACGAGCTTTTGTCGTTTTCGCTCTAGGTACTGCCATATATAAACCTCTTCTTTATAATTTGTTATAATAGTCAAGACAACATACTACATATACCTTAACCTGTCAATGCCATTATAACATAAGCACTAATTTTGTCAATTACAAAATTACAATTTTCATAATTTTGTCAAAATTATTTTATTCATACAGATTTTTAAGAATGCAGCCCATTGACATAACATAAAAATATTGAACCTTACTGCACCCGCTTGTATAAAAACAAATCAAAATCTATATAAAAATTTCCAATTAGAATATGCTTAAACTGCAGCAATTCAGTTATTATTAAATTTTTTCTTTAGATTTTCTACAACTAAAGGTGGTACCATACTTGATACATCTCCACCAAAAGATGCAAGTTCTTTTATTGCACTTGATTTCAAAAGAAAAAATTTTGGATCTGTCGGAATAAATATAGTCTCAACAGAAGGACACAACCCTCTGTTCATCATAGACAGATCAACTTCATAAGCAAAGTCCGTTACATTGCGCACTCCCCTTATGAGAACAGCAGCACCATTCTGTTTTGCATAATCAACAACAAGAGAATCCCACTGATGCACTGAAACATTCTTCCATGGTTTCAGAAGCTGCTCAAGCATAGACTGACGCTCATCTGCAGAAAATAAATAATGCTTGTTTTTATTCACTGCAATTACAACGTGAATATCATCAAATAACGAAAGGGACCTTTCAATTACATTGAGATGACCATAAGTCGGCGGGTCAAAAGACCCAGGAAAAACTGCCCGTACCATATTCTGAAAAGATATAACTTGTTCAAGCACAAGGTCAATAAAGAAAATGGAGAAATTTGGAAGTTTTCTCAAAATTTCATTTGACTTTATGTTATTGCAACGGTATTATACTTTTAGGGGGTTGCGTATGAAAAAATATGCATTACTGTTAGCTTGCTTTGTTACACTCATGTTTATCTCTTGTACAACTGCAGATAAAGCTGTTGTTGAAGCAGATACAGGAAATGAAACTGTAGAAATTGCAGAAACAGAAGTTGTTGTACCAGAAAAAACTGTGCCTGTTGTTGAAAAAAAGGCAGAGGACCCCAAACCTCAAAAAGGAACAACTGCAAAAAAAGAACCAGTTCTTTCAGAAGCAGATAAAGAATATGCCCGTTCCGTTTCAGACCTCGCTGGAACAATTACAAAAGACGAATTTGTGGAAGACAAGAAAGACATCATGGAAACAATCGACGCATTAAATGATATCATTAAAAACCGCGATTATGATTCATGGCTTAAATATGTAAGTCCTTCTTCAAAGCAGTATTGGTCTAATCCAAAAAATCTTGCTGCTGTTGCAAACCGTCTGCCTATAAAAGGTGTAAAGATACGCAGCATGAAAGATTATTTCCTTTATGTGTTCATTCCTGCAAGACAAAACAGCAAGGTTGAAGAAATACGTTATGTTTCAACAACCATTACAAAAGCAGTAGAGCCAAAAGAAGATGAGGATTTGATTTTCTACATTTTTGAAAAATCAGCATCAGGTGAATGGCTTTTAAAGCTTGATACGCTTTAATTGCTTATACTGAGTTTTATCAGTATAAAACGTTCTTTTAGAATTATTCCTAAAAGAACGTTTTTTTTTTACAAAAAACAGTGGTAAAAAAATCAAATACCATGTAAAATAAAAGAACACATTGATTCGTAACTTTTTTTTCATATTGAATGTTTTATATGCAGAACTTTACCAAGGTATATGCCGACAATTTTGTATATATTTCATTCTCTTAGAAAACAAAATTGTGAATTGATAAAAGTTCTTAAGAGAAAATCTGAAAACTAACAGTAGGAGTATGTATGAACTTCAAAAAATTGGTTTTGGTAGTTTCAGTTGTATTTTTTGCTGTAACATGCATTTCTGCACAGCAAAAATCAGAAGTAACAGTTGAAGAACAGTATCTTTCAACTATTGAAGATGTAATCATCAAAGAAATGACTTTATCTGATGTACGTGACAATAAACTTGTTGCATTGCAGTACATCGAAGACGCTTTGAATGCAAATCGTATCAGCCCAGAAATCCAGGAAGCATTAAACTCTTTGGTTGGTGAAGGAATTATGAATCCAAACCGTGAAAATGGACGTTTAATGAATAATTATCCTGATATTCGTGCAAAAGCTGCAGATTTGATGGCAAAGATTCCAACTGAAGATTCAAAAGAAACACTTGTTAAGATTGTCCTTGGTGATACAGAACCAATGGTAATTACTTCAGCAATCCGTTCTTTGGGAATCATCGGAATCAACAACAATGACGATGTTGTTTCTACAATTGCATGGACAGAAAAACGTTTTTCAACATTGAACCCGACAAGCAGCCTTGCTTTCGAAGTTCTTAATGCTTATGAAAAGCTTCTTCCATACACAAAAGATAGAAATGCAATGATTCAGTCAATTTCACGCATTGCAGCAAACTATCAGTATGTAACACCTGTACGTAATCGTGCACTTGAATTGTTGAAAGAAATTTCAATCAAGTAAAACCACTTTAATCGTACATTTAGAAAAGCAGACCTTTTTGGGTCTGCTTTTTTTATGCATTTTTTATAAAAATCAACATTTCCAATATTGCAATCTGATTTGCTTATCTAATCTTTTTTAACGTAATGTCTACTTTTGATTCACGCCGGTTGACTGGCTGGTCATTTTTATCAAAATTGAAATAAACACCACGAAAACTATATTTTAATACATTTCCTTCAAAATACAGCTTATAATCAACTGTTACCCCATCACGGCTTCCAGAAAGATGCAGAAAGTCTGTGTTTATGACAGTATCTAAATCATAAACTTCTTTCGAATGGAACATTTTCCAGTTGGCATTAACTTCAACTTTTTGATTTCCAAGATATTTGATTGATATTTTATTTTCTGAGTCTATTCCTGTTTCGTTGAACTCACCTTGGATTATCTGAATGTTTTCTAAACATTCAAGCGGTTCTTTCATAAATTGGGGCAAATCATAAACAGAAATGTGCCTTACCTTTACAAAGAAATCTTCAGTATTTTTTTCAATATTTTCTTCATTATTTTTTTTAGTTTGCATGCTGTTTCTAAAAAGAGGCAGCTTTCTTTCTTTAAAATCAGCAAACTTTCTGGCATAAACCTCATCTGCCACATTTATTTTATCTTTTATTAAATTATCAGATTCTGCAATAACATTTGCATTTTGAACTTCAGTCAATATTTCTTTTTGAGAACAGCCCCAAAAAACAGCGGCTATAAAAATAACAGACAAACCAAATTGGTGCATTTTCATGATTTTTTGAAATCTTTTTTGACATACAGTTCTTCTGTAATTTTCAGCAATTTATCGCCTTCAAAATCAAAACGAATAATATAAGGCATAAAATCAATTATTCTCAAAAAACTGTCGCAATTAAAAGTTGAATCAAAATAATTCAAAATACAACTCAATGCTGTTCCATGTGTGCCTATGACAATAGTTTTTTCAGCATTATTTTCTAGAACATCAAAAAGTGCTTCTATATTTCTTTTTTGCACAGCAGAAAGTGATTCTCCGCCAGGTTCAGCAAAAGTTTTATCTGACCATCTTTTCTTAAACATTTCGTGGTTATTGCCATTTTGGCCAGCTTTGCGCTCGCAGAAACGTTCGTCTGTTTTTATCTGCATCTTATAAAAATCTGCAGCAGGTTCAATTGTCTTAAAGCTTCGCGTATAAGGGCTTGAAAAGAATAAATCAACTTTTTTGCCTTTAAAAAATTCAAGAACCTGCAAAGAGTCTTTCTGCCCTTCTTCTGTCAAAGGCCGGTTTCTGTCATCAAAATTGTCGCGAACAGGCTCGCAATGTCTTACAAAATAAACTGTCGTCATTTTTTTAACCCAAAAAAACTTTCAATATTTTATCACGTAATTCAATACTTTTAAAATCGTTTGTGAATACATCAAGCGCAATTTTCAGCGTTGAATCTGTTTTGGAAACAGGATTCAATACAACTATTCTGTCAGATAATTGCAAAGCTTCCCTGATATCATGCGTAACACAAATTACTGTACGCTTTTCAATTTTCAGAAGATTTTTCAAAAGCTGCATAAGCTGTTCTTTCAAAGCAATATCCTGTGACTGAAAAGCTTCGTCCATCAAAAGTACAGGCGTCTTTACTGCAAAAGCTCTTGCAACAGCAGCCCTTTGGCGCTCTCCTCCGGAAAGGTTTACAGGATATTCATTTATCTTGTCTTTTAAGCCGGCAGAAGATAAAAAATTTACTGCACGATTAAAAGCTTCTTCTTTTGGCATTATATTCTGTAATGGCAATGTACAGTTTTTTAAAAGCGAACACCATGGCAAAAGCCGCGGCTCTTGAAACAGATATGAAACTTTCTGACTACCCTGCATTTTTTTTGAAGTCTTTTGTACAAAAGTACTGCCGATTTTTACAGTTCCGTTTTTTGGCTGTAAAATTGATGCGATGCAATCTAATAGCGTCGTTTTGCCTGCTCCGCTTGGCGCAAGCAGTGCCGTAACAGTGCCTGCTTCAAACATAATTGAAAAATCATTATAAATTGATTTTGTTCCGCGGATTACTTTGAGATTTTCAATTACAACATCTTCGCACGACAATTTTTGTTCTGTCATCTCAATCATTTTGAGACTCCATTTTCAGCTTGTTTTTAACTTTTTTTGTGTAAAATGCAAAAACACTTTCACATGCAAAACTTAAAAAAATAACAGCAAAAGTCCATGCAAACACATCTGTCGTTTCAAGATGAACTTTTGCAGACTGCAATGCCATTCCCACAGAATTTTTTGGAAGACTCAATATTTCACCGGCAACAACAACTTTCCACGTCAACCCCAACGCACTGAGCATTCCAGAAAAAAAATAAGGCATAACAGACGGTGCATAAATAAACATCAGTTTCTGTCTGAATGAAAAATGATATACCATCGCCATATCAAGCAGTTTTTTGTTCGTATTTTTTATTCCTGCACTTATTGTTTCTGTTAAAACTGGCAGTGTCATCAAAACAGCAACAAACACCGGCACAGCAGCACTTTTAAACCAGAAAAGCGCAACAAGAATAAATGAAACAACGGGTGTTGATTTTATTACAGCAAGCGGAAACCTGAAAAAACTTTCAAAGTTTTCATTTGCACCAATTAAAATGCCAATAAAAACAGAAACAGCAAGCGAAACTGCAAATGCTTTAAATGTCCTGCCCAGCGTTGCAGCAACAGCCTTTTGAAAAGCTTTTTCGGGAATCAGTTCAAAAAGGCGGAAGAATACATCAGCAGGTTTTGGCAGCACAAGCGGAGAATTCATAAAAACAGCAACAGTGTGCCAGACTGCAAAAAAAGCAATTATTGAGAAAAGTTCAATCAACAATTTTGTTCTGTTTTGTCTGCTAAATATCATCATTCAAAATAAAAACCATCATCAGGCAGTTTTTCGCCGACAGATGCAGGTGCATAATTCAAGAAAACTTTAAGCAAAGCTTCAATTTCATTTTTTGACTCTTTGGCAGCTGCAAAACCAAAAGCACAATTTGGAATTGCTTTTTCTGCAATCTGGGCTTTTAAACCGAGTGTATGTTTTTCAACTAAAACAGCCGCCTCTTTTGGATTCTGCTGCGTCCAGCCAATTGATTTTTCAGCTTCTTTCAAAAAGTTTTGTACAGTTTCTGGATATTTTTCTGCAAATTCTTTTCTTACAACAATCATCGTCATAGGAAAAGTTTCAGTTTCAAAAGATTCTTTCCAGAGTTTCTGCAAATCGAGTGCACGATAAATCTGACGGTTATTTTGAGATTTTGTAACAGCCGCAACTGTTGCGAAAGGTTCCGGCATAACAGCATAATCAACCTTGCCAGAAATTAACGCAGCAGCAAGTTCACTTGCCGGAATGCTGAAATCCAAAAGAACACTGCCGCTTTCACTTTCATTCAGAGATATTCCACGTTTTTCAAGAAGAGCACGGAAAATATATTCAGGCGTTGACCCCTGCCCTGCAACATAAACAGTTTTGCCTTTTAAATCCTCGATAGAATCAATCTGTTCAGAAGACATAAGGTTCAACATTCCAAAACCGCTTACAGCAGTAACAATTATAGAATCTGGCTGTCTTGCATAAATTTTTGCAGCAAGGTTTGGAGGCAGAATTCCAATATCAATTTCGTTTTTCAAAAGTTTGGGCAAAAGCACATCTGGACTTGCAGAAACTTCATAAGACACTGAAATTCCGTCTATCTGAGGCACATTTTCAAACATATAAGCAAAACACATGCCGCTAGGACCATTCAAAACAGACATATTTATTGTGTCTGGAAAATCTGTTTTTTCTTTTGAAGCAAAAGCTGTTAAAGAAAAAATACAGATGAAAAACATTTCAAATAAAACACAAAAAAGTTTTAAAACTCTATTCATAAAGACACATTATAGTGTGAAGTTTCAAAAATATCAATTTTGGCATTTTTAACTTGATTCATGCAGAAAACCATATTTCGGCACGTTGCAGCAAAGATGCTGCTTTTTTAGAAAAACACAGCAGATTTTAAGCTGCATTTATTTTTGGAATTTATCTAAAAATTCTGCAATTTTTAATGAATCTTCATTTAATCTTGCAGCAAGTTTATAAGCTGGTGAATTTTCAGAAACCTGAACATTAAGACAAAGTTCAAAATTTTTAAAAATGTGTTTCAAAAAACCAGTTTGAGAAGGCTTTTCTACAGAAAAATGTGCAAAATCAGAAAAGCAGGCATACTGATCATCTGTTTCTTCAAAACCAGACTGCCGCAAAAAAAACGGTGTTTCAGTTTTTGGTGCATAAAAATGCAACCTGTTTCCAAGCAGAAAAAGTCCGCAAAGCCCTGCATTTTCATATTTGAGATTCAGTTCTTCAAAAATTGTTTTTCTGCCAAAAAGCTGAACCATAAAAAAATTTTCAATTCTGTCATTGTGCTCTTTTTCAAAAGACTCTAGAAAAATTTTTCGCTGTTTTTCTTCATAACCGCATTTATTCATTTTAACCGTTCTCTAAAACTGTTTTATTGAAGCATTGCGCCGTAATGCTTTTCGTATAAAAATCTTTTGTCTTCCGGCTTTAGCGATTCAAAACGGCATATAACAGCCACTCTGGAATCTTCTACAAGCACAGACTGAACAACGCATTTTGCCGTAATTACACGTATTCCTGCCCTAAATTCAAAAATGTATTCCTGACGTTCTGTCAAAGAAATTGTACTCAGTTCACAGCCAAAGCATACGAATGCATCAGAAATATACAGAATATTCATTGGAGGCACACGGCCAAGAACAGAACCTCCGTTCTGCTTTTTGTATTGAGAAAGAAAACTTGCCGCGACAAGATAAACAAGCTGAAATTCACATTTGGCTGCATAATCTTCAATGCGGCACTGTCCAAAATAAGAACGGTCAATTGACACAACACTTGCTCTTGGAGCCTTGCTTATTGGAACATATACACAGTCTGCAAGAATATGCAGATTGTCACGCACACGCACAAGATAATCTGCAAAAGGTGCACTGTTATCCAAATCTCGCGCAAGAAAACATGCACCATAAGGAAACGGAGAAGCAGACGGCAGACGTTTTCCAGGAAAGAAAAGCATTTTTCCTGTCTGATGCAGCAATGCCGCCAGATCTAAAGGAACATCTGCTTCCCTTAAAAATGAATATCTTGAAAGCAGAGAATAAAACAAAATTTCATCATCAAATGTGACAGTCTGCCACACAAACGGGTTAAACAAAGGAAACAGCTCATTAGAAACGCAGGAAACAAAACTGTCTGCTCTTTTTTGGTCTCTTTTGTCTATATTATAATAAAGCTTGCCTTTATATGCAGCAACATCAAAAACTTCTTCATCAATTGTTTTTGCAATTTCTTTTGCAATGCCAATTGCAGCAGACTCACCTTTTGTCTGCAAAACAGAAGTGAATTTCAAGCCGCGTTTTTTAAAATAAAATGAAACAGTAACTTCACTTTTAATTACATGCAGCCATAAAGGCACGACATTTTTTGGAAAAATAATAACAGTTTCGCGCACCATGTACGCACCGGCTTCAAGCTTAAACGTATCATCAAATTGAGATTCGCCGCAAATCGTTAACTCAGGAAGTTCAGTTTTCAAATATTGAATAACTACATCCCGCTGAATTCCAGTCAGTACTTCATTCATTTATTTGTTCTCCAAAAACCACCTGTTCAATATACCACACTTCTTTGTCTTTTAAAACATAAAGCAGTAAATCTTTATGAATTTTGTCACCTTTCAATCTTACAGGAACTTCAATGCAGTCCTGCATAAAAAACGGCTTTCCATAAATTGCCCTTGTTGTAAAGGGAAGTTCCTGAAATAAAGGCAAAAGAACAGCACTTAAAAATGGATACGAAGGATCCAGAAATTTAGAATCAACTGTTCTGTTTTCTCTTGAAGCAAATGCCGCTTTTGATAAAAAACTGTCGAGCATTCTTAAAAGACTGCCTTCAAGTTTAGATGTGTCCAATGAACCAAAATCCTGATATGACGGATAAATTTTTGTTTTTGGCAGTGCTGCAAGAACACCGTCTGGAAAAGCCGAATTTACTTTTGAAAGATTTACGTTATAATTTTCCGGAGATTCAAGTTCTTCCTGCCACGAAATGTCTTTAAGAGAATCTTTTACAGCATCTCTTACTGTTGATTCTGTAGCCTGATAAATTACTGTATTTTTGGAGCATGAAGATAACATGCATAAAATCAAAGAAAAAAATGATATTAAAAGCAAATCAAATTTACGCATTTTTTTTAACATTTCATCAAATTTCAAACATGACATAACAAAAGTTTAACATAACTTGTACACAGTAGAAAGTCTTGCATGATTTTTTTTGAAAAATTTATGCTTCTGTTCAGTCATTCATCATCTTCGTAATCAGAATAATCTTCAGGTTCTTCAAATTCTGTAGAATAAACAGCATTAAAAAATGAATCTGAGTTTTCTTCAAATGAAGAGAACTTAATTTTATCAAGCTTTCCATTTTTGTTTCTTACAGAAAATTTATAGTTAAAAGCATTTTCTTCTAAAAACCGTTTTTTTGTCTGAATGGTTTCTACCTGACTAAAAGAAGCATTATTCAATTTAAAGCTCTTTCTATACGAAAAAGTCCGGTTCTTTTCATCTACACAGATTTTCTTATAAAAAGAAATAAATTTATAAACAAACCACCAGCTCTCAGAAACCAAAAGCAAAGATACATAATCAATTACAGGAATCTCTCCTGTTGGATTTCTACCGGTTCTTAAATCAGAATAAAAAATTGCTCCAATACAAATAAAAACAGCAATCATTATCAAAGTGCATGCTGTGCCTTTATTATAAACTTTGTATTTTCTTTGTAACTGGCTTGCATTTTTATATGCACATGAAGAAGCAAAAGATGCAAAGCGATTGGCATTAATCATTGTTGATTCAATATTGATTTTCTTATAGCCAAAATAAACACTGATATTTCCGGCGTTATCAACTCTACAGGAAGTAATATCTGATGCTGAACAGACAAGAGTTTTTCTTAAAAAACGCTGTACAGTTATTTCATAGCTGTCAACTTCAATTTTAAAGCAGCACTCTCTTAGTAATAGATACAAACAAAATGCATCAAATGCCAGAAATAAGTACATGGCAATCAAAATATCAATTTCATAACAAAAAACGGCGAAACCTAAAAAAAAGATTATTGCAAAAACAATAAGCGGAACTATAAACTTCGGCTTGTGCACAATAAAGCAGCCTTCTCTGCTGCATGCATTTTCTTCAGAAGATTCTGCAGCTTCTTCTTTCCGAGATTTTCTATCGCATGCATCTTTAACAAAACTTTTTAACAAAGATGATATTACAGTTGAAATAATCATAAATATACGTCCAGAATGAAAGTTTAACATAAAATGTAATCTGCATGGAAGTGCTCAATTATTATTTCTGCAGATTTTATGACTTATAGAAGCAGCAGAACAGTTCCTGATTTATAAATCATTTTATTTTAAAGAATTAAAACATTTCGATATTTTTGTAAAAGTATTTTTCAAAAGATGTTATAGACAAGTTTTAAAGATACCGTTAGAATAAGCAACCGTTAAGTTCAATTTTAAGTTTTTAATATAATTACATTTGAACAGCTTGTACGTTTCGGTTTTGTCTAAAACGCACAATTTTAAAAAACTACAGGAGACCATTGTGGCACTTACTTTAGCAGAAAAAATTCTTCAGGCACATATCGTATCTGATGGAAAAAACACATTTGAAAAAGGCAAACCAATCGAACGTGGAAAGGACATTGCCATCAAGATTGACCAGACATTGACACAGGATGCAACCGGTACAATGGCATATCTTCAGTTTGAAACAATCGGTATTCCACGCGTAAAAACAGAACTTTCAGTATCTTACATTGACCATAACACACTTCAGACAGACTTTAAGAACATGGATGACCACCGTTATCTTGAATCAATTGCAGCAAAATACGGTCTTTATTTTTCACGTCCTGGAAACGGAATCTGTCACCAGGTTCATCTTGAATGTTTCGGTAAACCAGGAAAAACTCTTCTCGGTTCAGATAGCCACACACCTACAGGCGGCGGAATCGGAATGATTGCAATTGGTGCAGGCGGACTTGACGTTGCAGTTGCAATGGGCGGCGGCGCTTTTCATCTTGCAATGCCTAAAATCTTTGGTGTAAAGCTTACAGGAAAGCTCCGCAAAGGCGTTGGTGCAAAAGACATTATTCTTGAAGTTCTCCGCCGCGAAACTGTAAAAGGTGGAACTCTTGCCATATATGAATATTTTGGTGAAGGCGTTGAATCTTTAACAGTTCCGCAGAGAGCTACAATTACTAACATGGGTGCAGAACTTGGTGCTACATGTTCAATCTTCCCTTCTGACAATAAAACAAAGAAATTCCTTGAATCAATGGGTCGTGGCTCTGACTGGACAGAACAGAAAGCAGATGAAGGTGCCGTTTATGATAAGCTCATTGAAATCAACCTTGATGAACTTTCTGCACTTGCAGCTTGTCCTCATAACCCTGACGTTATAAATACAGTAAAGAGCCTTGAAGGAAAGAAAGTAACACAGGTTGTAATCGGTTCATGTACAAATTCTTCTCTTGATGACCTTGAATCTGTTGCAGCAATCGTTAAGGGAAAACATATTGCAAAAGGTGTTGAAGCCGGCATTGCTCCAGGCAGCCGCACTACACTTCTCATGGCATCAAAAGCCGGAATTCTTGAAACATTGATTGAAGCAGGCTTCCGCATTCTTGAAAGTGCATGCGGTCCATGCATCGGTCAAGGCTTTGCTCCAAACTCACAGGGTGTAACTGTAAGAACTTTCAACAGAAACTTTAAAGGCAGAAGCGGAACAGCTGACGCAAATGTATATCTTGTAAGCCCTGAAACAGCCGCTGCAGCCGCAATTTCAGGATGTTTTACAGAAGCTGAAAATCTTTCTTACGAAGACCCAGCCTATGTTTCTGGCGTAAGAGTTTCAATGCTTGATGGAAAAGACGCACGGCTTTCTTCAGAAGATGTACTTTCGTGTGCAACAAACCGCGGAATGATGATTGCTCCACTTTCAGAAGAAGAAGCTTCTAAAGTTGAAATCTTAAGAGGACCAAACATCAAGCCTTGTCCTTCATGCCGTCCTTATGAAAAATCTCTTACACTTCCAGTAATGCTTAAAGCTGGAGACAATGTTTCAACAGACGACATCATGCCGGCAGGTGCAAAAGTCCTTCCGTTGCGTTCAAACATTCCAGAAATTTCAAAATTTACGCTTACACGTCTTGATGAAACATTCTATGACAGATGCGAAAAAGCAGGTTTTGCAAACTGTGTAGTTGTCGGTGGAGAAAACTACGGTCAAGGTTCAAGCCGTGAACATGCAGCTCTCGGTCCTATGTATCTTGGTGTCCGTGCAATCATTACAAAGAGCTTTGCACGCATACACAAGGCAAACCTCATTAACTACGGCATTATTCCTATGAATTTTGTAAACCCGGCTGACTATGACCTTATCAAGCAGGGCGATACTCTTGAAATTACAAACATTGAAGAAGCTTTGACAACAGGCTGCGAATTTACAATTATTTGTAATGGAAAAACTATCAAAGGAACAAATGACCTTGCAGAAAGAAGCCGTGCAATCTTAAAACAGGGCGGCCTTGCTGCATATACAAGAAACGGCGGACAATAATATTTTCAGTTGTCATGCTATATAAGCCCTGCAAATAATTTTTGCAGGGCTTTTTTTTATGTGGAAGGATTTCTGGAAGTTCCAATTAAAATTTCAGCAGGAATTTTTATTCCGTTTGCAAACCTCGCCGTTTTCGCAGAACAAACCCAAAGCATGTGTTTGTCTATCGACTTTTGTCGATAGACAGCCCTAAGCGAAAACCAAACCCACCACCATTTGCGAGTTTGCGTATGCAAACCTCGCCGTTTTCGCAGAACAAACCCAATGCATGTGATTTCCCAAAAGCGAAAACCAAACCCACCACCATTTGCGAGTTTGCGTATGCAAATCTCGCCGTTTTCGCAGAACAAACCCAAAGTATGTGATTTTCCAAAAGCGAAAACCAAACCCACCACCATTTGCGAGTTTGCGTATGCAAACCTCGCCGTTTTCGCAGAACAAACCCAATGCATGTGATTTTCCAAAAGCGAAAACCAAACTCACCATACTTTGCGAGTTTGCGTATGCAAATCTCGCCGTTTTCGCAGAACAAACCCAATGCATGTGATTTTCCAAAAGCGAAAACCAAACTTGACACGGAACTGATTCTGCATTTTACTTAGACATAATCACAAACGGGCTCTAAAAAAAATCGTTTTTAAAGATGCCCGTAAATAATTTACGGAATACAAATGATTTTATTTTCAGAAGATTTTAAATTAACAGAAGCTGTCAGAGACCCAATCTGGCATCATATTTATCTTACAGAACAGCTCATGCAGGCAGCTTCATCTCCAGCATTCAGAAGATTATGGAACATACAGCAGCTAGGTCCCACCTCGTTGGTTTATCCTGGAGCCACACACACACGAGCGAGTCACTCATTCGGTGTTTATCATGTTGCACTCAGACTTTTGAGCACATTATGCGAAAAAGGCGCCGACCAATGGGTAACAAAACAAGGCTGCGCTTCATTTCTTGCCGCTGCCCTGTTTCACGATCTCGGTCACTTTCCTTACACACATTCACTAAAAGAACTGCCGCTTGAAGACCACGAAGATTTGTCAAGTTCATTAATTTTATCTGAACCACTAAAAACACTGATTGCCGCTTCAGGTGCAGACCCGGAACAAACAGCGGCAATTGTCGGACACAATGATTCAAAAACAGACGATGAAACAAGATTTTTCAAAATTTTGCTTTCAGGTGTGCTTGATCCAGACAAGCTTGATTATCTTAACAGAGATGCATATTACTGCGGCGTTCCATACGGTCTGCAAGATACAGACTTTATTCTTTCAAGACTTGAACCGGACAAGCAGAAAGGGATTATTTTGGATTCGACAGGACTTATGTCTGTAGAACATGTGCTTTTTTCAAAATACATGATGTACCGCGCCGTTTACTGGCACAAATATGTGCGTATTGCAACAGCCATGATGAAAAAAACAATTTTTGCCGCACTCAGACAAAATCAAATAAAACCAGAAGAACTATATTCTCTTGACGACACATCAATTTTTTCTTTGATTGCTTCAAAAGATTTTCAAGAAAAATCATGTGCAGAACAGCTTGAAAAGCATTGTCTTTTTCAGATTGTTGCAGAAATTCCTTTTGACGAAAAAAATGAAAAGCACGTTGCTCTTGAAAATCTTGAAAACCGTACAAATGCAGAGATTAAGCTTGCAGACATTGCAGAAACAAAATTGTGCAACGTTTTAATTGATATTCCAGAGCGCATTTCTTTTGAAAGTAATTTGTGGATTAATGGCGAAAACTGTCCGTTTTCTTCAAGTTCAACTGTATTTACACAAAACACAGTACAGTCTTTCACACAAAATCTCCGCGTAATTCGTGTCGGCATAAGCAGAAACACACTAAATGAACAAAGCATAAAAAAACTTAAAGCTGAATGTGAAACAATGTTTTAAGTTCACTGCATGATACATTTATACTGACATTTTGTAAGTCTATCGCTTTTCAAGCTCAGACATCATTGCTTCAATTGAATCTTTCTGCAAAGATTCAGGCTGCAGTTTAAGATATGCATCATAATCAGCCAGGGCATCTTTGTATTTTTCTGCTTTTACGCGGGTATTTGCACGGTTTAAATACGCAGATGAATATTTGCTGTCTGCAGCAATTGCACTTGTATAAAAACGTTCTGCCCTTACAAAGTCATTCAATGCAAAGGCCGAATTCCCTGCATTAAAATAAAGAAGCGCCCTGTTTGCAAAAGGGACCGAACAGCCTTTTTCAAAAGCATTTATAGATTTTTCATAATCTCCGGTCTGATAATATGCAACGCCAAGATAATTATAAACAGATGCGTCAGGACCTTCCTGTTCAAGTACGTTCAAAAATAAAGCCTGTGCTTCTTTCGGATTGTTGTTTTTATACGCTGAAAAAGCGCGGTCATATAAATCTGATGCAAAACAATGCAAAGTGCCTGCTGCAAGCAAAACACAAATAAAAAATCTAGTATTTCTTTTCATACTGTTCCCCTTTTATTTTTGATATCAGTTCTAAAAATCAGTTATAAAAAATTTCACCAGTTTTTTTAAAGATATCATCAAAAAAAATCTTCTAAAACAGAAGTTTTCTGAATAATTGAATTAATCCACCGAAAACTAACGGTAACTAAAAAAAGTAAAATTACTGATTTTCAGCGATGCTTTTAAATTAAAACATTCAAAACAAATATGTTACATTTTGCACAGTAAATCGCAGCTGTTCTTTTTGAAAGTTCATTTGACATATTGCAATAAAACAATTAGACTGAAAATGTTCGTTTTGGAGGCACTTTTGAACCCTTTTTTAATTCCAGTAATCGCAGCTTCAATCATTATTGTTATTGCACTGTTTTTCATCATAAAAACTGCAACAGCACCGCGACGCACAGAAGAAATAGAACGACTCACAGAAGATTGCAATTATCAGGCTGCCATTAAACTTGGAAAAAAATTAATTGCAAAAGACGACCGCAATTTTCTTGCCCGCTATTATCTGGGACGAACATACATTGCATGCAATAAGTATGACATTGCAATGGAAACTTTTGAATATTTAAACAAAAATGCAACTTTCAGCAAAAGCTTCTCTGAAATAGATTTTCGTCATGATATGGCAAAACTTTATGAGCATTTTGAACAGACAGAAGAAGCATTGAAAGAGTATATAATGCTCACAAAACTAGAATCAAACAACGACGACAATTTTTTCAATGCAGGGCGGCTTTTTGAATCTATAAACAAACTTGAACAGGCTTTGAAATATTATACACTTGCCGTCCAGTTGAATAATAAAAATGCAGATGCACATGCAGCAATCGGCATTCTGCACTACAACACAAAGCAGATGATTGATGCAAAAGAAGAAATTGAAAAAGCCATTAAAATTTCTCCCAGAACATATAAATATTATTACTATCTTGGTCTTATATTAAAATATAATCATTCATATCCAGAAGCTGTAGATGCTTTTGAAAAAGCTTCCAGCGACACGGTTTTTAAGCAAAAGTCACTTCTTGAACGGGGAATCTGCTTTATTGAAGTGCAGAACTATGAAAAAGCAGTTATTGAACTTGAACGGGCAATAAGCATTACAGCAGACAGAGATACAAATGAAACACTACATGCAAGATATTATCTTGCACAATGTTACGAAAATCTTCGCAATCTGGACAATGCAATAAAACAATGGGAAATTATCGCTAAAGCCAAAAAAAATTTCAAAGATGTAAATGCAAAACTGGAAAAGTACCATGATTTGCAGACAAACGACCTTATGAAAGATTATCTTACTAATTCTGCTGCCGAATTTACGATTTTGTGTCAAAACCTTACATTGTCTGTTTTTGGCATGATTGCAACAGACATTCAGCCTGATTCCGGAGGACTTGCAATAAAAGCATTGCCGTCAAACGACAAATCAGCAAAAGATAACCGCATGCAGCAGACTCTTTTTTATTATTTCAGGGAAAATACTCCTGTAGATGAAAATTTCCTGCGGCGGACACTGGAAAATATGAAAAAAAGCAACATTGGAAAATGCGTTGTCTGTACTACAGCCTCATTCACAAGTTCTGCAGTCAGATTTGCAGACGGCAGGCCTTTTGAATTAATTGACCAGCAGAAACTTGATTTACTTTTAAAAAATGCGAGCTGATCAATGAAAATTCTCTGTATTTCAGACCAGATTGATCCGCTAGTCTACAGCAATTCTGCAAAAGAGCATTTTAAAGACATTGACTTGGTTTTATGTGCCGGCGATTTGCCAATGGAATATGTTGATTTTATTGTTTCTACATTAAACAAACCGACTTATTTTATTTTTGGCAATCATAATCTGAAAGAATTTGGTTTTTATCATCACACTTCTCAGACTTCTGATGATTTCAGATTATATGAACATTGCAAGCTTTCTTATGCACATGGCGCCCATTACATCGGGTTTAAAACAGAAACAACAGAACACAAACTGCTTATAGCTGGAGCTTCAGGATCATTGCGCTATAACAACGGGCTTAACCAATACACAGACAGAGAAATGTTCATGAAACTCATATCAATGATTCCTTCGCTTATAATGAACAAGATTAAATACGGACGGTATCTTGATATTTTTTTGACACATACGCCGCCTCTGGATATTCATGACAGAAAAGACCCATGCCACAGAGGTTTTAAATGTTACAGATGGTTCCTTGAAAAATTTAAACCGGCTTATATGGTTCATGGTCATATACATTTGTACGACATACAGGATACGAGAGTTTCTCAATATGAAGAAACAACCGTAATTAATGCATTTAGTCATTATATACTGGAGTTTGATTCAAAAAAAAATTAAAACAATAAAATCTCTAAAAAATCTATTTTAGAGATACCTATAAAACTCTGAAATTTCAATTTTTAGAGATTTTTTCTATCACTTTATATGCTTTGTTAAAAGCAAACAGTTTTACAGGAGTTTTTATGACTTTACAGTCACAAACAGAAGAAGATTTTTTTAAAGCAAGAAATAAAGCACTTTTTAATGAAATTCAGCATTTTGTCAATCAGGAAGAAAGTCAGCTGCTGTCTTTTAATGATGTCAAACAAATGCTAAAACCTCAGAATGAAATTTATCTTGGCATGCAGGAAGTACCGGTAAATTTAATTGCCGGAAGCGAAGGTCGATATTACGACTTTGACAACCACTTTTTCCCAAAAAATATTCATCTTAAAACACGCTGGGAACGCATTGATGAAGCTCACTTAACTGATGTAATTCTTCCACCTATAAAGCTTTACGAAATCGGCGGACTCTATTTTGTAAGAGATGGCAATCATCGTGTTTCTGTTGCACGCTCTAAAGGCGTTGAATGCATTGATGCAGAAGTTGTAAGTTTGAAAAGTGAAATTAAACTGAAGCCTGGCATGACAAAGGCAAAAATTCAGAAAGAAGTCATCAATTATGAAAAACGTGTTTTCTATATGGAAACCGCTTTTGGAGATATTACAGATTTCTGGAAATTAGACTTTTCTGCGACTGGTCAGTATGATGTTATTTACAACCATATTTTGACTCATAAATATTTCATCAACCAGGACAAAACAGAAGAAATTTCCATGCCAGATGCAGTACTTTCCTGGTATGAAAATGTATACAGTCCTGTTGTATCTGTTATAAAAAAACGCAAAATCATGCGCAAATTCAGGGGAAGAACAACAAGCGACATGTATGTCTGGCTTATAAAATACTGGGATGAATTAAAGACAAAATTCGGCGGAGACATTGAACTTGATGACATTGCAGAAGGCTTTACGCAGCAGTTTGGAATTGGTTTTTTCCGCAATTTTTTCAAAAATAAAAAATCAAAATCTTGACGGCTTACACTATCAGTGGTAAGATTTTAAATATGATTAAAAATAGCACAATATCTTGAAATTATTGTTGCAAAGAGAGATAAAATTGTTCACACCTAACGAAAGCTTTTCAATACTCCCGTTAATTATTGTAACGACCTGTCTTTTGATTTTAAGCATTTCTTCGTTTCTTTCAAAAAAGAAAGAAAACAAAAGCAGTGCAAAATTTGAAATCATAAACTGCATTGTTATTCTGCTTGGAACAATTTTAAGTCTTATTGCTAAAAATTATATTTTTCAAAGTATTGCTGTTATCATTTTTTCTGCTCTTAAGCTTCTTGCAAAACAAGATGACCAGAAAACAGCAGAAGCAATTCAAGAAGCTGCAATGAAGGCTGCCCTTGAAAACGAAAATACACAGCCTGCAGTTGATTTAGAAGCTGAAGCCGAAAAAGCAAAAGAAGCCGAAATTGTATCGCTCGGCAGAGATTTTATGATTGAAGCTTCAGAAGCATTTTCTGACAGCGATGGACTTTCAAGACTGCTCAGTTCAATCAACAAATCTGTCATAAAAACAGTACAGGCTGACGGTGGTGCAATTCTTCTTGTTGATGAATTTGATGACATCATTACAGTAAAATCATTTGAGGGAACATTCCCTCCTCCATACCAATTACCGCAGGACTTGCCGCATAAAATTGCACGAATCGAAACAAGTTTCCGCTTTGCACAATTTCCACTTGGAGAGACAATTTTTGGTATTACAGCCACTACTGGCAAAGCAGAACTTATTACAGATCCGCTGAATGATGAAAGAATAGTTCAAAACGAACCGGAAGAATTCTTAAAACTCGGAACTTATATCATCATACCAATGATTGTTAAAGAATCTGTAATTGGTATTCTGGCACTTGCAAGAAAAGCTGACAGCCCGAAATTTGACGAAAAAGATTTTGCAAGGGCACAGTCACTTGCACAATTTGCCTCTGGTGCAATTCAAAACGTTTTCTCATTTCAAGAAATTGCAGAACATGCTGAACTTACAAGAGAATCTGAAATTGCATGTAAATTACAGAAAAGTATTCATGCAAAGAACAATTTTTCTATTCCAAATGCAACTTTCGGCTGTTTCTTCAACGGAGCAGAAGGCGTTTGCGGCGACTATTTTGATGTAATTCCATGCAGAAAAGACCGCATTTCTTTTATTCTTGCAGATGTTGCAGGAAAAGGCATGAATTCACTGATTGTTATGGTAATGATAAGAGCTATCATGCAATTAGTTGTAAATACCCAAAAAACGGCTGCAACAATCCTTAACTGGACAAACAGAGGAATAACAGGAAAAATCAACATCGACCATTTTGCAAGCCTTATTCTTGCAAATTATGACTCTGAAAACATGATTTTCCAGTTCGCAGCGGCTGGAAATGCACCTGCATTGATTTATCACAGTGAAACAAAAGAAATTGAAACAATTCAAACAGCAAGCGATCCGATTGGAGTTGATAAATCAACAGAATATAAAGACATTGAAGTTCATGTTAATTCTGGTGACATTATTGTACTGTACACAGACGGACTTGTAGAAGCCGTTGATGGAAACAGCAGACAGTGCGGTGTTGAGCGAATAAAACAGCTTGTTGTTGAAAATTCAAGCTTAAAAGCTTCTGACATTTCAACAAAAATAAAGAAAAACTTGAAAGAGTTTTGCGGCACAGCGCGTCAGCATGACGACCAGACATTAATGGTTATAAAGGTTCAATGATATACATTGTTAAGTCGTTTTTTGCTTTACAGATAACGAAATGTGATTTATCATGTATATTAGAGTAAATTTGGATTTAATTAGGAGCAAATAAATGGAATTGAAAATCAGGAAAAACGGGGAAGTTTATATCATTGATGTAAACGGCGAAATGGATTTGTACAATTCGTATAAACTGAAAGAACTGGTTATGAAAATGCTGGAAAAGAACGTACAGTTCTTTATAATCAATCTTGAGCAGGTTGATTATATCGACTCGTCTGGAATCGGTGCATTGATTTATATCTGTTCTACTGTTAAGAAAATGAATTTAAAACTTTCTATCGCAAATATCCATGGTTCTGTTAAAAAAGTTATTGAATTGACAAAGCTTATGGGATATTTTCCAATTGCAAACAGTGTTGAAGAAGCATTGCTGCAAGTAAATGAAAACTAAAAAGTAAAATTTTATAAGATAAAAGAGGAACACATGACTAATAAAGAGCTTATATCCGATGGAAGTAATCCTCTCTTTGACAAATCGAATATGTTGTATAAAGAATTTCCGTCAGACTTTCGTCAAATTCGTTATTTTACGTTATTGATTGTACAGTCTGCGCCACTCGAAATCAAGGAGATCAATCTTCTTGAACAGCAAATAAGTGAAGTTATTAAAAACGGCGTAAAACACGGAAACAACTGCGACATTAATAAAAAAGTTAAGGTATGGTATTCTTTTAGCCCTACTCACGCTCATCTTATTGTAGAAGACGAAGGTGAAGGCTTTAAAGATCTTGAACGTTGGAATGAATTTAACCGCAAACGCCTTGAGTGTCTGCATACACAGAATTTTGAAGAACTCTCTTCTTATGTTTCTTTTAAAACAAAAAAGAGTGACGATCATGATGGTGGAAATGCTCTTTTTGCAGCTCTTGAGTATTGGAATGGCGGTTTTATCTATAACGATAAGAGAAATGGCGTTGCAATGCTGAAAAAATTTCAACAGAAACGCCACGGCGTTGCAATCGACGGTGAATAAAAATTTTTATATTGTTCACAGGCATCTAAAATAAAGCTCTAAAAGATGCCTGTAATGCTTATTGCAAAAAAAAGAGGTATGTATATAAATTACATACCTCTTTTTTTATCTTTATATAAACTTAAATCTTATTGATTTTTCAGCTGAATAAAACCTGCACATCTACAGCAGATTTTTCAATAAGTGGTTCAGCCTGTTTTATGGCAGCATTTTTGTCTTCAAAACCATTATTTGAAGCAAAAGCAAGTGTCTTTAAATATGTCCACTTATATGAAGAATCTTTTAAAACATCCAAAGCCTTCGCACACTCAGCTTTTGCTTCTTCAGTTTTTCCATCTTTTAGCAGAAGCAAACTGACAGCTCGTTCATATGCAGATTTAACTAATACAGACAAATCAGAATATGACTTTAACTTGTTCATTGCAAATTTTATAAGCTTATTTATCTGATTTTTTTCAGACAAATCTACACTGCCATTTTTTAATACAAAAACAAAAGATTCTACAGCTTCAGCGAGTGGTTCTATAAACATATGCATACGCACTTGCGATGCTTTTACTTCTGTAATAATCTTTTTTGCATACTGCAATGTATCTGTACAAGAACCAGCCCTTCTTGAAATAAAAGCCAGGTTCGAATAAGTAAATGCTAAATATGCATGATCCTGTACACATTCACTGAAAAGTATGCTGTCTGCAATCTGAAGCGAAGCAATTTCAGCAGACAATTTTCCCTGACAATATTTTACAAATGGCAGAAGACCTAAAGCCCAGCCAATATTCATAGGTGAATGATATTGCTGAGCCAGAACTTTGGAAGTTTCGCCTATTTCTTTAACAGTTTCAAATTCACAATCAAAGAAGGATAGAGCCGATAAAATCGCATCAGAATTCATCAATTCCCATGGTTCACGACTTGATTCATAATAATTACGTGCATTTTCAGCAGCAGTTTTTGCTTTATCCAATTCATCTTTGCAGAAACAATGAAGTGAAAAACAGTAATTATAAAAAGCATTTCCTCTTGCAGAAAGATGCTTTTCTGAAAAATCATAAGAATTGAATACAGAATCAGCTTTTTTAAGATTAGACTTTAACGAGCATATCACACCATAATTGGCAACTGCTGTAATTGCTGGATCAGAATTCTCAACAAGCAAAGCCTGAACATAATTAGACATGCCAGCCCAATAAAGTCTCTCGCTTGCAATCAAAAAATAAGCCTTTGTCAAAGTTCCGAATATTTTTATTTTTGCTTCTGTTTCCAGATATTTTTCACTTTCTGGAGTAACAGAGCCTTTTTTACAGAACCGCAATATTAAATTTGATTTTATTTTTGAAAATAAAAATCCTATTGGTTTATCTGGTATACGATAACCTAAATACGAAAGAGCATTTTCGTAATTTTCTATGGCAACATTAAATTTACCCTGCTCCATGCAGCATTTTCCAAGACCATGCCAGGCATTAGCCTGTAACAAAGGATCTTTTTCCAATGTCAAAATCATATTGAATGTTTTTGAAGCCAATTCATACTCAGAATTTTTGCGATATGCATTTGCGAGTTTTAGGTAAATGCTGTTTATATTAATTGAATCGTCTGTAACTTCTCCAGTTTTATATGCATCAATACAAACATTATAATGCGCAATTGAATCTGCTACAGCAAAGCGCTTATATGCTTTTTCAGCAGCTTCATATGCATATACAAACACCTTTCCGTAATCTTTTGCTTCCTGTGCATGATATATAAGGCGTTCTACTACAGCAGAAATATTATGTTCATAATGCTTTTCAAGATATTCAAGAACAGCAGAATTAAGCTCTTTCTTTGTTGCTTCAAGAATTGTATCATAAACAGTATTTCTTATTGTACTGTTCCTAAATGAACAAACAGGATTCTCTTCTGTACCACGAATAATAATTTTATTTACTTCAAAATCTGTAAGCGCCTGCTCAAAAGTTTCATCACTTATTCCTTCTGGAATAATATCACGCAAAACAGCCGGCAAAAAACCACTTCCAAGAACAGAAGCTGTTTTGCAGATAACCTGCTCATCAAAAGAAAGTGCATTCAAACGAGAAAGAATGATAGTTTGAATTGATGAAGGAATTTCTATAGTTGCAACTGATTTTGCAAGTTTATTTTTTCCATTACCAGCAGAAACCAGTGTATGGCTTTCTTTCAAATTTCTTACGACATGTTCAATAAAACAAGGATTGCCAGATGCTGCTGCTGCAATTTTATCAACAAAGTCATCCTGCGGTTCTTCAAAATTCAAAAGAGAACAAAGCAAAGCAGTAACAGAATCTTTATCCAGCGGGTACAAATCCAAAACATGAATATTCTTTTCTTTGAAAAAAGCCTGAAGATATGTATCCGGTCTTGAAGTTGTCAACAACAACAAAGGCAAATCTTTGGCTTCTGCAAGCAAATATTCATAAAAGCCCATAGAAACCGCATCACACCACTGCAAATCTTCAAGAACCAGAACAGCAGGTGCACCTGCCGTAAATACAGCAAGCATTTTGTGCATTAAAGTGAAAAAATGTTTCAATTTAAGACTTGGTACCATGTCAATTTCATCACGGTCTGCACAGCTAAAGCCCATCATTCCCATAACATATGGAATCCATTCCATTTCTTCAGGGAAAGATTCTTCAAAAAGGGAATGAAGATGATTATATGCTTCTTCATCAGACAGCAGCTCTGTCAAAGATATCAACTGTCCTATAAGATTTCGCCACAAGAAAAATGGTGTAGCCTGTTCATATTGATAACAATAACTGTAAACAATCGGCAAATACGGCTGTTCTTTCTCAAGATATGCAGTACATGTTTCAACAAGAAATGATTTTCCAATGCCACCGTCACCAACAACAGCAAGCGCAGTTAATTTTCCATTAGCACATTCCTGATAAGCATTCAATATATCATCACGCTCTTTTTCTCTACCAAAAAGTTCGTTTTGTTCACGTTCTTTAGGCAAAAGCTGACGCTTTGAATCAAATTTATAAACTGTCTGTGGTGTAGAAAACCCTTTTAATTCTATTGGAGGAAGTTTTTCAAAGATACATTTTTCATCAGCTTTTTTTGCTGTACGGCTGTCTGCAATAAATGTAAATGGTTCCCGATCAGCAGCTTTCATCATTAACCGGGCTGCAAGATTTATAATATTTCCAACAACTGTAAAATCTTTGCGCATAGAAGCGCCAAATTCACCTGCATAAACAGTACCAGAAGCAACACCAGCATTTACAGATGTAATAAAATCCAAATGTTTCGCATCCTGCAAAACTTCTTCAGCAAAAAGACAGGCCGCACATTCTCTGTCTTCAACAGAAGATGAAGAAGTTGCTCCAAACAAAATAGGGAATACCAGTCCTTTATCAGACAAATCAGGCTGATTGCAAAAAACACCATATTTAATGGCCTTATCCTGCAAAAGTTCATAAACTGCATTGAAGTTTTTATGACAAGTCTCAATAGGAGTTCCTTCCTGTTGAGAAAAATCACCGGCAAAGCGCACCATTACACAAGAAGCATCACGATAATCTCCGGCAAATCCGTCATAATTATTTTTTATCTGCTCTCGAATCATCGGATTCATAAAAGCATAAAGTCGTTTATAATACCGAGGATCTTCAAAATATTCATATAAGTCAACATAGTCCGGACGGGGCACATTCTGAACAAAATCTTCATCAACAGAAGTCATCTGATAAAAACCAGGATTTTGACGGGCAAACATATGCCCCATTCCAATTTCTTCTGCAAGTTTATATGCTTCATCTGTAATCAAAAACTGCTGTCCATTGCAATTTTTTTCTGCTGAAACAGCGTCTCGAACCGCAACACCTGAATATATTGGAGTTACAAACCTCGTCAAATCACCAAGAAGAAGCTGTGTATAAGGTCCAACACCCAAACCGATTTTCGGATTTAGCGCAAAACCATTTGCACTTTCAAGAACTTCATTATAGTTTATGCTCAATTCCCAAGTTCTGTACATTGCAGCAAAACTTCGTCTGAAATTTTCAGCAAGAGTTTCATCTTCAAGAAGATCAAATCCTATAAGTAAAGAATCTCCTGCAAATTGATAAACAGAACCTGAAAATTCGCGCAAAGATTCAATAATTACAGAGTAATAAGAAGAAAATATGTCAGAAAGCTCACCTACATCACGCTTATTATTTACATATTCAGAAACAATATGTGTAAAACCAACGATATCAAGATAAGCACAAGTACCTGTAAGAGGAGTAATTTTCTGATCAAAAATACAACATGGACTTTGACCTATGAATTTGGCAATCCTAAACGGAACATAACGAGCCATCATAGGGATTTCATCTCTATTTATATTATCCTGGGTAGCCTCAAAGCATTTTGTACAATTGGTTTCCATTAATTTTCTCTGTTCAGAATATAAAGCATTAACCACACTTTTAATTTTTGAAAAAAACTAAACAGAATGGCGAAAAGCTTTGCTTTTCTTCGCATGCATTCGATAAAGTCTATCTGGAAATTATCAAAAACATTGCGCATAAAAATCTCTAAAACCTAAAATTTCAAAGATTCATATTTTTTAGAAAACTCAAAAAACTCAAATTTTCCAAAATAAAAAAAACGTCAAAACATTCATATTTAACGTCATTTCATTATACAAGAGTTTTTTAAATTCAACAAGATGACAATTAACTTAATTATGCAATTTTACAGCAAAAATGAATGATTTTCACTATTTTTTAAAGTGTAAATATTAGATTAATTAGAGATATTTAATTTATTTTTTTTACATTCATAATGGAAAAGCAAAATCAAAAAATGGATTTATAAAAAAAGCTCCAGCAACTCTAATTAAGTTTCTGGAGCTTCAACATTAAATATTCACTTTATTCAAGAGGTGCAAAATAACCTGTTTCTGCTCTTCCTGAACGGTTCAACAGATATGCTTCAACTTCCAATGGAAGGAAATCCCTTCCGAAGTTTGTCGGCATAGATGACTGAAAACGAATCTGGTAATATCCGACAGGAACATCAAGCATGTCATCAATAATCATGCTTATTCCGTCCGGTCTAAATATATAATAATCTTTTCCATTAGTCTGATTAACAAGGAATGTTAATTCCGGTGCAAGCTGATTGCGGCTTAAATTAATGGCAAAGAATGAAACACCATTATTATTCAGGTATGAAGACAAATCTGTAAGACCATAAGAATTAAATGCATTCGGTGCAACACTTCCTGCAGAAATATAAATTATGCCGCGCTTTTTTTCGCCGGTAACAAGTTTATTAATTGCAAGACGAACACCAAGGTCAACAGCAGGCTGTTCAACATTATTTGCTTTTAACTGCCCCGGAACAAAGTTCAAGAACTGCTGCGGTGCACCACTCTGCTCAAGAACAGGCATATTTGAAACAGAAATCAAATACATCGTTCCTTTTCCATTCATTGACTGTGCAATATCACGGACAGCGCTTTGAAGTGCATCTTTATATTCTGCAGTTTCCATTGATTTATCAATCAAAACGGCTACATCACAAATGTCATTCAAAGAAGCAATGCCAGTAAGTTTCTGTCCAGCAACAGGGCGGTTCTTTTCTGTAACCAAAAAGTTCGGATCATCAAGACCAACAATTGGCTGATGCTGTCTGTTTTCAACACGAATATCCATTGTTACAGTCGGGAAATTCGAAGAATCAACGTGAACAACCTGAACGGCAAGACCACCAACAAGTTCTGTCATTTTTGACATTATGCAGACTTCATTAGATTTAAAATCTGTTACAAGCAGATTGCCGTTCATATCCGGCACAGCACAAGTAATTTTTGAAGGTGCATTACCTGTAGAAGCCATTTCATAAACAGCTCCACTGGAAATATCAACAGCAAACACATGATTTGTATCTGCAACAAGAATATAATTTTCCCAAACTTTTAAAGCTTCCGGACGAACAAAAGTTCCTTTTGGAACAAGAACATCGAGATAGTTTCCAGCTGTATCGAACATGTAAATTGTTCCAGGTGTTGAATCTGCAACATAAACAACATCGTTTACAACAGCCACACCGCATGGTGCAGAAAGACCTTCAAAATCTCCGACTGGTCTTCCAAAAGAAAACAGCCCTTCTCCATCAGAATTAAAAACACCGATTCTTGCATTTCCGAAATCTGAAACATAAATATTTTCAGATGAATCAAGTGCAAGATATTGCGGACCTAAAAGCTCGCCAACCTTGCGGCCTTTAGCACCAAACGATTTAATATATTTTCCGTCTTTTGAAAGAACAGAAATTCTATCTCCTGCATATTCGCTTACAAGCAAAGAGCCATCGCTTTTGCGAATGATATCAAAAGGACGGTCAAATCCGTTTACAGGACCGCGAATACGTTCAAGCATCAAACCATTTGCATCGAAATGGAGCAGTTCATTTGATCCATAAGCCAAAACCCAGCACTCACCGTTTTTTTCTGGCAAAACTGAAATTGGCTGGCTGTAATAAAAATTGTCACCGTCTTTGCCAGGAAAAGCCCCGGATTCAACAAACTGCACGTTTTCATCAAACTGAACGTTTCCGACACGGCGTTCTTTTACGATGTCAATCTGATTTTGCAGCAGAAGGTCATCGCCCTTGTAATTATTCTGCAGTGCACTTTCCCAATGCTGAATTGCAGCACCTTCGATGCCAGACTGATAATATGCATAACCGAGCCATTCAAGAATCATCGGGTCATTCGGCAGATAAGACAAAGCTTTTTCAAAAAGCAGAATCGAATCGTTATAAGCACCACGGTAATAAGACTGAACACCACGTCGGAATTCATCTGCAGCATAGCCACGGTCAGCAGCAGTCGGTTCAGCAAAACATACAGCAGAACTGAACAATAAACATAATACAAGAACCAAAGATATAAAAACTTTTTTCACAACAGACCTCCGCTTATCGCCTTTTAATGTTATTAGAACGGTTGTCCGCCATCTGTTCATAAATTGCGCGATAATGACTCAAAATTTCATCATGTTTTGGATTTTGGGCTTTTGCTTTTTTTATGTAAGATTTTGCTTCTTTAAGAAGACCGAGTTTATAATAAACCCATGCAATAGAGTCCAGATAAGTAGCAGAATCCGGCACAATTTCTAAAGCTTTTCTGCAAAGAGAAAGTGCACGTGATAAATCCTTGCTGTCGCAGGCAAGCACGTAACCATAGCCGTTCAAGGCAGTTGCATTATTCGGCTCAATTTCAAGAGCTTTTGCATACCAGTCTACAGCTTCGCTTGTACGGTTCTGTGCCCATGCAGCATAACCTAATGCTGTCAAAACTGGAACAGTCTGGCAGCCATTCTGCAAAAGTTTACGTAATTCATAATCTGCAAGTGTAAAACGTCCTGTCTGAACATAAAGAACAGCAAGAATCAAACGGCATTGATTGCAGCGTGTTTCATCTTTACAAACAGTAACAACCTGTTCCAGAAACTGCATAGCCTCATCAGGCTTTGAAATGCGGACGTAGCATAAACCGATGTAATAAAGGACATCAAGACTAACTTCTTGACCATCTGACAAGAGAATGCTTTCAAGGCGACGCAAAGATTCATCATATTTGCGAAGTCCATAAAGCTTAACTGCTTCTGCAAAAATATCGGCCATCATTTCCTCCCAAAAACAGATTGCCTTGCTTACCGATTCTTAGTCGGTCATCTTAAAAGTAACATGAGCAAAATCTTTAAAACCTGCACTGCACGGTTGAGCATAAACCCGTGAAATTGCAACAAACCCCTGTTCCACAACAGCACAGTCACATTCAGGCTCATATTTTGTGTTTACATCTCCACCAATCAGAAAACTGTAAGTTTTTCCGTTTGGTGCCTCATAAATCTCAACTGTATCACAATAATCCCTTTGACTCAAATGGGCAAAACGCCAACCTGAAAGAACATTGCAGGAAGGTGCATTGACATTAATAAAAACATCTTCTGAATGCAAACCTATCAAACAATCAAGATTACGACAAATAAACTGAGCAAGCGGCAGATAATTCCACTCACCTTTTACAGTTTCGGCAAATTTTTGTACAAGCTCAAGACTTGCTGCAATTCCAGGCACACCATATTGCAAAACTGCATGTCTTGCGGCTGCTGCCGTGCCGGAATATGTTAAATCTGTCCCTAAATTTGCACCTTTATTTATGCCAGAAATAACCACATCTGGCAACTTGTCTTTAAAAATAGCAGAAATTCCGGCTGTAACACAATCGGCAGGCAAACCGGAACATGTAAAACATGACAAATTTACATTTTCAGAAAAATCTTCATGTCTGATTAATGCCAAAGGTTCCTGCAAAGTTATTCCATGAGAAACAGCCGATCTGTTTCGGTCTGGAACAACCACACATACAGAGTGTTTTTCCGCAAGTTCTTCCGCAAGAACGCGCAGCCCTTCACCTTCTATTCCATCATCATTTGTCAACAAAATTTTCATAGCAATCCGAAACTAACGGTAAATCATTCCGTCTGCTGAATTCACCTTATAATAAATAGCATGAAAACCAAAAATTCTTTCATACTCAACAAGACGCTTTTCATAAGCTTCTATATCTTTAGTCTGCATTAAAGTATATGTCGAACGGCCAAATCCTTTTCCGGTTATACGTGAACAGGCTGAAAAAGGTTTTCCTGCAAGCATGTCAACTTCAAGCACGCGCTTGACAAGCCAGTCAATTTCGGGACAAGAAATCTGGAATAAATCCCGCAGCAGGTCATGGGAATGAGCCACGGCACGCGCAAACTGTGCAAAATTAGAAGTTTTCAATGCATTCAAAGCATCCTGCAAAAGCGCCTGTTCTTTCATTATGCACACAAGGCGACGCCTGTAATCTTCGTTTACAACAGAAAGCACTTCGTTTATTTCAACATCAGAATCTTCGTACATAATTACGCCGTTGCGGCTTATCTTTAAATCTCCAAGAAGACATGCATATTCAGCAGTCCAGAGAGTTTCTTCATTCCAGACACTAACGCGTGGAACTCTTGCATCTGTTAAAATAAGTGATGTATCAGGAAAATCAAAAGGGAAAAGCTCAAAAGTGGATGTATTGTAATTTGTAACAATGCAGGTGTTTTTCTTTGCAAAAAGTGCAGTATAAATGTCAGCAAGACAGCTTGTTGAATTAAGGAAAAATCTGTTTGCACTGTCTATATATTCAACAAGCGCTTCATCTTTTGCTTTCGGTGCAATCAGTTTTCTTAATGCGCCGGCCGCAGCAGCTTTTATTGCACTGTTTACACCAAAACCTGCCGAAGGCAAAATGTCTGAATATATCGTAACATTCATTCCGCAGGAACTATAACCGGCTGCAAGAAACGAAGAAAGCACGGCTTTAAAAGCATTTGCCCATCTGTCTTCTTTTCTAAAGCGCATAGTCGGCAGACTGGAACGCTTACGCTCATTCAGCTGATGATAATAAAACCTTAAATTATTATCCTGGCGCATTGAAACAAGCACATATACAGGCAAATCAACAGCTAAAGATAAAGTTCTGTCCTTAAAATACCAGGAATGTTCACCTAAAAGGTGAATGCGGCCCGGAGCAGAAATTACCACATCTGGTTGAGTACCATATTCAGCTAAATGGGCTTGTACAGCCTGATCCATCTATTACAACACCTCAAAAAAGGATGCAACAGGAAAAAACAGAATCACTTTCAGACACCTTGTATTTTCCCTTGATTTATGGCAATAAAATCATATAAAATGATAATATAATGAAGGGAATTTTACAAGTTTTTTATACTATATTTTCAGCACTTCTTTTATCAGCAGGAATTCCGAACGAATTACTGCATTTTGGGTCTCCATTTCTGGGACTTTTTGCTTTAGTACCGCTTTATCTTTCATTAAAAAGCTGCAAAACTTATAAACGTTCAGGCTGTCTTACAGGTCTTAATTTTGCACTTGTACAGCTTTTTTCAAGCTTCTGGCTTGGCAACTTCAATGATTTTGCCGTTTTTACGCTTTGGGGACCGGTTATTGCATATTTTTTCGAAGGCTATCTTGTCGGTTCAGTTTTTTATTGTGTTTTTACCTCTTTTAAGTTTTCTAAAAAAACAGAAGCACTTCAAAACTTAACATTCAGAGGAGCATCTGAAACAGCACGAAGAATCATTCTGTTTGCCATAATCTACACGCTCTGGGAATGGACTAAATCGTCAGGTTTTCTGGCTTATCCATGGGGAACATTGATAATGACTTCGTTTCTTTCCCCTTTTCTCATTCAGATTGCTGACATAACAGGAACATGGGGCATAAGCTTTTTGTGGTCTCTTTTTGCAGCAACTTTTGCAGAAGGCATAAGCCTGTTCTGCGAATTTCAGCCAAGAATTCATCTTTCAATCAAAAGGATGTACACATATACGGTTATTTTTACAGCCGTCCTTTTCTGTCTTTCTTTTGTTTACGGCATCGTTCAATACAACAAGCCGCGCAAAATAATCAAAACGGCAAACATCGCTGTTATCCAGCACAATACAGATTCGTGGTTTGAAGACGGAGATTCTCCAAGCATAATTGCAGCAGAACGGCAGACAGAACAAATTCTAAAGCAGACACCGAAACCAGATTTAATCTGCTGGTCTGAATCCCTGCTGACATATGCTTTTCCAGACTCATATGACTTTTATTATTCATCTCCGCAGTCAAAACCTCTCATTCCATTTATTAAAAAGGCTCAGACACCATTTGCAATCGGACTGCCGGTCCACAGGAAAATTAACGGTATTTCAAGATTTTATAATGGTGCAGCAGTTTTTAATAAAGACGCTTCAATTGCAGGCTTTTCCGGAAAAATTCACCTGGTTCCATTTGCAGAATACATTCCGTTCATGGAAAACAAAGTTGTAAGAACAATAATGAACGCACTTGTAGGTTTTTGCGACGGCTGGACACCGTGGAACTGCTATACGGTTTATTCTGTGCCGTTATCCGGCAGCGAAAAGCTTCATTTCAGCATTCCAATCTGTTTCGAAGACGCTTTTTCAGATGTATGCAGAGGTTTTTACAACACAGGCGCAGAAGTTCTTTTGAGCATTTCAAACGATTCATGGTCAAACCTTAAATCAGCTGAATTTCAGCATTTTGTAATCGCTGCATTCAGGGCAATTGAACTGCGCATTCCGCTTGTGCGCACCACAAATTCAGGCTATTCCGGCGCAGTTGACCCGACCGGCCGCATCATAAAAGACCTGCCGCTTTTCGAAGAAGCTTCCATGACAGTAACAGTTCCAATTTTTGAACGGCAACCGACAGTTTATGCAAAACTTGGTGACTGGCTGGTTATTGTCTTTGGAATAGTCTTTGTCTTCTTCATTATCAGCAGCATATTGAATTTTAAAAAACACTCTTAATGAAAGTTCTAAAAATTGCAATTTCATCAATTTTTAGAAATACACTTTGCAATGCTTTTTATACTTAGGGAGGAATATAAAATGAATGAAAACGAACTGACAAAAAAACAGATTAACAACAGACGCTCAATCTGCGTTATTACAACAGCATTGATAATCTGCCTATGCAGTTTTCTGCAGATAAAAGCCGACCCGCTGCCTTTTGTGCTTCAAAACATGATTGTTGTGCTTGCAGCAGCAGTCTTTGGCGGTGTGCAGCCATCTGGCGCAGTCGGTCTCTTTCTTATAGCAGGCATACTTGGACTTCCTGTTTTTGCAGGCGGCGCATCTGGTCCAGCTCATGTTCAGACAGTACGTGGAACTTTTCTCTTGGGCTATTTTATTTCAGCTCTTGTTGTCGGTTTGACAATAAAAGAACCTGTAACAGACGAAAAAACACCAATGCAGAAAATCATTACATCTTGCGTTGCAGGTTATGCAGTTATTTATGTTCTGCCGCTTTTAAAAATGCTTGACGGCGGCATACAAGTTTTTGCAGAAGTTGTGCCAAAACTCAAGCCATATTTTCTTGCAGACTTAATAAAATGCTTAATTACAATTCCGCTTGTTTCGATTCTTCGCCCTATTGCTGCAAGAAAACTGCAATACGAAAAATAAAGATGACTCTAAATTGAGAAGAAAATTATTTTTAGTATTGTTTTGTATTTTGCTATTTCTCCTATTGTTTATTTTAGTTTTTGGACGTGCCTTTCCAACAGAAATTAAAGTTCAAAATATTAAAACTGAAAGTCATGCCCTTTTTATGAACAGTGACTTATATTTCAGACAGACAATAAACAACTGCGGACCATATTCTGTAATGGCTGTTTTTAATGTTCTCAAAAAACAGAATATTAATCCAGAAGCTTTATCAAAAGAGATGAAATGGAGAATCTATAAAAACCTGACATTTCCGCAGGGAGTCATTGATTTGCTTCATAAATATGAAATTTCAACAAAAGAATTCATTATAAAAAACAAAACAGATGAAGAAAAAGTTTTATGGCTAAAAAACAATATTGAAAACGGAACTCCAGTTATTCTGCTGATTAAAGTTCACCATGTCTTACATTATGTAACAGTTCTTGGTTATAACGAAAAAGGTTTTATGCTTTATGATTCCATGCAGGATAAACTTGCTGAAAATCCCAAAAAAACAAAAATTGATGAACTTTGTAATTCCGGAAACCGTTTTTATACTAATGCAGAACTTATAAATCTATGGAATGAAGGCGGTTATAAAATTTTTTTCAGAAACTGGGCTATAGTCTGTTCCGAAAAATCAACAACCTCGCCGCAAGCAGCAAGGTATGTTGTTCGTAATAAGTGGTTGCAGTCGGATTTAATACCCTTCTTTACGACGCAAGCGTCAGGGCTTTGCCCACGTATTAACCCCTCCGCACGAATAAAATCACCTGACACACCAGCAGGTCAAGCCGTCTATGTTTTAAAACAATAACAGGCAGATTGCCAGAATAATCGGGATTTAAATTAATATGAAAAAAATATTTATTTGTTTAGTATCAGTCTTTTTAGCATTTAATCTTTCTGCAAATGAAAAATATGAAAAAAATAAATATTTCTGTACAAGCGACAGACTGAAGCTTCGTGAAAGTGCCGGGCTTGATTCTAAAGTAATTACAGTTCTTGAAGAATTAACAGCAGTTGAATTTTTACAGGAAGGCGCAGCTCAAATTATAGAAGAAAGACTGCCGTCATCTGAAACTGCTGAATATCATGATAATTGGGTAAAGATAAAAACTGTTCCGACACAAAATTCCAAAACAGTTTCAGGCTGGGTTTATGGCGCTTATCTTGAACCGCTGGCTGAATATGATGCTTTTTCAGATTCAAAGTCTAAATGTTTATATTGCCGCATTTCTAAAGCAACAAACAGAACCGCCGGCAAAACAGACGATACTTTTTATTTTCTTGAAAATGAACAGATTATTTATAAAACATTAACAGTCACAGTTTCTCAATTTGATGGTCCTAACTGGAGTTATGAATGCTTTCTTTTTCCAAGAATTGAAAATAACAAAAAGCATCTGTATGTTGCAACAAAAGAGTCAAATGACGGCTGGTATAACAAAAAAATTGAACGTTATGATATGACTGATTATAAAAATTCAGCATGGAAACAAAATGATTTAAAATTTTCAGGCAGCATTAAAAAAGATTATATGACAGACAATTCAAAGGACAATTTTCATACATATAATAATCTGAAACTCTATAAGAACCACAGTTTTGATTCTGAAATTCTTTCTGTTGTTCTGCCGGATGAAAAATTATTCATAACAGATTTAAAAAATCTGCATTTTGAAGATGCAAAAGAAGGATTCTGGATATCTGCCAGAAAAGAAACTGAACAGTCTGGATGGCTGTGGATTGAATGATTTTTCGAAACAGTCATAAAAACACCGGATGCACATTAAAAAGCCTTGAAAATTTATGGATGCATGCATTTAATTGCAGCGCAAAGCAAGAATGCATTCAATTAAAAGGATTTTTGCATATTAAATTGCCTGAAATTCGAGTTTTAAAAACTCAAACAAACTTTATAATTCCTTTTTTAGGGGAAAACAGAACCTCTACTTCGAAAGCGTGTTCTTTTCTCCCCTAAAATCCCTCATTTTTCCAGCAACACAAAAGGGCGCCGCACACTTTGGAAAACTGGATTGTTCACATTATTCGGGTTTATTCTTCGCGGCAACAATGGGTTTAATAATTTTTAGCTTTTTCAAGCCGATATTTTGTACATATTTTTTACCATATTCCTCACTTCATAAGCTTTTTTAAATTTTCGCTTTTTTT
>JAZQNK010000036.1:0-43842 GCA_045627325.1 Treponemataceae bacterium | reverse complement strand
ATAGCCGGGCACGACCAAAGGGCGCCACGCCCTTTGGAATCCTGGATTATTCACATTTTTTGAGTTAGTGCTTCGCGACATCAGTTGGAGCAATTTTTTTTAACTGGTTCAAGCCGTTACTTGTACAAGTTCCACGAGTTTGCGTCAGCAAACTCGAAGCTATCGACATCAACCGATAGCCGGGTGCTTACACTGTTTCTACAGTAACACGGTTTTTGCCTGTACGTTTTGATGTATACATGCATTTATCTGCTGTATTGATAAGCTTTGCAATTTTTGTTTTTGTCATATCACGTGCTATGCACACACCGATACTCAGTGTAACTTTTATTTCTTTTCCTTCAAAAACGACGATGCTTTCTTCCATCTTTTTTCTTATAAGCTCAGCAACAACATTCGGGTCTAAATCTGAATAAATGAAAATATTAAATTCTTCGCCACCCCAGCGGCAATAAAGTGAATTTTTGCCAAGCATTTCGACAAGATTATCTGCAAGTTTCTTTAATACCAGGTCGCCAGCATCATGTCCATAATAATCGTTGACATGTTTAAAACTATCCAGATCCATCATAATAACAGCAACCTGTTTTTCTACAGGGCGTCTGTAAAGTTCATCAAGACGCTTATTAAAGCCGTATCTGTTATAAATTCCGGTTAATTCATCATGTTCTGCTGCCCTGTTTGCAATGCGCAGTTCTTCCTGCTGCTTTAATTCAGCTTTTTTAAGTTCATCTATAATGCGTATTAAAAGCAAAGCCTGAATAACATTACCATTTTCATCATGTTTATACGGCACAATAAGAAAATTCTGCCAGCCGTTTGCTTTTGACAGAATGTCATCAGACAAAACACCCTGGTGTTTAAGCCGGTCAGGCAAAGTTTCAATGTTTAAAAACTGCTGGTGTTCATGCAGCATGGCAACACCAAAATCTTCGTCGCACCATGTATTCCAAAACTGGCGCAGCGGACGAACCGGAAAATTGCCTTGTGTACCAGATGACATTAAGAAAAGCGAATTGGTTTCAAAATCCATAAGATACATTGAATAAAAAATGCGCTCAATGCTGCTCAAGAAGAACATTCGTTCTCTTATGGCTGTTTCTTTTTCAAACTGGGTTTTCTTTTCATCATCAATATTTTGAAGACACAACGTTACTGATTTTATTTTCTTCGTTTCGGAACGCGCAGCCACAATAAGATAGCCACGGAACCAGTTTTCGTACAGGTTTTTACATTCAAGAGAAAGGAAATCTTTATCTTTCATGCGCACATCAAGTGTTTCAAGATTCAACCAGTCACGAATAAGTTTTTTATTCTCTTCCGAAAATGAATTACTCCATTCTTCAAAAGCTTCATCAAATTGCTGTTTTGCATAATGCTTCATAATTCGTTCTGAATTGTTAAGGACAGAATATTCATGCGTTTCAAGATTAAAATTATAGCAGCGCAAATAAACATCAGAAAGCGATTTAGTAACTTGATAAGATTTTTCAAGTGTGCTCAAATATTCACGCTCTTTTTTTCGATGTTCATCAAGGTTTTCCGTAAAGAAAGTTATGCAAGACAGGCGGTTATCTTCGCTTCTTTCTGATGCAACAAGAGTTGCTTTAAGCTGCACCCCTGTTTCACTTACAAATTCTGTGCAGATAAAATCTTTATCTTTAAGCCGCTCCTCAATCGTAGACAAATCTAAAAATCTGCTCATTATATTGCCAGATTCTTCAGACAGGCTTGCAGTCCAGCGGCTTATTGCAAGTTTTATATCAAAAGACTTGTTTTTCAGGTCAAGGTCTTCGCTGTCTTTTAATGTCATAAATGTCTGGTTTTTAAGATCAAAACTGAAACATGAATGATATGCATTAGTAAGAGATTTTGTAATTCTATAAGCCTGAACCAAAGATTCTGCATGTCGCAATTCGCAGCGCTTAATATCATCTATGCAGCGGAAAAGAACAAGCGCTGCAGTAACAAGTCCTGATTCGTTTTTTATATATGGCACAATCAAAACATTGAGCCAGCCGTTTTTTATTGTCAAAACATCATCTGACAAAGTGCCGTGTTCTGTAAGGCGTTTTTGCAGTGTCTTAAACTCAAGGAAAGACCTGCTGCTGTTATAAGATTCTGCTGTAAAATCATTAGAACACCACGATTCCCATACAACGTTAAACGGCTCATATTTGGGTTCTTCAACATTTTCCTTATTTATTTTAGACAGCCTGTTGTTTATAAAATCGCAGCGATACATTGAAAGATAAACATCGGAAATGCTTTTTAAAAAATTATGCTGATTTTCAAAAATCTGCTGGCTTTCAATTGCAGCAATTTTTTCGGCTGTAATATCTTGAGATGCAAAAGTAATGGATTCAATATTGCCTTTTGGGTTTCTTGAAGAAACAATTAAAAAACCGCGGAACCAGTTTCCGTTTTTGCCTAAATATTCAATACTGTCTGTGTCTTTGTCTTTAAATCTTTCATTAATTACAGAAAAATCCATAAATTTTGTGGCTTTTTCAAAAGACTCTTCCGGCAAAAAGTTTATCCAGTTCTGAATAAAGACGTTAATATTTTCCCCTTCCCTTATGACAAAAGACGGAGACAAATCGAAAGATTTTAGAATTGAATATTTGTCTTTTAATAAATCGAACGTGCAGACTTGATGATATGCGTTCAAAAAAGATTTTGTAAGTTTATAGGATTTAATGACTTCGTCCATTTGTTTGCGTTCTGAAATGTCAAACAAGCAATAAGTAACAGAATCTGCTCCGTCTGCTTTTTTCAAAAACTGAATGGAAGAAAAACAATAAACAACTTTTTCTTCTTTGTGCTTTATTCTGTATTCACAAGTCTTTTCCGGAACTTCTTCATTGATTCCGTCAATACAAGAACGAATTTCGTCGCGGTCTTCTTCAAAAATATTTTTTACAAGACCATGTTCAAAATTTTTCTGCAATTCTTCAACAGAAGTGTATCCAAGAATTTCAAGCGCTTCTTCATTTACAAAAGTAATTTTATCAGAATTTTTGTTATATTGAAGAATGCCGCATGAAACAGAAGGAAATAAACTTACAGAATTTTGCAAAGGCTGTTCTTTATTTTCAATTTTTTGGTATTGATTAATTGTTTTTACATCATCTGTTACATCATGAACAATTACATTTGCAATAACGTGATTATCTGTTTTTCGTTTTGAAAGCAGAATCGTTTTTCTTCGGAATGAATCTTTGCCAGTGCAGCGATAATCAATTTCAATATGCTTTTCGCCTTTTGCAAAAGCTTCTAAAAGCCCCTTGCATGTCTGAAGATATTCCGAACCTTCTTTTTTAAAAACTATATCGCGTTTCGGAGTCAGTTCAGCAAGATATTCGCTGTAACTCATCGGAAACTCAAGATTCATAACATCAAGATAATCTTCTGCAGCAAAAGAAGGCGTACGGTAAATCGTGTCATCAGAAAGATCAATCTGATAGCTGCAGATTGAATCTGAAAGCACGGCATCGCGATACTGGTTACGCTCTTCTTCAATTTCATCTCTATATGAAGTAATGTCCGTACAAGTTACAAGCATGTATTCTTTATTTTTCCATTTTATAGGTGATGCACCGGCTAAAATAGAAATGCCGTCAGGACGAATCATCTGGCTAAAACGGCGTTCGCCAAGTTTTGAATATCTTACAACAGGACAGTCCTGACAAGGAATATCCCGATTCATGTACACATTATAGCAGAAATTTCCAAGAGGTTTGGTTCCAGAATAAAAATCACGGATTGCTTTGTTAATAAAAACTATTTCAAATGTTTTTGGATCAACTATATAGACAAATTCTGTCTGCAAATCAAATGCAGCAAAACAATCATCTGATGAAAATTCTTCTGTATGTTTCTTTTTGTTATTTTTCATTTGCAAAATGAAACCTTAAAATTCTTTAGAGTTAAAATCAAATACAAAAAACATTTATAAAAACATTTTTAGAAATGTCATAATATAACTATAAACCATAATTGAGAAAAACACAAAAAAATTACTGAGAATTCATTATTTAACACAATTTTTACAAAAACATTTTGTCATGAATCTTTTGCCGCCCTATGTTTTTTTGCTTCTGCAAGAGCTTTTTGTGCTTCAACAATAAAATCTGGAAGTGTTTCTTTTTCCGGCAAAAATTTTGCATAGCCAATGCTCAAACTGACATTCCATTCACGTGCATTTGCAAGATTAAATCTTTCAAGATTTTTTATAATTCCATTATTAATAACAAGCACCTGTTCTTCCGAAGAAATCTCTCCGACAACAACAAATTCATCGCCGCCATATCTTGAAATTAAAAAATTTCTTGGAACAGTTGCTTTTAATGTCTGCGAAATCTGCAGCAAAGCTTCGTCGCCTTGAACATGCCCAAATTTTTCATTTATAAACCGCAGTCCATCAATATCCATCATTATTAAATACAAAGAATCTGCATTTGTTTTTATTCTTTCAGAAAGATATTGCACAAGCTGAACACGGTTACTGATTCCGGTGAGCGGATCTTTTGATATAAGCTTTTCAAGATGTTTTTGATAAATTATTATGCAGCAGACAGTCTGTACGGCAAAAACAAGCTGAACATGCAGTTTTAAAACCGACTGCAGAACCAAAGCTATTAAAGATAAAAGCGAAAACAGCGAAAGTGCAAAATAAACATTTTTTTTCAGATAATTTGCTTTATTCAAGAATTTTACAAAAGCTTTTACGCCTGCCGCAATCAAATAACCATAATCTATTGCAATTAAAACCCAATAAAGACTGCCGAAATGAAAACCATTTCTGTCAAAACAAAACGCATAACCCGAAAACACAGCAGTCTGCCTTATTAAAAACGGCACGCAAGCTGTTAAAACACCTTTTTTAGACGCAAGAATATTTGAATCAAGCTGAAATTCTGAATATAAAAACCATAACAAAGCACCAGCACCAGATGTAAAAAAATAACACTGATTTAACGTTTTTGCAAAAAACGCCAAAGACACATCAGATTTAACAGCACAATATACTGCATCAAAAATAAAAGACAAATCTATTGCAAAAAAACACAAAACAAACAATCTCATTCCAAGAGATTTATCAATGTCTTTTAATGCAAAGAAAATTTCAAAAGACACAATTATTATGCAGATTAAATTAACTTCACTATGAAACGAACCAAACATATACCATTATTTTACATCATTTTACATCTGATGCAAGAAAAATGCGTTTCTTTTTATCGGTTTTGCAAAAATCAATAAACTGCATGGGGCGCAAAAACGAACGGCATACACACTAGCGCACATGCACGGCACATGTTTTTATAAAGCTAATTTATCATAAAATTGTGCATCATCGGACCTGAACCTTTGCCAAGATCAAGCATTGCTTTGAGCGCATTTGAAATATAAGCTTTTGCATTTTTTACGCTTTCTGCAAGGTCAAAACCTTTTGCAAGGTTTGCAGCAATTGCACTTGAAAGCGTGCAGCCTGTTCCGTGTGTATTTGAATTATTTATTCTTTCGCCATAAAACCACACACCGCTGCCGTTTTTTTCAAACAAGAAATCATTTGCATCGTTCAAGCTGTGTCCGCCTTTAAGCAGAACACTGCATTTATATTTACCTGCAATAAATTCAGCTGCTTTTTCCATGTCTTGTGCAGTTTTAATTTTTTGACCGGCAAGAATTTCTGCTTCTGGAATATTTGGCGTTACAATTTCTGCAAGCGGCATAAGCTTTGTTTTAAGCACTTCAATTGCATCATCGCTAATCAATTTTGAACCGCTTGTTGAAACCATTACAGGATCAATGACAATGTTCTGTGCTTTATAAAACTGCAGTCTGTCAACAATCGCATTGATTAATTTTGCAGAAGAAACCATACCGATTTTTACTGCATCCGGCCAGATATCTTCAAAAACACTGTCCAGCTGCTTTGACAAAAAATCAGACGGCACTTCAAAAATGCCTTGAACGCCAGTAGTGTTCTGCGCAGTCAATGCAGTAATCGCACTCATTGCATAAACACCGTTACAAGTCATTGTTTTAATATCAGCCTGAATACCGGCACCTCCAGAAGAATCGCTGCCTGCAATAGTTAATGCTGTTTTCATTTTTATATCTCCCAAAAATCAAATCATCTTCAAAAATGAAGTTTCCAAAAATGCTGAAAAAAAAATCAGACGGCAAAACCACTGATATTTTCAGACATTTTCAGTTTCTTTTAGAAAAACCGACAAATCTTCAACATATAAATCTGCATATTTTTTTATTTCTTCTGTTGAAGTTTCAAGATTTTCTTTTACAGCACACACTTTAAAGCCTGCTTTTTTTGCTGTTTTAATTGCAAAAAGTGCATCTTCAAAAACCCAAACTTTTTCTTTTGAAACGCCCAGTGCATCAAGTGCTTTTTCATAAACTTCTGAACATGTTTCTTTGCCGGCTTTGCAGTCGTTGCTGGAAACAACAGCTTTAAAATCTGCATTGCAAAGTCTTTTTAATGCAGCACGCGCAAGTCTTTCCATTGAAGAAGTTGCAACAGACATTTCGATTTTGTTTTTTGCAAAATATTCTATAAGTTCTTTTGCACCTTTCTTCATCTGCACTTCATTCAGATAAAAATCTTCTATTATATTGTTTATTCCGCATAAAACTTCTTCAAGTTCAAGCTGCAAGTTATATTTTTTTATAAAATATTGGGCACATTCTTTTATTGAAAAAGTTGCAATTTCGCTGTTGATGTTTTCATCTGGAATAATGCCGATTGATGAAAGATATTTTTCAGGAACAGTCTGCCAAAACGGCATTGAATCAAGCAGTGTTCCGTCAAGATCAAAAATGGCACCTTCAATCATTTTGAAACCTCCTGTGCAGTTTTCAGCAAAAGCTGACATTCGGCTTTAATGTTTTTTGCAGCAAAAATTGCAGAAACAAGTGCAACACCAGCAATTCCAGAACCTTTTAATTCTTTCATGTTGTCTTTTGTAATGCCGCCGATTGCAACGACAGGAATTTCAACAGCACTGCAAATATCTTTCAAAGTTTCAAGTTTTACGGCGTCAGCATCTTTTTTTGTGCTTGTCGGGAAAACCGCACCGACACCAAGATAATCTGCACCATTTTTCTGTGCTTCGAGCGCCTGTTCAACAGTCTGAGCAGAAACGCCTATAAACATTTTTCCGCCGGTTTTCTGCCGGACTTTCAAAAGTTCCATATCACTCTGCCCAACATGAATTCCATCTGCACCTGCTTCAATGGCAATATCAACGTTGTCATTGATGATGAATGGAACGCTATATTTTCTGCAGAGTTCTTTAACAAGCAGAGCTTCATCCAGAAAATCTTTATAATCAAGTTCTTTTTCGCGAAGCTGAATGCATGTAGCGCCGCCAATAAGTGCATCTTCAATCTGTTCAAGAAGCGTTTTCTCTTTTGCCCATGCACGGTCTGTTACAGCATACAAAAACATTGCATCTTTTATTCTATCATTTGTCATTTGCAATTTTCCTTCTATAAGCATATTCATTAAATTTCTTCAATTTTGGCTTTCAGAATATCTTTTTCTTTTAAGTTAAAAAGGCAATCCAAAAAGTTCTGCACAAAGCTGCCAGATCCTTTTGATTTTTTTTCTGCTTTTTGAGCCGCAACATTATAAACGACAGTTCCTGCAAGTGCTGCATAAAATGGCGGTGCAACATTTGCATAAACACTCATTACACCGCCTAAAGAACAGCCGGCACCTGTTATTTTGGGCAGAAAACTGCTGCCACCGGAACAAAGCAGAACAGTTTTGCCGTTTGAAACTAAATCTGTCTCTCCAGAAACAGCAACTGCACCGCCAGTATATTGTGCAAGCGCAACCGCAGCATTTCTGGCAGACAAAACTTCTTCTGTTGAATCAACACCGCTTACACCGCTGTTTTCTGCCGGGCATAAGTCCCAAAGAGAAGCAAGACCGATTATTTCAGAAGCATTTCCGCGAATGACGGCAGGTTTAAAATCTTTCATCATTTTAAAAAGCTCTGTTCTAAGCGAACCTATGCCAAGACCGACAGGATCAAAAACCCATTTATTTTCAGTTTTTCTAAAAGCGCTGCAGGTTCTTGGAATTGTTTGTGCATAACATTCTTTCATTGTGCCAAGATTAATGTATGCAGATTTGCACATAGACGCAATCTTTTCACCTTCGTCTGCAAGATAAACAACGACACCTCTGCCGCCAGCAGCAAGCTGTGCATTTACCACAAAATTTACTGTTACATCATTTGTAATTGAAGGCGACAAAGGATTTTCCGTGCGTGCTTTCTGCACTGTTTTGCAAATTTCTTTTAAGATAAAACTCTTGTCATTCATGAAATTGTCCTTTTAGGGCTTCTCTTTATTATGTTTTTTAATGCATTTGCAGCAACAGCAGCCGCACAAACAATAAGCATGACCAGAAACGTTGAACCCAAAATAAATTCAACGTTCATCAAAAAACGATACAGAACAAACCCAAAAAACCAGATAATCAGATTAAGCCAGTTAAAATTCTTTTCTGACGAATCATTTTTTATAATGAAATAATCTGCAATCTGCACTGAAACCATAGGCGCAAACACAGAACCGATAAAATACAGGAAATTTTCAAAAAAACTTGTTTCAAGCGATTTTTTCGAAATGATTATTGCAGAAACAACACCGATGGCACAAACTGCACATGCAATAATTTTTTCGTTTAATTTATTCGAAAGACTTTTTGAACTTATGCCGGCAGAATAAACATCAAGATAAGTTGTCGTTGCTGTTGAAAAAACAACAATGATAAATGCCACAATTCCAAGACCGGCTTTTATCATAATCTGCACAACATCATTTTCGCCGGTCAAAATTGCGGCACTAATGCCAATAAAATACATCCAGCAGCTTGTAATAAAATAAACAGCCGCACTTACACCAGAAACCAAAACAGGTTTCTGCGCATTTTTTGTATAATCTGCAGCAAGCGGCAGCCACGAAAGCGGCATTGCAACAGCAAGTTCAACAGCTGCGCCAAAGCTTAAAACTTCGGCTGACGTACACAAAGTTTCAGTATTTATTTCTTTTTTAAAAATTGTAATACACAAAACAACCGAGAGCACAAACAGAAGCAAAAATGCAGCCATATTGAGCCTGTCAAATTTGTGAACATCAACAGCTACCCAAACAACAATCAAAAGACCAATAAAGGCAATCCATAAAAATTCAAAACCACTGCCAAAAACAGATGCACAGCCTGAAGAACCGGCTAGAATCATTACAATAGTCCAGCCTGCAAGCTGAACAATATTTAAAACTGAAAATAAGCAGGCTCCTTTTGAACCGAAACTGATTTTTACAGTTTCCATTGCACTTTTGCCAGTTTTGGCACCAATAAGACCTGCAAGAAAAAACAAAACACAGCCAATAAAATGACCGGTAAAAATTGCCAGAAGCCCTTTTTCAAAACCAAGCGGTGCAAAATAAGTTCCAGTTAGAATTTCAGAAATTGAAACACCAGCACCAAACCAGATAAGTGCATTGTGGCGCAATTCACCAGCATTTATAACATCAGACAAGACAGAGTTTTTTTTCTGCATAAAAACCTCCTGTACGCAAAAAAAAAGAACTGCCTGATTCAGACAATTCCTTAAAAAAAGCTCCATCAAACTTCCTACGCCGGCATTATCCGTATCAGGTTAAAGGGTCAAAGTTTAATTACTTTATCTCAGCCCGAAACACGAGCACCCCTGTGTACGTGTGCACTTTAACAAGATTTATTATTTTATGCAATAGCTTTTTTGAAATAACAAACCCCGACACAGAGCGTTCGGGGTTTGTTATTTCTCATAAGACATCGCAGTCGGTTCTAATACAATTTTTACGGTCTAAAGGTCGTTGTATCAGCCATCTGCAAGTATAAAGACAAATGCAGGACTTTTAAAAAAATACAAGAAGCAGCATTTCAACGCATGACAGCACCCTGTTTTTTCTTATTCAGCCTGAATATCAAGTTTTTGGGATGATAAAACTTTAAAATTCGACATTCAAACGACATCCAGGCTTAAAACTTGACAAATAGAAACAATGTACTTAAAATATCATGCCCATTATTTGGATCAAATGTCGAGTTTTTATAAAAGCGATGTAAAATTCATTTTGTCATGCTGAATTTATTTCAGCATCCCCTTGTATTAAGAAATTCCGAAATAAATTCGGGATGACAGGTTGTTTTTATGGTCTTGTTAGTGCAAGAACAACTATGGATTTCATAACTCGACATACAGGCTATTTAATGATTAAAAAAAACGAAAAAGCTTTGAAAAAAGGAGATTTTTTAATGTTCCCTGGCTGTGTGAATTTGCAAGATGAAGAGAAGGACAAATGTATAGTATTTTTCAAAAAAATTGCTGCCTTTTTTTCTATTGCATTGTTAATATGCCTTCTTGCCTCTTGTGGCGGTGGTGGCGGCGGAGCCACATTATATACCCCTGACGAAGGTCCGCACAATGGCGGCGGCACAGGATGGGGAGCTGGAAACAACACCACTAATGGTAATGATACAAATAATAACAGCAGCTCAAGCAGAGTCCGAATTACAGGCGGAACGAGCCTGACAGTTGAACGATATGTATATAACGGACAAAGCTATGCTACAGCACAGGAACTGCTTGAAGTGCTGGCTTTTGAAGAAAATCTGCCAACCGAAACCCTTATTGATGTTTATGTGCCAGGTGAATCAACCCCAAGAAAAGCAAAATATGTAAAAACTTCCAGCGGCTCAGCAGTGTTAAGACACCCGTACGCATTAACAATAAAAAGCGATACAGGCGGAATTCTTTATGACAGTGCCGCAGCCTCTCCGCCTGAATATTTTTATTCAAACGAAGGCTTCAGCATGTCTAAATTGACAGCTCCGACAGCTGCGCAACAATTAATAGACGGAGAAACAATAAACTTTCCATACGTCTGGAAAACCAGCAACAATCAGACAATTTTGCCGACAGGTTCATTATATGGCTTTGAAGAGAATGCTGTAATAGTGCTGTCTTCTGAAATACAAAAATATACAGTTCAAGAATTCAATGGATACCAGACCCTTTTTATTTCAAGTAACAGAACTGCAGGTGAAGAAATTGTAATTCCAGCAGGCACACCTGCATTTACAATGATTAAATCAGCATCCACAGGCACACAATTTAAACTTGACCTGAAAAATGCAACTATAAACGATATAACGGATGAAAGAATTTCAAGCTGGACAACAGGTATAGTTGCAACTCTGCTTGCTGCAGATATAACCGAGATAAAACTGCCGGATTATATAACAGCATTCGGTAACAGTGCCTTTAGCGGCTGGCCTAACTTAGCAAACATAGAACTTCCGGCAAATATTACATCAATCGGCGATTACGCATTCTATAGCTGCGGTGCTTTAGCAGAAATACAAATTCCTGCAAGTGTTACATCAATCGGAGACTCCGCATTCAATGGCTGCAGTGCTTTAGCAGAAATACAAATTCCTGCAAGTGTTACATCAATCGGAAGCAGCGCATTTCAGAGCTGTTCCAGCTTGAGCGAAGTAACAGTTCCATGCAATGTACTTGATGGTTTTAAAAATGTTAACGCAATTACCAAAATGACTGTTATACCAGGCTCAGGCTCTGCTTCATCTACAATTAGTGCAGAAGCATACAAGCACCCCACTGGAAACAGCATGCAGTTAAACGAACTTATTATTTCTGAAGGAATTATCAACATAAAAGAAAAAGCATTTGAAAATCTTAAAAACCTTCAGACACTGTCTATTCCATCAACTATCCAAGAAATTAAGTACAGCGCATTTGCTTCAAACATCACTACCTATAATTTAAATGTTGCATTCAACGGATCTAATTCCGATATTTACGACATGGCCGTGGTTATATATATGAATAATGGTCATGGAGCATTTGAAAGAGACTATGACAACGGCCATGCCAGAGTTACCTATGCAACATTTGCAGATGCACCAGGACAGACATACAAATGGGATAGTTCTAATGAGTGGGTTTTGGTGCCATAAAAAGCATTTTCAAAGCACGGCTGCCTATAGCCGACAGCCGTGCTCTGTGTTTCGTTTTGTTATTGAAACTACAGATTAAAGCACATCAGTCTGAAAAGATTTATTCGTGCAGAGGTTTTAATACCCCGACGCCTGCGTCGTAACAAGGGGTATTAAACCCGACTGCAAACACTTATTAAAAACAACAGCCTCGCCGCAAGCAGCGAGGTTGTTGATTCTTGTTTTTTATAATATTCCAGCCGTTTCTTGTACAAGTTATGCGAGTTTTTGCGGAACAAAAATCTCGAAGCTATCGGCGGAAGCCGATAGCCCGGCAGTCTGTATACAAGTTTTTCAGTTAAGAATGTCAAAACCACTTTTTAGAGAGCTGAAACAGCCTGAAAACCATTGTCTTTCAAGACTTTCAAACCTGCATCTGGATCTTCAACTTTGAAGATAATCACAGTACTGTCTTCGGTTACTTCAAAAGAAGCATACAAATATTCAATATTTATGCCGTTTTTCTGAAAAAGCACCATTACATCATGCAGGCTGCCAACCTGATCAGGAAGTTTTACTGCAAGCACTTCTGTTGTTCTTGTTGTAAAGTTTGCTTTTTTCAGCACATCAAGAGTCTTCTCAGAATCGCTTGTAATCAATCTTAAAATGCCAAAATCGGCTGTATCTGCAATTGAAATAGCACGCAAATTTACGCCGGCTTCTTTTAAAACACGGGTAACTTCAGCAATGCGGCCTGTAGAGTTTTCCAAAAAAATTGATATCTGCTTCATTTTCATAGCACACCTCTTGTTGTTCTGAAATATTTACAGCCGGCAATTATTGTGAAAAGCCTTGCACGGCTGTTTTAGGGAACAGGACAACCTGACAAGCACAAACTTATCAGATTGTCCTTCCTCGTATTTGCAAGCCTTTCAATTATCTAAAGGCTCTCTATATTTTAAGCCTAAATTTTGCGTTTGTCGATAACACGTTTAGATTTTCCGGTAAAACGTTCAATAGATTTTGGTTCAACCAGTTTTATCTTTAAGTGAATTCCAAGCTTGCTCTTCATTACAGCATCAATGTTAGAACGAAGTGCTTCAAGGTTCTTTGTTTCGTCGCTAAAACAGTCTGCACTAACTTCAACCTGAAGCTCTGCTTCATCAAGATGTGTAACAGGGTTGCGGTCAACTGTAATCAAATAGTTCGGTTCAACACCTTTTATGCCGACAAGAGCATTTTCAACCTGACTTGGGAAGACATTTACACCGCGGATAATCATCATGTCGTCTGTACGGCCAAACAAACGGTGAATTCGTCTTGTTGTTCTGCCGCAGGAACATGGTTCATTCATTATGTATGTAATGTCTCTGGTGCGGTAACGGATAAGCGGAGTGCCCTGTTTTGTAAGTGTTGTAAATACCAGTTCACCCTTCTCACCTTCCGGCACAGGTTCACCTGTTTCAGGGTTGATGATTTCAGGATAGAACATGTCTTCGCTTACATGCATGCCGTTCTGTGCTTCGCATTCACATGCAACGCCCGGACCTGTAATTTCTGTCAAGCCATAAATATCATATGCCTTGATTCCCCATGATTCTTCGATTTTCTGGCGCATGCCTTCTGACCATGGTTCTGCACCAAAAATACCGGCACGAACATTCAAAGATTTCATATCAATGCCGAGTTCTTTTGCACGTTCTGCCATATAAAGTGCATAAGACGGTGTACATGTAAAAATCGATGATTTAAAATCGCGCATCATTGTCAGCTGCTTTTCTGTGTTGCCTGAAGAAATCGGAACGATTGTAGCACCAAGTCTGCGTGTACCATGATGAACGCCCATGCCGCCTGTAAAAAGCCCATAGCCGAATGCATTCTGTACAGTATCGTTTTTGCAGGCACCTGCACCAGACAAAGAACGGGCCATTGCTTCTGCCCAGTCATTTAAGTCGTTTTCTGTATATGCATCAACAACAGGTGTTCCAGTTGTTCCAGATGACATGTGAACTTCCACAATTTCTGCCTGTGGAACAGCCAATAATCCATACGGATAAGTTTCACGCAAATCAGACTTTGTTGTAAAAGGAAGTTTTGCAATATCTGCCATGCAGGTAATATCAGATGGTTTCACGCCAACTGCATCAAACTTCTGCCTATAAAACGGAACAGCATTATAGACATGCTCAACAAGGTTTTTTAGCCGTGCAAATTGCAGTCTTTCACGTGCTGCTCGATCCATACATTCTTTTTCAGGATTCCAAATCATAATGCGCTAATGTTACAACTTTTTGCAACTTTATACAATAAGAATGAATAAATATTCTATATTCTTTAAATTTTATGCTTTATTAAGGGAAAAATGCGGAAATAAAGAAAGGTTTATATAAATGATAATGTCATACGGTTTCAAAAAACTGAATGAAAAACCGTCAGATTTTTTTTGAATCCGTATGACATTTTTAGTATTCAGCTCAAATTTCGAGTTATAAAATTCATAGTTGTTCTGGCATTAATAAAAGCAATCTGCCATCCCGAATTTAGTTCGGGATCTCATTATTTTGGCAGATTTTTCTAGTTTGCAACAGCAAACCAGAATCTATCATTGCAGTCTATAGCCAAGATGCTGAAATAAATTCAGCATGACAGAATTTTACATCGCTTTTATTAAAACTCAACATTCAGGTTATTTAAAATTGCGGTTATTACTTTAATTTTGCAAGAACTTTATCTGCAAAAAATGCATCAAAATTTTCGCGTGTAATGCCTGTTACGATTTCATCGTCGATTTTCATATTTACACCGCCAGAAGCACACTGGCCAAGACAGATTGAACCTGCCAAAGTTACTTTATCATCAAGTTTGTTTTCGCTGATTTTAGCCTTAAGCAGGTCAATAATCGGTTTTGAGCCTTTTACATGGCATGAACTTCCCATACATACTGCGATTGTCATTTTTGTTCCTCCAAAAATATTAAGACAAACTAAAGGAAGGATGCTGCCCTGTATTTCTGCATGAATGCAATTTCGGGCAGCTCCCGGCTTTCAAATATTAGAAAGCTTTTTTAATGCTTTCTGGATTTCCGTGTGCATAAGTTGGCAGCAATTTTGGAGAAACAGCATCTCCACTGATTCCAGCCTTTGCACGTTCGTTTTCAAAATCTTTTACATGCTGCAAACTGAGTTTTGCCGGCATTTTGATATCTTTGAAAATCTTTCCTGCTTCAATTCCAGCTTCGCGGCCGAAAACAACAACATCAAGCAGACTGTTGCCCATAAGACGGTTTGTTCCGTGAACACCGCCTGAAGCTTCACCTGCAACAAGAAGATTGCCAACGTTTGTATGACATGTCCTGTTGATTTCAACACCACCATTCTGATAATGCAATGTCGGATAAACAAGAATCGGTTCCTTGCGGATGTCAATGCCGTATTTGCCGAACATGCGGAGCATTGCAGGAATGCGTTTTTCAATTGTGCCTTCGCCGTTAATTGCATCAATCATCGGAGTATCAAGCCATACACCTTCTGAAATGTCTGTTTTAATGCCATTTCCAAGACGGCACTGCTTGATAATGCCTGAAGCATTAACGTCGCGTGTTTCAAGCGGATGAATATAAACTTCGCCTTTCGAATTGATAAGCTTGGCACCAAGAGAGCGTACTTTTTCTGTTACAAGTGCACCAAGGATCTGTACAGGATATGCAGCGCCTGTTGGATGATACTGCAATGAATCCTGATACAAAAGTTTTGCACCGGCACGATAAGCAAGAACAAGACCGTCTGCGGTTGCGCCATAGTGGTTTGATGTTGGGAAACCCTGATAGTGCATACGTCCTGCACCACCTGTTGCAATGATTACAACTTTTGCTTTAGCAATAAGGATTTCTTTTGTTTCCATGTTCATCAAAACAGCACCGCAAGCATTGCCTTTTTCGTCTTTGATGATTTCAATTGCTGAAGTAAAATCAACAACAGTAATTTTATCTGCGCGGTTAAAAGTTTCGTCACGGAGTGTACGCATGATTTCTGCACCAGAATAGTCTTTGCATGCGTGCATTCTCTTGCGGCTTGTTCCGCCGCCATGTGTTGTAACCATTGTGCCGTCTTCCATTTTGTCGAATTCAACACCGAGGTCGTTCAACCATTTGATTACAGATGGTGCTTTATTTACAAGTGTATATACAAGTTCTGGTTTGCCGTCAAAGTGACCGCCGCCAAATGCATCAAGATAATGCTGAGCAGGTGAATCATTCGGCTTGTCTGCAGCCTGAATTCCACCTTCTGCCATCATTGTATTTGCATCTCCTACACGGAGTTTGGTTACAAGCAGAACTTTTGCACCTGCTTCTGAAGCCATGATTGCAGCACTTGTGCCTGCTCCACCACCGCCAATTACAAGAACATCTGATTCGTAATCAACTTTTGAAAGATCAATGTCTTCCGGTTCAATGCGTGGTTTTGCCTGAAGCATTTCTGCAAGTTCAATTGGTGCCTTTTCGCCTTTATTTGGACCAATCTTGATTTCTGCAAACTGTTTTGCAATGCGGTCCGGATGATATTCTTTAAGGATTGCATCTTTTTCATCTGCAGTAAGGCGTGCGTGTTCAAATTTAATGTTTTCTTCACGTTTTGCAGCAACAAGCTTTGCTGACTCTTTCATTTCCGCAGTGTAACCATCAGCTACATCAGCAATATATTTATCACTCATTTTCTGCTCCTTACTTTTCAATTTCGCGATTATTATAAAGTTCTTTGATTTCAGCCAACGGTTTGTTCATAATTGCCTGAATCATCTCTTCACATTTGCCTTCATCAATTTCTGCAACACGGTCAAGCAGATGTTTTGTTTCAGGCTGAATGTATTTGCCGTTAAGACGGCGTGCAAGTTCTGCAACCTGCGGATGACTGATTCCAGCAGGACAGCGTGAAGAACATACACCGCACATTACACAGTCAAATGATTCATCTGCACATTTTGCATATTCGCCGCGCTGTGCATATGCAATGTACTGCATTACATTCAAGCCCTGTGTACAAGATTTTGTACATGCATTGCAGCCGATGCAGCAGTAAATTTCTGGATAAAGCTGCATCATAATCTGTTCTGTCGGTTTAACCTTGTTGATGTCATAAACCTGCTTTTCAAGTGGAAAGAAAGGCAGTGTTGCAACATACATGTTGTTTTCAACTTTTGTCTGACATGCAAGACAAGTTTTTAATTCGCGCTCGCCTTTGATGCGATAAATTGTTGCACACGCACCGCAAAAACCATTGCGGCAGCCGCAGCCACGAACAAGCTGATAACCTGCATATTCCATAGCATTCATAATCGTTAAATCTGCAGGCACTTCATATTTTTTTCCAAAAAGGAATACGTTAACCATTTCTTTTTCGGCCATTTAATTCTCCTTAAGGGAATTGTTCCCCATAAAACACAAAACCAGATGACAGCATCTAAAAAGCAGACACTGTCATTTTATTTTTAATACTCAGGTGGAAGTTCCCCGAGCTGATCAAAGCTGAATACAGGACCGTCTTTGCAGACAAACTTGTCGCCGATGTTACAGCGGCCGCATTTACCGATTCCGCATTTCATGCGCATTTCCATTGTTGTAAAAATCTGTTCATCTTTAAAACCAAGATCTTTCAAGATTTTCAACGACATGTGAATAAGAATTGGCGGTCCGCACATAATAACTGTCATAGACGGGTCAGGGTTCAATTCTGTAATAAAAGGCGGAACAAATCCTACGTGACCGTCCCAGCCTTCTTCTGCACGGTCAATTGTCAAATCAATTGAACAGTTCGGCTGTTTCATCCATACATTCTGCATTTCATCAAGGCGGACAAGGTCAGCTTTTGAGCGGCTTCCGTAAATTACCTGAATTTTTCCGTAATTTTCGCGTTTGTCCATCATGTAATTTACAACAGAATGAACAGGTGCAATTCCAATACCACCGGCAATTACAAGAATGTCTTTTCCCTTAAGTTTTGTTTCTACAGGGAAACCGTTGCCGATTGGGCCACGTACACAAATTTCCTGTCCAACTTCGGCACTGTGAAGAAAGCTTGTTACACAGCCGCACTTCTTGATGCTGAATTCCATATAATCCTGCAATGTTGGAGAAGAAGTAATAGAAATCATTGATTCGCCGACACCCGGCACGATGAGCATTGCACACTGTCCAGGAATGTGTTCAAACAATTTCTTTCCATCAAGTCCAACAACACGGAATGTTTTTACATCCGGAGTTTCCTGACGGATATCAATAATTTTACCGACATAAGGAATAAAAGCTTCGTTCTGTTCCATTATTTATTTCCTCCGTCTAAAGTCTCTTCGTTTATTGCTTTAATAACTTTTACAATGTTCATGTGGATTGGGCAGCTTTCAAGACAGCGGCCACAGCCTACACAGCTGAACTGTTTTTCATGTGCCATTGGATAATACATGAGTTTGTGCATGAATCTCTGGCGGAATCTTTCTTTCTGTGTAAGACGTGGATTTGCAGCAGCCATCTGAGTAAAATCAGAATACATGCAGCTGTCCCAGCAGCGGAACTGCTTGATGCCGTTGCCTGTATCAAAGTCGCGTACATCAAAACACATACAAGTCGGACATACATATGTACAAGTGCCGCAGCCAAGACATGTCTGAGAAAGATTGTCCCAGACTTTTGAATTGAAAAGCTTCATCATGTCGTCGCCGTTAAACTTTGAAAAATCAAGTTTTCCGAACGGGAGCTTTTCGATTTTGTCTTTAATTTCTTTCTGCTGTTTTGCAACAGAAGCATCATCGCCTTCTGCAAGCAAAGATTTTGCAGATTCCAAGAAAGCCTTGCCTTTTTCGGTGTTCGGCTTAAAGAAATATTTTCCATCTGCACACCATGCTGCAATATCTCCTGCCGGATTTGCTGCATCAATTCCATAAGCAGAACAGAAACATGTTTCAGCTGGTGCTGAACATGCCAAAGTAATTACTGTTCCGTGGTCACGGCGGTTTTTATAATATGTATCAACAGGAGTCTGTTTTAAGTAAACATTGTCTACAATGTCAAAGCTTTTTGCATCGCATGCACGCACGCCAAAAATTACAAAATCTGTAATTTCTTTGCGCGGGTCTTCAACGATAAAAGATTTGCCTTCTTTTTTGTAGTTAACAAGATTTTCTGTCTTTGGAAAAAAGAAATCTTTTGCCGAACGTACTGTTTTAAGTGCGCCAGAAAGTTTTACGCCTTTTTCCCATTTCTGAAAATCTGCTTTTCCAGAAGCATTGTCAACTGGAATGTATACATCACCTTTTGAACCTGCAAGAGCAAAAAGTTCATCAATTTTTTCTACTGGAAGTGAAAGCATTAGTTGTTACCTCCATTACAGGCTTTTTCGTCGCGCTCTTTTACGATGTTTGGTTCAACATCAGTTTTTTCATACCAAAGCATTGCCGGTTTTGAATCCATGTCGGCACCTGCCTGATATTCGCCGTAAAGTTCGTTAATATCTTTAATGAACTTGCGGTTTAAAAGATGAAGCGGAATGTTCTGAGGACAAACACGGCTGCATTCGCCGCAGTCTGTACAGCGGCCGGCTACGTGCCATGCACGGATGATGTGGTACATGTTTTCTTCAAAACTATCTGCTGCAACTTTCTGAGATGTTCCAAGATCGTTGTTGTCGAAAATACATTTTTCGCATGTACATGCAGGACAAATATCACGGCAGGCATTGCAGCGGATGCATCTTGAAAGTTCACCCTGCCAGAATGCATAGCGTTCGTCGCTTGACATGGCTTCAATTTTTGCAACCATATCAAAACGTTTTGAATCCTGCACATCACCGTCTTCACCAATCAGTTCGTCATATGTAACATGTTTCTTGCTTTTGCAGACAGAGCAGCGTTCAGAAAGTTCCTTTTTTTCAGGGTCTTTCATTCCGTCACATGGAATGCCGACAGCATACACGTTTTCGCGCTTTACACGGTTTTCTTTTAAAAGCTGTGTAAAACTGTATGTATCACATGGTTTTAAGAACACAAGTACACGGTCTTGAGGAAGCGGAGCATCAACAGCATTCGGATCTTTCTGTTTTGCCATGCGGTTATTTGCTGTTACAGTGTTTTTCTTTGTTTCAATTGCACGGCTTTCTTTTACCATGTATTTTGAAAGGTTTGCACTGCACCATTCGTTATAAACAAAGTTTTTTTCGATATCTTCTGCTGTAGTAAAAACAGACGGAGTAACATCGTAATCAAACAGACCTTTTCTCCAGCCGATAACGTATGTAACTGTTTTGTCGGCAAGCAGGGCTTTTGCCCGTTCAATAAGCTGAGCAGCTATTTTTGAGTCTTGCATCTTAAGTCCTCCAGCCGTTTATTTTCACCAAGCTTTGTTACAGCTTCTACAAATTCATTCATTGTCTTTGCAAATTTTGCACCTTCTGCAGCAGAAACCCATTCGACACGAGTTCTTTCTTTTTCAATGCCAAGATAATTCAGCATAGAAAAAAGCAGTGTCATACGACGGCGTGCAAAATAGTTGCCTGTTGTATAGTGACAGTCTCCAGGATGACAGCCGCAGAGAATTACACCATCTGCACCACGCTGAAAAGCACGAAGTACAAACAACGGATTCAACCGGCATGAACATGGAACACGAATAATTTTTACGTTTGCAGGATAATTCAAGCGGTTTGTACCGGCAAGGTCTGCACCTGCATAAGAACACCAGTTGCAGCAAAAAGCCACAATAGTCGGTTTCCATTCTGACTGAGTTTCTTCTATCGGCATATTGCATCAACCTCCGCCATAATCTGTTTATTACTGAATCCTTTCAAATCCATTGCGCCAGAAGGACAGGCAACTGTACAAGCACCACACCCCTGACAGACTGCCTCGTTTACACTTGCAACGCGGCGAACAATAGTCGTACGGTTTGGACCACGGAATTCTTTTTCAACATAAGTAATTGCACCATAAGGACAAACTTTTTCGCAAGAAGAACAGCCGTTACACATGTTTTCGTTTGGATTTGCAACACAAGGGTTGCCCAAAAGCTTGTCTTTTGCAAGAACACCGATTACTTTTGCAGCACATGCACTTGCCTGAGCAACTGTTTCAGGAATGTCTTTTGGACCCTGACAGCAGCCTGAAAGGAAGATTCCGGCTGTAGGACTTTCTACAGGACGAAGTTTTGCATGAGCTTCTGTAAAGAAATCGTTTGTATCCATGCTTGCTGTAAGCATTGTTGCAAGAGGTCTTGCACTCTTGTCCGGTTCAATTGCAGCAGCAAGAACAACAAGGTCAGCATTGATTTTGAGCTGCTTGTTTTCAATAAGGTCTGAACCCTGAACAAGCAATGTTCCGTCAGCCTGTGGTGCAACTTTGCCGACCATGCCTTTAATGTAATGAACTCCATACTGTTCAACAGCACGGCGATAGAACTCATCAAAGTTTTTGCCAGGTGTACGGACATCAATATAGAATACATAAACGTCTGTATCAGGATATTTTTCGCGTGTAAGCATTGCATGTTTTGCAGTGTACATACAGCAGATTTTTGAACAGTATTCTTTTCCGCCTTTTGAACAAGGTGGAGCTTCGCGGCTTCCTACACACTGAACAAAAACGATTGTGTGCGGATGTTTTCCGTCTGAAGGACGAAGAAGTGTGCCGCCTGTTGGACCTGCAGCATTTGTAAGGCGTTCAAATTCAAGTGAAGTAACAACGTCTTTGCTCTGGGAATAAGCAAATTCATCGTATTTTTCGATGTTAATCGGGTTGTAACCGGTTGCAACAACAATTGCGCCATACTGTTTTTCAATAATTTCGTCCTGCTGTTTGTAGTTAATTGCACCAGCGCCACAAACTTTTGAACAGATTCCACATTTGCCGGTTTTAAGCATCATACAGTAGTTTGCATCAATTGTTGCAACTTTCGGCACAGCCTGAGCAAATGGAATATAAATTGCAGAACGGTTGTTCATGCCAAGGTTAAATTCGTTCGGCACTTTTTTCTGCGGACATTTTTCTGTACAGATGCCGCATCCGGTACATTTTGTTTCGTCTACATAACGTGCTTTTTTTGTAATTGAAACATTGAAATTGCCGACAAAGCCTTTTACAGCAGTAACTTCGCTGTAAGCATAAATGTGAATTTTTTCGTTCTGTGCACAGTCAACCATTTTTGGAGTTGAAATACATGCTGCACAGTCGAGTGTCGGGAAAGTCTTGTCAATCTGTGTCATCTTGCCACCGATTGTTGACTTTTTCTCAACGATATCAACTTCATAGCCAGCTTCTGCAATGTCGAGTGCAGTCTGCATTCCGGCAATGCCGCCGCCGATTACAAGTGCGCGTTTTGTTACAGGGCTTTCTCCTGGAACAAGCGGTGCATTAAGGTGAACCTTTGCAATTGCAGCACGACCCATAATAATTGCTTTTTCAGTTGCATCAACTTTATCTTTATGAATCCATGAACACTGTTCACGAATATTAGCAATTTCTACCATATAAGAGTTAATGCCTGCACTTGCACATGCCTTGCGGAATGTTGCTTCGTGCATACGAGGTGAACATGAACAGACTACAACACCTGTAAGTCCGTGTTCTTTAATTGCGTTTTTAATCAAGTTCTGTCCGGCTTCAGAACACATGTACTGATAGTCGGCAGCAAACGCAACGCCCGGTTCTTTGCCAAGCTGTTCAGCAACAGTCTTTACATCAACAGTTGCTGCGATGTTGGTGCCACAATGACACACAAAAACACCAATTTTCTGCATAACGATTGCAGCTCCTTATTTTGAATATTTTCTGAATGCTGTAACGATTGCCTGCTGCGGCAGTTCTTCGTCAAGCATTTCCGGAATCTGGTTCGGCTTTAAGTGGTTATTGCCCTGTACGCGAAGAGCAGCCGTGCGGACAGCTTCAACAACTTTTGCAGGTTCAACATTTCTCGGGCAGCGTTCAACACATGCAAAACAAGAAAGACACTTAAACAACGAAGGTGAAGACAAAAGCGGTTCAATGTTTCCGTTTTCAACCATTGCCACAAACTGATGCGGATGATATTCCATATCATCATAACTTGGGCATGTTCCAGAACATTTGCCGCATTTCATGCATTTTCTTGGGTTTACACCAGAAATGCGTACGATGTCTTCTGTTGTTACTTGTGACATGAGCAGCCTCCTTCAAAAGATGAATCTGAGCAAGATGATTCAAGTGCTTTCAATGCTTCTTCATTGCCCAAAGCGGCTGCAAGAATCTGCGTAAAGTACACAACTTTTGGTGCGCCTTCAACATTTGAAGCACCGTTTCTGTTCAGGTTATATAAACAAAGCGGACATGCCGTAACGATAAGTTCTGCGCCGGCATCTTTTGCACTGTTTAATACAGCAGAACTTTTTTTAACGGCAAGCGGTTTATCTTCCATTGTTACATATCCGCCGCAACATTCATTGCGCATAGGATAAACAACAGGTTCTGCACCGACTGCTTTTATAAAATCTTCAATAATTTTTGGGTTTTCTGCATTGTCCATCTGCATGATTTTTCCAGGTCTAAGCAGAAGACAACCGTAATAGGCACCAATCTTTTTGCCTGTAAAAGGTTTTGTAACGCTTGCAGCAATTTTATCAAAACCAACAACATCACGAAGCAATTCAAGAAAATGAATGACGTTTGTTTCGCCGTTATAAGGTTTTTCGAGAGCAAGATAATTATTTGCTTTCAAGTTGATGTTTTCATCAACTTTCATGTCGTTGTTTACCTGTTTAAGAACATTGTGGCATGCAGAACAAAGTGTTACCACATCATTGCCTTCATCGCGGGCAGAAACCAATGTGCGCACAGCCGAAAGCTTTGATGCAATTTCGTCTCTTGCCATTGTGTAGGCACCGCCGCAGCACTGCCAGTCTGCAATTTCTTTAAGAGTTACGCCCAATTTTTCTGCAGCAAAGCGGCCATAGCGGTCTAAATCTTTGCCTTTTGTTTTAAGGGTGCAACCTGGATAGTAACTGTAAGTCATAAAGTTATTTTCCTTCTGTTGAAGCTGCTTCAAAAACATTTTCAAAGCAGCTTTCAAACCTCAATTAACACATTTGTTCCGGATGGAACACTTCATCAAATTTTTCTTCAGTCAAGAAACCTAATGCAACACAAGCTTCTTTAAGGGAAATATTCTCTTTGAAAGCTTTTTTTGCAGTTTTTGCTGCATTTTCATAACCGATATATGGATTAAGTGCAGTTACAAGCATGAGCGAGTTATGCAGGTTGTGGTGCATTTTATCTTTGTTTGCTGTAATTCCTACAGCACAATTATCATTAAACGAAATGATTGATTCAGACAAAAGACGTGCACTCTGAAGGAAATTGTAAATACAAACAGGCATAAAAACGTTAAGTTCAAAATTGCCCTGGCTTGCAGCCATTCCGACAGCAACATCATTGCCCATAACCTGAACAGCAACCATTGTTACCTGTTCGCACTGTGTCGGGTTTACTTTGCCAGGCATAATTGAACTGCCCGGTTCGTTTTCTGGAATATGAATTTCACCAAGACCATCGCGAGGACCTGAAGCAAGCCAGCGGACATCGTTTGCAATTTTCATCATGTCGCAGGCAAGTGCTTTAAGTGCACCGTGTGCAAAAACAAGTTCGTCTTTGCTTGTAAGTGCATGGAATTTATTTGGTGCAGTAACAAAGTGTTTGCCTGTAAGTTTAGAAACAGCTTCTGCAACTTTTTCATCAAATTTTTCAGGTGCATTCAAACCAGTGCCAACAGCTGTTCCACCAAGAGCAAGTTCTTTCAAAGCAGGCAAAGCAGCCTGCAAAAGCATTTTGTCTTTTTCAAGAGAAGAGCGCCAGCCTGAAATTTCCTGGCTGAATTTAATTGGTGTTGCATCCTGCAGATGTGTACGGCCGCTTTTTACAATGCCTTCGTTTTCTTTTTCAAGACGAATAAAAGTTGCAATAAGCTTTTCAACAGCAGGAATAACCTTGTCTTCAATTGCTGTAACAGCAGCAATATGCATAGCCGTCGGGAAAGTATCGTTTGATGACTGACTCATGTTGATGTCATCATTTGGATGAAGCAAACGTGGAACGTTTGCGTTCGGAGAAAAGAAAGCACCGGCACTGAGCCCAGCTGCAATTTCGTTGCCGCGGTTTGCAATTACTTCATTTGCATTCATATTGCTCTGTGTGCCGCTTCCTGTCTGCCATACAACAAGAGGAAAATGGTCATTAAGAGCACCAGAAATAACTTCGTCGCAAGCTGCACAGATTGCAGAAAGTTTTTCGCTTGTCATTTTCTGCGGCTTAAGCATGTTGTTTGCCATTGCAGCAGCTTTTTTCAAAATGCCAAAAGCCTGTGTAATTTCGCGTGGCATAGTTTCAATGCCTACACCGATTTTAAAATTTTCATGGCTGCGTTCTGTCTGTGCTGCCCAGTATTTATCAGCAGGCACCTGCATGTCGCCCATTGAATCATGTTCAATTCGATAATTCATATTTTTTCCTAATAATGCAAGAAAAGCTTCTATATAAATAGAAAGATTTTCTAAAAATAATTTAAACCAGTCCTAAAAATCATATTTTTTAGGACTTTCCTTTATATGTTTAACAAACGCAAACACACGGCAAACTGCAAAACAAAGTTTGAAATGCAGCATGCCTAAAAAATCATTCAATATCAGTTAAAAGAAAGCTGCTTGATAACATCTTTCAATGCATCAGCAGATTTTTTCAGCAATTCAATTTCACCGTCTGTAAGTGGAGCTGTAAGTTTTCCGGCAAGACCATTCTGATCTACAATTGAAAGTGTACTCAAAGCAACATCATCAATGCCGTATTCGCCGTGCATCATTGTTGAAACAGTCAAAGTTGTGTCCATGCCGCTAAAGAGGCAGCGTACAATGTGGCAGACTGAAATTGCAACAGCGTAGAAAGTTGCACCTTTGCGCTGAATGACTTTTCCACCAGATTTTCTGATATAATTTTCAACTTCGTCATGAACCAAAGATGGAACAATTTTGTCCTGGTTTGTCATGCATGAAGCATATTTGTCGATTGGAATATTTGAAATGTTTGCCAAAGACCACGGAACAAACGAAGAATCTCCATGTTCGCCAAAAACATGAGCATGAACGTTTTTCTGGTTGATTCCATAATATTCAGCAATGCGTGCACGAAGACGTGCAGTATCAAGAATTGTACCAGAACCGATAATGCGGTGTTCTGGAATTCCAGAAGTTTTAATAAACTGATAAGTCAAAATATCAACAGGATTTGCAACAATAATATAAATTGCGTTTGGTGCATATTTTGTAATCTGTGGAATAATTGTCTTTGTAATATTTACATTTGCCTGTGCAAGATCAAGACGGCTCTGACCTGGTTTTCGTGCCATTCCAGAAGTCAAAATAACGATATCAGAATCTTTTGCATCTTCATAGTTGCCGGCATAAATAGAACATGGAGCGCAGAATGGTGTTCCCTGACGAATATCCAAAGCTTCTCCAAGCGATTTTTCTACATTAATATCTACCATAACAATTTCAGAAGCAGTTCCCTGCACAGCCAAGGTATAGGCAATTGTAGAACCAACGCTGCCTGAACCAATAATTGTTACCTTGTTTCCCATAAAAACCTTCCTTAAAAAAGTATATCCTTAAGCTTAAGCGCATTAAGCGTAAAATAAGCTTGTATACACGAATATTTCGCAAACATTGCGGTTTATTCTCATTCTTTTAATTACTTTATCATTTTAGACTTTTTTTGGGAAGTAATTGTATCGTATTTAGATAAAATTTTATCCAATAACCCGTGAATTTTTCACAGCTTTGACATTCAGAAAGCACAGCACGATTTTCTAAAGCGCCTTAAAATTCTGCAAAGCATAAAACTTCTTCCATAACAATGAGTTGCGTGCTAGAATAACTGAATGAGACCATTCAAAGTTTATGCACCATATGAACCGTCTGGCGACCAGCCCGAAGCAATTAAAAAACTTTCAGAAGGCTTTTTAAGAGGAGATGCATTCCAGACATTAAAAGGTGTAACAGGTTCCGGCAAAACATTTACAATGGCAAAGATAATAGAAGCAATTCAGCGCCCTACCCTTGTCATCAGCCATAACAAAACACTTTCTGCCCAGCTTTACCGCGAATTTAAAAGCTTTTTTCCGGACAATGCCGTTGAATACTTTGTTTCTTATTACGATTATTATCAGCCGGAAGCATACGTACCGGCGCGCGACCTGTACATTGAAAAAGACGCTTCAATAAACGATGAAATCGACCACATGCGTCTTGCTGCAACTTACAGCCTGATGGAACGGCGCGATGTAATTGTTGTTGCAACAGTTTCATGCATTTATGGTCTTGGCATGCCAGATTTGTACCGCGACATGCGCATTCATATAGAAAAAGGCGAAACAATTGATACAATTGAATTTGCCAAAAAACTCACGAGCCTTCAGTATAAGCGCAACGATTTTGGTTTTGAACGCGGCGATTTCCGCATCCGCGGCGACACAATTGAGATTTTTCCTGCATACATGGAAACAGACGAAGCGTATAGAATTGACCTTGACTGGGAAGAAGTTGCAAGAATAAGGCGCGTGCATTCAATTTCAGGACAGACAATCGAAGAACTTGACGAAACGACAATTTATCCTGCAAAACACTTTGTTGTTCCACAAAACCTTTTAATAAATGCAGTTGACCGTATCAGAAACGAAATGACTGAACAGGTGGAACTTTTCAGACAGCAGGGCAAGATTCTTGAAGCAGAACGTCTTAAAACAAGAACAACTTATGACATTGAAATGCTTTCCGAAATGGGCCGCTGCCCCGGAATTGAAAACTATTCAGGACCAATTTCCGGAAGGAACCGCGGAGAACCGCCTGCAACACTTCTGCATTATTTTCCAGATGATTTCTGCTGCATGATTGATGAAGCACACGTAACAGTGTCGCAGATTGGTGCAATGTACGAAGGCGACCGTTCAAGAAAACAGAACCTTATTGATTTTGGGTTCAGGCTGCCAAGCGCACTGGACAACCGTCCGCTTAAAGCAGAAGAATTTGACAAAAAAGTACATCACACAATTTATGTTACGGCAACACCGCGCAAAGAAGAAATTGAACGTTCAACACAAGTTGTTGAACAGCTCATCAGACCGACAGGCCTTTTGGACCCGATTGTTTCAGTGCGACCAAGCGAAGGTCAGATGGAAGACATTTATAAGGAAATAAAACTTAGAATTGAACGCAACGAACGATGTCTGCTGCTGACGCTTACAAAAAAAATGGCAGAAGATTTGACAGATTATCTTAGCGGTTTTGGCCTAAAAGTGCGTTACATTCACAGCGAAATCGACACAATCGAACGGGTCGAAATTTTAAAGAGCCTTCGTACCGGCGAAATTGACATTCTTGTTGGAATCAACCTGCTTCGCGAAGGCATTGACCTGCCGGAAGTTTCGTTCATTGCAATTCTTGATGCAGACAAAATCGGTTTTTTAAGAAGCGCCACAAGTTTGATTCAGATTATAGGTCGTGCCGCAAGAAACCAGAACGGCACGGTTGTTATGTACGCTGACACAATAAGTCCTGCAATGAAAGAAGCAATTGCAGAAACAGAGCACAGAAGAGCAATTCAAAGTGCATATAACAAAGAGCACAACATTACACCAGAAACCGTACACAAAGCAATTGAAGACATTCTGGTTAGACAGGAAAAAAGCGCAAAAGAAAATACAGAAATTGAAACACAGGCAATTGTAAACAGCTTTAACCCGATGAACCCAAAAGAACGCAAAAAACTTATAAAAGCGCTTGAAGCACAAATGCTTGAACATGCTGAACGTCTTGAATACGAAGAAGCTGCTGCTTTGCGCAATGAAATTGAAGACATAAAAAAGAAATATGGCGATTAGAGCGCAATTTTTCCGGGAGAACAAATGAAACTGACTATTACAGGTTCCGGCACAAGCCATGGCATGCCGGTTATTGGCTGCAGCTGCAAGGCGTGCACATCTAAAAATCCAAAAGACAAACGGTTCCGCACAAGCGCAATCGTACAGAACAAAGATACATTTGTTGTAATTGATACAGGACCAGAATTCAGACTTCAGGCACTGGCTTATGGATTAAAAAAGCTTGACGCCGTGCTTTTAACACACGCACACGCAGACCATGTACACGGTCTTGACGACATCCGCGTTTTTTCAATAGACCGGACAATTTCTGTAATTTCAGACCCGAACACACTCGAAGAAGTGCGCTATGTTTATGATTATGCATTTAGACAGACACAGCGCGGCGGCGGCAAACCGCACATTGAACTTGTAAACTGCACAGATTTTGACCAAAACAAACCGCTTAAAATCGGCACAATAGATTTTGTGCCTGTACCGATGATGCACGGCATTCTGCCGACGACAGGCTGGAGATTTGGCAAATTTGCATATTTAACAGACTTGAGCTTTCTGCCACCTTCATCTTTCGACAGAATAAAAGACATAGAAGTGCTTGTAATAGACGGGCTTAGAACAAAGCCGCACGAAACACATTTTAATTTTGACCAGGCACTTGAAGTTGCAGAAAAGACATCTGCGACACAGATTTTTTTAACTCATTTCTGCCACGACTACACACATAAAGAAATTGCAAAAATGCTAAATGAAAAAAAGAAGAATTTTGAACGTCTTGCAGATTGCAGAGTTGAACCAGCCTTTGACGGACTTTCAATAGAAATATAATTTTTAAAGACTTGAAAGATTCCTGTTCTATAACAACAGCATCTATTATATAGAAGAAACCCGTCGGAGAAAGCATAAAAAAAAGAGCCGCCGTAAAGGCAGCTCTTTATTGCATTATTGAAAATGCACTGATTAAATTGTTGCGCAAATCAGACTTTTTTTGTAACAAAACCGCTTCTCAAGCAGCGTGTACACATCTTAACTGTAAAAGTTGTTCCACCAACTTCAGTTTTTACAGCAACAATATTTGGCTTCCATGTGCGGCGCACGTGGTTATAAGATTTACTAACTTTATTACCAGAAAGTGAACCTTTTCCGCAAATTTCACATCTTCTTGACATATTTGTACCTACCTAAATAGTTTCTTCATAATTAGAGCTTGAAGTTTATCAAAATCACCCAATAAGGTCAAGGCATACGATAAGATTTTTTTACTGACCTGGAACACCAATAAGTTTTGGTCTGCCACTTCCTGCCTCCCATATGGATGGATAATTTGCAGGCAAATCTGTATTTGCTTGAGAAACCGTACCTGTCGCAGTCAAACTAGCACTACCTGATACAATTCCATTACAGTAAACATTAGAAATATTATTTCCGTTAGTACTAGCCACAATATCTCCACAGGTACTACCTGCTACACCATTTGGAGTAATTGTACTATAGCAATTTTCAATTGTTCCAACATAAGACAACGCAGCAATTCCTCCATAAGATCCAGTTGAATCAATACAATTTATCAGATTACCTGTATTATAGCAGTTTTGTATTGTTCCAATATTTCTGCTTACAATTCCAGCAACCTGCTGCTGAGAAGCTCCTGAAGTAGGACCACCTGAGATTGCACCTGCTTTTATAGTTCCTGTATTATAACAATTCTTTACTATGCAACCTGAGTTATTTAATCCAGTAATTCCGGAACTGTATAAATGAGAACTTATAACAGTTGCATTGTTTCCACAACATTCTATAGTACCACTATTTGCTCCTGCAACACCGCCAACCCATATATCGGAAATTGAAACCGTATTCTCTACAGTACCAGTAACGACAAGATTTTTTATTGTTCCACCATTATTATATACGAGGCCTATACCGCTGCCACTCGAAAGAGAAGTTTCCCGTATTGATACATTTATTGTATGGCTATTTCCATCTAATGTACCTGCAAAACCTCCAGTATACGCAGTTCCAGCAGTAAATCCTTTTGTTGTACTTACATCCGAATACAGAGTAATTGTTTTTCCGCTAAAATCCTGTGTACTGTGCATATTCATCAAATCATCAAAATCACTTTGATTTATAACAGGAAGTACTGTCGGCAAGTCTGTATATGAAGATGTGTAATCATAAACAAAAACAGGGTATATAGTTAAATCTCCACGAGAAGAACCAAAAGAAAAAACATCTCCGGCAGCGGTCTCCCAGTGATCCAGTTTATAGCCACCCGGAGGCGTTACAGCCGGTGCAGTTCCGCCACTTAATCTGTTATAATCGACAGACGTACTGCCACCACTTACAGGAGGCGGTGCCAAACCTAAATCTGTATATATTTGAGGTACTTTTGCTGTACCCATATCAAATGTTGCAACATATGGCGTTGGCAAAGAAAAGTGATTATCTCCTGGACCTATTGTAACAGCCCCGGAAGAAGTCTGGCGGTGCGTTCCATCCTGCATGGTTACATCAGCAGAAATTGAAACAACGTCGCCAATTTGAAAAGAAGACAAAACTTCCTGTATTTCGCTGGAATTTGTTGAATTTGTTATTGTAGTCGTTGTTGTTACACCATTTCTTGTACATGAAACTGTAACATCAATCTGCTGCCAGTCTATATCGGACGGCGGTGTTACACCGGCAGAAGAAAGAAGCGAACCAGAACCTGAAGTACTGCCATTATTTCCGCTGGAACTGCCCCAGCCGGATTTGCCCCCGTTATGCAATCCATCACTTGAATTATATAACGAAGCGCCACCGCCTCCACCGCTGCAGGCACATAATAAAACTACAGCCATTCCACTGATAATCAAATTATTACGTATTCTTTTAAATTTATTCATCTACTGTCACCATATCGCATAATAGTGGCTCTAAAAACTGCAATTTTAGAGATATGCAAATCAAAATCTGCCGCACCGCAGCAAGAAAAACACAAACAGACAGACTAAAAAAAATAATGAGTGCATTATCACATAGCACACAACTATTTTCAATATTCAATATATATATTAATTTTAATCATATTCTAATATTCAGTCTGAATGTCGAGTTATGAAATCCATAGTTGTTCTTGCACTGACAAGACAAAAAAACAATCTGTCATCCCGAATTTATTAGCCTTCGGCGGCTTTCAGTACGGGATTTCTTAATGCAAGGAGATGCTGAAATAAATTCAGCATGACAAAATAAATTTTACATCACTTTTATAAAAACCCGGCATTTGGGCTATTTAGAATAATTAACATCTTTTTCCATATAACATGCAAAACCTCTTGACGAATACTAAAACACACGTCAAACTTATTTCTTATGAGAAAAATCAGTTTATTTTTAATGGCAGCAATGCTGCTTTTTGCCGGTTGCGAGAAACAGGAAGAACTTTCACTTGAAGACATTGAACGCAACGGAACAAGTGGTGTTGCAGAATTATTGCAAAAAACAACATACAGACCATGGGAAGGACAGGAATTTCTGCCGGGTAAAAACGGCGGAACATGGAAAGGCAGCACGACAGCTGATCCAAAAACCTTCAATATAATAATGGCAGACGGAGACGGTCCGTCAAATGCAATTCTTGCATATCTGTCGGATTATCTTATTGACTATAATTATGTAACGAAAGAATGGGAACCGCACATTGCAACCCCAAAAATTCAGATAAACGAAAATGAAAACACTATGGACGTTTATTTTACGCTCAGAGATGATTTGTACTGGTCTTATTATGATCAGGATAAACTCATAAAAGTAACCAGCGACGATGCAGTTTTCTGGTACAATGAAATTGAAGGTGACGAGAACTTATATCTTTCTGCATATACAGGTCAATTTTTAGCACTCGAAGACGGCACAATCAAACACATTGACATAGAAAAAATTGATAACCGTACATATGTTTTTCATTTTCCACGCATAATTGCAGACCCGCTTCTGCATTGCAACGGTTCTTTTGGACCAATGCACATTTTTAAACCTGTAAAAGAAAAAGACGGCATCGAAGGCTTAAAAAATATTTTCAGCGTTTCATGCGATCCAAAAACAATTCCGTCTATGGGTCAATATTATCTTGTTGAATATACTTCAGGACAGCGTCTCGTCTACAAAAAAAATCCACATTACTGGAAAAAAGACGCTGCCAATCAAGTTCTTCCATATCCGGAAGAAGTGATTTTGAGCATCGTTCCAGACGAAAAAACTCAATACCTCATGTTCAAAGAAGGTTCGCAAGACGAATATTCTCCAAAAGCAGAAGAAATAAGCGAATTTGTTGCAAAACAAGGCAACTACACAGTTTATAACAACGGCGGAAATTACGGTGCAAGTTTCTGGAGTTTCAACCAGAACCCAATCAATAAAGACAAGCCTTTTTACGAATGGTTCACCTGCAAAGAATTCAGACAGGCAATGAGCTGTCTTATGAACAGAGACAGAATCATTTCTCAGGTTTATCATGGTCTTGCAGAACCTTGTCTTTATCTTTTTCCAAAACCAAACGCATATTATAACGAAAACATTACACTGCAGTATCTTTATGACCACAAAAGAGCAGCAGAACTTCTTGCAAAAGCAGGCATGAAAAAAGACACAGATGGAATTCTCCGTGATAAACATGGCAATGCTGTCGAATTTGATTTATCAATTACAGCTGACAGCACTATTTTTTCGGACATTGCTACAATTGTTGCTGATGAATGCCAGAAAGAAGGAATTAAAATAAACATCCGTACGACTGATTTTCAGAAACTTGTTGAACAGGCAACTTCAACTTTTGACTGGCAGTCTTTGTTTATCGGGCTTGGCACAAATGTGTTCCCTACACAAGGTTCAAACGTATGGCCTTCAAATACACCGCTTCACCTGTGGTATCCGCTTCAGCCAGAACCAGCAACTGAATGGGAAGCACGTATCGACTATCTTTATAATGAAGGCTGCTGCACAATTGATCATGATAAAGCAAAAGCAATCTGGGACGAATATCAGTCTATAATTCTTGAACAGTGTCCTATCATCTATTTGATGCGTTCTATAAGTTTTTATGCCATAAATAATAAATGGGACCAGAGCAATCTTTATTTTGACCCTATGGGAGGGGCAAACACAGAAAATGTCTATCTCAAGCAATAAAAACAAGACAGAGAAAAAAGCCAGCTTTGTCAAAAAAGCAATGTACACAGCTGCGTCTCCATGGCTGGCTTTTCAACGCAAAGCACCATTGGGCTCGTTTATCGTTTCGCGTCTTATTACAATGGTTTTTATCTTGTTCTTTCTGGGGTTCGCCGTTTTTGGTTTAATGGAACTCGCCCCCGGCGACATTGTAACGAGGCTGATGATGCAGCAGGTTTTCTCTTCAAGCGAAGGCCCGGCTGCAAACAATGTGCAGTCCCTGCAGTCAACAAATTTTGACAAATATGAACAGACAAGACACGAGCTTGGTCTCGACAAGCCTTTTTACGTTCAGTATTTCAGATGGCTTAAAAGAGTTGTAATTGACCATGACCTTGGTACAAGCCTTATTTCAAAAGCACCTGTTTCATTTTTAATAAGTTCCAGAATCTGGAATTCGCTCACATTAAATTTGATTTCACTTATCATCATTACGACATTCTCGTTTTTGCTTGGCGTTTATTTTTCAAGCAAAGCAGGAACAGGTACAGATATTGCCGTTACGTTTTTTGCACTTTTTTTTCATGCAGTGCCGGGCATTCTGCTTTTGATTTTGCTGCAGCTCTTTGCAGCCACAACAGGGCTTTTCCCGATTACGGCTTATCCGGATTTTCCAATAAAAGAAGCACCTGTAAAATTTGTGTTCAGCTATATGCACCATATTTTTCTGCCGCTTCTTGCATCTTTTCTTGGCGGCATCGGCGGAACACTGCGCATGATAAGGGCTACAATGCTTGACCAGCTTGGACAGCCTTATATTACAGCCCTGCGCGCACGTGGAATTTCAGAAAAGCGTGTTTATCTTTCTCATGCATTCAGAAACACACTAAACCCTTATATAACAGGCAGCGCAAACCTTCTTGCAAGCCTTTTTTCAGGTTCACTCGTCCTTGAAATTATTTTTTCATATCCCGGCATCGGTCGCCTTATGTATGAAGCTGTTCTGCAGGAAGACATAAACCTTGTGCTTGCAAACCTTATGTTCATTTCGTTTCTGGTTCTTGCAGGCATGGTCATTGCAGACATTCTGCTTGCACTTGTTGATCCGCGCATCCGCTATGGAAAGGAATAATCATGAAAGAATTTTTTAAATATCTGCGGACACGTCCAGTTGCATATGTTTCTTTTATAATTCTTTGTCTGCTTTATCTTATAATGATTTTTGCACCTTTTGTTGCACCGTACAGTCCGCAGACCTCTTTTGAAGACAAAACATATCACCCTTCAAACCTGCGCTTTTCAAGCGGAATAAAAGTACAGGAATGCAGGGTAATTAATTCTGTTGAATGGAAATATGCAAGAGTAAAAGGTCTTTATCATAAAGTCCATTTTTTTGTAAAAGGCGAACCTTACACATTTATGGGCATTAAATGCAGCCGCCATTTATTTGGCACAGACGGAAATTACCCGATTTTTCTGTTCGGTGCAGATTCTTTAGGCCGCGACCTTTTCAGCAGAATTGTATACGGCAGCCGTATTTCGCTTACGATTGGATTTATTGCAACAGCAATTTCGCTTGTGCTTGCAATTCTTTTCGGCGGTCTTGCTGGTTATTACGGCGGCACAACAGACTGGACAATCATGAGAATCTGCGAATTCTTCATGCTTATTCCCGGTCTTTATATGATTCTCTTTTTGCGCTCAATTCTTTCTTCTTCAATGGACTCAGGTCAGTCATATATGGTCATTACACTCATTCTCGCTCTTGTCGGCTGGCCTGGTACAGCCCGCACAATACGAGGACTTGTGCATTCAATAAAAAGAGAAGAATTTATACTAAATGCACAGCTTGAAGGCATTCCGTCTCTTGTAATTATTTTTGCACACATCATTCCACAGATTTCAAGCCTGCTTATTGTAAGCACAGCATTGAGTGTTCCGGGTTTTATTATGAGCGAAACTACCCTTTCCTATCTTGGTCTTGGCATTTCAGATCCAGCCGTAAGCTGGGGTTCTTTAATCAACCGCGACATTTCAACATTGAACAATCTGATACATTATCCATGGCTTATATATCCTGCAATTCTTCTGCTGATTGTTACGCTTGCATTCAATTTTGTCGGCGATGTCTTACGCGATTTTTTTGATCCGTATCATACAATGGTTCCTGTTTTCAGGCTGTTCAAAAGAAAACCAAAATCATTAAAAGACGAAACAAACAAAAAAGGAGATGATTCAAAATGAGTGAAAACCTCCTTGAAGTAAAAAATTTAACTGTAACTTTTAACGTCCTTCGCGGACGGGAATATATTGACATTCATGCAGTAAGAGGCGTTTCGTTCAGCATTGAAAAAGGCGAAATTCTTGGCATTGTCGGTGAATCTGGTTCCGGCAAAAGTGTTTCTACACTTGCAGTGCCGGGGCTTTTGGGTGCAAATGCAAAAGTAAGCGGCAATGCATTCTATAACGGCGTTGACCTGCTTACACTTTCTGCAAAAGAACTGAAAAGCTACAGAGGTCAGAAAATCGGCATGATTTTTCAGGAACCAGGTCGTTCTTTTGACCCGCTGCAAAACATGGGTTCTGTTTTTTTTGAAGCTTTTAAAACTGTCGAACCTTCAATAACAAAAGAAGCAGCATTTGAACGCGCAGCAGCTTTGCTTGAAGAAACAGGCTTAACAAACGCAAAAGAACGTCTTGCAAATTATCCGCACCAGTTTTCGGGCGGTCAGCTTCAGCGAATCGGCATTGCACTTGCATTGGCACAAGGCTGCGAACTTCTTGTTGCAGACGAGCCGACGACGGCACTCGATGTTACGATTCAGGCACAGATTGTTTCGCTGCTGCTGCTTCTCAGACAGAAACGAAACATTTCCATTATTTTTATAAGCCACAACATTGATCTTGTTTCTCACATAAGCGACAGAATGCTTGTAATGTATGGCGGCATGATTATGGAAAGTGGAACGACAGACGAAGTTTCAAAAACACCTTGTCATCCTTATACAAAAGCACTGCTTGCCGCTGCACCATCTTTTGGTTCACATTATTCAAAAAACAGATTGATTTCAATTCCAGGCAAAGTAACAGACCCTGCACACCCAACAAACGGATGCCCTTTTGCACCGCGCTGCACACAAGCATGTGCAGAATGCAGCACACCAGCTTTTAAAGAGAGAAAATGCTATGAACGAACCTAAAACAGAAATGACTTCGCCCCTTGTCTTAAAAGCAGAAAACCTAAAAAAACGGTTTAATCTTGAAGCCGGTTTTTTTGCCAATATGGGTCGCTATGTATATGCCGTAAACGATGTTTCATTTTCAATTGGTGCAAATCAGACATATGGTCTTGTCGGAGAATCTGGATGCGGAAAAACAACAACAGCCAGAATGATTGTCGGCATGTACAAAAAAGACAGCGGTTCAATCTATTACCACGACACAGACACAGATAACTTTTCACGTTCAGAATTGAAATCTTACAGGGAAAAAGTCAAATACATTTTTCAAGATCCTGCACGTTCGCTTAACCCGCGCATGAACATTTATCAGGTGCTCACTTCGGGTTGGAGCTGGTCTTCGCACTGGCAGGGACACAATTATGCAAAAGAATGTGCAGCACAAATTCTTGAAGAAACAGGCCTTTCTGCAGACGATTTATACAGACGCCCGGCTGAATTTTCTGGCGGACAGCGTCAGCGCATTTCTATTGCACGTGCACTTATAATGCAGCCAGAAGCATTAATCTGCGACGAAGTTGTTTCTGCACTTGACGTATCAATTCAAGGACAAATCTTAAATCTGCTGCAGGATCTGCGCGAAAAACGCAGCCTTTCGTATCTTTTTATAACACATGATTTAAAAATTGCATGCTACTTCTGCGATAAAATCGGCGTTATGTACAGAGGCTGCATTATGGAAGAAGCTGAAGCACAGAATCTTTATCAGACGGCAAAGCACCCTTATACGCAGCTTTTATTTGAAAGTGCACAGAGTTTTGACACAGCCACAAAAGGCGAAGTCAAGACAAATGTAGAAGAATTAGCAGGCTGTCCATTTGCGCACAGATGTCCAAAAGCAAAAGCACATTGTTTTGAACAGATGCCGCCGCTTAAAAACATTGCAGAACCAGGCAAAACACCGCATCTTCTGCGCTGCTTTGAATAAACAGGCACGTCATTCTGAAATTATGAGCTCAGACAACCTGTAAATTCAGGGTGACGCATATACAATCTTCTGTGCAGGAAGCATTTTTCAGGCATTTACCAGATTATTTTTTATTTCTTCAAGCATTTTTAACGCATCAAGCCCAGTCTGCAAAGTTGACCCCAAAACCGCGGTTCCGTCTAAAAAATCAACTGCATTCTGCACCATATTTGCAAAATAACCTGTTTTTTTAGGAAAAACTACATTTTCCTGCATCAATGAATAAAAACCGCTGTAAAGTTTTGCAGGTTTTCTTCGTTCAACTTTTGCAATTCCGTTGCCAATCGTAATACGACCTTCTGTTCCTGTTATGATTATTTCAAAACCAAAAAATCTGCATCTTCCTGAAAAATCAAAAACGATTGAAACACCGTCTTTTTCATATTGAGCAGAAACATTGCGCACTGCCCCGTCATCACTTTTGTAAACACCAAAAATTTTTGGATTTTCAAGCTGAACATCATCCAAAAGAAAACGCACGATATCAACAAGATGAGTTCCATCATGAATAAGGCTGTAAGCACCTGTGTTTTCTTCAGCTTTAGAATAAACCCTCAAACCAGAATAAAGCGATGCATGAATTGTCTGCAAATCTCCAATTGTTTTTATAAGTTCTTTTGCTTTCTGATAATCTTTTGCAAAACGTCTTTCGTGATTTACAAGAACAGGCACATTTGCTTTCTGACATGCTTCTTTTAAGAGCAGACCTTCATTCATATTGAGCGCAACAGGCTTTTCAAGAATTACAAGTTCTGGCTTTGCATTAATTGCAGCCAGCGCCGTTTTTAGATGAGCATCTTCGTTTACAGCAACAGTAATTATGTCATAAGGTTTAAAAGCAAGCGTTTCTTCAACAGAAGCAAAAGCTTCTGCTTTTCTGTTAGCCCTGTGCCATGTTTCAAGAGCTTCTTTGTCAATATCACAGCCAGCCACAAGTTCAATGCGTTTATTTGCATTAAGCGCCATCGAATGAGACGCAGGCTGTTCACGTTTTTTGTCCAGCCCAAGACTATAGCCGATTCGTCCGGTGCCGATAAGTGCAGCAGAATAAATAGTTTTTTTCATATTCATATACCGTTTTGCAATGAGCATTAAAAAAGCAGCAGGTTTTCCCGCTGCTTCTGTTTTAAACTGAAACTGCCATAAAATGCAGCATATGCGACTTTGATTTGCAAATTCACATTTAACTGCACAAGCAGACAGATTTATTTTGTTGTAAATGCTATCGCACCGTCCCAGTGTTCCGGTGGATTCTCAATAAAGTCCTGACAACGCGAAATCATCAGTTTAGAAGCTTTATCGCCTTCAACAGCAGCAAGCGCCTGTGTAAAATAATCTTTTGCCAGACGGAAAACGCCCTGCGTATAAAGTTCAATGCCTTTGTTATAGGCATCGCGATAAACAGCCGGAAATTCATCAATGCTTCTGTCAACTGCATAAATTGGAACAGCAATTGCTTTGCCTTTTACTTTTACATCATCAAGATGTCTGAAGACAAATTCGCCTTTTGGAATTTCATGCATGACGCTGTCACTAACCAAAAGCTGTGTTCCATAAGTTTTTGTCAAACCTTCAAGACGAGAAGCAAGATTTACAGAGTCGCCGATAACAGAATAGTCTGTCTTTTCTTTAGAACCAATTGAACCAACAATAACATCACCGTAATGAATTCCAATACCGATGTTAAATGTCATTCCTTCCGGCATAACAAGGTCTTCAAGTGGAATATCCGGCAGAGCCTGGCGCATTTCATAAGCAGCAGCAACAGCACGGCGGCAGTTATCTTCATAACTTACAGGAGTACCAAACAAAGCCATAATTGCGTCACCAATAAACTTATCAATTGTTCCGCCGTGTTTTTTGATGATGTCTACCATGACAGTAAAATAACGGTTCAAGAAAGCAACAATTGTTTCCGGTTTATTGCGTTCGCTGATATTTGTAAACGAACGGATATCGCTGAACAAAATTGCAATTTCACGCTTTTCTCCGACAGATACTTTTTCCTGCGTATTGTTATTTGCAAGATCATCAATAATCTGTTCAGGAACAAACCGGGAAAATGCTTTTCGAATTCTCTGTTCATAGAAAATTTTCCGTTTCAAGAAAAGCGTGTTTTCAAAAAGCAACGCACCGTTCTGACAGCAGATATGAAGCGAAGTAAGCTGAGAATCAATAAAATTGCCTGCACGCACCATATGAATAGTTCCAAAAGGCTTGCCATTTGAACCAAGCAGATTGTCACATTCATATGAAGACAGAGGAACACCGCTTTCTGCAGCGAAACGATGCAGATCAATAACAGATTTTAACTGTTTTGGTTCAATATGAGATGTATTAACATCAACAAGCTGCTTTTCAAAATCTGCACAACAGACAGCAAAAAAGTCTGAAACTTCTGTTTCTGTCAATGAATCGCTTGCTATGTAATAAGCATGCGGTCCGTCGTGCTCAAGCACTGCAATTGCAGCAATAGGCACTTCGCACAATTCTGCAATAAGCGACAGAAATCTTGCAGCAACTTCTTCAAGCGATGTCCATGAACTCATCATGTCATAAAGGCGTGCAAGAATAATATGATTAAAGTTATCTTTGCCCCAGAGATTCGTACTTCGTGTAAAAAGCATTGAATCGCCATATTCTTTTTTTGCTTCAAGCAGAGAACCTCTATCAACTGCACCGCCAGAAGGCAGCTGTGCAAGTTCTTCAACATTCAATTCAAGTGTTGAAGAATCAAGATAAATAAAGGAACTTACACCTGCCTGTTCAGCAAGCTGCTGGTCAAAAGCAACAGGCGCAGTTGCATACATACCGATAGGCAGAGATTCAAAACACTTGAATGACCTTATAAGGCGTACAAGCTCAAAACTGCCAAGAGACGGCAAATCTGCATTTAGCAGCACCACATCAGGCAAAAACTCGAACACTTGATCGAGACCTTCGCGACTGTTCTGAATAAACTCAATGGAATAATCGCTTTTTCTAAGCGTTGTTGAGAATACCTTTTGAACCGTAATCGATGGTTCAATAATTAAAAGTTTTCTAGCCATTCAATAAATCCTTTATGGTTGCTATCAAGTTGCCACGTTTAAAATCAGATTTTACGATAAATGCACTTGCTCCAGCTGCTCTAAAACGTTCATGCACAGCTTCATCCTGTACTGAAGAAACAATAATTACCGGTGTTCTTTGATAGTTCACCTGACGGCGGATATTATCAAGGAATACTTCACCATCCATTCGAGGCATTTCCATATCAGAAATAATCAGGTCAAACTGCTTTTTCTTCATCTGCTCAAGACCGTCAATTCCATCTTCTGCAGTGTCAACAAGGAAGCCCGCATTTTCAAGAATAGATTTTTCAATCTGTCTTGTCGTTGCAGAGTCATCTGTAACAAGAACTCTATAAACACGTTTCTTGTTCTTTGCTTCGTATTTTTTAATGTCATATCCACGAAGCGACTTTAATCTTGTAATAATATCCGGCACATGCAAAATAGGAACAATTGCATAATGTTCATCAAAAACAATGCCCTGCAGAACTGTAAAATTACAGAAACTCTTTGGCAGAGGTTTTACAACAAGAGAAACATACCGCTGAACCTCTTCAACAATAATGCCGACCTGCTGTTCAAGATATTCTGTAATCAAAATTGTATCTGCATCATATTTCTGCACTTCGCCAGATTCCTGACCAAGCAGAGAAGAAAGTGTAAATATTGGAACAAGCTGTCCGTTAAGCGGAATATAATTCTGATTCTGCAGATTGATATATTCATTGTTTCTTTTGTAAACAATATCAACAACATGCTGAGAAGGAATCATGAACTTCTGGTTTCCAGAGAAAACAAACAAGCCCTGCAATGTTGCAAGCGAAAGCGGGAATGTTAAAATAAACGAAGTTCCCTGCCCTGCCGTGCTTTCAATGCGGATTTTTCCCTTAATGCGTTCAATATTTGTGCGTACAACATCAAGACCTACGCCACGACCCGAAAGTTCTGTAACTTTCTCTTTTGTTGAGAAACCAGACATAAACAGATATGCTGACAATTCTTTTTCAGCCAGCTCTTTGATTTCTTCAGCTTTTTCTGGATAAAGCGCAAGTGCCTTCTTGCGAACCTTTTCAAAATCAATTCCGCGGCCATCGTCGGCAACAATAAGCTCAATATGTTTTGTTTCCTGTTTACATGTAATGCTTATTGTTCCCTGTTCACTTTTGCCGGCCGCTTTGCGTTCAGCTGGAGTTTCAAGACCATGATCAAGAGCATTGCGGACAAGGTGCATCAATATGTCGTTTAACTGTTCAAGAATAACCTTATCAAGGGCAATATCTGTATCTGGAATGCAGCACTGAACATTTTTTTCAAGCCTGATTGATTCCATTTCAATTGTCTGTTCCATAGGACGCAGAACCATTGAAATAGGAAGCATTCGCAAATCGAAAACCTGCTGCTGAACATTGAAAATACAAGTCTCAAGAGCTTCAAGATCAGATGCAAACTGTTTTCGGATTTTTGAAATTTCCGTTGAACCTGTACGTTCTTCTGCTTCGCGCAATGCATCAAGCTGATGTTTCAGTCTGAATTCGCGGGTTAAAAGATCATCAAAAGAACCGATTATTTCGTTGATTCTTCCAAGTTTAATGCGGATAGACTGAACGTTTGCAATGTCGCTGTCTTCTTCTTCATCTTCATCTTCTGGATTTACATTCTCGTCATGGTTTTTCTTAATTTCCATGGCCATTGCATCAATGTCGATAATTTCTCCAAGAACAAGCTTGTCACAATAAGTCAAATATAAATCAATATCTGTATTATCATTGCCATGTTTTTGAATAAGAGAAAGACATTCATCTATTTTGTCTGAAACATAATAAACAAGCTGCAAAAGCCGGTTTGTACTTTTGACTTTATCATCACGCACAGCCTTGTAAATATCTTCAAGTGCATGAGCAAGCTTTTCTATAGAAGAAAAACTGAGCATACGGGCATTGCCCTTAATCGTATGCAAATCGCGCAGCAAATCTTTAAGCGCCGCTTCATCTCCAGGCTCTGTTTTTAAATGAGAAACCTGCTTGCGCACATTACCCAGTAATTCAGAACATTCAGCAATAAAACTTTCAGTAACATCAGACGCAACATATGCCATATGATATCTCCTATGGAAACTTTTCAGCGGTTATTTCTTTCTGAAATAAAACACGCTGCCATCCGAACATTTTTCAAGACCATTCGGAATTATACTTGCATCTATAGATGCAATCTCATTCATCGAAACAAATAAATATCCGTTAGGTGCAAGACACTTTTCTACAAGCACCTTTAATATTGCAGCCCTTAATTCCATGCTGAAATAAATAAAAACATTCCGCACAAAAATTAAATTCTGCATTTGTGGCAAAGCACCAATCGGCAGATTCTGCAAAGCTGCCAGATTAATCTGCCGTGTATTTATAGACTTCTTTAATTCTTCTGAAAAATACACGCCACCATTACATTCCGTATAT
>JAZQNK010000035.1:0-5482 GCA_045627325.1 Treponemataceae bacterium | reverse complement strand
AGAGTCAAGATTGGCTGTAGGTTCATCTGCAAGGATTACTGGAGCTTTTGTTACAAGAGCACGGGCAATTGCAACACGCTGACGCTGACCTCCAGAAAGTTCATTTGCTTTATGATCTTTCCATTCTGTAAGACCAACTTTTTCAATCAGGAAATCTATCCATTCTTTTTTCTGCTCTTTTGTAAAATCATCTACAGGACTTTTTGATGCAGGATTTTTTGATTCCAGCAAAAGTGGGAATTCAATATTTTCATAAACATTTAAAACAGGAATAAGGTTGAATGTCTGAAAAATAAAGCCGATGTGCGAACGGCGCAAACCTGTAATTCTTTTGTCTATTCCAGAAGGGATTGTTGTTTTTATTTTTTTGTTTTTCTTTTCGTTGTAATTGTTCAAGCGGTTTGATTCAAGTTGTGTTGAGCTTAAATCGAAACCTTTATAAATATCTATGCCATCAATAATTATGCTTCCACTTGACGGCAGGTCAATCAAACCGACCATATTAAGCAAAGTAGATTTGCCTGAACCAGACGGACCGGAAATTGCTGCAAATTCACCTTTTTTGATTTCAAATGAAATATCTTTTACAGCTTCAACCTTTTGTTTGCCAAGTGGATAAGTCTTGTATATGTTTTTAAGTTCAATAATTCCCATATTAATTCCTCAAAATTATCTTGTTTGAGCTAAAATACTCAAAAAAAATTACATCGTCAATACAAGAATTATTAAAGTTAGATTAAAAATTGAGCACCTCCAAAAAATTAATTTTTTAGAGATGCCCTTAAAAGATTTGATTTTTTTCTGAATATAAAACTACAGCGAACCTGGCAAAGCTGCGTCTGAAGGAAGTTTTTCTGGCAAGGACTGCGTCTCTGTCTGCTTTTCAATTTCTTCTGTCTTGTTCTGTATAGGCAATGACAAAGTATTTTCTTTAAAACTGTTAAGCCAGTCTGAATTTGTCTGTGCAGTTGTTTTTTGCAATTCTATATCTATATATTTAAAACCCATTGCAGAAAAAATGCGTGTCAAAAGCTGTTTTGTGTAATCATCTGCTTCATTAAGAAAACCAGATTTTATCAATTCCAGTTCCTGTTTTTTTCTTGCAACATCAATTTCTGCAAAAATTTCCTGTGTTGTAATCAGCGAAAAAACATTATTGCTTTCATCAAAAACCTGCTGGCTTACAATGTCGTTTGATAAAATTACGCTCTGCGGAACACTAAGTTTGATGGCAGAACGGTCTTCTGAAATGTCAAAAGTTACTTCTGTAATATTAGCAATGCCAGCCCGAATTGTACCTGAATATTTGACAAGTGAATAACTTTTTGACATTCCTAGTGCACCAGATTTTTTTACAGTTATAATGTCTGTGTATACAGATTTTATGCTGACCATTTCTGCGCATTGTTTTATTTCCTGTGCTGCAAGAACTGTCAAAGATTCATATTTTTGTTTTTCATATTTCTGTTTCAAAAGATTAAAACCATATGCCAATGCGCATGCCAAAGCCAGAATCAAAATCAATGAAACAAATGTCCAGATTATTTTCCGTTTAATTGCACCCATAAAATCTCCTTAATTTTTTAAGTCTGTCTCTAAAATTGAATTTTTTAGAACAGTCTTTCAGTTACGGCTGTTTCTAATATACAATTTTTTTTGCAGTTTATTCGCCTTTATGTATTTTTTTCTCGTAATGTTCAAGCTGTGCAACAGCTTCTATTAAAATTTCAGGCGTCAAAGCATAACTTGAATATTTTTCTGCAGCAAGCTTTGAAGCAGCAGAATGAGCCAAAGACGCTTGAATTGCAGAAGCTTTTGCACTGAAACCTTGTGCAAGCAGTGCTGCTGTAAGACCGGCAAGGACATCGCCAGAACCGCCTTTTGCAAGATTTGCATTTCCAAGAGGGTTCAAATAAAACATCGTACGTTCCAGCGAAAAATCATAAAAAGCTATAACCGGTACAGAGCCTTTAAGTATAAGCACAATATTTTTATAAAGCTTACAGAAAACATCTGCAAATTTCAGCCTGTCTTTTTGAATTTCTGCTGCAGAAATAGATGCAATCTGCAGTATTTCAAGCATGTTTGCAAATTCTTTTGGATGTGGAGTTAGTACAGTTTTTACGTCTTTTTGATTTCTTGAATCTAAAATTTCTTTAAGTTTCCGGCAATAAAATACATCTGCATCAAAAACAAAAGGCATTTCTGCATTTTTCATCAAACTTATATATGGTTCAAAATCATTTTCATTTCTGCCGAGCCCCATTCCTATTGCCATAGAATTTGCATTCTGCGGCACTTCTTTAAAACACATAATCTCACAAGGCAGATTTATATCAGATGATTCAAAGTCAGGCAAAATAATGCTCGAAAGTCCCGCACCAAACATAAAAGCTGCTTTAGAAGCAATTACTGCGGCACCAGTTTTTGTGCCACAAGGAATTGAAACATGACCGAACGAACCTTTGTTTACATTCTGCACATTTCTTGAAGGGAGTTTTAAATCGCATTCTTCAAGAAGCATTGCATCAGGGTTAAAAGATTTTTCAAAGACAAAGCTGCTTATGCCTAAAGAAGCTGTATAAACAGTTCCTGCATAATCTTTTGCATTGTCTACAAATAACGAAATTTTGCCTGCACCCATTGTTACAGTTTCATCTGCAACAAAAGCAGGTCCTTCATTTTTTATTGCACAGTCCAAAGCACTCGGCACATCGCATGCAATTTTAAAAGCAGAAAAACTGTTCAAGGCGTTTATTAAATCTTCCATTTCTGGAGCAAGAAGACCTTTAAAGCCAGAACCAAACAGACAGTCAACAATTACATCTGCTTCACAAAGTGCATTTATAAACTGCACGCCAACTTTTTCTGCACGTTCAAATTGCCGTATGCAGTTTGCACTTTTCGGTTTTAAAACTTGAAAAACCAAAGGTTCTGCAAAAACACCATTAAAAGATTTATTCAAAAGCCTTCTTGCAAGTGCAAGCCCATCACCGCCATTATCGCCAGAACCACAGACAATAAGGATTTTAGCCGCAGACTTATTGCATTTATCAATGCAATAAGTTTCAATTCGTTCTTCCAAAGCAGCTGCTGCATTTTCCATTAATACATCATCAGAAAGAGCAAATTCATCTTTGGCTTTTGCATCAAGCACTCTTGTATCAAAAAACAACGATTTCATAAAACTTTATCTCATATATAAGGTGAATCAACTGTAATTACACAAAAAACATCTTCATATTCTTCATGTACTTTTTCACCAATCTGTTTTTTCAGTTCTTCAGGTAAAAGTTTACAGTCATGAGGTCTGACAATATCAAAAATTAAATTAGTATGAGCAATGCCAGGAACCATGCGTACATCATGGATGGAAATGTTTGCATCAATTTGCGTTGCAGCAGTTATTGCCGTTTGTTTTAAAATAACAAGACGTTCATTTTCAGTATCAATCGGGTCAAGATGAATAATTGCCTCGCAATTAAATTTATTTGCAAGCGCAACTTCTGTATCATCAATTGCTTCATGCAATATAAAAATATCCATATTTCCTGGAACTTCTGCATGAAGAGAAACCATAAGCCTTCCAGGACCATAATCGTGCACAACAAGATCATGAATTGCTATAATCGGTTTGTGCCGAAGTACTTCTTTTTCAATTTCGTTTACAAACTCTTTTGAAGGCGGAAGCCCTAAAAGAGGATCAATTGTTTCTTTTGCAGAACTAAAACCTGCATAAAGAATAAAACATGCAACAAGCAGACCAATAATTGCATCAATCGGAAAATCAACATGAGGAGCCACAAACACAGAAATAAGCGCTGCACCAGTTGAAATCATATCGCAAAGGCTGTCTTTTGCAGCAGCTTCCATTGCAGCTGAAGATATTTTTTTTGCAATAGAATGATTATAAAAATACATATAAAATTTTACACAGATTGCACCAAACATGATAATCTGAGCAACCGGACTTTGAGTTATTTTTACAGACGCTTTAATTGAATCAATTGAAGAAGAGAACAACTCAAAACCCATAAGAATAATCAAAAATGAAACGACAAGCCCTGTTATATATTCAATTCTGCCATAACCAAAAGGATGTGCAGAATCTGGTTTTTTTGAAGAAAGTTTAAAACCGAGCACAGAAATTACAGAAGATGCTGCATCTGACAAGTTATTATAAGCGTCTGCTGTAACAGCAACAGATTTTGAAATAAAACCAGCAGCAAGTTTAAATGCAAAAAGCAGAATGTTCAGGAAAATTCCGACAACACTGCAAAGTACACCATAAGCAGTACGAACTTCAGAATCTTCGTAAGAAGTACGTTTTTTTATAAAGATCCTGGAAAGCAATTCAATCATAAAAACCTCTTAACAGAAAATAATATCACTATCCGCAGTTTTTTAACACAAAAACATGCAAGATTTTTTCATCGTGCAATTTCGTTTAAAATAAAATATTACAGACCATTGCATTTAAAACAAGACTGAAAAGCTTAACAATTTTATGTTCTATACTTTTACTGCTGGTTAAAAACATCTTCTGCTTTCAACGTTGTCTGGCGGCGTTTTTCCAAAGTTTTCTCGAACATTTCCTGTGCAGTTGGAGTAAATGAATCGTAAATGACTTTTGAGCCAACTTCCGTAATTCCGCCTTTTGTTGCAACACGGGAAACTACGTCGGCAAAATCCATTTTGTTTTGCTGCATCAATTCTACAGTTGAAGAAACGGTATTCAGCACCATTTGAGAAATTTGATTTTCGGGAATTGCAGTGTGTTCTTTTGAGACCTGGCAGATTACATCAAAAATGGAAGCTAAAAATCCTGGCATACAGCTTACAAGTTCCGAGCCCATTCCCATTTCGTTTTCCGGCAGTTCGATTACAGTTCCAATTGATTGCAAAAGTTCTTTGAGCGCAGTTTTATCATCCTCTTTTACAAGCTGATTATAACAAACCAAAGTTTGCGAACGGTTTATTTCGGCAGTTACACTTGGAATTACTTTTGATATTTTATGATTCAGGATTTTTTCCATTGACGAAAAGGAAACGCTGCCATTCAAAGATACTAATAATGTATTATTTTTTATACTATTTTTGATATTTTCTAAAACATCTTTAATGTCTAGAGGTCGTACACATATAAAAACAATGTCTGATTTTGATGCAAGTTCATCATTTGATTCGCAGATGTTTGCATTTGAAACAGCTGCAAGTTTTTCTTTTGTTCTGTTTGTGATAAAAACATTTGTGTAACCTGCTGCCTGAAACTTTTCAAAAAGCATTTTTCCCATGCTGCCGTAACCGATAATTCCGATGTTCATTTGTTTCTCCTAATCTTCAATTTTAATCCAATAACGACGGATATCTTCAGTTTCACCAGGAAGTCGCGAACGGTTTTCAAGAACGCCACCACATTTTTCGACAGTTTTCCACGAGCCAATGAAGTCGGAGGCCAAGCGGGCTTAGGAAGACAACTGCT
>JAZQNK010000034.1:0-21419 GCA_045627325.1 Treponemataceae bacterium | reverse complement strand
ACCGACGCTGTTAGAGAAAGCACATAATATCCTTGATATACTTGGATGTTTTAGTGATATTCCAGACGGAATAAATGCCTTGCTTTATCTCTATGAAGGGAACCAGAAAGAAGCGGCATTGTGTGCCATTTGTTTCTTGCCATTTGGTGATGCAATCAGCAAAGGAAGAAAAGTAGCGCTTAATGCCATTCCAGAAATTGCAGAATTTGCCGGTAAACATGTAGATGAAGCGGTAGATTCTTATAAAGCACTGCGAAAAATAGCAAATAAAGGAGATGAAGTTCATCATTTAATAGAAAAACGGCTTGTACGTAAGATGGATATTAATCCAATGGATATGCCGTCGATAATTCTTTCAAAGGAAGAACACAGGGTATTTACAAATTTATGGCGTAATCAAATTCCTTATAAATCAGATTATAGTATATTAAATCCAGATTCTATTATGGAAAAAGCAAAAATTGTTTATAAAGATTATCCAGAATTATTAGATGCTTGTTGGGCTACGTTCAGGGGAATGAAATGAAAATAGTTAGAAGATATGTTATTTGTCATTTATCTAGTGAACAAATAAATTATTTTAGAAAAGTATTAAAGACTTTCAAAGATATAAAATGCACTTTTGATGAAAAATATGTTCACTTAAATGAAGCTATATTGATATTTACTATTAGTGAAGATAATGAAATGCTAAACGCCATAGAGACTCTTATTAAACCTTTTCAAAATGTTACGAGTTTTGATTCTTCCGTTCAATACACAAAAAAAGAACTTGATTCTGCCCCATATTTTCATATTTATCTGAAAAGCTATCAGGGATATCTTGATGAAACTGACTATGCACATGACTATTCAAAAGAGTGTCCAAAATGCGGTTCGGGAATTGTGCAGATAAAGCCGTTTACATTCGGAAGAAAGTTTGATATTTCCAAGAAAAAAGTCGGCGGTCTTTTTAATGCTTACGATATTTTTTTCTTTTCTGAAGAAACTGTGGAACAGATAAAATCAAGCGGGCTTACTGGTTTTGTTTTCAAGCAGTGTATAAACAAGAAAGGTGAGCCTCTGCCTGTTTTTCAGCTCAAGCCGGAAGAACTTTTCCCATACAGCTGTTCTTTTGAGACTCAACAGGAAGGAATTTGTCCTGAATGTGGAACAGAACGCTTTTGTAGAAAGCAGGATTCGATGATAGAATATAATCGTGATGGGGAAGATTTTGAACTGAAAGACTGCTATTATTCCAAAGAATGGCATGGAAGTGGTCAATTATGTCTCCGCTTGTTATATATTTCTCAAAGAGCAAAGAAAGTTTTTGACCAAATAGGAATCAAGAATCTGAATTATGAACCAATATTTGAGGTGAAATAATTTTCTTACATCCGGCATTAACGGCTGCTCGTCTTTAGGCGAAACCGTGGTGCAGGCGTTGCAAATGGCACACGTTATAGATATATCGGTGACGAGCCGTTAGTGCCGCTAGAAAATGCCGGCGGCGGCAACACTGGCGCACAAGCCAGCTCGTCGGCAAACGGTGCAAAGACAAGAAGCCGCCCGAACAGCGAATATGTTTTGTACAGCAACGGCGAACCTGTAGCAATGTCTGCCGACGGCGACACAAGCTACTTCGGCACAGATATTCTTGGAAGTGTGCGCAGCGTTACCGATAAATATGGTGCTGTTAAAGCCCAATATGAGTACGATGCGTTCGGTTCGCCGTATCTTGCAAACCTCGAAAATGATGTCGGTTTCGGCTATTGCGGCAAAGTTTATGACAGTGCTACAGGGCTTTATGATTACGGCTTTAGAGATTATGTGCCAAACAGTGCATGGTTTACGACTGTAGACACGATTCGTGACGGAAGCAACTGGTACAGCTACTGCATGAATGATGCGGTGAACTATGTGGATTTGTGGGGACTGTTTTATTATGATGAAGAAGGACAACAATCGTTTTACTGTTTGTAGGTTGATTGATATGATTAATTAGCAAACTTTGCTATAAACAGTTCGACATCAGGTCTTAAAATTGGAGGATGCACAAAATGAAAAAATTACTTTTATTTATTTATGCAACAACAATTGATTTTGTTGTTGCGATACTCTGCTTTTTAGGTGGTGCATTCATATCTATGCATCCATCTATTTCCAGATTACATGAAAAATTATCATCTGTAATGCTTTTATTAATATGGGTATTAATTGCTTTATATTTACTATGCTCAAATACTAAAAGACGAAGTCTAGGTTTTATTTTTTGCAGTTGCAAATATTTATGCAAAAAAGGCAAATGGAGAATTGTTTTAGCAAATTTTATATATTACGCTCTTTTAATTATTTTTATATACACAAGAAAAGCTATTCAATTTTCTGCAGGAATATTACTACTGATTGACTATATAGGTTTTTTTGTTGTGAACAATCGTTTTTCTTTATATCTGTTGGACATAAACTTTGAAAAAAGCCAGCCGGTAAAGAAAGATAAAATCTGTATTTAATATACAGATAATATGTTCAAATTATTATTCTGTACCAGATTACACCTGTTTGCGCTTGTTGCAAACTGTCTGCTATCTGCGAAGCTGATAGCCTTTCGCTGGATTTTGCCCAAATTTGCAGCACAACCCAAACGCGAAACCGTAATAGATTTGAATAAAGGCTAAAAAAAATGGAGGATATATGAAGAAAAATTTAGGACCAAAATCGTGGCTTTATCCAGAGCCTGTGCTTATTATTGCAACTTATGATGAATCTGGCAGAGAAGACGCAATGAATGCGGCCTGGGGCGGCATTGCTGACGATAATCAGATTTCAATATGTTTAAGCCCGGAGCATAAAACTGTAAAAAACATTCTTGCAAAAAAAGCATTTTCTGTAAGCATTGCAGATGCCAGAAATGTTGTGCCATGCGATTTTGTCGGAATTGTTTCTGGAAATGACGACCCTGACAAAATGAAAAAAGCAGGTTTTCATTTTTCAAAAGCAGAACATGTTGATGCACCGATTATTGACGAGCTGCCTTTTGCACTTGAATGCAAACTTTTAAGCTACGACGAAAAAACATGTCGTTGCTGGGCAGAAATTGTTAATGTCTGTGCAGATGAATCAATTTTAGGCAAAGAAAATAAAATTGACTTGAAGAAATTTGAACCGATAATTTATGACCCGTGCAACCATGATTATTATAAATTTGGCGAAAAAGTGGGAAAAGCTTTTAGTTCTGGTGCAGAATTAAAATAAAAATGAAAAACCGGCAGACAAGGCAAAGACTTAAAACTGCCGGTTTTTTTATAAATTAAAGCGAATAAAAAACAGAAAAAAAGTGCAGGATTGAACCGCCAAGAACGAACAGATGCCAGATGCAGTGTGCCCATTTAATTTTTTTCAGTGCATAGGCGATTACGCCCAAAGTATAAACAATTCCACCTGCAAGCAAAAACGTAATGGTGGCGGCTGGAACGTTGGCTTTTAGAGGCTTCCAGTAAAGGCAGATGAGCCACCCCATAATTACATAAGTTATAACAGAAAGAAGCCTCATCTTGCTGCCAAAAATGGCATAAAATGTAATGCCCAGAATGGTTAAGCCCCAGATAATGCCGAAAAGATACCAGCCGCCGTGCTGACGCAGAACGCCAAGACAAAAAGGCGTATAAGTGCCTGAAATTAAAAGGTAAATTGAAGAATGGTCAAAAACGCCAAAGACTTTTTTTACATGGTACGGAGTTAGCGCATGATAAAGCGTGCTTATTAAATATAAAATGATGAGCATGACGCCAAAAAGAGTAAAACCTGTTATGTAAAAGCCTTTCTGGTTCTGCGGTGCATAACGCACGGCGCGCACAATTAAAAGTGCAAGAGCTGCAATTGCAAGGCCTGCACCGATACCATGGGTTATAGAATTAAAAATTTCTTCTCCGATTGAATATCGTTTTGGCAGCAATGCTTCTTCTGCACGTCTTTTTTGAATTTCAAGCTTGCGTGCATAAACTGTGTCTTTTGAAGCAAGTGTTTCAAGTGTCTGCTGTTTTATCGCCTTAATCTGTTCTTTAGATTCTTTTTTGATTTTTTTAATCTGTGTTTTTGCGTCTTTTTTTATGTCTTTTATAACGTTCATTTTATCCTCATTTAAAATTTTAAAATTGTGTCAGCCTGAAAAGTTCCGGAAAATTCAGACTTGAATGATTTTGTGAAGACTAAATCTGCATTCAAATTTTGCCTTCTTAAATATTAGACGCGCAATTAAAAAGAAGGTTGCAGATTGATAAAGATGAAAAGTTTGAAGAACAGCGGCTGCTTTTGTAATATTCGGGCTGCTTTGGTTTTTAGCTGCGGCTTTGCAGCTTAAAGATATTCTGCAAATTCCGGGTACTGCTCAATGAATTCAGAAAGTGCATTGTCGTAATCCGGGTAATAACAGTTAAAAAGTGGTCGTGCTCCCTGAACAGAATATAAATCTGCAGGAGTTACACCGCGGTAATTGAGATGCAGCTTTTCTGCATAGTCTTTATAGCGCTGAATGCCATGAATGAGAATATAAGAGCAGAATGCTGAACAGCAGTAGCATCTTGAAGCGAATTCTTCTTCAGGAGTTAAAATAGGTTCAGTGTCTTTTATGCTGCTATTGTCTAATGGTGTTTTTTTTATTTTGTGTATATTTGAAGCTCTTGTGCTCACAATTCCGATGAAATCTGTTAAACCGAAATAAAACTTTGAACCTGGCATTGTTGAATATTCAATAAGAGCTTTGCAATTTTCATAGTCTGCTTCTGAACATGGAATTGCAATAACCGTGCAGCGTGACTTTGACGGATCATTTGAGTTGATGTATCTGTTTGTTTCTGGTGTCGAAAGACATTCGTGCCTTGCATTATTGTCCTTGCCAGAAGTCATGCCGACAAAATCGTCTTTTAAATTGCATGAAATTGCGACATGGCTGTAATAAAGTCCGTCAGGTGCCGGACCTAAAACGCTGATGGCAGCTTTTAGTATATTTGCAACCTGATAATCGTCATTGTAGAAAACGTCATATAGTCTTAAAAAAACATATTTTTCGTTTTTGTATGTGCCCTCAAATTGAAGTGATTTTGCAATATTATTGCCTGTTTCAGTTAATATGTATTCATCTGTTTTAAGAGCATCTTTTGTAAACGAGCAAGAGCATGACAATACAAAAACTAACGTTAATAAAATTATATACTTATTTTTCATAATTCCTTTTTAATAACAATCTATTGTATAAAATTTATTTGTTTGTGTATAGCCGATATTTAAATTTATGTAAAACATGCTGATAACAAATATTTTTATTAACTAAAAGAAAAAAAGGCTGTTATTTGTTTGCATATTGTAATGTCGACTGTTTTTATGCATGCAAATTAATTGTCCTTTCAGTTTAAATCTGTTTTTGTCCTTATCAATCGGCCGTATTTATGTTTGTAATTCTTTTATAAGGTGCTTCATAAATAATTTTTGAAATTGTTCCGGGGAACAAGTGCGTAACTTTTGGAGGCACAGAAACATATTCAAGAAGATTGAAATTAACTGAAAAATCAGATTTATCAATTTTAATGTTGAAAAGTTCGCATAAAAACGGTGTATTCGTCTGTTTAGAACTTTCTACAGTTTTAATCAAATTGATGTATTTTTCAATAAAATTTTTCTGCGTGTTTTTTATTGATTCAAGGTATTCAATGTCGTCTTTTGTGCCAAGCGAAGGAATAAAAGACTGGTCTGGAATGATTTTTTTGTTTTCAAGTTTTGTAAACAGATAATAAGCTGAATTAGAATAATTTGCGCCTTTTAAACCAAAGCATTCACCTGGAAGACTTGTTAAAAAATATACATCGCCGTTTTTTAGCGGAATAACCTGACGTGACAGGCTGATTGAAAACCAATCGCTGCCTTGTCGGGCGTTATTTCTTGGAAATGTAAATGCTGATTTATAGACGCGCTGACCTAAAGATTCATCTGTTTTTTTATAAATTTCATATAAATCGTTTATGCCATTCATAAAAATTGATTCGTTCATTTTGGTGTGGTCTAATTTTGACCAGTCTTTAAAGCTTATTTCGGCGATGGCCGTTTCATCAAATTTTTCGCCTCTATATACTTCTTCGATAGTCAGTTCAATTCTGTTTGTTTTAACTGGTTTTGAAAACTGTACTTTTTGAAAGCCAGGTTTGTCTTCAAGCAGAATAATTCCGTTTGCTTTGTTTGAAAAAGTGCAGCTCAGCTTTTTGACACGGTTGTTTGCATAAAAATATTCAAAATCGCCGCAGCCGTTTTTTATATAAAATTCGCTGAGTATAACCTGTGTTTTGAATTCTATGATAATTTTTGTGCCAAGACCTGAACCATCTTCGCCTTCAACCCATGAAGCGCTTGTTTCGTCAATTAGATTTTCTGCATTGTATGATTTTTTTGCACTGCTCAGAGTTGATGTTGCAGAAATGCGTGCTATTTCAATTTCTTCAGAAAAGCAAAAAAATGCACACATTAAAAAAAGCAGTAAAAACAATTTCTTAATCATATATTGTTGTGCAAAGGGCTTAATGTTACGGCAATCTGTGCCCAAATGGATTAAACCTTTTGAAAATCTCCTTTTATGAACAGTATAAGGGAAGCCCTGAAAAAAGCTGTAATTTTTTAAAATGACTGTACTTTGCTGCCATGTGGCAAGACAAAATGTTTTTAAAACACTGCAAATATAATCGTCTTTTTTGATGGAAAAAATCAAGAATAAAAATGCAAATTTGCTTTTAGTTTTCGCCTGTCTGCTGTTTTGCCTTTCGTTCTTCCAGAAATTTTTCAAGACCAAGTTTGCCTTCTGGTGTTACAGGCTTAATCCATTTGCCCGAATACATGTGGATTTGCATTAAAATATAGCGGATTGGTTCATCTATGTAACACATTGCAAAAACAACGAGAAAAGGTGCTTTTAAGACAAAATTTGTAAGAAGCAGTGCCGGAATGACAAGTGAATACATAAAGATGATTTCAAGCATTGTTCCATAAATTGCATCTCCGGCTGAACGGTATGTGTCGTTCTGTGTCCAGTTGCCCATGCGGATTACACATGCAATGCCGTAAATAATTATTGTTCCTGTTGCAAAATCAAAAGACAGACCCGAAAGGTGCATGACGTGTAAAAGCGGACTGTGAAAAATAAACAGACCTATGACTGCTATAAGAATTGTAGCCTGGCACAAATACACAATGCGTATTGCACGTTCATAAGCCTGTTTTGTTTCTCCTGCACCGACACTTTTGCCGACCAGAATAGATGATGCACTGGAAAATCCTACAAAGAAGCCGATAATCATGCCTTCAATTGTTCTAAAGACGGCAACTGCAGCAATTGCTTCTTCAACCTGATGACCAAGAACAATATTTATAACCATATTTCCAATGCCGATTAAAAGTTCGTTTGCAAGAATCGGAAGGCATTTTCCAAAAAATATTTCAAGAAACTGTTTGTCCCATTTGAAAAATTCTTTGAATTTGAAAAGATATGGATATTTTGTAGCAAGTGCACAGATTGCAATGACAAGCACGTTTATAAACGATGCAATTACAGTTGCAATTGCAGCTCCTTCAACGCCAAGGGCCGGTGCACCAAGATGACCGAAAATTAAAATCCAATTTAAAAAGGTGTTTGTTGCAACAGAAGCAATTGAAGCATAAAGCGGAATTTTTACACGTTCAGTACAGCGCAGCAGAGAACTCATTCCAATGGAAAGAACCTGCATTGGATAAGCCCATGCAACAATTTTCAGATAGCTTATTCCGATAGTCTGAATGGCTTCTTTGTCTGTATAAAGCTTTAGCACCAGTTTTGGAAAACAGATGCCGAAGACTGCAAAAAGAACTGCAACTGTCATAATGCAGGTGAGCGTTAAACCGTAAGATTTTGAAATGCCTTTTTCGTCTTTTGCGCCCCAGAATTGCGAAAAAAACAGACAGCCGCCGCCGATAAAACCCCAGTAACACGAAAACATTAAAAATGAATATTGACCGCAAAGTCCGACAGAAGCAACATAACGTTCACCAAGCGAAGAAATCATCATCGTATCAATCATACTTCCGGTTGTAGAAAGCAGGTTTTGCAAGGCAACTGGAATTGCAATAACGGCTATGCGCTTTATTAAATCAAGCCAGTCAAATTTCTTTGAAGATAGAAGTGTTTGTGTTTCGGTGTTCATTTGGCTAACTTAGCATGTAATGATATTGTGTACAAGTGTTTATTTGTGCAGAGACAAGATTCTGCTGTGTTAGTCTTCGGAAATGACAATATTTTTATAAAAGAAGTTGTGTTTCTAAAATGAAATGCGGCGGTTCAGTTTTTAGTTTTAATATTATGTTTTGTATAGGAATAAATACTAAACTCTCTGTACGGATAAAAAAAATGACTGTCTATAGAAAAGGCAGCCATTTTTTAAGAAATTAAAGATGTTTATTGTCTTTGCAGCAATTTGCTGATTTCTTTTTTGATTTCTTCTGTATGATGATTTTGTGTCTGTTTTTTGTAATTAAACGGTTCAGCTGCACCTTGTTCAACAGGAATCAAGGCAGAAATGCACGTGTCATCGTATTTATCGCCTTTGTAAACATCTTTAATAATCAATTCTACATTTGCAGTTGGTTCTTCAAAATAAATTTCCTGAAACATAACCGCATCTTCTAGTTCAACTTCATATTCAGTTTTGTTGTCTAAATCTTTAACTATAAAAGTTTTTACTCTGGAATTTTTCTTATATGAACTTAAATTTGAAACTGAAACATATCCATTTAAAACCAATAACGATAAAAATCTTTCTTTTGTAGAAATTGTAATTTTTTCGCCTTCGCCATAACCTTTTTGACCTTCTACATAAGGAATATGTTCATAATTCCATCCTGGAAAACTTTCCTTGCCGTCCGGCGGGAATAAAGCTTTGCCTAGATTTTCAGGTTGATAAATTACTTTTCCACTTTTTAAATTTTCTGTTAATACAGACGAAGCCTTGTATTTTGGCGACAAGAAGCTTCCATGAAACTGGTTATTACTAATCCAGTAATCGAAATACTCAGGATTTTTATCATTCTTTTTTGCCGGATCAAAAAAAAGCGACATTCCATTGTTTTTGAAAATTACAATCTGGTTTTGCAGGTAGCCGACATTAACATAAAAATAGCCGTCTTCGCCAAGTTTAACAGCATCGTGCGGATATTTTTTTAGTGGAGTACACATCTCTTCGTCGTCTTCGTAGACACAGTCTGGCGTTACAAATATTTTACTGTAAGTCATAGGGTCTGTAATAATGCTGTAGTATTTTTCATTGTTTTGTGCAAAACAGAAAAAAGCCAGACTGGCAAAAAGCAAAAATGAAATTAATTTCTTCATATTTTCTCCTTTTAAAACACCGCGTAAACGGTGAGCTATGAACGACAAGAATCAAAGTTTGCAAATGCAACGCAATGAGCAAGCTTTAGTGATAAAAAAATGCAAGGATGCATTTTTTTATCACGGCTTCTGCATGAATTTCAGTTAAAATTCAATTTTTTCAACATGAAAATTATCGTTATGTTTTGCCTGGTTGAAATAATCTGAAACAGTTTTTGAAGAACCTAAAAATGCAAAAAGAATTCCAAGCAGCAAATCTTTTAAAACGGCACCTAAAAATTCTGCGTCAGAAAACAGATATGGAGTTACCAGAATAAAATAAAGAAGATTTCCGTCTTCAACTTCTTTCATAAATTGAATGAAAATGCCTGCATAATTGGCGAACAGAAATGCAATGATTATTGTAATTACGTTAATGACAACGCCTGTTTTGGAAATTTTTCCTTTTGCCATATTATAGCCTTTAAAAGCACCATAAGAAATTGCTGCACCTGCAATGCTTGCAATAAAACCAAGGCATCCTATCAAAATCCAGGCGATTGAACCGATGAGTGCACCGATTAAGCTTGCAAAAAAGCCTTTGACATAATTGCCGGAACGTTTTTTGTCTTCTTCAATTTTTTTCTGAAGTTCGTCTGCACAATTGCTGCACAAAAGCATATAGCGGTTAGTATAACAGTAATAATTTAAATCCTGTGTGTTTGAGCAGTTGTTGCATTTGCATTCCAGATTGATGCTGTCAAAATTAGAAGAAATATTGTTCAGCAGGTTATCAAGCTTTTCTTTTCCATTTTCAAGAAAAGTAACTTTTATTACATTTTCTTCCATTCCATAGTTTGAAATTATTTCATCTTTTTCAAGCGTATCAAAATATTCAAATAATCTGCCTTTGTTTTCATTTTGTGCAAAATTAACTGAAATAACTAATTCGTCTTCTGAATCCTGCTTGTCTAAAATATCAAAATAATATTTTCCGATTTTGCCAATCCAGTTAATTTCAATTAAACGGAATTTCAAATTTGTTAGAATTTCTCTGTTTTCTTCTGTCATATAATCTCTCCATATGATTTTTAATAGATTAGTATATTAGTCTGTTGCCATTTAAATTAATATGTTTTTCAAGGACAGGCTTCTTAATTGATTTTATCAGCTTTTTAGATTTTGAATTCAAATCAAACTCATAATAAGAAACTGTTTCGCCGTCATATTCTGCAAATAAAATCATGTCGCTGTCTGTAAATTCAAAGTAATAAATTGAAGCTGAAATTTCAAGCAGGTTTTTGCCGTCATAATCAGAAATGTACAAAGAAATGTTATCTTTGCTGTCGAGTTTATTGTCTTTGTTTGTATCAGCTTTTATTACGGCATATGTATTAAAATTCTGTTTTGCCTTGTAATTTTCATTGTCGCCATCTGCCAGACGATATTTATAGATGAACAAGTCTGAAGAAAAAAGCTGAGTTTCTTCACCGTCTTTTATAAAAATAAAATTAATGATTTCTGTGTCAGCAGCAGATTTTTTCAAACTGTTCTGTGCATAACCTGCGCCTTCAAAATTAGAAATATCGAAATCTGCAAGTTCATCTGCTTTAAGGCCATTACTTGTTATGGTAAAAACATATGCATCTTTTAGTTTTGCAAAGAAATTTGTTGTTTTGACAATTTCTGTTTTTTCATCATTTTGAATAATTTCTATATGAGCAGGTGCTCTTGACCGGTGCGGGATTAAGTCATAAATAAAACCGCACAATGCGCCAAAAAGAAAAACAATTCCAATTATTCCTGCAATAAAGAAAATAATGTAATCGAATTTTTTAATCTGTTCCATTGTCAGTTTGGGCATTTTTTTCATAAACTCTCCTTTAAAATCAATGCGGCATTAAAAATTTAAGATTTTACTTTGAAGCAGAAAATTCCTTTAATGCTTTTCCCTCTTCTTCAAGGTAAAAAATTACATCAAAAATATCTCCATTCCCGATATTTTCTGGTTTTCTGGATTTTATATCTATTGGTTTTAAAAAAACTGGTGCACTAATAACGGTGCACCAGTTTTTCAAGCGTTAATTTTCAGTGTTTACTTTTTTTGATTTATTTTCATCTTCGTCTAAAGCCTTGATGACTGGCTTTTCTGTTTTTTGCGGGTTATTTGCGTTTGCCACAATCTGATCAAATGTGGATTTGATTGAAACAAGAAGATTTCTCTTTTCTGTTTTTGAAAGCAGTTTAAGGTCAACCGGCTTCTGCGGAAAGATAAGTTCTCCTCTTGCAGTAACTTTGGCAAATTCAAGGCTTGTCTTTGAATCTTTAATTTTGATTGGAGTATAAGCCTTGATTGTTCCCGTTACGCCTTTAAGTGTAAATTCTCCGCCGACAACACATTCTATTTCATCGTTGACAAGTGCATAAGTTTCAGGGCTTATCAAGATAGAGTCTGGTGTTGCGGCAGCTTCAAAGCGTGCAGCAAGGTTTACGTTGTTTCCAATAATTGTATAGTCCATTTTTGTTTCTGAACCAAAGTTTCCGATTGTGCAGTAACCTGTGTTAATTCCCATGCGCACATGGAACGGATTTTCTACACCGCGGCTCCGCCATTCTTCGCGGAATGTAATGAGGGCTTCCTGCATTTCCATTGCCATTTTGACGGCACGGACAGCATGGTCTTTGTCAGAAGTAAATTCCGGATCGCCAAAGAATACCATAACAGCATCTCCGACGTATTTATCAATTGTTCCTCCATATTTCTGGGCAATATTTGCCATGCTGTCCAGATATGAATTAAGCAGTGAAGAAAGGTCTTCTGCTTCAAGAGATTCGGTTGTTGCAGTAAAGTTTACAACATCTGAAAAGAAAACCGTAAGTTTTTTTCTGTAATGCTGGTCAACTGTTGTGTCACGGTCGCCGCCGGCAATTGAAGCATACAACTGTGGAGAAAGATAATGCTTCATTTTGTCATTTAACTGGTTCAAAGTTTCTGTTCTTTCGTTTACCGTGGCTTCAAGCGAAGAGTTCATGTCCTGGATTGTTGTAATTTTTTCGTTGAGCTGTGCACGCAGGTCATTAAAGGCTGCGCCAAGACGGCCGATTTCATCTTGAACCTGAAGGATAACTTCATGGCTTAAGTCGCCGCTGCGGACAATGTTTACGTTTTGCAAAAGCAGTTCAATCGGGTCAAGAATACTTGCAGAAACTTTTAAGACAAGGAAAATTACAAGCACAGTAAACAATGTTGCAAGAATAAGATAAATAATGAGGGCTGTAATAAATGTTCTTATAAACTGATATGACGACATGTGAACATGAAGTATGGCTACAGGATTTGAATTGCTGTCTTTTATTGTTTTGTATTCGTTTAGACCGGAAGTCTGCAGATTGATTTTTTCGAAGCTTCCGCGTACAGAATAGGCAATTTCTTTATATAATTTTTCGTCAATTGAAAGTTCCCCAGTTGAAACAACCGGTTTGCTGTTTGAATAAACTGCAAGTTCGCAGTCAAGATTGCGGGCAAGTTCATTAAAAAAGTCTTTGTTTTCTGCAAATATGAATTCTACAAGCACGGCACCAATAATGTCGTCGCCATATAAAACAGGCGAAGCACTTATATAAGACGGAGATTTGGAATCTGAAGTGTTAACCAAAGATGCTTCTGTAAAGGCTTTGCCTTTCAATGCTTTTTCAAGAACATTTTGTTCTCCGGTTAGAGCACTGTGAACATCCGTGAGCTGTGTTCCGTTTTCATCAAAAACAAGGATTCGGTAGTTATTTGACTGTTCTAAAGATTCAAGATATTCAGTAATTTTAATACTGCTGCCAAGACCAATTCCAAGCTGAATGCTTCGGTTTGAAGCAAGGTTGTAAGACAGTTCAGAAATGTCATTTATTTTGTCTTCAAGGAACAAATTGGCAAGCAGAAGTTTATTTCTTACGGTTCCAGAACTTTCTGTCAAATTGCTTCTGTAAAAGAATGCAAGAGAGAAAGCACTCATTAAAAAGATGATGGACAAAGAAATAAGCAAAAAATATCGCTGCAATCTGTTTTTGATTGAATATCTTTTGTTGATTTCTTCGCTGCTGTTTAACTGGTTTGCCATATTTATATCTCCTTGAAAAATTAAATGGAGCTCTAAAAACTGCAATTTTTAGAGATGTCCTAAAATCTATTCAATAAATTTATTCGATTGTCTGTGCCGAAAACAAAGTCAGCAGTTTTTCTTTTTGTGTAAGACAGAGCAGTGTAGTAAGTTTCGGTCCGCGCTCTGTTCCAAGACACAACAGATAAAGACACCGGAAAAATTCTTTTCTAAAATCTTCCTGTCTTTCTTTTTCAATGCCAAGCTCTTCTGGAATGTTAAAAAGGACTTCTTTTGCTTTGTCTTCATTTGTAAACAAATCAAGCCTTTTGCACAAAAGTCCGACTGCTTTTCTGCATTCATCAGAAAAAGTGTCCCAGTCTTTTTTATTAAAATCCTTTTTAAGGTTCACCTGACTTTCTGCATGACCACATTCATAAAGCCAGTATTCAGCAGCTTCAATTCTCGGTTTTGCTACTTTCAGCAGTTCTTCTGCCGTGCCGCTAAAACCTGTCATTTTCAGCATCTGCTGTGCAGCTGCCCTTTTATTATCGCCGCAAATTCCAAGTGCCGTAATTATTGTTCTGAACGGAATCGGGAATCTGGTGATTTCTACGCCGTCTGTGGCAAGTTCGTAGATTCTTTTTTCGATGTCTGTTGCTTCGCCGTTCTGCACTTTCTGAACAAAGCAGTCCCATTCGTGATAAATCCTGAAAATTCCGTCTTCGATATCAACAGAGAATGGCTTGTTCGGTGCTGTTTTGAGCAGAAGCCAGCGGACAATGCATGGTTCAAGCACGCCTGTAAATCTTGTTGCAAGTGTTTTTTCGCCCTGTGCCCTTGAAACTTTTGCAATTCCCCTTATTCCGATGAATCTGTACAGCAGCGAAAAAGGAACTTTCCCGCCAAAAATGGTTTCTGCAACTTTACTTGAAACAGAATAACTTCCTGTATCTGTAAGCTGGTTTTCGCCTGAACTTTCATAAGCGACTTTATCATCGCTCCAGCGCAGGGCCCAGTTTACTTTCCATACAAGTTTTCCGTGGAAATTTGAGCCAAGAATGTAAGAACCTTGATAGCCGCATTCTTTGCATGTGTATGTAATGGTGTCTTTTTCTGGCTGCCAGCCTGTTGTAAAAGTTGAATCTTTGCCGCATTTTGAACAGTAAACTTCAAGAGGATAATAGTCTTCTCTTCTTTTGTTTATTTCTTCATTTGAAAGTCCTGCGGATTTGCCTATGATGTCAAAAATTTCTTTTCTTTGGTTAAGTGCCTGACGTATTCTTGAAGTATAGTTTCCAGATTTGTACATTTTTGACTGATAATTGTATTCCGGGAAAAAACCGCATTTATGAAGGCATTTTTCAAATTCATGCATGTAATGTTCGCCGTATGACTTATAAAGTCCGTTAAAATCTGGAACTTCCCTTAGGGTTTTTCCGATATGTTCTGCAACGTCTTCTTTTTTTGTAAAATATGGAATTTTGCAGAAATGGTCATAATCGTCCCAATAGTAAACAAGTTTTGCCTTTTTGTTCCGTCTTAAAAGCTCATCTGCAACAAAAGAACTTATGGCAATTTCCCTTAAAATGCCAAAATGAATCGGTGCAGACGGAGTCATTCCTGCAGCACAGACAATTGTTTCATTTGCTGTGCCCAAAGATTCAAGATAAGAAAGAAGATTGTCTACTGCTTCATCAAGCCAGAAGCCGCTGCCTTTTAACTGATAAATCATCTGATTTTTTCTCCATAAAGCTGGTCAACTGTGGCAAGCGTTGCCAATGGCAGGTCAAGACCGATTTTATCAGCCATATCCATGTTCAATGCAATTGAAGGAACACCTGTAAATTCCTGCTCAAGAAGCCGTGGAACTTCTCCATATAAAATTGCAGCAATTTTTTCTGCATTATAAATGCCGATTTTTTCGGTTTCCAGCGATGAAACACCCATAAGAATTCCGGCTTTTACGCGTATGTCGCCTTCGAGTGCAAAAGAAGGAATGCCTGCATCCTGAATGATTTTTACGATTTGAGGCATGATGTCGTATTCGGTTACGGCTGTTGAAGCGCCGATATAAACGGCATCTGCTTTTGAACAGACGTCTTTTAAAGCACTAAGATATAAATCCACAGTGTTTGAAGAAACTGTTTCTTTTACATTTGTATTGCTGACAATTTCAAAGCCCATTTTCAAAGACATTAATTCAATGTCGCCGACAGCGCCATAAAGGCGGCCATATTCATCGTCGCCATAAACAATTCCAAGTTTTTTGAAATTCGTAAAATCTTTGAACAGCTGAATCTGACGCTGATACTGCGTACGGTCAACACGGCAGGTAATAAAGTTTTTGCCGGAATCGTTTACGGAATATACAATTCCAGAACCAACCGGATCTGTAATGCCTTCGAGCAGAACCGGAACAGAGTATTTATCTTTGCTGCTGAAAAGTTTGCCTGCAACGCCGCCGAAACCGATGATTAAATCTACGTCAGGTTTGTCTGCATAAAAGAATTTATCTGCTTTATGAATTGAAGTTCCCCAGTCAAGGTTTGTAAATAATTCCGGAACAAATTCAATGTAATCGCTGTAATCTTGAGAAGCAAGAATCTTGTAAATTTCATTTACAGAATTTGCTTTTGAAAAATCTATGCCTTGTCTTATCCAGCGGTTTGTCTGAAGGCCGTTCAAAATGCCTTTTAAGTGTTCCGTAAATTCCCAGTAATCGCCGCTTTCGATGACGGCAATTTTAAATTTCTTATTGTCGCTTCGTTTTATTGGAATTAAAGTCTGCTTGTTGTTGTAATTTTCGTTTTCTGAGCTGTATTTTTTATAGCCGGTTTCTGTGGCAATATAAAATTCGTCTGAATTTACAAGCAGGTCTAATGGCAGTTGAAAATCAATGTCTTTTGCAGTTGCAAGGTTAATTGCGACAGAGAATGTGCTTTCAAAACGCTGGTTCAGCTTGCGCGGCTGTGCCCCGTTCAGAATGTGTGTTGCTTTTGTTGCCATCCAGATTCCAGAACGTGTCATTCCGCTTGAAGAAAGGCTGAACAGAACGCCTTCTTTTACACGTACAGTTCCTTCAAGAGAGAACGAAGGTTTTTTTGCCTTGTTCAAGATTTCAACAATTTCTGGAATGATATTATATTCGGTTACGGCTGTAGAAGCACCGATGTAAACAGCATCAACTTTGTCTACAATGTCTTTTAATGCTTTAAGATAAAGTTCCGGCGTGTCGTCGTCCATGTATTCTTTTACGTTTGTGTTTCTTACAATTTCAAAGCCGCGTTCTTTTGCTACAAGTTCAACATCATTTACGGCACCATACAGAATGCCGTCCGGGTTGTCGCCATAAATGATTCCAAGTTTTTCGAACTTTACAAAATCGTGGAAAAGCCTGATCTGCTGCTGGTAGATTTCGGGGTCAATTTTATTAGAGAAAAAGTCTTTGCCCGAATCTTCAAGGCTTACTGTAACGCCTGCTTCTTTGCAGTCTGTAATTGCATCAGACAGAACAGGAACCGGATATGAATCAAGTTCATAAAAACTGCCTGCAGCTTTTCCGCCATAAGCAAAAATAATGTCTACATTTGGAACGCTGTCGAGATATTTTTCTTTGAATTCTTCAAAATTGTCGCCCCAGTCAAGGTTTACGAAATATTCCGGGGCAAATTCGATATAATCGCTGTATTTTTTATTTTTAAGCCACGAGATTAATTCATCGCAATGAGAAAAAGACGAAGGCACAGAAACTTTGTTTGCCCAGTCAATGTTAGAAAAGCCTTCAACTAGACCTTTCATGTTGTCAAAAAATTCCCAGTAATCGCCCGAAATTACAATTCCTATTCGGAATTTTTCCCTTCCGTTTTTCAAGAAAGCCTGAACAGGCGCATCGTCATCATCAGTTTGAACAATTTCAGTTTTATTTGAATTTCTGGAATGAAATTTATTTTCTGCCCATTTTGTTTCTTTTTCGTTGCCTTTCCAGTAATTTGCAGAAGAAAGACCAAACGAACAGCCGGTAAACAAACATAAAGCGAGAAGTGCGCCAAAAACTGCAGTGCATTTAATTTTATTCATTTTCATGCTTTTCACTCCATCTTCCATTTTTGCCAAAGATAATAAACAGAACAGCACCAATTACAGAATAAGCACCGATAATCTGCATGCTCATGTTAAAACCAGATTTTATGATGATGATTGTTGTAATTGACGGAATAAATACAGAAAGAACCTTTTCGATTACTTTATAAATCTGCAGGATGTTTTCTTCGGAAACGTTCTTTATGTGTCCGGCTTCAAGATAAACTTCTTCAATAGAGTCAATAAACAGATTGTCTGCACCCATTGCAATCATAATTACAAGGAACAGTGCAAGCCCTCCTGCAAACTGCCCGAATATAAACATTGCAGCACCTGCTAAAATTGCACCGATGCCAATAAGCAGCTTGTCGTTTTTGGCTTTGTCTGCAAGGCTGCTGACATATGCAGCAAACAAACTTACAATGCTGAAAATGCCGAGGATACGTCCGATGTTTCCCTGCGACAGTTGCAAAGTGTCGCTCATGTAGATTGGCAGCAGGAACTGAAAGAGACCCCAGTAAATAATCTGGAACGGAATGTTTATAAAGAAGATATATGTCAAAACATGTCTTGATGCAAATACCTTGATAAAATCGCTGATTGAAATATTGCTTGATTTTGCGGTTTCTTCTGTTTTGGCGGCTGCTTTTTCGTTTGGCAGGCATGATATGCAGAACAGAAGGAATGCAAATGCAAAAACAATTGAAACGACAATGCCGGCCTGATAGCCGAATTTATTTACGATGACACCACCAACCGGAATTGACGTAATTGAAGCAGAAGCAAAAGCTGCGGCATTTGTGCCGTAGCCGGCGCTTCTTGTCCTTTGGCTTGTATATTTTATTACAAGAGAAGACGTGCTCAATAAAACGCCGCCAAAACCAAAACCTGCAACAAATCTTGAAACAGAGAAAAGCAGAATGTTTTTAGAAGCAATTGTTATAAGAGAACCGGCAATAAAAACAGCAGACATTATGACGTAGCGTTTTTTTACAGATAGGTTTTTCATGCCAAACAGTGTTACGAACATGGCAATCATAATGCCAAACATGTATGTACTTACCGGAAGACTTTCAAGCGTTTCTGCCGAAAGCGAAAATTTTGCAAGAATATCTGGTGATGTGCGTATAATTTCCTGAATGTACAGTGGAATAAACGACAGTGTTTCGTATGCTGCAAACATAAAAATAAATGTGCTTATTTCAATTACACGCAGAACAGTTCTTTCCTGCTGTTTTGTCATTGCTTCCGGCTCAATGAGAATGTCGTCTTTGTAGCGCATAAGCAGGATGAAACTCTTTAAGATAAATGCAAAAATCAACGCAACAATAATGATTGTGGCAGAGTCTAAAGCCATGTCGCGCAGAACGCTGTTAATTAAAGGCCTGTTTATTTTTAATGCAAGCTGATATTTTGCAGCTTTTTCTGCATTTGTAATGATTGGAAGGACAGTAATGTCAGAATTTGAAACATCTAGCGAAGTTTCAGTTTCTGCTGTCTGATTATATGCTGCAAAATCAATGTTGTTCTGGGCGTCAAGAATATAAATGCTTGAACACTGGCTGTTTCCAGAAATGCGTTCAAAAAGATAGCTGTTTACGTCTTTTAGATTGTCAAGATTTTCTGCAAGTTTAAGCGGTTCTACAATTGCGCTTGTAACCGAATTGCCGAGCCTTAACATGTTTGCATTGAAAACATTTCCCAGTGCCGTGTTGTACTTCTGAAAATTAAACAGCGAAAACAGAAGCTGCGAAATGATGAGCAGGACAATTGTAGAAATGTTTTCAAATTTGTAATTGTCACCAAAAAGAAGGCTGCCTATTATAAAAAGCAGAAGCGAAAGGACAAGGATGATAATTCCAAGTTTAAAACCAAAGCTTCTGTAAGGCGAAATAAATGCAGACACAGATTTTTGTGAATATTCAATTAATACAGAACCTGTATAATCTGTTTTGCCAGTAAACAGTGGAATGCAGATGAAATTTGTGTCTAAAAATTTATAAGAATACGGGCTTAATTCTTCGCTTGGTGTTTTTTCTCCTTCAAAATATGTAAAAGGAATATATTGCTGAGAAGAAGCATTCCTTGTTGAATAAAGAATTTTATTGTTATTGTCTATTATATAAAGGTGGTCAATTCCGCTTGACGATTCCAAAGTTTCTGAGAATAAAGATTTTACGGTGCTTTCCAGAAGATAAAGTTTCTTTCCAAGATTTAAAGATGATTCAACTCTTGTTTTGATATATTTTCCGTCAATGTTGTATCTTGAAATAAGGGCATCTTCATAAACGCCTTCAAAACCAGAAATTCCTAAAGCGCCGTTTACTAAAAGGCTTATGGCAAGAATAATTCCAAAAACGGAAATTCCTGTAAGTATTGCACGCCTGTCTCTCAAATCTTTATTCCTCCGCCAAAATGCAAGGTATATATCTGTTCATCATTGCAAAAGATGCTGAACCATAATTTGTAATAAAATCGATCCTTTCGCCTGCTTTATAAACATGTGGAGAATCTGTTACATCTGCTACAGTAAAATCAAAAGTCTGACCGGCAAAAACAATATTTGCATCAACCGGCTTTAAATCTTTCTGGACTGCACCAAGAATGCCAAAGTCAAGAACAGCCCGTGTTCTTGAGCCTTTTTCTGTTAAATTCTGTCCTTCGTCTGCAGGTGCGCTGCCGCCTGTTGCAGAAAAACCGGCTTCATGCCCGGCTTGAATCGAAAAATCTTTTTCTGCAACTTCAAGAATTTCTCCGCTAAGGACTATCGTTTTCTGGCAGAAACCGTTAAGCTTTTGTCCTCCGGAAGAATCGTAACCAAAAAATATGCCTTCGCCGCTTCTTATTTCTTGAACCAGGCCTTTAAGTGCGCCTTTTTCTGCAATGGTGTGCACTACAGTTCCGCCGACAGAAAGAAAAGGTTTTTCAAGGTGGCGGAGCTTTTGAATTTTTAAAGCCATGTCTGCAAGTGTTTTTATGGTGTCTAAATCAGGCAAAATGCCGGAAAGACATGAAAAATTTACAGAAACCCCGATAATTCTAATTTTCGGCATGATTTTGCAAATTTCGTATATGTCCGGCAGCAAAAAACCGTCTTTCATGTCGCCTGTTTCGGCTATAAGTACAACTTCAGGCTGAAGGTTTTCGGGAAGTTTTTCTATTTCTTTTAAAAGCAGCATGTCTGAAACAAAAATTCTGTCTGGCCTTGCATAAGGCGGAAGACTTGGAATTTTTTGAATGTCAGAAATTCGTGTTTTTATGACGCATTTTGTAAGTTTTCTTGCAGTATCTTCGTTCAATGATGCAAAATTGCACATGTTGCTGTCTGAAATTGTGGTGCAGGGACAATCTTTTATAGAAGAAAGAAAATCAATAATCTTTGGGTTGCTTAAACAGAACTTGGAAACAACGTTCAGCTGTGCATCGTTTTCAAGGCAAAGACTGTTCATTAATTCATAATTATGCTTTACAGCGTTTTTTAAGACTCTTAATTCTGCCATTGAGCTAGGTTAGCACACAAATTCTTAAAAGACAACTCTTTATGCTAAAAAGGATTATATTTGTAACTTTGATTTTACACAAAGCGGTTTTTCAGCTGGTTCAAGCAGCAGCTGCACAACCTGACGGGGCTGCCTGATAAGCAATGTCATCCTGAATTTAGTTCAGGATCTATACGCTATATATAGCATAGATGCCGAACTAAATTCGGCATGACAATTCTTTTTTTTTGACTAATTCAAGCCGATAGCTTTTCGCGGCAAGAGCCGAAACCTGCACAACCTGTCACCCTGAACTAGTTTCAGGGTCTGCTCATAGACCCCGAAACAGGTTCGGGGTGACACTTGTACAAGTTTTACTAGTTTGCGCAAGCAAACTAGAAGCTTTCTGTGCTA